>NZ_AUAA01000014.1 GCF_000428485.1 Epilithonimonas tenax DSM 16811 | reverse complement strand
AACGGTTATTTCCGGAACAAAACCTTTTGACTGTAATAGCAGAGAAGAAAACTCTTTCGGAGCAGTATTTTTCTCTTCAAAATAGATGTGCAGGATTTGGTTTTCTTCTTCAAATTTTACAATCTCAAAATACTCAATGAGAAGTTCCGGTAAAAATAATTTAAGGAGTTCGACATCATTTAACATCCTTCAAAATTATTAATTTTTATCTTTCTCCCCAAGTTTTGGAATTGATCCCTTGGAAGGCGAGGAAATCTTAAGATGCTAACAGTAAAAAAACCATTCTGAAATTTCAGAATGGTTTTTTTATGCTTTGTTGAAAACTTAATTAAGCTTCTTCAGAAGGCGTTTCTTCTACAACTTTAGCTTTTGGAGCAGCTGGTTTAGGAGCTTCTACCGGAGCGTCAGAAACGATAGCAAAATCGAAGTTATACTCCACAGTTCTGTGAAGTCTGATCAGTGCAGTTACTGTACCAGTTCTTTTGATCGTGTTTCCAGGGATTTTGATATATTTTTTATCAACGCTAACACCTGCTTTTGCCAAAGCAGCAGCAAGATCTGCATTGTTGATAGAACCAAATAATCTGTCTCCGGAACCTACTTTTGCAGGAATAGTGATAGATGTTTTCTTCAATTGCTCAACAACAGCGTTAGCTGCAGCAACCAATTTAGCTTCTTCTTCTTTTCTAGATTCCAAAGTAGCTTCTAGGGCTGCTTTGTTTTTCGGAGTTGCTAATAAAGCAATACCTTGAGGTAGTAAAAAGTTACGCGCGTAACCAGGTTTTACGTTTACTGTATCGAACTCTAGTCCTAAGTTCTCTACGTCTTGTTTTAGGATAATTTCCATTGTTGTTGTCCGTTTTAGTTTTAGAGCCAAGAACAAAGAGCCAAGAATCAAGACTTTAAAATCTTTTATCTCTTATCTTTTATCTCTTATCTAAATCGTTAGAATTAATTGATTTATTCAGCAACAAAAGAAGCAGGCAAGCCTACTTCTTTTATTTGTTTTGTCTTATTTCAAAAGATCTGCTACGTAAGGCATCAAAGAAAGATGTCTTGCTCTTTTGATAGCTGCAGACACTTTTCTTTGATATTTAAGAGAAGTTCCTGTGTATCTTCTTGGTAAGATCTTACCTTGTTCGTTTACGAATTGTAAAAGGAAGTCAGCATCTTTGTAATCGACGTGCTTAATTCCAAATTTTTTGAATCTACAGTACTTTTTATCAGTTTTTGTATTGATATCAAGTGGAGTAAGAAATTTTACTTCAGATTCGCCTCCGGCAGAGGCTTGTTTTGCCATATCATCTATTGCCATGATTTTAAAATTTTAAAAGGTTAATAATTAAGCTTTAGCAGATTTTATTTTGCTTCTTCTTGTTACTGCGTAATCGATAGCGTGCTTATCTAACTTAGTGGTTAAATAACGGATCACTCTCTCATCACGTTTGAAAGCAGTTTCAAGATCTGCAACTACAGTTCCTTCTCCTTTGAATTCGATTAGTGTGTAAAAACCATTCTTTTTCAATTGAATAGGATAAGCTAATTTCTTAAGTCCCCAATTTTCTTTGGCAACGATTTCGCAATTGTTTGAAGTCAATAGATCTTCAAATTTTTTCACTGCTTCCTCCACCTGAGCATCAGATAGAACGGGAGTTAAAATGAAAACAGTTTCGTAATTGTTCATAATGTTAATTTATTAATTAAAAATTCGAGTTGCAAAAGTACAACTTTTTTCTAAACTACAAATACTTACCATAAAAAAATCCCGCCAAATATTGACGGGATTGAAATTTGATTATAATATTTTTAAAAAAGATTACTTTTTGATCACTTTGGTAGAAGTTGTAGAGCCATCTTCCATTGTAGTTGTTACGACATAAACGCCAGAATTAAATCTGCTGAAATCGATTTGAGATTTAGCTTCGTTGATGTCTTTCGTTAATAATTGCTTACCAGTAACGTCAAAAACTTTTACGGATTTGATTTTACCCTGAGCTTCGATATTAAAAATATCTTTGACTGGATTTGGATAAGCTTTGATGCCATTTTTAGAAACCTCAGAAACAGCAAGTGTTCCAATGTTTAAGGTATAATCTTCAACTTGTCCATAACTGGATGTTCCACAAGATGTGATGTTTCCACCTAGAGAAGAATCGTGAAGTCTAACTCTCATACGGGTAGATCCAATAGTAGCAGTTGCAGGAATCGTAATAGATCCTGTCCAAGGAGAGGTTTTGGTTGGTGTCACCAATACTTGCTCACCTACATCATTGAAATCTTTATCATTGTTGAAGTCAATCCAAACCAGAACCTGATCAGTAGTGTAAGAAGTACCTGTGAATGTTGCATTGAAAGTATAGGTAGATCCAACTGTTACGTTTCCAACGGTTGTGGTGAAGTCTTCGTAACCGGTAGTAGCAGTGGAGCTTTTGTTAATGTTTGCAAATGTCACATTAGATATTTTCTCAAAACTTGTAGAAGTTGCTCCGGCAGTACAATAGGTAGGTGCTGCAGTTGTGAAAGAAAATACAGTACATCCTGTAGCAGAGCCAACGGTATTTTTAGGAATTACTTTCCAGTAATAAGTTGACGATCCGTCCAGATTAGTTGCTGTATAACTTGTACCAGATACATTACCAACTAGTGTTGTAGGGTTGGCGTTTTTATCCAGATATACATCATAAGAGTCTGCTGCTCCTACAGTTGGAGCTGTCCAGGATAATGTTTGAGAAGTATAAGCAAGGTTGGTTGCTGCGTTAGCTGGTGATGTCAAAGTTGCGCATCCAGGTGCTGTAGTAGGAAGAGTAGTGCTTACTATTTTGAAATCATCCACCGCAAAACCAAATTGATCGTCCGATGTACACTGTATAGCAATGTACACCTGCTGTCCTGCATAAGCATTTAAGTTATAAGTGTACTCATGATAAGCTGCGTCGGAAGGGGTAACTGTAAGAGCTGAAATAGCTGTAAAATTTGCAACTGCAGTTCCTGTGGTAGAAACCAACACCTTGAACTTTTCAGCACCGTAAGTGGCGTCGCATCCTTTGGCCCAGAAACTTAATGATGCACCGGAACCGGCGATTAGCTGTACCTGAGGTGAGATCAGCCAGTCATTACTCCACGGAGCAGTGTCGGCGCCGAAGCTTACCATAGCTCGCTCTCCTGTTCTTGCAGTCCAGTCTGAAGTCGTGGTTGGATCCAAAGGAGGTGTTGTCAGGGTCGAGTTAAAAACCTGGAAAGATTTTGCAACCTGAGTGTTCGGGAATGTCACACCCTGGAAACCGTAGGTTGTTTTTAAGTCGACATCAGTAAGAGTCCAGCTGCCTACATTGGCAATTGCGAAGTCTGTGTAGCTCTCAAAACTGTCTTCGAAAATGACAGTCTGTGCTTTCATTACATCGGTCGAATAAACGGCTGCCGCTGCAATTAAAGAAAATAGAATTTTTTTCATAATAGAAATTTATTTTTTTTGATTCATTTCAAAATTATAAAAAAAAACTAAACAAATGTTAAATTTTTATGATTTTAACATTTATATTTTAAAAAAAATAAATAATTATGATCTATTTGTCTTTTGAGATGTCATTAATGAAATTTAATTTTAATGCTTCGTATAAGGAATGTCGGCTGACCAGAACAGAAAATATGGAGGACATCATCCCAGCCAGCATCAGATGAAATATTAAGGAATGTCTGTCTGTCATCTCCAAAACCAAAATAGCAGAAGTAAACGGTGCCCTTGTAATACCTGTGAGAAAAGCAACCATTCCTGCGAGAACCAGAACATTGGTTTCATTATCCGTCAGATTCATCACGCCCGCAAAGACACTCCCGATGGTGGCTCCTGTGGATAGTGCCGGTGCAAAGATGCCGCCCGCACCGCCAGAGGTGAAAGCCAAAGCTGGTCCCAACATTCTGAGGATCGGAACATACCAGGCCTCGGTTTTGTGATCCGTGAAAAGCACTCTCTCTATAATGTCTTTCCCAGAACCTAAAATATCTCTGTTGATAAAATAAGCAATGGATGCTACAATCAATGCGGAAATAACCAGAAAAATAATATTGGAAAGGTCGGTTTTAAGTTTTTTCTTCAGACGGTTGATTTTCAGCATTGCTACGGAAAGCTGACTGCTGAGGATTCCTGAAATTCCTGAAACAAAAATAATAGGAAACATAATCCAAAGTGTAACTCCGCCTGTTTTTGGGTAGCCGAGATACAGATAAGATCCGGCAAAAGACTGCGCCGTAAGTCCGGCAATGATAACGGCCGTGAACAGGGCTGTTTTGAAATAATTAATGTGTGTTTTCGATAACTCTTCCACCGCAAAAACAATTCCGCCAAGTGGGGTGTTGAATGCGGCAGAAAGTCCAGCTGCTGCACCGGTCAGGATCATATTTTTTTTGGAGATCTTGGGCCACCATTCCGGTAGAAATTCATAGACTTTCCGGAAAATAGATCCTGCAATCTGAATAGTAGGGCCTTCCCGCCCGATGGCGCCGCCGCCGGAAACCAAAACAAAACTGGATAAGATCTTGATAATGATAATTCTTAAGCTCAGTAATCTGGAGATCAGATGATTTTCCTTTGGATTTGCAAAGTCTACCGCAGCCATCACTTGCGGGATGCCACTTCCTTTCGCATAAGGTGCGTATTTTTTTACCAACCACCAGGAAAGCACGAATCCTACCGGAGCGATAATGAAGATCATCCACAAGTGCCAATCCAGAATTTTATTGAGAGTGTGTTCCCCAATAGCAAAGATCTGAGCGTAGAGAACTGCAATGATGCCTGTGATAATAGAACCTATCCAGAAAGGGACGGCTTGCAGGAGGTTTTCTTTCAAGCGTTCGTTTCTGATATTATCAAAGGATTTCTTGAGGATCGTTCTGAGGTATCGCAATATTGTTTTCATACTCAGCGTTTCAAAGTTTCCGGATGGTGTAAACGGATGATTTTGGCGCCTTTTTCGATTAATTTCAGATGCAGCTGCAAGGTTTCCTTTTGCACCTCATTAGCCTGTTTTCCCAAAGGTTTGTAGATGAATGACTTCTTTGATATGCCTGCTAAAACCGGGTATGTTCCGAAGCTGAAATATTGAAACTCGTCGATCATTTTATATTGATCTTCTACCGTTTTTCCGAAGCCAAAACCTGGATCCAGAATGATGTCTTTGATACCTTTTTTCTTTAATACCGATGTTTTTTCAGAGAAAAATCGATTGATAGACAGGGTGATGTCGTCAGATTTGATTTTCTCATGCATCGATTCATACGTTGGATTAATATGCATCAGAATATAAGGCAAACCCGTTTCTGCGACTGCATCCAATAAATTTGAATCAAATTGTCCTGCCGAAATATCATTCACGATGTCAATGCCTTGATTATAGCCAAACTTCACCACATCTGCATAGAATGTATCTAGCGAAATCACACTTTCCGGGAACTCTTTTTTGATGGATGAGATCACGTTTCCAATTCTTCTGATTTCCTCGTCGGCGGTCAGGTATTCTGCGTTTGGTCGTGTAGATTGTGCGCCAATATCAATGATACTTGCACCATTTTTTAACAAATTTTCAGCTTGTTTCAGCGCATTATTTTCATTATTAAATTTGCCGCCGTCAGAGAAAGAATCGGGTGTCAGATTCAGTATTCCCATTAATATTGGCGTGGAAAGATCAATCAATCTGCCATTGCAATTAATAGAAAAGAATTTGGAATTGTCAGAATTAGTCATAGAAAAACGCATTGAACAAAAATAGTGATTTAGTAATGAATTGTAACGTATTAATTGGTAATCGTGAGTGATGGATTATTTCTCCTGCACCAAAAAACTGACGACCGTCAACTTCCAACTATTGACAAAATTTGTATCTTTGAGCCAATAGACATATTTATGCCCAATACATCCGCCCAATTCGACAGCGTTATCGCGATCTGCAGAGACTTATTTCAGAAAAAAATGAAGGATTACGGCACCGCGTGGCGCGTGCTGCGTCCCAGTTCTATAACCGATCAGATTTACATCAAAGTCAATAGGATCCGTACTTTGCAGATGACCGATGTCAAAATGGTGGATGAAAGTGAGGAAGATGAGTTTGTGGCGATCATCAACTATTCGATCATAGGTTTGATTCAGTTAGAGAAAGGTTTTTCGGATGAGATCAACGCCAATCCTGACGAAACGATGAGGCTTTATAACTTCTACGCGCAGAAAGCTAAGGAGTTGATGGAACGCAAAAACCACGACTACGGCGAAGCCTGGCGCGAGATGAGAATTTCATCTATTACGGATCTGATCTACCAAAAAGTACTTAGAACCAAGCAGATAGAAGATAATAACGGAGCAACTTTGGTGTCGGAAGGTTTGGATGCCAATTATTTTGATATGCTGAATTATGCGGTTTTTTGTTTGATAAAATTTAAAAACTAAAACTTAAAACTAATAACCTTCACCTGATATGAAAAAAAACTATTTTCTTTTGTTTTTTCTTTTCGGCCTATTATTGAGCGCTCAGAAAGTCAATATTCCTGATGCCAATTTTAAACAATATTTGGTTTCTAATTTTGATACAAATGGTGATGGAGAGATGCAGTTATCCGAAGCGCAAAATGTAATAAATATAAACTGTAATGATAGAAATGTAATATCGCTAGAAGGAATTCTTTCTTTTAGTAATATCCAGAATTTGAATTGTAGTTCCAATAAGATAACTTCTTTAGACTTACAGGGCTTAGTAAAACTTCAAACTTTAGTATGTTCAAGTAATAAATTGACTTCTTTAAATGTTCTAGGTTTAAGCAATGTTCAATACATATATTGTGACTCCAATTCTTTGACATCATTACATGTTCAAGGTCTCAATAAGTTAGAGTATTTAATGTCCAATTTTAATCGATTGACTTCCTTGGATCTTAAAAATCTACCTGCATTGAAGTATGTTTCTTGTAATTATAATGCTTTAACATCTATAAGTTTACAGAACTCAAATAATCTTGGATATATCGACTGCAGTGAAAATTCTTTGGTTGATATGGACGTTAGAAATTCAGCAAATCTTATTACATTAATCTGTAAACGAAATAAAATTGAATCAATAGATTTTTCACCAGTAAATAAAATTGATCATTTGGATTGTAGTTCAAATAAACTTACTAATTTGAATACGCAATTACTGACTAATCTTCAAACCCTAAATTGTATTCAAAATCTACTAACCTCTTTAAATTTGCAAGGATTAACTAAAATAAAAACGGTTATTTGCGCGGGGAATAATATTAATTCAATTAATTTACATGGTTTAGTAAATCTGAAAACACTTGACTGTAGTGTCAATCCATTAAGTTCATTGGTGTTGAGCGGTTTGATAAATCTTCAATCTTTAGACTGTAATCAAAACAATTTAACAGCACTTACGCTTCAGGGACTGCAAAATCTTCAAAATTTAAGTTGTACACATAATTTGTTATCAACTTTGAATACTCAAGAAAATACTAAACTTCAATCAATACTTTGCTATAATAATTCACTTACTAGCTTGTTTATTAAAAATGGGTTAAATCAAAGTTTAAATTTTGACAGTAATCCTAATATTAAATATATATGCTGTGATGAAGGGGAGATGCCTTATGTTCAGAGTTTAGTAAACTCATATTATTATAACCAATGTGCAGTCAATACTTATTGTTCCTTTACCCCTGGAGGCGATTTCAATACCATAAAGGGAAATGCAAGAATCGATAATAATAGTGGATGCGACATCAACGGTTTATCATTTTTTCCGATTAAATATTCTATCAATAATGGGACAACGGCGGGAATGATGGCCGGGAATTCTGATGGCAGCTATATAAATTATGTTCAAACGGGATCTTACACTCTCACTCCAGTATTCGAAAATCCTGATTATTTCATAGCGTCTCCGGCCAATAAGCAGTTTGTTTTTGCTAATAGTAACAGCAATACACAAACTCAGGATTTCTGTATTTCTGCAAACGGTACAAAGAATGACCTCGAAGTCAAGATTATTCCGGTCAATTCAGTTCGTCCAGGGTTCGCAACAACTTTCAGATTAATCTATAAAAACAAAGGGAATACAATTTTAAATGGAGATGTCAATTTTGGTTTTGACCTTTTAAAATCAGAATTTGTTGCTGCTGATGTTTCTCCAAATACTGCAACTGCTGGAGATCTTAAATGGAATTTTAATAATCTGAAACCGTTTGAAAGTAAAACAATCATAATCACTTTGAAAACATTGGCGCCGCCAACCGTCAATGTCAATGAAAAATTAACTTACACTTCCAATGTAAATCCTGTCTCCGAAGATCTTACAGAATATGACAATCATTTTTCATTTGTACAAACGGTTGTAGGTTCTTTTGACCCGAATGACAAAGTTTGTTTGGAAGGCGATGTGATAACGCCGAATTTGATCGGTAAATATGTCACTTATAAAATCCGTTTTGAAAATACAGGAACAGCCAATGCGCAACAGGTTGTTGTAAAAGACCTCATTAATACTGCGATGTTTGATGCAAGTAGTATCATCCCGATTACTTCAAGCCATTCTTATAAAACCAGAATCATAGGAAATGTAATTGAGTTCGTTTTTGAGAATATAGACCTTCCTTTTGATTATGCCCATAACGATGGATATATTGTTTTCAAAATTAAAACCCTTCCAAATCTTACAGTGGGATCTCAAATCAAAAACAAGGCAGACATTTTTTTTGATTATAATTTGCCACTTAAGACCAATGAGTTTTCATCTTTATTCCAAAGTTTGGGAACAGATGATGTGGAACTTCCAAAAGCAGATTTTAAAATATATCCAAATCCTGTAAAAAATCTCATAAAGATGGAAAGTAAGAAAAAAATAGTGTCAATTGAGATTTTTGACCTCAATGGGCGCATCATGTCAAAATCATCTGTGACTGAAAATAAAATTGATGTAAAAACACTGAAAAGTGCTATCTATATTATAAAAGCCAATACAAAATCTGGTTACTATTTGAAGAAAATAATTAAAGAATAAATTTTTACAAACATTATTATAAAGTTATGCGCACCATATTACGCTACATCGTCTCAGTCATATTCATCGCTTCCGGATTTGTGAAAGCGGTAGATCTCAAGGGATTTTCTTTCAAGCTGGAAGAGTACTTTTCACCCATCGTTTTTGATTTGCCATTTTTGGAAAAATATGCTTTGGCATTTGCAATAATGGTCGTGCTACTGGAGCTTATCTTAGGCTTTATGTTGTTAATGAAAATCAAACTGAAGCAGGCCATTTATGCGTTGATTGCTATTTGTATTTTCTTCGGATTTTTAACTTTCTATTCGGCCTACTACAATGTGGTGACAGATTGCGGATGTTTCGGAGATGCATTGAAATTTACACCTTGGCAATCCTTCTGGAAAGATATGACGCTTTTGGTTTTATTAATTATCTTAGCAGTTCTTTACAGCAAAAGAGAAGAAGACAAAGTGGTGAGATACGGGAAGTTACCATTGTTGTCTGTTTTTATTTTAATCATGTTATTCGTTATGTTTAGAGGCGTTTTTCACGAACCCATGATCGATTTCCGGGCCTATGCCATTGGAACAGATCTGGCGGCTGAGAAAGAAAAAATTGCCAAAGCCCCATCCGAATACAAAACTTTTTATTCATTAAAAAACGCTAAAACCAAAGAAGTCAAAAAAGTAGATCAGGACGAATATATTAATAAAGAATATTGGAAAGACACCAACTGGCAGATCGAGGAAGGAAAAACAACTTCCGAGCTTACCAAGAAGGGCTACGAATCCGAAATTTCAAAATTTAAAATAGAGGATGCCAACGGAAATCCTTTCACAGACGAGATCCTGAAAGAACCAAAAGTCATTCTTGTTTTTACATACCAACCGAAAGAAGCCGACTTAGAATTAGTCAAAAAAACAGAAACCAAAGCTTTGACAGAAAAAACCAAAGTTTATGGCATCAGCACACAGCCAGATTTCTACAAACAGATTCCGAATTACATGATGGATGAGATCGCCATCAAAACCATTGCAAGAAGCAATCCTTTTGTTTTAATTTTGGAAAAAGGGAAAATAGTAGAGAAATCAAGTGCAAAAGATTACCTAGAAAAAGAATAATTTATATAATGAGAAAATCAAACAAACCAATCGCCGGTTACCATTTATTGATGATTTTGTCCGCCGTGGATGGCATCATGAAACCGCAAGAAGGCCTTAAAATTCAGGAATATATGGCGGAAGAATTCCCGTTTCGTTTGGATCTGGATGATGAGCTGGAGACCATTGCTCAGCTTACTTCAGACCAGTGGCAGGAGCATTTTGAGTTCCATGCCAAATGCTACGAAGAAGACTCTACAGAAACGGAAAGAAAAGACTTCATCCAGTTCGCAAAATCACTCATCAAAGCTGATAATAAAGTAAGTGATGACGAGCACAAATTTTACATCCTTCTAAAAAACCTTTGGAATTTAAAATAATTTAAAATGAGAAAAAACATTGTTGCAGGAAACTGGAAAATGAACAAAACGTACGCTGAAGCGCAGGAATTGATGATTCAGCTTTTAGAATACAAAAAAAATAACACGACGAACTGCGAGGTTTTCATCGCACCGCCAGCATTGTATCTTGCTGCTGCTAAGGAAGTCTTCAAAAATGGAGAAGTAGGTGTTTACGCCCAAGACGTTTCAGAATACGCCAGCGGCGCTTATACAGGCGAGATTTCCGTAGATATGTTGGCATCTGTTGGTGCAGACGGAAGTTTGGTATCACACTCAGAGAGAAGAACCTTCCACGGAGAAACAGACAGCCACGCCAACAGAAAAGTAAAAGCACTTTTGGACAAAGGCCTGACGCCAATCTATTGCAACGGCGAAAAACTGGAAGAAAGAAAAGCAGGAAGACACTTCGAAGTGGTAAAAAATCAAACCGAAACAGCTCTATTCACATTGTCTGCTGAGGAAATCAAAAAAGTAGTCATTGCTTACGAGCCAGTCTGGGCCATCGGTACAGGCGAAACGGCTACAGCAGAGCAAGCGCAGGAGGTTCACGCCTACATCAGAAGCCTGATTGCGGATCAATACGGAAAAGAGGTAGCAGACGAGATTTCCATCCTTTATGGCGGAAGTGTGAAGCCAGACAATGCCAAAGAGATCTTCTCTCAGCCAGACGTTGACGGCGGATTGATCGGTGGCGCAGCACTGAAAATCGAAGATTTTGCAAAAATCATAGAAGGATTTAATTCCTAAACAGCAAAATACACTTTGTCAAATTTCTGTTGATGACAGTTTTTTGGCAAAGTTTTTTTTTTTTTGGAGCTGGATCCCGCTATCCGTTGCAATCTTTTTTGCATCACGTTTGCTCATCCTAAAGTTATGAAAGTCCACGCAAAAAAGGATTTCCACTACTATCGGGGCTAGTGGTTTTGTCATCCAATCCATTTTTGTCCAAAGTTTGATCGGGTCATTACTTTCAGAAATCAACATTATAAAAAATGAAAATAGAACACCTCGGCATCGCTGTGAAATCTTTAGAAGACTCAGACCATTTATTTGCCCGACTTTTGGGTAAGTCCAATTACAAACAAGAATCTGTAGAAAGGGAAGGCGTCACCACCTCTTTTTACGAACTTGGAGCAAGCAAAATAGAACTTCTTGAAGCCACCAATCCGGAAAGTCCCATTGCCAAATTCCTAGATAAAAAAGGCGAAGGCATCCACCATATAGCCTTTGGCGTAGAAAGTATCCAAACCGAAATCGAAAGATTAAAAAAAGAAGGATTTATTTTCATCTCCGAAGAACCCAAACAAGGTGCTGATAACAAATTAGTTGTCTTCCTTCATCCCAAGTCTACGAATGGTGTACTGATAGAATTGTGTCAAGAAAAACCCTAAAATATTTTGTAGATAAAGAAATTTTGCTATTTTTGCACACACAAAATCTAACCAATTTTATGCGGTCCTATAGCTCAGCTGGTTAGAGTCCCTGACTCATAATCAGGTTGTCCCTGGTTCGAGCCCAGGTGGGACCACGCTCGTGAAGAATGAGAATTTTTCCGAAATTACAAAAGCCTCTATTTTAGGGGCTTTTTTCATTGTTAGGCTATTCATTTGTCGTCATCTTTCTTCAAAAAAATTCCCCCTTTTTTCCCCCTAATAATTTTATCACTAAAAATTAATTTCAAATTTAACATATATTAACATTCTTTAACTTTTACGTAAATAATTGATAATCAGATATTTAATTTTATAATTCGGAAATTTTATCTATCTTCGCAAATTATTTTACTGTTAGTGGCTATAAGGCTATTGTAACTTTAAAATAATTAATTCAATGAAAAGTAATTTTTCAGTAAAAGCAATCTTGAGAACTGACAAAGTTCTAAAAAATGGTCTCTCTCCAATCTACATTCAAATAATAATAAGTTCTGAAAAGAAAAAATATTCTTTAGGAGAGAGTGTTGAGAATAAATTTTGGGATAAAAAAAGCGGTCTTGCCATTGGGAAGGGTTATGGAATTGTAAATTCCCTAATTAACAAAAGAATTTCTGAGATTGAAACTCTATGTAATCAGACAATATTAGCCGGAGTTCCTCTTTCATTTTCCGTTATTGATAATTTTATAAAGGGAAATCAAAACAATAATTTTTACACTGTTTTTGATGAAATCTTAGAAATTAAACGTCCAGACCTTTGCGATGATACTTATTACAAATACGAGACCTTAAGAATTCGTTTGAAAAAATTCAAATCCAAAATTTTTGTATCCGATATCGATCTTACATTCATCACAAAGTTTGATAATTTTCTCAAAAAGCTTGACATAGGCGATGGAGGTTTGTATAATCACCATAAATGCCTAAGGTGTATTATCAATGAGATGAATCGATTCAAAAAAGCAAAAATAGATAATCCATATAATGCTGGATTTGCAGTAAAATCTCCTAAACATAAAACTATATTTTTGGACGAAGACGAAGTAGTAAAGATTCAGTCTTTCAAAAGTTCAAATAACATCACAAATACTGTCAGAGATATGTTTCTTTTATCGTGTTATTCAGGTTTTAGGTACTCCGACCTATATTCGCTAAAAGTGGCAGATATAGACTTAGAGAATGGTGTTATCTCAAAAAAGATGATGAAAACGAAACATCAAATTGAAATTCCTCTGAATAATCAGTTAATAAAATTGATTAAACCGTATTTAAGTTCAAATAAAAATCAAAAAATATTTAGAGAAGTTACGAATCAAGTCGGAAACCGGATTTTAAAAGAAATAGCTAAGGAATGCAAAATATACAAAAGCGTAAGCTTTCACGTTGGGAGACATACTTTTGCTTCATTCTTAGTAAATAATAACAATATTTCCTTACCATTAGTGAGTAAATTATTAGGACATTTGAACCTTACCAATACATTGATGTATACTAACTCTCATCTTGGAAATCTGAAAAATGTTATGAATGGCGTTCATTATGGATAATTTCGTAAATTTACGACTGAAAGAAAAATAATTTTTAACGATAAAAGCGTAAGCTGTTTATTTGTTCTGCCGAAAACTGGTAATTTTTAATACAGACAGAAATAAATAGTGATACGCCCTCGCTTTGCGTGGGCTATCCTATTAGTCTGTATGGGTATACCAGTACCTCGGTAGTTAATATGGTTTAGTTCCACGCTTTTTCTATGTTTAAACTAAAGCCGTTTGGAACTGGCGGTGGTCTTACAACTATGAAAAAAATACTATTTGCATCCGCAATATTCTTTTGCGCAAATGCTTATTCTCAAATTAAAGATTTGGAAGGTCTATTTGGACTATCGAGTGCTTCTGTTTCTGATCTCACAACTTTGCATTCATATGGATGGCAAGTTATGGAACCCGAAGAAAGCTACTCTAAGGACAAAAAGAATATAATTCAAAAATATAAATTCATTTTCTCAGAAAAAGATAAGAAGCAAATTGTTGAAAGAGAAATTAATATTTCAACAATCTATAACTTCAAAATGAGTTCAACTAATTTTTACAGCAATGATTGGGAAGTGTTAAAGAAAATGAAGGCTGATCTTGTTGTCTACGGATACAAACCCAAAAAGAGTGCTGCTCCGTATTTTTCCTTTTATTACAATGGTAGGTCTTCTATCAGCATAGTAGATAAACCAACTAAAGAAGTTCCGGAATTAAAAGCTGGATATTATATGGTTAAGGTTTTTGGAAATTGATATAGAGGCATTGACAATTGTAGTAATTACCAAAAAATTTTAAACAAGTAAAAACAAAAAATAATCAAAGCTTCCTACAAATAATCGTAAGAGATTTTTGAGGAAAAAATCCAAGCGAAAACAAGAGGACAACAAGAACTCAATATTTTTTTGTCTTTTATGACCGTAATAAATTTATGAACATTAAATACAGCTACAAGCTGTATTTTTTTTGTATTGATAATCAATGCTTTATAAAATTTAACATTTAATTCAACATTAAAAAAATTCTGTAGTGCTATAAGTATATATTAAACAATCAAAATATGAAATATAAAAGTAGGCACTATCTAGTTAATGAATGCCACAAACTAAAAAACAGAATCATAAAACTTGAAAAAGTATTGGTGGAAAACAAAGAAATCCTCACTGTAAAGGAAGTGGAGGAAAAGTACGGGATCAGTAGGTCAACAATTGACAGATACCGCAAAAAAGGTTTAAAGACAAATCAGCCGACTAAGAATGGTAAAGTGTATATTAATGTAAGTGAATTGCAGAAATTTTTAAAAAAGTAAAATGGTCGATAGAATCAAATTTTATTTGGAAAATATAATTATTTCAGAGGCAGTCCTTGGAAGGATATTTACCAAGAGGTTCAAGAAGAAAGGTACTCAATATTACATTGCTGATTATAATCAAATGAGTTTTATGTCAGAATTGACACCGGAAGATTTTCAAGAAGCACCGAAAGTGACTGTATTAATTAAATCATTGGAAAAGGAAAATTATAAAAATTACAAAAATCTATTCATTTGTTATGCAGTGAAGGAAGGCAAGAGTGGTGGCAGATTGACGATTCATCAAAACATTCGGAAGGACTTCATTTCATACAAAAAAGAAAGTGCTTTCAAAGATTTGAATTATTTGGATTTTATTGAAATTATAAATCTATACGCAGACGAATTCGAAATTCCCAGAAATATATTCTGGAAAGCTAAGATAACACAGATTGAGTTGGGTGTCAACTTGAGATTTAACATTACAATGAGTTCAATTCTAAGTAGCATTTCGCAGATGAATGGAACTTCTGAAACTATAAGAGTCGTGAATTCTGCAGTAACCTTCCGAAACAAAAAATATGAATTGTCGATTTACAATAAGCTTAGTAGAGCATCTCAGCAAAATGAAGTTTTCAGAGGACGTAACAAAATATCAAAGAAAAAGATGATAAAGAAAATTTCCCGGAGACATAGCTTCGTCAGATTTGAATTGAGAGTTAGGTCTATGTCTCAGTTCAATCGAAGGGGTTTTACCAACAAGCTAAACTCATTAAGTCTTCTCAGAGATAATTTTGCCGAGGTCGGTGCGGAAGTTTATGGTTTGTTAAGTCAAATTTCTTTTGTCAACACGATTTCTCCTGAAATTGATAAAGGATTGATTGAATCTCAGATGAGAGGAAAGTCTGTGAAAAACTTTGACAAATACCTCAAGTATCTTGGTTTGAAAAGTTTTGGCGTTCGTGGAGTTAGTAGCATTAGTAGATTTATTGATTTTGCAGCTCCACTCCTTAACACGAATATTAAGCGAAGCTACCTGACGAAATGTGAACAACTCTTCAACGAATACAAAAAAAACAACGATTATGTAAAACTGACATTTAGCAGGAAACTGCACAAAAAAATTAGCGAGTTGACTGGTGGTTCTCTCTTGTCGGATAGTATATAAGATTAATACAACTCTAAAAAGTTATACTAAGAGGTAAAACCATTAAGTGAACTATATGAAGTTGCGCAGAATTTTTGAACACGTTATCTGCATCAAAAAACAAACAACTAAATACAAGCACTAAAAATCAATTAAAAAAAATGAATAATATAAACTTATCAGATTCAAATAAAACTAAAAAAAATATGGTTAAAAACAGCTGGGCGAATAGTAATAATATCTTTGCGAAATCGCAAAACCCGATCGGTAATATAAAAGCAACCGATTTTGAACCTTTTAAGGTATTAACTACATTGTATCTAATTTCTGACTTCAATATGCCACATTTAGAATTTGAACAAACCCAAAAAGGATTCTTTGAAAACGACCTTCTTCCAAATATAAAATTACAGATAAATAATTATACTGTAAGTGGTCGTAGTGGATGCATAATGGATATTATCGATACAATTAACAATAAAAAAATAATGAGCAAATTTCTGAAATCGGTTACGACAATTCCTGAAACATTACAGTCTGTTCAAGATAATTTAAAACTTGATTATTTTCAGCCCGAGAATATCTCTTTCACTATAATAAAAGACAGCTTCTACTTATCAACGAAGTTTAAAATTCAAGGAAAATCTTTCTTCGAATTTAAATTTAATTTTTATGAAAATAAAATTATTTTGATTCAGCCCGGATTTAGAAACTTATCGGCTGAAGAAGCATACAAAGAATCTGGTTCAAGAATAGGTTTGGATTTCGACATGAAATATTCTGAATTATATAAATAATTTAATTAACAAATTTATGCGGATTTAAAAAAAAATGAAATCCGAATGAGAAGCTATAATAGCTTCTTTTTTTGTTAAAGGATTAAGTTCATAATTGAAAAATTAGCATTAAGTTTGTAAAAAACAATTTCCTTCAGCAAACAATGATTTTTCAAATGAGCAAAGTCGAATATCTAGAATTAGATTTTAAAAATATAGAATATTTGGTAGATGATAATTTACTATTATTAGTTACAGCAACCGAATTGGAAACTCTCTTTACTCATGAAAAATTAGCTCCTTTACCAAAGTATAATAGTATAATCAAGTGTCACGTAGGTAATTTAACATATTATTTCGGTATTTTCGGCAAATACAAAGTAGTTCACGTACAATGTTCGATGGGATCGGTCTCTCCTTCGAGTTCAATTCTCACAGTTAAACAATCATTAGAGCTTTTTAAATCTAAAGCGTTGATCATGGTAGGAATAGCATTTGGAATTGACAAGAACAAACAAAATATTGGAGACGTTCTTGTTGCAGAATCAGTATTACCATATGAATCTCAAAGGATAGGTGAATCTGATACAATTCAAAGAGGCATAGAAATTCCGTCAAGCCAACTTTTATTAAATCGTTTCAAAAACATACAGGACTGGAATTATCAATTATCAGATTCTAAAAATTCGGAGATCATATTTACTAGAGTAATGTCGGGTGAGATACTTGTCGATAATTTGGAATATCGAGAAATGTTGAAAGGTACTTATCCTGATTCAAAAGGTGGCGAAATGGAAGGAGCGGGAGTTTACTCTGCTTGTTCATCATCTAAAACCGACTGTATTTTAGTAAAAGGAATTTGTGATTTTGCAGATGGAGAAAAAGGAAAAGATAAACATCAAAATCAAAGGAAAGCAATATCATCAGCACTAAACCTATGCTCGAGCTTATTTATGTCAGAAACAGCATTTAAGGAATTAAATATTTTGCCTTTTGCTGAAAAATTAGATATTTGTCAAGAAGATATAAGTAATGTCCTTTTTGACTTTTATGATCACGATAAAGAGAAATTTTATATTGAAAGAAACAGAGATAATGATTTTATTGGAGTTTTGAATCAATTCGGAGTTTGGATCCATGGACCAAGTGGTTGTGGAAAGTCTAATTTGATTGCAAGAAATCTAATCAATAATAAAAAAGAATATATTCAGATTGATTTAAGTCCATGTATTGGGCAGTCAATAGAAATCCTTTTTGATGAAATCTTATATGAGATCGCTGATAGGGTTGGCAGTAAAATAATTGAGAAACCAGCAAATTTTAATGAGTGTAGTAAGAAAATTCTCACCTTACTAGAAGAGAATTTTTTTGATAAAGATATAGTTATATTTATTGAGGAAATTCCTATTAGTAGTGTTGCTGACCAAAAGGAATTTGCGGAAAAATTATTTTCACTTTTAATATCAAAGAATTTTAAGCGAGGCTTGAGTAAAGTTAAATTTGTGCTTTCTTGTATTGACAATCCTACTAAGTATATTACCTCCTTCCAACAAAAAGTATATCAACAATTTACTTTTTTAGAATTGGACTATTGGAATGAAACCGAAATTAATTCATTACTTGAATTAATATTAAAGGAACTAAATTTAAATATTAATCGTGATGTTGTTCTTGACTTGGTAAAGAGAGCAAAAGGATCTCCAAGATTTGTAAAAAAATTCATAAGGAGTGTAATAAGTGTAGATAAGTTTGATGAGGAGACATTAACTTATATTTTAGGAGAAACAGAAAGAGAATTTAAATAGTATGGATAAGATCTTAAAACCATATACAATAATTCCAAATGAATTATATGTTCAAAGAAGTGCAGACAAGCAACTAATTAATATTATTTCTGAAATGGGTAGACCAGGATATGTTCTGGTTTCGAGACAGATGGGTAAAACAAATCTTTTGTTAAATGCAAAAGCGAATTTAGAGGGTGAAAATGACGCATTCGTATATGTTGATTTATCAAATGTATTCGATACTGCAAGAAGTTGTTTTGAAAACATAATAGATACTGCAATTGATTCGTTTCCCGAAAAATTTTTAGAGGCTTCAAAAAAAATCTACTCGTTGAGAAAAGAAAGTCAAGAATTACCACCTCATAAGCAGCATACAAATGAATTAAAAATTCTACTAGACTTTATAGAGGGAAAGTTAGTCATTATTCTTGATGAAATTGATGCGCTGACAAAAACTGATTACTCTGATCAGATTTTTTCACAGATTAGAAGTATGTATTTTGCCGCTAGAGTAAATAATAAAGCTTTCAATAGACTAACATATTTACTTTCTGGAGTTGTTGAGCCTAATGAGATTATCAAAGATCCAAAAGTATCACCTTTTAATATAGGTCAAAAAATATATTTGAATGATTTCACCAGAGAAGAATTTTTAAACTTTATAAAAATATCAGAATTAGTATTAGATGAAAATTCTGTTGATCGAATATTTTATTGGACAAATGGAAATCCTAGATTAACATGGGATGTTTGTGCAGAAATTGAAGAAATTGTAAAAGAAAAAGAGTGTGATGAAAAACTTATTGATGAAATCGTAGATAAATTATATCTCAAGTCTTACGATAAAGCACCAATAGATAATATAAGAGAAATTGTTTCAAACAACAAACAACTGAGAGACTCGATTGTTCAAATCAAATACAAGAATGGAGAGAAAATTTCAGATGAACTAAAAAGTAAGCTATATCTTTCTGGAATAATAAATTATGAATCAAAAGATGTAAAGATAAAAAATCAAATTATTGATGAAGCATTAAATCTCAATTGGATTAGGTCTTTAGAGGAAAAAGAAAAAGGTTTAATTAAAACAGCTCTTGATTATTTTGAACATGATAATTTTCAAGAAACTCTATTCTACTTCGAAAAATATTTAGAAGAAAATACATTTGATGAGGAAGTTAGTTCACTTTATCATTATTACATGGGTATTGCCGCATATCGAATTGGTCAGTACTTAAAATCATCTACTTTACTGGACAAAGCTGTATTTGATGTTAATGAATCGAGTAAAATATATTATAATTTACATCACATAAAAGGCATCGTTTTATATTACAGAAATTTAATTGACGAAAGTTTAGATTGCTTGAAAATAGTCATAGATGGTAAGAAAGAAGATGAAACCTATGTGAGAGCACTTCTAAATTATGGTAGTTTTTCATTAAGTTCTGATAATCAAGAAAATAGAGATAAGGCACAAACAATTTTTGAAAGCCTTCTATCGGAAGAATTTCCAGAGAAAATTAGACATAAAAAAGAATTCACAGATGAGGTTGTTTCAGTTGCTCATTATAATCTTGGATTGATTAATAATTTTAATGATAATTCCGAGGATGCTAAAATGCATTATTACAAAGCATTAGAATTTAATAATAATGCTAGACCTCAAATACTACTTTCTTTAATAAAACTTGTTGATGATAGAGAGGAAAAAGAACATTTACTTACAAGATTAGTAAAACAATTGTTCGAAAATAAGATTGAATTAGAAGATACTGACCCTGAAAGACCATTGAATTTTAGTAAAATAGATTTTAAAGATTTATTAATCTTAGCATTTAAAGTAAACGAAGATTTATTTGAGCAAATATTACCATTTAGTGCTCAAATTGGCAAAGGTTCAATTGCGAAAAATATATATGAAACAGTTGTTAACTATCTTAACGATACGTCCGATTGGAGTACCGCAGTAGATATACTAATAAATTTATATGAAAATAAATATGGTTTTGAGTTAGATAATGAGTTAAAATTTCAATCATTACAAATAATTGCTTATGCTTTTGATTTACGAAAATCAACTGAATATTCGATATCCTATTTAAATTTACTTGAAGAAAGAAATCCAACAAAACTAGAAAATTTTGATTTTGCAATATCAGCTAGCTTAATTTATTTTTTAGGCGAGAAAAAATTACACTCCGATGCATTAAAATATGTTGAAATCATTAACAATTTTAATAGTGCAAGTAAAGATGATTCATCCGTTAATTTTCTTGTAATAAAGAATCTTGAATTGAATATTTACATAAATCAAAGAAATAATGACAGGGCTTTGAGAGTTGCAAGAGAAATACTACAAATTACTAAAGATACAGAATTAACATCTGCTAAAAATCATATCATTGATGCTGGTGGTATTAACACAATAATAAATAACGCAAGAAGTTTTATTTCACAAAATTCGTTAAAAAATTTACCCGCAACTACGTACAAAAAATATGGAAGAAATGAGTGGTTAACCGTGAAATATAATGATGGTAGGGTTGTAAATACTAAATACAAAAAAATTGAAAATGATATTATAAATAATGAATGCATTGTAGTAAATCTTCCCTAAAATTCCCCCCTTCATAATTTACATAAGCTTTAAATCCCATAAATACTGGCAAAAATGAAAAAAGTTCGAGCCCAGGTGGGACCACGTTGATAATCAAGCTTTTACATTCATTTGTAAAAGCTTTTTTATTTATTTGACGAACATTTGACGAGCAAAGATCCTTTATTTTATACAGTTTGTGAACGATCTTGGAGTGGAAGGCGTAGGAGAGATTGGAGGTGTAGGAATGCCGCCAGCCATTACCAATGCTATTTTTCATGCGACGGGCAAAAGGATTTATGATCTTCCTATCCACTTCGATAAGTTGCTTTAAACATCTTTTGAAAGGATGAGATTACAAATAGAATTCTTTCTTGTTTAAACTGCGGATTTTCAAATTTTTGTATCGGATGCTAAAGTATTTTACCTTTTTAAAAGATTGTGAAGCTAATTACAGATCTAAAATATGGTAATCAAATAAGAGGACTTATTTCAATAGATTTGCTTGTTTTGAGGAGTAAATCGTGCAGAGCAAAAACAGATGTAGAATTGCGAACCAAAATGACAAGAATAATGTAGTTTTTTACAAGATTTTTTCGGACATTTACCTATGATGACTATAAAATTAATTTTTACTCATGCCCTTATTATCATTTTGATGCTAAGTGTATGTTCCTGTGATGGTAAAAATCCAGGTTCTACCAATCAAACAATCAATCGAACTATGAAAACCTCCTTTTACAAACTGTCAGCTACATTGAACAACGGAGAACAACTTGACTTTTTAAGCCTAAGAGGCAAAAAAGTACTTATTGTTAATACGGCTTCCAAATGTGGTTTCACCAATCAGTATGCAGATTTGGAAAAACTTAGTGAAAGATATAAAGACAAGCTAGTGATCATCGCTTTCCCTGCAAATGACTTTGCAAATCAGGAGAATGGCAGTGATGAGGAAATTTCGGAATTCTGCAAAGTCAATTACGGCGTTACATTTCCAATTGCTAAGAAAGCAGGAGTGATTAAAAATGAAGATCAGCAGTTGGTTTTCAAATGGTTAACAGACAAAAATATGAATGGATGGAATGACCAAGCTCCGGAGTGGAATTTTAATAAATATCTCATCAGTGAAAATGGCGATCTTCTCCGCTATTTTGAATCGAGTGTTGCACCGCTGGATGAGCAATTGGTTACTTTAATCGAAAATTAAATAATGAAGAGCCTCTTTAGTAAAAATTAAATCATGAAAAAGTTGTTTCAAATTTTAAATATGCTTGCTTTACTTGCAACAATGGTCATTAATTACCTGTCCAATACCGGGATTTTTAATGAAGAAACGATGGCAACTATGTCCGCAAAGTTCCAAAATCTATTTACACCTGCTGGCTATGCATTTTCTATCTGGGGACTTATTTATTTGGGGCTTCTTGGTTTTGCAATTTATTATGGTCCATTTACAAAAGATACAGATGCCAAAGAAAAAACAATTTTAAATGTAGGATGGTGGTTTGTCATTTCCTGCATTGCAAATTGCTTATGGGTGTTTGCCTGGCTTTATGAATATACTTTTCTCACCATCCCCATTATGGCTCTTTTGTTTTTTTCCTTGCTGAAAATTATACAGAAAAATCAATATCAAATGCAAGCGCCGGACTTCAAAACAAATGTGTTTCTTCGCTTGCCCTTTCACCTATATTCGGGTTGGATTTCTGTAGCTCTAATTGCAGATGTAGCAGCATATCTGAAGAAGATACAATGGTCAGGATTTGGAATTTCAGAGCCTACCTGGACTGTTCTGATGTTGATCGTGGCTGCCATTATCCATTTGTATATGCTTTGGAAATTTAATATGACTGCATTTGCTTTGGTTGCTGTTTGGGCGTCCATTGCTATTGCGGTGGCCAATCAACATTCCAGCCAAACGGTTTACGCCGCCGCCGGCTGCACAGCATTGTTTATTTTTGGGAATATTACTTTTCAAATGTTAAAAAAAAGAAGGTTGTATTAAAAGTTCAGGTTTTCATATTTTTAGTCTTGTAAGTATAAGTTTCTAAAACAATATCTCAAAAGAAGTTTTAGTTATAAAATTAAAATCTTAAAATTAATGTTTACTCATTTTACCAATCAGCAAATTGCCGATATAGAAAAAAGAAAAAGAATTGCATTGATCAATTCTCTGAGTGGCTTTAAAAGCCTTAATTTAATTGGAACCACCAACCCGGAAGGACAAACGAATCTTGCGATCTTTAATTCTGTGATGCACGTTGGAGCAGATCCTGCTTTATTGGGATTTATTTCTCGTCCTAATTCTGTTGAAAGACACACGATCGAGAATATACAGCAAATGGGCTATTATACCATTAATCATGTGAATGCCACGATTTTTGAAAAAGCACATCAGACATCGGCAAGATATGACAGAGACCAATCAGAATTTGATGCTGCCAGATTGGGCATCGTATATAAAAATAATTTTGCAGCGCCTTTCGTTCAAGAATCGCAGATACAAATGGGCTTAATGTTAAAGGAAATGATCCCTATCAAAAGTAACGGTACCGATCTGCTTATTGGTGAAATTGTGGATTTGTATTTCCCCACAGAAATCTGGGAAGAAGATGGCGTTCTTAATATTGAGAAGGCAGGAACCATTGCCGGCTCTTCTCTAGATGGCTATCACAATACCCAACTGATAACAAGACTGAAATACGCAAAACCGTAAATTTTACCTCAAAAAATTCTCATTGAGCCACTTCAGCTTGTTGTAGCTTTTCAGGAACTTAGTTTTAAGTTCAAAGTTTTTTTCCTTGGCTTCCAGTAATTTATTTTCTCTGGAATTAATTAAAAACAAAGAACTTTCCCCGTTGCCGAATCTTGTTTCTTCTGCATTCAAAAGACGCTGATAATTGTTCAGATTCTTGGTTGAGATTTCGATTTGGGTGAAATAATTGCTGACCTCATTTTTATAGGTTTCAATTTTAGTGCTGATTTCGCGGGATTTAAACTGAAAATCCTGTTGGTTTTGGGAGATTTTAAGTTTTGCAATGTCGTAATCTGCCCTTGCCTGTCTTAGGAAAATAGGAATTTCTAGTTTCAAACCATATTGGAAATTATGATCAAAAAGAGGCAGATAGTCCGGCTTGTAATTTTCCTTTGTAAAAAAATTGTACGTGAAATCCAGCTTGGGAAGAAAACGCTGCCATTTCAGTCGGCGCTCACTTTCGAGAATATTCTGTTTCTCAGAATAGTATGCCACAGAAGCGTGATTTTCCAGCTGCCTTGAGGATATAGTCTGAACCAAAAATTCATAATCCGTGTATCCGGAATGTTCGTCCAGATCAGCTGACGGAACGATCAGCTTCGAGATTTCAAACAGTGCCTGGTTGTCTTTCCAAAGAAACATCTGCAAATCCTGCGTACTTTTCACAAAAGTAAGATAGGCATCACGTTCCTGAAGTTCAAAATTTTGTAATTGAGATACAACCTCTACCGTATCAATAGCTGGTCTTTCTCCCAATTCATATGTTCTTTTGGTAAGGTTCAGTCGTTTTCTGTTGATTTTGACGGCAGATTTCTGCAATTTGTAGATCTCGTAATTTTTCACCCATTCCCAAAAAGTATTTTCTGCATCCAGAAGAAGCTCATTACTGAGCACCGTTTGCTCGGCTTGCGTCATCTTCAAACCAAATTTTGCCTGATCTAGCATGGCCCTTCTTTTGTCGTACAGCAGATTTTTGGCTAACGGAATGGTAATCCCGAATTGATAGAGACCTCCTTTTGTATCACTGTTGTTGAGTTTTTCTCCAGCAAGATCATTGTAACTTGCGGTCATATCAATCCCATACCAGGTGGGAATGCCGAGTTCTATGTTTTTCTGTTGGTAATAATTTGTTCCGTCAATATTTTTCTCGCCTAATTTTCCAGCGATGACCGGATCGAAGTTGCCTCTTGCTTGGGTAATTTCGGCCTTAGCAATTTGATTCTGAAGCTGATATTTGAATGCCAACGGATGGTAATTCTTCACAATGTTGAGAAATTCCTGATGCGAGAGTTTGAGAGAATCCTGCGCATAAGAAAACTGTAGACAAAGCAGCATACAAATCACCGCAAATCTATTTTTTATCTTTTTCATTTCCTGAAGATTTTTCTGTGGTTTTCACTTCGTAGTAATCTGGCGGGAATCCGTTGATGTTTCGCCACAATTCGTACCAGATCGGCACATCATTCAAAATAGCAATACCCTGAACGCCCGTACCCATTTTGATTTTTGGAGGCCATTGTTTTTCGTTCTTATCCTGAATCACCAATGCTTTGAACATCCCGTTTGTACTGATGTTATTTTCTATTGCAATGACTTTTCCTGCAAACGTTCCGTAACTGGAATTGGGCCAGCCTGAGAAGACAATGGCAGGAAACCCGTCAAAGATACACATCACACGTTGTCCTTCTTTCACCAGTGGCAGATCGACTGGTTTGATAAAGACTTCCACCGCATAGTCCACTTTTTCTGGGACGATCACGCCAATGCTTTCGCCATCTTTCAGGATTTCCCCGATTCCTGCCTTGTTGATCTGAACCACTTGACCATCCTGAGAAGCGATCACAAAATACAAGCCTTGTCTAGCTTTGTAATTGGCGACCTGATTTTCAAGCTTGGCAATATCACCGCCGCTGCCTTCTATCTGTCCCATACTCTGGAAACGGTCTCCCTCGGTCTTGCTCAGTTTTTCGTTATAATCCTGGATGGTGGCATTTTGTTCGATGTTTACATTCATGATTTCCTGTCTGGTTTGCGCCAGCTTATTTTCTGTGGCGGTTTTCTTTGCCAATGCATTTTGATAAGAAACGCTTCTCTGCTGGAATTGCGTGAGAGAAACCAGACCTTCGTCATACATTTTTTTCTGCCTTTCGTATTGGTCTGCAGTCATTCTGAGTTCATTATTAGCCGCTGCAAGTTCGGCTTCTTCACCAGTCATCTTATGATTGAGCTGGCTGATCTTCACCCGGAGCTGACTCAGTTTTAATTCTCTGCCAGAGTTTAAAGCCTGCATCTGATTATTGGTTGTTCCAACTTTGGCTTCGTAATATTTTTGCAGACCTTTCTTTGCATCGACCTGTTGTTCTGTTCTTTTCACCAAGAGCGGATCCAGATAATCGTCCTTCACTTCTGAAAGTTGGAGCAGCGTATCGCCTTTTTTTACATCATCTCCGTTTTTGACGTACCACTTGATGATCCTTCCCGGAATTGGGGAATTAAGCTGTTGCGGGCGCTGGTCCTGGTACAGTGTACTCACATTTCCAATGACCTTGATGTTCTGTGTCCACGGTAAAAACAAAACGATAATTCCTCCCAGAAAGATGAACAGGAACCATCTTTTTACCCTTGATTTTTTGTGGATATGGTATACTTTATTAACTGATTGCAGTTCCATTTTCTTAAATTTTATTGAATAAGTTTTTAACCATTCCGTCTTCAATGTGAAGATGCTGATCCGCATTACTGGTAAGCATTTGATCTTCTGAAACGATGATGATGGTTGTAGTTTCTTTGATTTTTAACAGGTAATTGGTCATTTTTGTTTTGAATTCGTCATTCATGCCATCCAATGGATCTTCCAGAATCAATAATCTTTTGCCGCCAACCAAAGCTCTCAGTAAAAGAATTTTCTTTTTAGAGCTATACGACATTTCCGTATCGGTTTCGCTGATTTGGGTAAAGAATCCGTTGCTGAATTGGCTTGAGAAACTGTCAATTCCCATTTCATCCGATATATCAAGAATTTGTTCCGCAGTGGTGTGGTGATGACCGAGAATGATGTTGTCCAAAACAGTTCCTTTGATGATGGTCATATCTTCAAGATACATCCCGATTTCATTCCTTAAGGCTGTTTTGTCTATGTTTTTTAGTGGGATTTTATCAAACAAAATACTCCCTGCAGTTGGCTCATAAAATCCAGTCAACATATTGAGAAGCAACGATTTTCCTGTGCCCAGTTTTCCGGAGATCACGTTGATTGTATTCTCGGAAATTTTGAAATTCACGTGCTCCAAAATTTTCTGAAAATCATTAAACGCAAAACTGACTTCTTTAAATTCTATGCTGAAACCCGTATTTTGTTCGTCAAAAGTGATGGTGCCTATATTTTCTTCGGGCAAGTCGGTCACTTTGTTCAGTTTTGCCAAAGCTGCGATCACATCGTAATAACTTTCCAGACTGATAATCAGTTTTTCTACCGCTGTCATTATGCTTAATACAACAATTTCTGTTGCGATAAATGCACCGATGTTCAGCTGCTGGGTGACCAAAAGATAGGTTCCAATGACAAGCATCACCAACGTAATGATGACTTTGAAAGCAATAATGGTTTTGTACTGAACCACGAGAACCCTGAAATGTGAAGTCCTGTCATCCAGATAATCCACAACCCTTTCATCTGTACCTTTCAGATGAATTTCTGTTTTTGAATTCAGCTTAAAAGTCTTGATGGATGCCGCAATGTCCTCCAGCCAGGATGCAACCTCGTACTTTTTGTCGCTTTCCGCAATACTTGATTTGATTCCGCTTTCCATTGTAAATCTGAAAATAAAGACAACACAGATGACAACCAGAGCTCCGAAAACCAAAAACCAAGGGTGATAAAAAGAGAGAAGCAGAATTCCGAATAGAATCTGGATCAAAGCCGTTGGGATTTCCAGTAAAATTTTTGAAATGCCTTTCTGCAGATTCTGCGTGTCAAAAAAACGGTTAACCAATTCAGGAAGATAATATTTTCTGGTGGCTGACAGATTTACTTTTGGCAGTTTATCAGCAAAAGCAAGAGAGAACTCGACAAAAATTTTCTGCTGTATTTTTTCAATGATCTGCATTACTTTTAATCTGAAATAACCAACCAGCCAAGTTCCCAAAACAACAAAAGCGATCAGGATATAGATGGAAGTCGCCATCGTGGCTCCCATCACAAAACTGACGATAGATTGGATCCCAAGTGGAACACTGAGCTGTACCAAACCATTGAGAATGGCGTAAAAATAAATATTGGTAACGTCCTTCTTTTCTTTTGTGACGTATTTGAAAAGATTGTAGCCGTGCTGTTTAGGAGAAGTTTCCATGGGTATTTATGATTTTATAAGATTGAAGGTGATGAAGCGCAGATACTCGAGGACATATTTTTGATGTTCGATTTTATTGATGTGATTATCCGTAAGTTTCGGAAGGTGCTCACTGAAAAACTGTTGATCGTGAGCGGTTTCCAAAAGTGTACTTGCAAAAGATTTGGGATATAAGAAATCGGGCTTGGCTTCAGAAATCACTTCGCCAAAAAAATTACAAAGACTTTTGAGCGGACTGAAAACCATCTCTTTATTGATCTCATCCACTTCTTTTACAAGGTAAGATTTGCTGCTTTCTGCAATGACAATGTTGTGAAGTTTTGCAAGGTTATAATCTTCTATCGTATCATCTGTTTCGTCATTGTGCGTGATGATTTCCAGGATCTTTTCCATTTTTTGCATTGGATCTTTGATTTCCTGCAATCTCTGTTTAGAAATAAACTCAATGTATGACCAATACCAATTGAGAATGTACGTAAGCAATTTGTGCTTTGAAGAAAAATACCTGTAAACTGTGGCTTCGGTAGAGTTGATCCTCTGAGCCAGTTTTTTAAAAGTAAAACTCTCAAAACCCATCTCATAAATAAGCTCTATGGAGTCTTTGACTATTGTTTTTCCGATTTCACTATTTTCCGGATCTCTAAGAAAAAGATGATCGTTGACTTTAAATTTTAACTGAAATTCCATTGTTGTATATTACTACTTTTATTATAGCAAAATATACGCCAAAGATAGTCTTTTGTATTTTATTGATAGTAATACTATTATTTAAATATTTGGTTTTTTATAAAGTACGACGAAACCAAGCATATTTTAAAAAATCTCCACGGTGGATTTCATCTCTTTTTGAAAAAATAGTGTGAGTGGTGTGCTACCCCGATAAGGAAGTATTGTTTAGCAATTTATTGTTTTACCAGATATGCTTTCTAAGCGCATTTATCAGAAAAAATAAAAACAATGAGTTCTTTGCCGGAAATGTCACATTTGAGCCTGAAGCAAGAACCAATTGGCACAGATTCAGAAAGGTCAGGTTTTAATGGTTCCGGAAGGAGAAGGGGTTTATCTGGAAGAAGGAAAGTCTGTAAATTCTCTTGAAAAATCAATGTCATCAGTATTCTCGAAGATATCAGACATTGATACAGCTAAACGTAAAATTTTTCACATTACGATCACGAATTTTAAAGAAGATCAAGAGGTGACTTGGTTAGAATTTATTTCTGATAAAAATGATAAAAAAGCAAACGTTGATTATAATTCAACATTTGCTTTTTTTAATGAATTATTGCGTAAAAAATTGCGCTCTCAATTCATCAAGCTCAATCAGCTACCTCTGTACGTAGAATAGCCATAAGCAGACAATGTTATCGGAACGTGGTAATGATTTTTGTCTTTGATTTCGAATACCACTTCAATATAAGGGTAAAAACTTTCTGTATTGTTTTTTTTGAAATAATCGCTGGTGTAGTAGGTTAATTTGAAAATGCCGAGATTGTCTTTTTCTGAGGGTAGAAAATCAGAAATCCTGCCATTTGTATCGGTGTTTTTCTCGTCTACAAAAGCCCATATTTTTGATTGTTTGTTATACTTTTCTAATTTTATTTTGACGTCTGCACCAGGTAAACCCTTAGACACATCCAAGATATGACTAGACAGCTGAAAATTATTGGTCTGAGCAAAAGTCCCTATCGGTAAAAGTCCGAAAAGCATCGTGATGAGTAGTGATTTCATTTTATTATTTTTAAATTTAAACTATTTAGTTGTAGTAATCCCAATTTCCGGGATGGATGCGGACTGTGCGATCCAATCATCATTTTCCGGACTGCCACCACCTGATACGCCTACACTGCCAATGATTTCACCCTTGTACCAAATGGGCATTCCTCCGCTTAATAGAAGTAGTTCCGGTAGAGAATTCAGATTTTTTGTGTCAGGATTTTTTTCTGCATTTCTTAATAACAAAAGGGTGGGTGTTTTCGTGGATAACGCGGTATAGGCTTTTCTTCTTGATGCTTCCGTATTGTGAGGTCCCACGCCGTTGCCTCGGAGCAATAGGATAGTTGTTCCGGAAGCATCCAATAGCGCAATAGAAACGTTTTTGTTCTTTGTAGCTGCAGTTTTTGAGATGCGGCTTGCCAATTCTAATGCTGCTTCTGTACTTAAGTTATTAACAGACTTTACGTATTGATTAGTAGGGTAGAGTGGTATCGTTTTTTCAGTATTGTTTTGTGCGAAGCATAAGTATGAACTCAGTAGTACAAACAAAAATTGTATTTTCATAACCTTTCTTTTGATGCAAAGTTAAAGACTAGAAAAATCAAAAACGTTGTCCTATGTCAACGTTTTCAGAGTTTTGATTTTATTCTGCTTAAGGTAGAAGGAGAAATTCCGAGATATGAAGCGACCATCTTGTTGGATACCCTACGTAAAAGTTGAGGCTGGTATTCAATGAGCCATTTTACTTTATCTAATGCATCAAACCCCTGAAAACCATAAATCCTTTTTTGTGCGATGATGAATCCAAGCTCCAGAATTTCAGTGTAAATTTTTGCAAACTCAGGTACCGTTTTCACCAAATAATAAAAGTCTCGCCTCGTAATGCAAAGCAATTCTGATTTCTCTATTGTCTGTAGGTACTCTTGGGCAGGTTTTTGGTCAATAAAACTAGGTAAAGCTGTGGCGAAATTCCCTTCAAAAGCGAAATACCTTGAGCTGTCTGCACCATCTTTTGTCGTTGTGAATAAACGGATACAGCCTTTATTGATAAAGTAGTAATATTTGCACACCTGATCATATTGTAGCAATATTTCGTTTCGATTTGTTGTTACAGGAATGAAGAAAGACGTTATTTTCTCCAGTTTTTCGGGAGAAATATCACTTTTGCTCAGGATAAATTTTTCAAGAAGTGAATACATTGGTAATCATACTTATGGTTTAAATCTAATTGGTCAAATTTAAAGATATTAAATATAGAAAATGGACGCGTAAATAGTTCCATCAATTATTTGAAATAATAATTAAAAACGGTATTGGTAAACATTAAGTGATGGTGCATTCTTCGCCAATGTCGGCAAACAAGAGACTTTGTAATTGCCGGATATTTGCTCACGGATCTGCCCTGTTGATTTTTTATTTTTACAGGTTGATTTTCCCTGCGCTTCCTGAGTTTCTTCTAAACCAAATGGCTGTCCCAGCTCATCCGGAGATTTTCTTTGATGTAAACCTCGTTGAACAATCGGTAATTGAGTTTTAAATTTTGAAACCGAGTGAATTGATGTCGGAGAACTGATAGTATGGTTGACGACCATTTGATTCAGTTGTTATTTATTTAAAAATTCAGCATTATGTTTTATAAATAATCAAAAAAACAGACTAATATGAGAGATGGTTTCATATCTTTACCCATAATTTACCGGTTTCTATTTTACTTTTACCGGTTTGATGTGATCATGAAGGGTGTGAATTTTTTTTATGGATTTTTGATAAGAAAGTGCTTCGTTATAGTTTTTTTGATGATGCTTGGCATCAAGGGAATCTTTCTTTATGGACAGACCAAAGATGATATCCAGACCTTAAGACAAGTTGCTTTACAATCGATACAAAACAGTTCTCCTGCTGAATACGAAAAATACATTGATTATTATTCGAAAATTAATTTTCCGGAAGCGTTGTCATTTAGGATAAAGGCCGCACTGATCCGCGGGAACTATGCTGATGCAATAATCTGTTTGAATCAACTGGGAAAAATCAAAACAAAAAGAGATCCTATTTTCATTTTTACTTACCATTTTATGGCGTATCAGGTAAGTCACATATTAGGTGTAGAGGCAGAGGCAAATAAGCATAAAAAAGAATTACTTCTCCTTTTTCCACAGGTGCAGATTGCTCTTGCTTTTGAGTTGGCCGCAGATGCTTTAGCATTTGATTTTATAGCCAAAAAACAAAAAGAAACATATTTTCTGGATATTCTTGCAATTTTTCAGAAGAGAAAAGATCCTTTTTACGCCAGCAGGATTTATTATTTTCTTGGAATACAGGAGCTTCAGAACAGAAATGCGAATGCAGCGTACCCCTATTTTTTAAATTCAGAGAAGGCTGCCAAACAAAGTGGTTTAGCTAATGGTTTTGAGTTGTATGGGATCACTGGCATGGCATCTGTATTGATCAGTCAAAAAAAATATGACGCTGCGTTTAAAATACTGAATGCGAAAAAGAATACCGTTTCTTCGGTTCCAGATTTATTTTTAAAGGCGTTTTTTTTCAGAAATTATGCAAAATCGGCAGCTTTTATTGGTGCCAAGACAGAAATAGAATGGGCATCGGAACAATATTATTCATCGATCGCTCAAGACGACGTCCTGCAGATGAAAGCCAGAGCATTACTGGTAGACAGTTTAGAAAATGATTATTCTCAGGATTTGAAACAGCAAAAATCTTTCTGGAAAAGTATTTATCTTTTGATAGCAATGCTTTTTTTTCTGGGTCTTGGCATCCTACTTATAAGCTCAAAATATAAAACATCCAAAAACAAAGCAAAAGAAAAAGAGGCTGACATAGATCCAAAAGTTTTTATTATTCCTGATAAAACGGAGAAGGAAATCCTTGAAAAACTAAATAAATTTGAAGGTTCTCTTCGATATACGAAAAGTAATATTTCTCTGAAAACGCTGTCTTTGCAATTGGATACTAACCCCAGATATTTGTCGGAAATCATCAATAAGCACAAAGATGTAAACTTCAACACTTACATTAATAACCTTAGGATTGACTATATTTTGAACAAACTAAATGCGGATGAAGAATACCGAAAATATAAAGTCAGTTATCTGGCTGAAGAAAGTGGTTTCTCATCCCACAGCCTTTTTACAACTACTTTTAAAAATAAAGTAGGAAGCTCACCTATAGAATATATCAAGAACATAGACAAAAGCAGATGAGAAAAACACTCCTTTTTTTAGCGTTGTTGATGTTGGTCCTGTCTTACGGACAGAACAATAAATCTGTTCTGGATGGCGCAAGACAATTAATTGACAGCAGGCCAGAAAAAGCCATACAGATAGCAGAAAATGTCCTGCATAAAGCAAATAATGATCAGACAAAAATAGTGGCCCTGACAATTATTATCAATGCAGAGATGTTCCTGGAAAAGTCGAGAGATGTCATAGACCATTGCAACTTGGCCATAAAACTGGCCAGAAAAGGGAAGTACACTTATCAGGAAATCAAGGTTTTATCTATGTTGGGCAGTCATTATCAAACAATGATGCTGAATGAAAGTGCGAAGAAATATCTTGACAAGGCAGAGAATATGATGGATAGTATCAAACTTCCGGACTCTCTCTATTATGTTAAAGGAAATCTTTACAATGTAAAAGGCATGGTTTTTCGGGAGGAGCTAAACTGTGAGTTTGCTCTGAAATATTTTGATAAAGCGCTGGATGTTTACCAGCAGCAGACAGGCAGCCGGATTTCTATTATCAACCAGGCTTTGATCAATATTCAGAAAGGATCGTGTCTTATCTCCGAAGGTCGGCTGGCAAATGCGCAAGAATGTTTTGAAAAGGTTCTGGATGCCGATTTTGACTTTGGATTCAACCGTTACTATGCAAAAATATGCCTGGCTGAAATCTTATTAAAACAAAATAAGCCAAAAGAAGCGGCTGATCTTCTAGCGGGAATTCCTGTAAGAGAGATCGAAAAAGAAGATCTGGAACTTAGCAGTTTGTATGATCTCGCAATGTCCAATCTAAGCAATGCAAAGAATGACATGCCGGCGTTCCATCTGCATATGGAAAAATATGCTGCCTCCATAAAAGATGTGAACAAAAAAAGAAGCAGAATGATAAGTCAGCTGGTTTATGATTCTGATGTCAAATTCAAAAAATCACTCGATAATAATCAGAGAGCGTATCTTTTGATTGTGGTTTCCTTAGTGATTTGTGCTTTAATATTGCTTTTTACCGTTCGGAAATTACTTTCATAATGTACTTTCTTAAAATCTAATTATTTTATTGATATTCACAGGTTTATGGGTTTATTTCTGTTTTCATATTCGTGTAATATTGCATCAATATGAAAGAACAAGACTGTGATTTGATAAACATTCTATCTATTTTTGATATCAGATAATTAATCTTAAGATTAAAACATCCCGTAGTTTTTTTACCTATCATCTATGTCCTTTTTTAGGCATTTCGATCTGCTATTTTTTATAAAGGGCAAATGGTCTTAGGTAATAATAGTTTAAAAAAAAATTATCAGTAATCATTAATCAATAAAATCAATATGAAGAAAATCAACTTTTTGGCCATTTTTCTAGCCCAGATGATCGGTGCACAATCCATTAATCTAATCAAAGATATCTATCCTGGAGTTCAGGGGTCCAGTCCTCAGTATCTTGCAAAGTACATTGACAAAGTTTACTTTTCTGCAAGTAATCCAATCTCCGGTAGCGAACTTTGGGTGACTGATGGCACGACGGAAGGCACACAAATGGTAGGAGATCAAATCCTTGGCACGAACGGACAGGTTCCTGCCAGTCTTACTGTTTTTAATAATAAAATATATTACTCCAGCTTGCTTGGAGATACCGCAAGTCCATCAGGTTTGTATACGTATGACGTTACAAATGGGGTGAAGCTCCTTTCCGAGAATCACAAATGGTCTTCCGGTCTTATGACCGCAAATAATAAATTTTACTTCAACGCAAATAATTTCCTCTACGAAGTGGATGCTAATGATAACATCAAAAAAGTAAGTGAAGACGTGAATCCCAACGGCTATGCAGCAGCCTTGAATGGTAAGTTGCTATTTGGTGGCCGTCCAGTGTCCAGTACAAATTATTATTACCAGTTGTATAGTTATGACGGTACTACTACCACTTTACTAAAAACAATCAATCCAACCAATACCGGAGGCGTACAAAACTTATTTTACAGTTCAGCTCTTGGTAAAGTGTTTTTCAGTGGTTCGGACAGTACAACTTCGTCAGAACCGTGGGTCACTGATGGTACAGAAGCAGGGACTTTTAGGCTAAAAGATATCAGTTCAGCGAGCATTTATTCTGGCTCCAGTCCATCTGATTTTACTCAAATGGGAGATAAAGTCATTTTTGTAGCTTCGGATTTTGCCACGACAGGTACAGAACTTTATTTCACAGATGGTACAGAAGCTGGAACCAAATTATTAAAAGATATCAACCCGGGAAGCAGCAGTTCCAGTCCTTCAAAGCTAATCTCACTCAACGGGAAAATCTATTTCTTCGCCAATGGTGGATCTAATGATGCCCAACTGTGGGAAACAGACGGAACAGCAGACGGAACAAAACTGACCTTGAAACTGAACCCAGGAAGTACTACTTTCTATCTGGCAGATATGGTAGGGAAAGATAACGCATTGTATCTCTCTGCAAAACTAGGAGTTTCTCCGGGACAGGAGTTGTATAAAGTAAATTTGGCACAAGGAGATTTGTCTGTTACTCCACTGAGCTCCAAAAAATCCAGCGTCTATCCTAATCCTACAACTGGTGAATTATTTGTGGAAAGCAACGCGAAAGGAAATTTTGAGGTGTATGATTTTACGGGCAAACTAATCCAAAAAGGTAAGATAGGCACAGATTCAAAAATTAATTTGATTGCAGAGCCAGGTATTTATCAGCTTAAAACAATTAGTGAAAATGCTAAAGAAAAAAACGCTTACAAAATCATCGTAAAATAAAAAATTCTGAATATGAAATTTAAAAATACCATTGCTTTTTTAGCATTAGCACTCTGCAGCTTTGTTGCAAAAGCACAGGTAGTCCATATACCTGATGAAGCTTTTCTAGAATATATGCTTCTTTATACAGATGTGGATACCAATTTTGATGGGCAGATCCAAGTCAGCGAAGCAGAAGCGTTTACCGGAACGGTTAATGTGTACAACTCTGCGGCAAAAGATCTTACAGGTCTGGAAGCTTTTAAGAACATTACCATTCTGCAAATCTCGAAAACTGGTATTTCCCACTTAGATATTTCAAATAATACCAAATTAGTGGGTCTTTTTGCCAGCTCTACGCTGATCGATACCATTGATGTTTCAAAAAATACAAATTTGACGCAGATAGAAGCGCAATACAATAATGAACTGAAAACTATTGTGTTTGGTTCTCAGAACTACAACGATTTGCAGACCGTCAGCTTAGCTTTTAACATTTTGGAAACAATCGATCTTAGTACTTGTCCTAATTTGAGTGCTCTTACACTTTCTAGCAATCAATTCAAATCTATAGACGTGACTAAAAACCCGAGGCTCACCAGATTAAGTATGGGAGCCAATCAGCTGACCGCATTGGATGTTACAAAAAATACGAGATTAATGATTTTGGGAATTGGCGTAAATCAGATCACTCACATCGATCTGTCCAAAAACAAACAACTCGACATTCTGAATCTCAACAGCAATCCTTTGGCTAGTCTTAATCTAAACAACAACACTTTCCTCACGCAGGTATTACTGGATTATACCCATGTTACAGAATTGGATATTTCCAAATTAGAAATGCTCAGGTATTTCTATGTGAATGGAACCAAGCTCAAAACGATTGATGCTTCCAAAAATACGGCTTTGGTAGGCTTGCAGGCGAGTCACTGTGCAGATCTGGAGTCTGTGGATGTGAAGAATGGAAACAACGTCAATGTATCATTGTGTGTCACAGAACAAGATCCAAAGTTGCGATGTATCCAGGTAGATGATGCGGCTTACAGCTCAAGCGCTTTCTTATGGGAAAAGGATGAGACAGCCACTTATACAGAGGATTGCGCACTTTTAGCTGTTAATGATTCTCAGCTTAGTGAATATCTAATGATCTATCCAAACCCAACTGCTGACATCCTGAATGTTAATACCAAAGCTTACGCCATCACTGTGACCAATTTTGCCGGACAGGTTGTGAAAACAGCGAAGAATGTTGATAGTTTAGATATGTCTCATCTTCCTTGTGGAGCGTACATAGTAAATATTCAAAGGGAGCAAAATGGAACTTACATCACCAAAAAAGTCATCAAAAAATAGATAAAGTCAGAAAATGAGGATGAATCAATATACTCTAAAAATGGCTGTAGCAGCACTATTTCTGTCCAGTTATAGTTTTGCACAAACCACAGAATCAGAAATTATCAACAGCTACCTGGGCCGATCCAAATCTGTTAAGATATCTAATGCTGCAACTTTCAAGATCTTGAATGTCCAAAACGATAAAGCTCTCAACGGCAAAGTTGTTCATATCAATCAAACCTTCAATGGTATTCCTGTTTATGGGGCTATTTCATCAGTATTAATTAAAAGCGATGAGGTTTCCTATATTTCCAATAATTTTGTAGCAGCAGATCTGGAGAAGAATAAGACTGTGGATAAAAAACCTTCCTACAATGTAAGAGCAAACTTCTCAACAATCCTGAGTTCTGTTGGTTTGAAATCCGACACTACCCGCTATACATTTGAAAAAAAAAAACATAATACTGTTTTATCACAACTAGCTTACCTCCCGAAAGATGATCAGTCTTTGCAATTGGTGTATGCTCTTAATTTTTATGAAGACGGTACCAATAATTACTGGAATGTTCTTGTAGATGCACAAAATGGAACATTGCTCAACAAATCAAATCTGACTTTGTCTTGCGATTTTTCAGATGCCGCGTATTCTCACGATCATGCTTCATCTTTTGATCTTTTGGATAGTAAAAAAACAGAGTCTCCAATTGTTTCAAGCAAGATCGCAAACAGCGCTGCAGAAAATGCGTCTTATCGGATTTTTCCTTTCCCTATAGAAGCGCCAACCTTTGGCATCAGGTCGCTTGTAAGCAATCCGTGGTGGACCGACGCTTCTCCTCTGGGTTGGCATAACGACGGAAATGCTGCTTATACAATAACAAGAGGCAATAATACGTATGCCTACGCGGACGAGACAGGATACAACACACCAAGTGCAATTGCTGATGGTGGTGTAAACAGACTTTTTGATTTCCCCTTTGGTGGCAGCACTGATCCGGCCACCTATAAAAATGCTTCTATTACAAATCTTTTCTACGTCAGCAATAAGATGCATGACATATTCTATCGCTTCGGCTTTGACGAAGAAGCAAGGAATTTCCAGTCGAATAATTTTGGCAAAGGGGAAGCGTACACAGACACAGATCCTGTTTTGTCAGAGTCTAGAGATGGGGGCGGTTATAATAATGCTAATTTTTCTACACCTCCCGATGGCTATGCACCACGTATGCAGATGTACCTTTGGCAAATTAGAAATTATCTGAGTTACAATACACCAGCAGATCTCAGCCCGAGAGAACCGATGACGGGGATCAATTCAGATTTTGGTAAACCACTTACCGCAATACCCATTACAACAGATGTTGTTTTAGCCACTCCCTTGGATGCCTGTACCAGTTTGAATAATACCAATTTGACTGGAAAGATCGCATTGATTCAACGAGGAACCTGTTATTTCGACGAAAAATTTAAAAATGCTCAGAACAAAGGTGCTGTAGCGGTGATTATTTATAACGCAGATCCCGCACAGGTGGTTGGTGATATGGTAGGAACAGGTATTACAGTTTCTATACCGGGTGTTTCAGTGAACAACGAGGAAGGTGTTCTTATCAAAGAAAAACTGGATGCCAATATCAGTGTCAATGTAAGCCTTCAAAATAAAAATACGTTATTAGATGGTAGTATGGATAATGGTGTGATAGCGCACGAATATGGGCACGGGATATCAACCAGAAGTACCGGAAACGGCTATACTTGCTTGGATTCATCTTATGCCAACGAACAGATGGGAGAGGGATGGTCAGATTTCTTCGCTCTTATGGTGACCAATTCTGAGGATGCAACAGCAGCACATCCACGCGGAATGGGAACTTATGTCAACAAAGAGGACACTACGGGTGCAGGGATTCGGCCTGCTAAATATTCACCAGATTTCAGCATCAATAGTTACACTTACGGTGATACCAATGGAATGGCCTACGACAATGGAGATGGGACTTACACATTAGCTGTACATCCGATAGGATTTGTTTGGGCAACTATGCTTTGGGATCTTCATTGGAAATTTGCGGAAAAATATGGTTTCTCTAATGACATTGCAAACAATAAAGATTCTGGAAGTGCTAAGGTCATGCAGTTGGTAACAAGTGCGTTAAAAATACAAGGTTGTTATCCCTCATTTGTTAAAGGTCGTGATGCTATCATCGCTGCAGATCAATCCATAAACAATGGTGAAAACAAATGTATGATCTGGGAAACATTTGCAAAAAGAGGATTAGGTTTCAATGCTAAGCCCGGGAAAACTGCTGGTAGTGGAAACACGATTCTTTCATCAATTTCAGATCAGGTCGAAGATTTTTCTATTCCATTGGCTTGTCAAAATCTAAGTACACAGAACAATCTGATTGAAGACAGCGGTGTTGTTTTGCATCCTAATCCCGCAAAAAATGAGTTTTTCATAAGTGTCAAAAAATCAGCGAATTCAGAAAAAGTAATGGTTTCGATTTATGATATTACTGGTAAAAAAGTGTCTGAGCAACTGACCAATATCTCCACTGGATCAGTTGATACAACTAATCTGACCGATGGCGTTTACATCATAAAAGGTGAAGGTATCGGCATTAGTTTCAGTAAAAAACTGATTGTTAAAAAGTAACTTCATTAGCACTCACGCCGCTTCTTTTTTAGCCAGTGATGAGGCAAATTGGTAAGCCGCTCATAAAGTATCGGAATCAGTTGACGAAGGTTATTAAATGATTGTTTTCTTTAAAACGAGCAACAATTTAAAAAAGAAATATCAGATGTTGTTAAATCATTGGTAATGTCCCAATAATGTGATGTCAGAAAAATAGCGCCACGTAGCTTTAGCGGCGCTATTTGGCTGTTGTGATCTCTAAACGACTCTATATAAACCATTTACTAAGATATGTCAATAATAGGATTAAACCACGATCAATGATTATCTATCCGGATGATCGTTTGGCGCTCATTAGAATGCTGAGGACTATAGTTGTTCCATCCATCTTTTTTCTGAAGATGAAATATGGTAATTAACTTACAATGATTAATTATTTTAAATATATTTTCAATAAATTTACTTTATTGTTGATTTATTAGCACGTTATTTGCGATCAATTTATGAAAATTTTATTATGCTGAAAAATTACAACGCAGTTCTGTTATTTTGTGTCGTATTTTTTTACGGGCAAAAACCGGTTTCCCAATTGTCTGAAACCAGATCTCTCACATCTAGTACCGTATTTGATAATAAACGATCAATACCTACCGATAGTGAATCAAATCTTTTACCTCTTAAATCCGGTAGTGACCCAGAGAACAGTGTAGAGCAAGATTATACCCTTGCCCCAAACAGCTATATTTTTTATAAAGATGGTATGATGCCAGACGGTACCAAAACTGATGGCCTTTACATTCCTGTTGCAAAAGCCTATCAGATGTGGAAACAGGGAAGATATATGCAAAATGAAGCCGGTTTATTCACGCCAATCAGTGAAAACGGTCAGCAGACTGCCACTGTGTTTTGGGAAGATGTGAATGGGTTGATAAGTTCTACCACACTTGTGGGAACAGGGGAAAATGCTACAATTAAAGTCCTAATCGACAAAACGAAAGGAGAGGGTAATGCTACGATTGCTTTAAAAGTAGATGGAATCATCTATTGGACTTGGCATATTTGGATTACAGATGATCCTAAGGATGGCGCAACATATGGACAGGGATTTGAAAGCAATGTTTTGAATCAGGCATTTGTTCCTCAATATATGGATCGGAATTTAGGCGCAACCAACGCCAGCTTTCTTGGTCATGACTGGCACAAATCCGGTGGACTCATGTACCAATGGGGAAGAAAAGATCCCATTCCTCCATTAGAGTACAAAGATGGTACATTCTATGAGGTAACAGGTGATATTGGCAGCAGAAGACATTCGTTTGCCGCTTTACCATCTACTCCCATCTCTTTAAAGCAAAGAGAAACCGATACCAATGCCTATGATATTAATGGAAACATCAGATATTCTATTAATAATCCTATTGATATCATGACACATGCTGCTAATGATGGAACTTGGTTTTCCAGCCAGGAATATAAGACTAATCATTCCAATCCGGATTTGATAGAAACCTGGGATCTGTGGTCTGATAACAGAAAAGGACTGCATAGTAATGCCTCGAGTAGTAATAACGTGCTTGCTGCAGATAGCAAATCTTATGAATTAAAATCAGAATTTGATCCCTGTCCCAATGGGTGGAGAGTTCCTTCGCATTATGGTAGAAATACAATTAATAATAACCTGAACCCTCTAGGAAGGAAAAACAGTGGTGTTAATGATGATACCAATAGCACAAACAGTCAGATATTCCCACATTCAATCAATGATGTATTATCGGGTGTCAAGGTTTATCCAGGCAGAGGAATCAATTTTAATGGTACAGATGATAGAAAAATAGGACTTATGCCTACGAGTGGTAACTATATTTATTACTCAGGCAGCGATGGTGCTCCTGCAACGGTTGTCTATCAGGATCAGGGTTCTGATGCATTATTGCTTAATGCTACTTATGGCATTGGTGGCAGCAGAAGTACAATTATCCGTAGTGATCCAGAGCGGTCAGATGTTTCTAGTACTGGATGGAACGGGATTTACGTCAATCAAACCGTTCAAACCAATGGTTTGGGAGCGGTAAGATGTATGAAAGATCCCAATATGGCACTTTTGCCTTCGTTTTATGAAACCGAATATGTATTGTCAACAAATAATGATAGTGCAAATTACAAAGCTTGGACAAAAGAACCCAACAGTTTTGTTGTCATGACTGGTAATACGGCGGATGTGTTGGCACAAGATAAGGTATTGGTGATTAGTCTCAAAAAAGCCTATGCAGTTCAGAAACTATATTTGTCTGATAATAAGGAGATTCCTTCTGGCAATGTAAATACTGGAAGTGTGATATGGACGGATAACCAAAACTTAATCAAAAAAATTCAAATTGTTGGAACATATCCAGATGAGCAAATGAGAGTTACAATAGCTGCAAATAAAAAAAGTAATGCCGTAGTCGCTTTTCATAAAGGAAATAATGGCGTTTGGGGAAGCTCAAATCCAGATAAGGTGCTTTGGAGCTGGCACATTTGGGCTCCGGTTACTGACCCATTGGCAGAAGAAAATCAAATCACTTATACAACCGAATCTGTTGAGAATGGTGGAGTCATTTCTGCATCAAACGGGCAAATCATAAATCCTGTTAAAGGTGGAACACCGCTTAAAACCACTTTTATGGATAGAAATCTGGGCGCTTTGCATGTATTGCCATCATTATTGATCAGGCCAAATGTAGCAGTGGAGCTGGAGTCAAAAACACAAATTCAACAATCTGGCGGATTGCACTATCAATGGGGAAGAAAAGATCCATTGCCGACTTTCCATTATCCTGGAGGGACGCAATATATCTCCGCTCATGGCAACAGCATTCAAGTTGCAGCGGAGTACAATGTTTACAAGCAAACCGGAGTAGATGCTAATAACAATATTGTTTTAGGGCTGTCAAATCCTATAACAGACGCAATTTTCTCTTCAACAGATAAGACCACCGGATATTCCAGAGAGTGGGATGTCTATCAATCCAGTGCCGGCATTTTAAATGCTGATCTTAAAAATGAAAGGATTAGAAAAATCATAAAATATGCAACTGAAAATCCATTATATTTCCTTTTCCAACCCAAAACTGGTAATGAATTAGGGATTGAAGATGTCGGGACATTGTCCGCAAAATCAATACAGGTAAAAGATTGGATTTCCGACGAAAACGGCTTGGCACAAGACAGATGGGGACACGCTACAGAAAAATCAGTTTACGATCCTTGTCCAGGAGGATGGCGAGTTCCGGATACCGCTAATGCCAATTTATTTGCTGCAGGCAACAATGGTTCTTACGCAAAAGGCTCATCTCCCTGGTTCTATAATGGATACAATACCACAAGTAGTTTTGCCAATTACGGTATTGTGCAGAGTACCATTGCGGATCTTACGGCTGGGGCAGTAAACAATGCGGCAACCGTCAGGCAATACCCAGGCTACACGCTTACGGTTACTACAGAAGATACAATGCCAGGCAGCAGAACTGGCTGGGTCTTTAATTTTCCTAACTCCAAATATAATATTGGAAATATTCCAGCAACAGGCGTCAGGGGAATACTTGGTGGGAATGATTGGAAAAATATCAGGAACGGATATCCCAATGCAGATAATTATAAATATCAAACTGGATTATGGACAAGTTCCCCTGCTGATTTTTACACCGGTTATGCTATTGGGCTTGATCTCAGTAGCACATCCGGATTTGGTGGAAAACTGGCATCTGGTACCGGCTTCTATCCACAAGCTGCTATGGGCGTTCGATGCGTGAAGGATACGGAACGATATATGGGAGATCTGCCATACACGACGAGTCCCGATACAACATACCTCAATTCTGTAATTACGATAAAGGTTAACAACGATGGTGGTATCCAAATTCATCCAAATCCTGTAAAAGATGTTCTTCACATCATTTCACAAAATAATGATAAACAGGATGCGGAATTTGTAATTTTCAATACGGCAGGAGGAATTGTTAAAAAAGGTCATTTAAGCAACAGCAGCATCAATATCTCAAGCTTACCATCAGGTGTTTATATGCTAACCATTGAGGATACCGCGAAAGCATTCAAAATTATAAAAAAATAAAAAACACAGATTTAAAGAAAGATTTTGGACAGATATTTTCAGGTCTTTCCTGTAAAACTTACAGGTACAATGTAGTTTGAGGTCTCTCTCTCTCTCTCTTTCTGAAAGAGAAAAACTTGAGAATGACCTTAAAAATGATCCCAACAATTTTGTTGAAAAATATCGCTTGATCTCATAGAATAAATGGCGCCACTTGTTTTCAAGTGGCGCCATTTGGATTTTGTGAACATGACAGGACTCTATTCAAACCATCTAATGGAAGATATAGATAATATTTTGAAGGTGTTAAACGACATATGAGCTATAATTTGATATGTAGAATCAATTAAAAATCTATAGTTGTATTTGAAATTCTTCTTGTTAAAAAGCAAAAGTATGTTTGAATTCGTCAAGAGTATTTATTCTAAAAGTTGTTTAAAATAGATTTGGATATTTAAGTATAATCTATAGAATCGCAGATAAATATGATTATTATAAAATAACAACAAATCTTGATATTTGCTGAACTTGCTTGTAATTCAAAGCTGATAATCTAAATTTGCAAAAAAAACCTTAGTCTTCGATTATGAATAACAAATTAGATGATTACACCAAAAATTGCTTTTTATATGAAAACACATTGCCTGAATGGTGGGATTTAATTCAAACAAAACAAACTATTATCAAAGTCAAAAAAGGACAAAAATTCATAGATGAAGGGACGGAAACTTTGGGTATTTATTTTATTCACAAAGGTTTTGTAAAAGTTCATAAACATTGGGGACAACGTGAAATGATTGTGTGATTTGCAAAAGAAGGAGATATTGTTGGAAATCGGGGAATTTCAGTCGGAAACTCTCTTTCTCCAATTTCTGCCACTTCGATGAAAGATTCTGTTCTTTGCTTTTTAGAACTCGATTTTTTTAAAACCCTGCTGAAAACCAATAATACTTTTGCTTATAGACTGATGATGTTTTATGCAGATGAACTTCATTGGTCGGAACAAAAGATGGGGAGTTTGGTTCATTTGTCTGTAAAAGAACGTTTCGTCGTTAATCTTTTATATCTTATCAATCATTTAGGGCTTGATAAAGAAAATGTTTTAAAAGCAGAGCTTACCAAAACAGATTTGGCCGCCTATGTAGGAACAACCTATGAGACTATTTATCGCGTAATTTAAGAAATGGAAAATGAAGATATCATCTCATTTACAGGTAAAAAAATTGAAATAGTAAACCTCAATAAATTAAAATCAATCAAGAAATAATATAAAATAATAGAAAAAGTTTTTAAGCACCTTTTAATAGGTATTTTTTTTTGGATTTTGATTGATGGATTGAATCTGAATAGGTGCGATTTGAAGAAATCAGTTAAATAAGATCGGTATGATGCAAATCATATTAATGATAAAGGTTTGTCATTCAGTTAACTAGTTTGTATTATTTAAACTATTTATTTTGAATCATTTTAAATAAGATAAATTAGTCTTATTTAAGAATCTATTGCTGTATATTTGTGAAAGAAAATAAACGTTCTTCTTTGATCGTAAGTGAGTTATCATTAAAATTCTTCAAAATGTTCAGCATTTTTACAAATATCAATAAAAAAGCATTCATCAACGCTATTATTGCAACCCTCGTTGTGATTGCTGCCACGATTATCGGCTCTGTCAATCTGCAGAATTTTGATGCGGCGCTCAGTATCTATTTCTTCGGAACCATTTGTATGACTTTCGGAGTGGTATATCATCACTCAGTCTGGAAACAGCGTCCTGCAACACAGAAATATTGGAAGCGCACCTGGGAATTCATTTTCAGCAAAGATTATCCTATTTATATGAAAGAGGTTGTTCGTCTTTCTATTCGTAATATTTTATTTCAAAAATTTATTATGCCAAGAGGAAGAATGCGATGGTTTGGGCATTTTCTCTTGGCTACAGGATGTTTGATTTCTTTTGCCGTAACATTTGGATTGACTTTCGGATGGATGCATTTTACCCTGAAAGAAGGCACAATCGATATGTACGAAACCCATATGATGGGTTTCACAGTGATGACTTTTCCTTTAAATACAGTAATGGCGACCATTCTTTTCCACATTTTGGTTTGGACGGCGATTATGGTCATCGTAGGTTGTTTAATTATGATGCACAGAAGGTTTGTAGATGAAGGATTAATCGCAACACAATGGTTTGAAAGAGACTGGCTTCCCTTGATTTTACTTGTAGCAGTTTCCGTCACTGGTTTGGGAATTTGGTTTGATTATTCTTATCTCGAAGGAAAGATGAGCCAGTTTATGGCAATTATTCACGCAATTACCGTTGCAATGTTTCTGATGTGGATTCCGTTCGGAAAATTTTTTCACATTTTTCAAAGACCGGCGCAAGTTGGCGCAAACATCTATAAAATTGAAGGAAAACGCCGTGGAATGCAAACTTGTCCGCACACCGGCGATGAATATACGACTTCAATGCACATCGAAGATTTAAAAGAAATAACCCAAGAAATGGGATTCGATTTAGAAAATGAAGAAGGGAAAAGCTACTTGGATTTTAGTCCGGAAGGAAAACGGGCAATGCTTGCAAAAGCGCATCTGAAAGCACGACAAGAATCTGGAACTTATTTTGGTTAAAATTTAAAATAAAATGGCAAAATTACCCGTAACAGCCGACGAAATTATCAATGTTTTCGGACCGCACAAACATTATCCAAACAAAGGTACCGTGAGGTCTAATCCTCAAAATCCTGATGCTTTGGTAAAAACGCATTGCTGTTTTTGTGGTTTGCAATGTGGCATTCAATTAAAAGTAAAAGACAAAAAAGTAGTAGGTTTTGAACCTTGGAATGAGTTTCCGTTTAATGAAGGCAGACTTTGCCCAAAAGGTGTACAGCGCTACATGCAGGACAATCATCCGGACCGTTTGCTTTCGCCGTACAAAAGGGTAGAAGGTAAAGGTTTTGTGCCGATAGAATGGGACGAAGCGTACGATGTTGTCATTAATGAAATCAAAAGAATACAGGAAAAATACGGGAAAAATTCTTTCGCAATGTTATCCGGCGTTTCTCTTACGAACGAGAAAAGTTATATGGTCGGGAAATTTGCCAGAGTTGCCCTGAAAACTGCAAACCTCGACTATAACGGTCGTCTTTGTATGGTAAGTGCAGGTGCAGGAAACAAAAAAGCCTTCGGGATGGACAGGTCTTCCAACAGTTGGGCAGATTTGGCGCACGCAGAAGTCATCATCATTACCGGAGCAAATGTGAGTGAATGTTTCCCTGTTTTAACCCATAAAATCTGGGAAGCTCGTGATAATGGAGCCAAATTAATTGTCATCGACCCACGCCAAATCCCGATTGCCAGAACTGCCGATATTCATCTGCCATTGAGACCCGGAACCGATTCTGCATTGACGAATACAATGTTGAAAGTTTTAATTGATAACAATTGGCTGGATAACGATTTTATTAATAATTACACTTCAGGATTTGAAGAAACCGTTGCAGCAGTACAAGAATGTACGCTAGAATGGGGCGAAGAAGTTACAGGAATTCCCAAAGAATTAATTTATAAAGCCGCAGAAATGTGGGGTAAAGCCAAAACCAGTTTCCTGATGCATGCTCGCGGAATCGAACATCATTCTAAAGGTGTTCAGAACGTTTCAAGCTGTATCAATTTAGTTTTGGCAACCGGAAGAATAGGAAAACCTTATTGCGGTTACGGAACCATTACCGGGCAAGGGAACGGACAAGGCGGTCGTGAACACGGTCACAAATGCGACCAACTTCCAGGAAACAGAGACATCGAAAATCCCGAACATCGAAAATTTGTTGCCAATGTTTGGGGAATCAAAGAAGAAGATATGCCCGGAAAAGGTTTAAGTGCCTACGAAATTATTGAGGCGATTAACCGAGGCGAGATTAAAGGTTTACTTTCAATTTGTTTTAATCCTTTGGTTTCTTTGCCAAACAACAGTAACGTTCGTGCAGCATTAGAAAAATTAGAGTTTTACGCCGGAATTGATTTCTTTTTATCAGAAACTTTGCGCCACGCCAACATTATTCTCGCTGGTTCTTTGCAGGAAGAGGAAGAAGGAACAACAACTTCTGCGGAAGGTCGCGTCATCAGAATCCGTGCAGTGGTTGACCCACCGGGAAAAGCTAAGCGAGACAGCGAAATTTTAATGGAGCTCGCCAGAAGATTAGGCCAAGGTGATAAATTTAATTATAAAAACAGCGAAGAAACTTTTAATGAATTAAGAGTTGCATCCAGAGGAAGCGCCGCAGATTATTACGGAATTACCTACGAAAGAGTAGAAAAAAATCTCGGAATTTTCTGGCCTTGTCCAACCGAAGACCATCCCGGAACACCGAGACTTTGGGAAGACAAAGTTTTCAATACAAACGATAAAAAAGCGCATTTCAACCCAACGCCTTATAAAAAACCAACTGAAGAACCAGATGAAGATTATCCTATTGTGTTGACGACGGGTAGAGTTGTAAGCCAATATTTAAGCGGTTCACAAACCCGTAGAATTGGGAAATTGGTTGATTTGTATCCGGAACCTTTGCTGGAAATTCATCCAAAATTGGCAGCAAAATATGGCATCGAAGAAAATGATTTGGTTAAAGTTTCTACAAGACGTGGAAGCGCATTATTTCCTGCAAATGTGGTGGAGACCATCAGACAGGACACTGTTTTCATCCCTTATCATTGGGGCGGAGTGAATTCTGCAAACCAATTAACCATCGATGCTTTGGACCCGGTTTCAAAAATTCCTGAGTTTAAAGTTTGTGCCTGCAAAGTGGAAAAAACAGGACGTAAAAAAGGAGAAAATTCAGAAGAATTTGCCAACCAAAGTAGAGATATTCAATATTAAATTTTAAAAAATTATGGCGGAGCAATTTGAAAAATTTAATGATATGGAGTTCTTCGTGGATATGCAGCGATGCATTGGCTGTCACGCGTGCGAGATGGCTTGTGCAGAGTGTGAAACCAACGGAGAAACCTCAATGATTCATATTCATTATGTTGACAGAGCAGAGACGATTCAGACTACAGTTCAGGTTTGTATGCACTGCGAAGACCCTATTTGCGCAAACGTTTGTCCGGCAGACGCAATCACAAAAGATGAATACGGAATCGTGCACACAGCAGATACTTCCAAATGCATCGGTTGTGCCAATTGCGTCATCGGTTGTCCGTTCGGCGTTCCACAAATTCCGGATCAAAGCGCAATGTTGATGATGAAATGCAATATGTGCTACGATAGAACAAGTACTGGACTCAAGCCAATGTGTGCAACAGTTTGTCCGAGTGGCGCATTAACCTTTGATACCAGAGAAAATGTGGCGAAGAAAAGACCAAACAGTTCACCTGTCAACCGCTTTATTTTCGGGAAAGAAGTCGTGAATACCAAAGTGAATATCATGATGCCGAAAGGCAGCGAAGAATTAAAAGTTTTTTAATCATAATACAATGTCAGAAGATAATAAAAAAATCCCCGCCTGGAAAGCCGATTTTCCCATCAAAAAACGAGAAGCAGCCTACGTTTCCCGCAAAGAATTCATCAAACTCATCACCTTTTTCTCTGGGACTTTAGCATTGGCAAATGTTGCGATTCCGGTGTTCAATCATTTCAAAAAAGAGGAAAAACTCGGCGAATATTTCGTGGGATTGACCACCGACCTCAATGTTGGTGGTATGCGGACTTTCTACATCAACGAAGACCACAGAAATCCCTATATGCTCATCAGATTAGCCGAAGACAAATGGAAAGTTTTCGAGCAAAAATGCACGCATCTTTCGTGTTCTGTCCTATACAATCACGATGAAAAAGTGATAGAATGTCCTTGTCATCATGGTTTTTTCAATCCGGATGATGGTTCTGTCATTCAAGGTCCGCCACCAAGACCGCTTCCACAATTGACGGTTGTTATCAAAGAAGATAAAATTTTCGTGACAGATTTCATCAAAGAAGCCAAGGAAACAAACGGTCACGGATAAAACGATATTTAATTTGGCAACTATTTCCGTCTGAAGTCCCCGCTTTTTTGCAAATTTCCCGAGGCTTTTCCCAAGTTAAAATTCTCAAAAAGAGCTCGGTTCAAGCCGGGTTGCAATCATTCGAAGGTTCTAAATAAACTATAAAAATAACAAAATGTCAATACGAAAGAAACCCATCAAAAAAGTAACCTTCCGCGTCAACGAAATGTTGGTTGCCATCATCAGCATTTACATATTGTTGGTCAGTATGCAGATGTGGCTTTTGTTTGGAACCATCAACAAAGCTTTAGACAAAGAACATATCGATTTTGCGTGGTATTCCGCAATCGGTTCTGTTGTGATATTTCTCTGTACCATTTTCTTTTTGAGATATGTACCCGATGTTCCGACCGGACAAATCAAAAATTCAGAAGCCGAAAACGATGACAAAGCCTACTGATTTACTCGATTCCTTCGGGCGAAAACACGATTATCTCCGACTCTCGATTACCGATAGTTGCAATTTCCGATGTCTGTATTGTATGCCCGATGAACCGTTCAAAAGTACACCTTCCATCGAGTTGATGAACAGTCAGGAAATTTTCGAAATTTCTAAAATTTTCGTTCAACAATTTAATATCAATAAAATCAGAATTACAGGTGGCGAACCTTTGGTAAGAACCGATTTTGAAACCATTATTCAACAAATTTCTACCTTGGATGCGCGTATTGGAATTACAACCAACGGCGTTTTGCTTCATAAATATTTTGATTTATTTGAGAAATGTGGCGTCAGAAATCTCAATATCAGCATCGATTCTCTTGATCGGGAAAAATTTAAATATATTACGAAAAGAGACCTTTTTCAAACGGTTTGGGACAATATCAAAGAAAGCATAAAACGTGGATTCAATGTAAAACTAAATGTTGTTGTGATGCGAGGTTTCAATGAGGACGAAATCCCTGAATTTATCGCACTCTCTCATCATTATCCCATAGAGTTGAGGTTTATAGAATTTATGCCATTTACAGGAAATTCTTGGGAGAAAAATAAAGTCATTCCCATTTCAGAAATGCTCACCTTGGTTTCAGAACATTTCACTTACGAAAAGGTGGCAGACGGCAAGAATGATACCTCCAGAAAATACAGAATTAATAAAGAAAGTAAAGGTGTCTTTGGTTTGATTTCTACAATGAGCAACTCCTTTTGCGCTGGTTGCAATCGAATCCGTATCACATCTGACGGAAAAATGAAAAACTGTTTGTTTGGTGCCGATGAATTCGATTTGTTAAAATCTTTTAGAAATAATGAAAATGTAACCGAACTCATCCAACTCGGAATCATCAAAAAACACAAAGAAAAAGGCGGACAATTCTCCGAAATGGAAAATGTAAACAACCAGAAAATCATCAACAGAAGTATGATAAAAATTGGCGGATAAAAATTTTGCCAACCGATAGGATAAAAAAACATAACCATAAGATTTCAAACAATTCATTAGTAATTACCAATGAAAAAATTAACCAATTTGATTACGATTGTGATGATTGCAATCACAATGTTACAATGCAAAAAATCTGAAGCAACCAATACAGCGAACGATAATTCTGCAAAAACTTCTCAAAAACATTCTGAAGAAAAAGAAAACCACAAACACGACGAGAAAGATGATTTAAAATATGTGAGTAAAGAAATAAAAGTAACGGGGGATGTCTTAACACCATTGACTTTAACGGTGGATTCTTTGAAAAAAATGAAAGTCGTAGAACTCAAAGATTTCAAAATTGTTTGCCAGAAAGGATTGACCAAAGACAGCGTAGAATCTACAAAAGGAGTTTTGCTAACCGACATTTTGGAAAAAGCAAAAATCGCACAACAAGAGCATAAAGACCGCAATTTCTACATTGTTGCAAGAGCTTCAGACGATTACAAAGCCACATTTTCTTGGGCAGAATTATTCAACAATCCGACTGGCGAAAAAGTATTTGTATTATTTGAGCAAAACGGAAAACCGCTGAAAGAAAAAGGAGAAATGATTTTAGTAAGTATGACTGATGCCAAAACCGGTCCACGCCATGTCAAATGGCTGAAAAGCATCGAAGTAACCCGCGTGAAATAATTCGAAATTGTGTAAGAAATGACCTTTAATTCTTCCATCATCAAACATTCAACACTCATCAAAAATGAACCATTTCATCTCCGTTTCCGAAGCTAAAAAAATAATCGAAACACAAATTTTCCGTACAGAAAAAGTGACGCTCCCAATTTTAGATGCACAAGGTTCTTACACCTCAGAACCGATTTTTGCAACATTAGATGTTCCGTCTTTCGACAATTCTGCGATGGATGGTTACGGATTTCGATTTGAGGATTTGGAAGATTTTTCAGAATTAAAAGTCACTGAAATCATTCCTGCTGGGATTTCCAAAAACGATTTTATTTTGAGTAGAGGAGAAGCGGTGCGCATTTTTACGGGAGCAAAAATTCCTAATGGTGTCGATACCGTGATTATGCAGGAAAAAACAAGCAGAATTGACGACAGAATACAATTAAATGATGATGAAATTTCAAAAGAAAAAAATATTCGTTTGAAAGCTTCTCAAACCAAAATCGGAACAAAAATAATTGAAGAAAATACGTTGGTCAATCACGCAGTCATCGGGTTTTTAGCAGGATTTGGAATTGAGAAAATAGCCGTTCACAAAAAATTAAAAATCGGATTTCTCTATACGGGAAATGAATTGGTGGAAATAGGGAAACCACTTCTGGAAGGGGAAATTTACAATTCTAACACCTACACGCTTCAATCGGCTTTGGCAGAAATTAATCATCAGTTTTCGTTCACTAATCACGTTGAAGATACTGAGGAAGCGACTTTTTCTGCTATAAAAAAAGGCTTAGAAACGGTGGATGTTTTATTGATTACAGGCGGAATTTCTGTAGGAGATTATGATTATGTGAAACCCGCTTTGGAAAAAATAGGTGTTTCAGAATTATTTTACAAAATCAAACAAAAACCCGGAAAACCTTTGTATTTCGGAAAAGTTGAAGAGAAATTTGTTTTTGCGTTGCCCGGAAATCCAGCTTCTGTTTTTTCCTGCTATCATCAATATGTGAAGCCGTTTTTGCTCGGTTGCATTGGACGAAAAGAGTTTGATGAAGAACAAGATTGGGGCATTTCAGAATCTTTTGCAAAGAAAAAAAACAAAGAGCAAACCCAGTTTCTGAAAGCTTTTTACGCAAAAGGAAAAGTACAAATTCTCAATGCGCAGGAATCTTATAAAATGGATTCTGTAGCACAAGCCAACTGTCTGGTGGAATTTGCTGAAGGCGAAACAGAAATCAACATCGGAGAAAAAGTCAAAATATGGAAAGTCTGAAAATCAAAGGAAGAATCTGGATTGAAACCGAATCCGGACTGAAAATCGGCATCGGAAGAGCTAGGCTTTTGGAGCAAATCGATGAGTTGGGTTCCATCACAGAAGCTTCAAAAATTTTGAAAATTCCGTATCGAAAAGCGTGGGGAATTGTGCGGGACATCAACGCCAATTCGTCCAAAGAAATAGTCATCAAAAAAGCGGGCGGGAAATCCGGCGGAAAAAGTTCACTCACAGAATACGGAAAAAAAATTGTAAAAAAATTCAAAACAGCCGAGGAATGTTTTATGAAATTTTCTGAAGATGAGATGTTTGATGTTCCAAAATTTTAAATAAAATAAAAAAATGCAAGCCATCATTTTAGCAGGAGGCAAAAGCTCCAGAATGGGACAAGATAAAGCCTCGATGATTTTGGGCGGAAAAACCGTGATACAGCACGTTATCGATAATTTGTTTTTTGTTTTTGAAGAGATTTTTATTTCAGGAAATCATAATAATTATCCAATTTCGAAGGGTATTATTAAAGATGTTACGACACAAAAAGGTCCCATTGGTGGAATTCGCTCCGCCTTAGAATTTTGCCAGGAAGATATTTTTGTTTGCAGTTGCGATATGCCCTTCGTTTCTTCAGATTTAATTAAAAATATTCTTCAAAAAAAAATAGAAAACAGAATCAATGTCGTGCGTTTTGGCGAAAAATTGTATCCAGTTTTAGGCATTTATCCTTTTTCTATTCTTACAGATTTAAAGAAAACCATCGAAAGCGGAAACCTCAGAATGATTAGCTTTTTGGAACAACAAAACGCTCATTACATCGATTTAGAAGACAGTTTTGAGCATCAGCTTTTAAATATAAATACGCCGGAAAACTTCCGGAATGCAGAAATTATATTCAACAACAATTTATAGAAATGAATAAGAATTATGCAGTGGCAGGAGCAATTGTGCTATCATTAAACGTGTACGCACAGGAAAAAACTAAGGTAGATTCCTTAAATAATTATTACGAAATCCAGGAAGTAAATATTTTGGGAAAAGAAAAAAATGAAGGCCCAATTCACAAGATTGATGCGCAGTTGATTAAGGATTTTAATAAAACGAATGTTGTAGATGCAGTCAATCTTTTGTCCGGTGTGAGTATTACGCAAATGGGTGCTAGAAATGAGGGAAGTATTTTGGTAAGGGGATTCAACTCGCTCAGAACGCCTGTTTTTTTTGATGGAATTCCTATTTATACGCCTTACCATGGCAATTTTGATTTGAGCCGTTTTACGACTTTTGATATTAATAGTATTTCTGTGGAAAAAGGTTTGGTTTCTGTACAACATGGGCCAAATACGATGGGTGGAGCTGTGAACATCGTATCCAAAAAACCTATCAAAGCTTTGGATATTGATGGTCAATCGGGCGTTGGTTTTGCAGACGGAACGGGTGTGAATTCTTATTTCACGGCGCTCAACATCGGATCCAGACAAGATAAATTTTACATTATGGGTTCTGCTTCTTTTTTGAACGTTGATAATTATCTGAGTTCAAGAAAATTTGACAGAACTCCGCTACAACCTTCATTGGAAAGGGTAAATTCTAAATTTATGGATGTGAGATTGAGTGCGAAATTCGGTTACACGCCAAACAAAACAGACGAGTATTCATTCAGTATTATTTCCCAAAATGCGGATAAAGACATCGCCTTCGCAATTTACCTTGGTTAATGCAAAATTATCGGTAAATATTGTCAAAGGAGTCAACTTCGATTTGGGTGTTAGAAATTTATTTGACAAAAATTATTACCTTTCTTACGGCTATCCAAAAGAGGGCAGAAACTTCATCACAGCAGTGAATTATCATTTTTAAATTTAATTAAAATGAAACTAAAAATATTTGGAAAACTGACCGATATTTTCAACGGAAACGAATACGATTTGGATTCTGAAAACGTAAAGTCTGTTTCAGAATTAAAAGTAAAACTCTTCGAAAAATTCCCAGAATTGAAAGAATCAACTTTTTTAATTATCGTAAACGGCGTGAAAGCAAACGATAGCAAAATCATTTCCATACCATCAGAAATTGCTTTGTTACCGCCATATTCGGGAGGTTAAAATTTAAAATTATGATGAATTTAGAAAGATACAACAGACAAATCATCCTTCCGGATTTTGGGATTTCTTCGCAAGATAAATTGTTGAATTCTTCTGTGTTGGTGGTTGGTTCGGGAGGTTTGGGTTGTCCTGCGCTTCAGGTTTTGGTTTCTTCGGGAATTGGGAAAATCGGGATTGTAGATTTTGATGTGGTTGAAATTCAAAATCTGCATCGCCAGTTTTTGTTTGATGAAAAAGATATTGGTTTCCCCAAAGTTATCGTTGCCGAAAAACATCTGAAAAACAGAAATTCCGAAGCCGAAATTGAAATTTTTAATGAGCGCATAACGACCGGAAATGTTATTCATTTAATTGAAAATTACGACATTATTGTAGATTGCACCGACAATTTTACAACCCGATATCTACTGAATGATGCTTGCTTTTTGATGAAAAAACCTTTGGTCTATGCATCGATTTTTCGGGATGAAGGTCAGGTTTCGGTTTTTAATGTGGAAAAGGAAAATCAAGTGACCAATTATCGTGACCTTTTCCCGATTCCGCCCAATCAAAATGAAGTTCCGACTTGCAATGAGGCGGGAGTTTTGCCGTCGCATTCGGCTGTTATCGGGACTTTTCAGGCGAATGAAGTCATCAAATTAATAACCGGCTCTCCCGAAACTCTAATTCACCAATTATTGATTTTTAATACCAAAAATTATCAATCAATGACAATTAATTTTAATGAAAATCAAGAAAAATCGGGACCAAAAACTATTGAAGAATTTCAAAACTTTGATTATAACGAGTTTTGTAATCTTAATAAAAATGATGAAATAAGTTCGTTTTCAGAGCTTCAATTGTTTTTAAATCAAGAGGATAGCATTTTGATTGATGTGAGAGAAGCCGATGAGCAACCGAGAATTTTATCATTAAAAATCTTAGAATTTCCTTTAGTTTCATTAGAAGAAAATTTAAATCAATTCAATTCCTATAAAAATCTCTGTTTCGTTTGCGCATCTGGAATCCGAAGCAGAAAAGCATTAGAAATCGCAAAAAATCATTTTCCGGAAAAGGAAATCAAGCATTTTCCAGCCGGAGCAAAATCAATTTTAAAATGAAAAAAATCAAAAATATCTTTATTGAAGGTCCCATCAATCCAGCATTTGTTGCGGAAAGTATCACCAAACACACCGTTAAAACCACGATTGGCGGACACAGCATTTTCCTAGGTCAGATTCGTGAAGATGCGATTGATGACAAAAAAGTTCAGGCGATAGATTTTACAACTTACGAAGAAATGGCGCTCGAAAAAGCCCATGAAATCCGTGAAGAGATCATCATGAAATATGAGTTGACCTGCGCCCATATTTACCATTCCTTGGGAAAAATTAAGGTTGGGGAAATTTGTCTTTTCGTTTTCACATCTGCGCCACATCGGAAAGAAGCCATCAATGCTTGCGACGAAATGGTGGATAGAATTAAGAGAGAAATTCCGCTTTGGGGAAAGGAAATTTTTGAAGACGATTCGCATTCTTGGAAAGAAAATAAGTAATTTTTTTCAATTTATATTTTTATCAAATTCATTAAAATAATTTAAAAATAGTAGATAATGGTTAATATTACTCATAAAAATAACACACTCAGAAAAGCAATTGCTGAAGCCGTTCTCAGCGTGAGTTCGCAGGAAACAATCGATGCGATTGTGAACAACAAAGTTCCTAAAGGAAATGTTTTCGAAATGTCAAAAACAGCTGGATTATTCGGTGCGAAAAAAACCAGCGACATCATTCCCGATTGTCATCCGCTTCCGATAGAATTCGCATCGATTCAGTTTGAAATTAAAGATTTGGATGTTCATATTACTTCAGAAATCCACACGATTTACAAAACCGGAGTAGAAGTGGAAGCGATGCATTCGGTTTCTGTTGTAGCTTTGACGATGTACGATATGTTGAAACCCATCGACAAAAATATCGAAATCAAAAACATCAGATTGATTGAAAAGAAAGGTGGGAAATCTGACATTAAAGATTCAGGAGAAGGAATTAATGCTTCAGTTATTGTTTGTTCCGACAGTATTTTTGCCGGAAAAAAAGAAGATAAGGCAGGGAAAGCCATTATTTCATCTTTGGAAAAGAATAATGTAACAATAAACGATTATGTGATTATTCCTGATGAAATTTTAGATATTCAAAATAAAATAAAATCTGATGTTGAAAACGGAATCGGCTTAATAATGATTACTGGCGGAACCGGACTTTCAAAACGTGATGTCACTCCGGAAGCTGTACGACCGCTGTTGGACAGAGAAATTCCTGGCGTTGCCGAAGCCATCAGAAGTTACGGGCAATTGCGTACACCATATTCTATGCTTTCCAGAAGCGTTGCAGGAATGATTGGCGACACTTTGGTCATCGCACTTCCCGGTTCTACAAAAGGCGCGGAAGAATCGATGGATGCAGTGTTTCCCGGGATTTTGCATATTTATAAAATTTTGAATGGTGGGCAGCATTAATTTGAACTGATTAATATCAGATTAATAAAATACTAAAACATCTTTTATTTGAATTTCAAACCTTAAATTTGTCAATCTAAAAAGGAAAAGAGAAAACCAAAACACTTTGGTTTTCTTTATTAAAATAAAAGACAAAAAGATATTAATATTTTATTAAAATTAGAATGGATAAAAATCAATTGAAGGCGGGGCATCCAGTTCATACGTATTTGGTGGAAGAGGAGCTGATTATTTCTTTGTTAGAAGAACTTACCAATACAAATCCTAACGAAGAATTTCAGAAATTTTATAATCTTTTCAATCATCTTTCCACAGTTGAAAGGAGATTTGAAAGAAAAGAAAATCAGCTGTTTCCGTTTTTGGAGCAGAAAGGCTGGACAGGACCTTCCAGAAATATGTGGTCTTTCCACGATACGATTCGGGATATTTTTAGAATTATTAGAAAGAATATTGATGAAAAAGATTTAGATTCCGCCAAACAAAACGTAGAATACGCTGGTCAGAATTTGAAAAACCTGATGGATGTTGAAAAACGGGTTTTGTTCCCAAATGCAATGGATATTCTTACAGACGAAGAATGGATAAAAATGCGTGAGGGTGAAGACGAAATCGGTTGGATGCTGAGCGAATCGCCTGCAAAATATCCCGAAGAAAGCCAATATGTACATCCTTCGGAAGACACCACTGTGAGAACTGACGTGGTTTATGATGAAAATGCATCACATTTTGACGAAGGTTATATGACGATTGAGCAAGTCAATCTTTTGTTTAGAACTTTGCCACTCGATTTGACCTATGTTGACGAAAACGACCGTGTGATTTTCTACAACCGTGGAGAAGAGCGGGTTTTCCCGAGAAGTGCAGGAATCATCGGTAGAGAAGTGCGTTTTTGCCATCCACCGAAAAGTGTAGATACCGTTTTGAAAATTTTGGAAGAATTTCGAAAAGGCACACAGAATGAAGCTTCGTTTTGGTTTAATTATCGGGAGAAGTTGATTTATGTTCGGTATTTTGCAGTTCGTGATTCGCAAAAAAATTACCGAGGCGTAATCGAAATGTCACAGGATATTTCCGAGACCAAAAAAATTGAAGGCGAAAGAAGACTTTTGGAGTGGGAGTGATAATTGTCATTTAAAATAAAATACTAATTTGTCTTTTATTTCAAATTAGATTTATATCTTTGCTATATAAAAATAACAAATGTTTTCTAAAACCTGCGAGTACGCCATCCGAGCTTTGATTTTCATCGCACAGAAGTCTAAAGACGGAAGTCGGGTAGGGATTAAAGATATATCAGCAGGAATAGATTCTCCGGAATATTTCATTGCGAAAATATTGCAGGATCTCAGCAGAAAAGGCTTTGTACAGTCAGCAAAAGGTCCGAACGGCGGTTTTTATATGGAAGGGAAAAATCTTCAGCAATCTGTTGCAGATATCGTGAGAGAAATCGACGGAGACAAACTTTTTTCGGGTTGTGGTCTAGGTCTCAAAGAATGTTCAGAAAATCATCCTTGTCCTATTCATAACGATTTTAAGCATATTCGACAGGAAATAAAAGATATGCTGGAAAATTCTAAAATCGAAATGTTTGTCAAGAATTTAGATTTAAAACTCACATTTCTAAAAAAATAAAATCAATATTATTGAATTAAAATATTTGAAAACAATAAAATTTCATTAAAATAAAATACCAAAAGGTATTTATATCTTGTTAAAATATTTTTGAAATTAAAACCAACTAAAAATCGTAAAAATTCTGAAAAAATGAAAAAATCACTCTTCCTTGCAGCTGTTTTGTCTGCGTTCATCGGGTTGAATTCCTGCAAACAAAACGAATCTGCTTCCTCAGAAAATAAACAGGATGCAGAACAAATCAAAACCGACGGAACCACCGAAGAACACAAGTTTGCAGTTGCACCAAATGTTCCCGCACCCATCGGAAATCGTTCCGCAAAAAAGGTTATCGTTAGATTAGAAACCATCGAAAAAGTGGGCGAGTTGGCAGACGGAACTCAATATAATTTCTGGACATTCAACGGAACGGTTCCCGGAAGTTTCATCAGAGCAAGAGTGGGAGACGACATCGAACTTCATCTTAAAAATAACGAAAATTCTACCTTTCCTCACAACATCGATTTACACGCTGTAAACGGTCCTGGAGGCGGAGCAGAAGCCACTTTCGTAGCGCCGGGAAAAGAAAAAGTTTTCACTTTTAAGGCGACAAACCCAGGTTTGTACGTTTACCATTGCGCCACCGCACCAGTTGGGATGCACATTGCGAACGGAATGTACGGTCTCATTTTAATTGAACCAGAAGGCGGATTGCCGAAAGTTGACAAAGAATTCTACATTATGCAAGGTGATTTCTACACCAAAGGGAAATTTGGAGACAAAGGTCTTCAAGAATTTGATATGGATAAAGCCATCGCCGAACATCCAGATTATGTAGTATTCAACGGCAATACAGGCGCTTTGTTGGGAGAAAATGAACTTCAGGCAAAAGTCGGTGAAACCGTAAGATTTTTTGTCGGAAATGGTGGACCAAATTTGACATCATCATTCCACGTTATCGGCGAAATTTTCGATAAAGTGTATATGGAAGCTGGAAGTAAAATTAATGAGAATGTACAAACAACGGTAATTCCTCCAGGCGGAGCTTCAATCGTAGAGTTTAAAGCGACAGTTCCGGGCGAATATGTGATTGTTGACCACGCGATTTTCCGGGCATTCAACAAAGGTGCTTTAGGCAAAATCAAAATTACAGGAGCTGATAATCCAGCCGTTTACAAAAAGAATTAAAACTTAGAAATAATTAAAAATCCATTTTATTTGGGCAGCTTTTCCGCCCTCCATTCCCGCTTTTTTGCTCCTCGTGCCTAGTTACAAAAAGAACTCCGTTCAGGTCAGGTTTCGATAAACTGATGAACCAGATTCATCGATCCAAATTAAAGGTAATTAGTAGAAGATATATTCGCCGGAATAAAATGTTAGAAAATAAAAAGTTTTACTTGTGGTTACATTGAGGTTTTAAAATGAGAAATAATGAGATTTTGGGTTAGTATGTTTTTAGCAATTGCGGTAACGCTGTTATCCTGTTCCGGATCTTCCGAAATGCCAGAAACGGAAACCCGGATTCAAGACCGTTTAAAATTAATCTCCAACTCAAAAAAAATGGTCAAAATAAGTGGTGGAACCTACGAAGCTTTTATCGGAAAAGATTCCGGCAGAATTGTAAAAGTTCCAACCTTCTATCTGGATGAGAGTCCCATTACCAATGCAGAGTATCTCCAGTTTCTCAAAGCAAATCCTCAATGGGCCAAAAGTAAAGTAAAACGATTGTACGCAGACAGCACCTACCTTCAACATTGGAAAAGCGATTTCGAAATTCCCGAAAACCTTAGTCCAAACGCGCCAGTGACCAATGTTTCCTGGTTTGCAGCAAAGGAATATGCGAAAAGTGTCGGGAAAAGATTGCCCACAATTGATGAATGGGAATTTGTAGCATTGGCAGACCGGAAAACCAAAAATGCCTCAAAAAAACCAGAATTCACAGATTTTATTTTAAAATCGTATCAGAAAAAAGACAAAGCAAAACAAGTAGTAGCGCAAGATTCGGCCAATTACTACGGCGTTCACAATATGTACGGAATGGTTTGGGAATGGACGTTCGATTTTAATTCGGTGATGATGAGCGGAGAATCCAGAAAAGACAATGCCACAAACGACAATCTTTTCTGCGCCGGAGCAGCGGTCACTTCTTCAGATCTTCGGAATTACGCCGCATTCGTAAGATATGCACTGCGAGGAAGTCTGAAAGCTGATTATTGTCTGAATAACCTGGGTTTCCGATGTGCAAAAGATTAATTTAAAACTAAAGAAATGAAAGAATTACTATACTTTTTGATTGCATTGATTTTATTTTCCTGCAGTCAAAAAATCGAACCGCTGAAACCAGATTCCATTTTCAACGTCAATTCTGAATGGGAAAAGCAAGATGGAAGCAAGATTTCATTAAAAGATTTCAAAGGAAAAGTGATAGTGACAGCAATGATTTTCACTTCCTGCAAAACCGCTTGTCCACGGCTCACCTCCGAGATGCGAAATATTTCTAAAAAAGTAGGGAAAGTAAATCCAGATGAAATTCAATATGTGTTAATCTCCATCGATCCTGAAACTGATACACCGGAAGTGATGAAAGCTTATCTCAAAACCAACCAATTTGACGAGAAAGAATGGACTTTCATCCGAAGCAGTGAAGAAGATACGAGAGAACTCGCCAACATAATGGCAATCAAATACAAAGAGATTTCTCCGATGGAATTTTCGCATTCCAACATCATCAGTGTTTATGCAAAAGACGGAACGCTCGCATTCCAAAAAGAAGGTTTAGATGAAAATACTGAAGTCACCGCCAACGAAATTAGAAAACAAATAGAATTATAAAATCAGAAATTATGAAACGATTATTTTTAGCAACATTAATGTTGTCCTTAGCCCAAATTTCCTGTTCCAAAAAAGAGGAAGCTCCAAAAGAAAAACCTCCAGTTGCAGATAATACATCTTATGAGCCGGATGCTTTTCCCACAGTGAAACCTGCCAATCCGGATGAACCGGCTGCAACAGACGATATTTCTGTAGGCAAGTCTTTAGTGGAAGGCGCTGACTGTCTCTCTTGTCACAAGATCGATGCAAAACTAGTAGGTCCTTCTTATCAAGATGTTGCTGCAAAATATACCGATGCAGATATTGATCATCTTGCTACAAAAATAATAGATGGTGGAAAAGGTGTTTGGGGCGAGATTCCGATGACGCCACACGCAGGATTGAGCAAAGAAAATGCACAGAAAATGGTAAAATATATTCTGTCTCTGAAAAAGTAGGGTAGAAGATGATAACCAAATGGGAACGAAAATTTTTTATGTCTTCAGTTCCCGCTTTTTTACGGCATTGCGAGTTTTAATTGTAGTTAGTTTTTAGTAGTTTATCCTCTCGCAATGCTGTAAAAGAGTATTAATTGTAATCCATTTCATTTAGAATTTGACATTAAAAAAACAAAAATTTTTAAAATAATAAAAGATAAAAAAGTATTAAATTATGAATACACAAACAGATTTTATAGGAGACATCGTAGCAGCAGATTTCAGAACCGCAGCGATCTTTAAAAAATACGGCATTGATTTTTGCTGTAAAGGCGGAAGAACAATAGAGGAAGCTTGTAGTCCGAAGAGTTTGGATAAAGATCAAATCTACGCAGACATAGAAAATCTTCCGAAAACGGATGGAAATTCTATCGATTTCAACAGTTGGCCCTTGGATCTTTTGGCAGATTATGTGGAGAAAACACATCACCGTTATGTGGAAGAAAAAACGCCAGTTCTACAACAGTTTTTAGATAAATTATGCAAAGTTCACGGTGGCGCACATCCGGAGTTATTCGAAATTAGAGATTTGTTTTTTGCGTCTGCACAGGATTTGGCAGCACACATGAAAAAAGAAGAATTGATTCTTTTCCCTTTTGTGAAAAATATGGTGAAGGCGAAAATTTCTAATGAAGCCATTCAACAACCTCATTTCGGAACAGTAGAAAATCCAGTAAATATGATGAAGCACGAGCATACTGTAGAAGGTGAAAGATTAAGAAAAATCGCAGATCTTACCAACGAATATACACCGCCTGCAGACGCTTGTAATACCTACAAAGTGACATTTGCTATGCTTCAGGACTTTGAAAACGATCTTCATAAACATATTCATTTAGAAAATAATATTCTTTTCCCTAAAGCAATTCAATTAGAAAAAGAATTTTCTGTAGAACATTAAGATAAAGAGGATTATGACAACTAAAAAATTATGGACCTGGCTCGCCGCCGTCATTATCGGTTCATTTGCCGTTTTGATTTTTTATGGTGTAGATATTTACAGAAAAATTCCGCCCGTTCCTGACAAAGTAGTTACGACGGACGGAACAATTGTAGCTACCGGACAAGACATCAAAGATGGTCAGAATGTTTGGCAATCGATTGGCGGACAAACCGTTGGAAGTATTTGGGGACACGGCGCCTATATCGCACCAGATTGGAGCGCAGATTATCTTCACCGTGAAGCGTTACTTTTGTTAGATGAACTCGCTAAAAAAGATGGAAAAATTTATAAAGATCTTCCCGATGACGAGCAGGCAAAATACAATGTACTTCTCAAAAAAGAGGTTCGTGTAAATACTTTAGATCAAGCTACAAATACGATTGTCATTTCTCCCGAGAGAGCAAAAGTTCAGGCAGAATTAGCTAAATACTATGCTAAAATCTTTATGAATGATGCCGAGATGGATCAGCTTCGAGATCATTACGCCATCCCGAAAAATACGGTGAAAACAGATGAAAGAATGGCAAAAATGAATGCATTCTTTGCTTGGGCAGCTTGGGTTTGTATAACAGATCGACCTGGAGACACGGGAATTACTTACACCAACAACTGGCCTCACGACGAATTAATCGGAAACATTCCGCCACCATCGCTGCATTTGTGGTCTGGTTTAAGTGTTTTGATGTTGCTCGGCTGTGTAGGATTACTCGTTTTTTATCACGCTAAAAATAAGGAAGAAGAAATCAGTGAAGAACTTCCTTTAGAAGATCCATTGCGAAATATGAAACCTACACCATCTATGCGTGCGACTTTAAAGTACATTTGGGTGGTAGCATTATTGATTTTGGTTCAAATGTTTGCGGGCGTTATCACAGCACATTACGGGGTGGAAGGAAGCGCATTTTACGGCTTTCCGTTAGATGAATATTTGCCTCAATCGGTATCTCGAAGTTGGCACGTTCAGCTCGCTATATTTTGGATTGCAACTTCTTGGTTAGCAACAGGATTGTACATCGCACCCGCAGTTTCGGGTTACGAACCGAAGTATCAGGTTTTAGGTGTCAATATTTTATTCGGCGCTTTATTAATCGTGGTTTTCGGTTCTTTAGCAGGACAATGGTTGGGCGTGATGCAAAAGTTAGGTTATGTTGACAATTTCCTTTGGGGACATTCCGGTTACGAGTATGTAGAATTGGGAAGAATCTGGCAGATTTTATTGTTAGTTGGATTAATTCTTTGGTTAATTCTTATGGTAAGAGCACTTCTTCCAGCCTTGAAAAAGAAAGATGGCGACCGACATTTACTGTTATTGTTCACGCTTTCCGCAGTAGCAATTGCACTATTCTACGGAGCCGGATTGATGTACGGAAGACAAACCCATATGGCCATTGCAGAGTACTGGAGATGGTGGGTGGTTCACCTTTGGGTAGAAGGATTCTTCGAAGTTTTTGCAACCGTTGTAGCAGCATTCTTGTTCACAAGACTGGGATTGTTAAGATTAAAAGCCGCAACTCACGCAGTTTTATTTTCAACCATTATTTTCCTTGCAGGTGGTATTTTAGGAACTTTCCATCACTTATATTTCAGTGCGACACCAACAGCAGTTTTGGCTTTGGGAGCTACATTCAGCGCATTAGAAATTGTTCCTTTGGTATTGATTGGGTTTGAAGCCTATCAGAATTATCAAATCAGTAAATCTACCAAATGGATCAAAGCGTACAAATGGCCAATCTACTGTTTCATCGCAATGTGTTTCTGGAATTTCCTTGGTGCCGGTATTTTTGGATTTGCCATCAATCCGCCGATTGCTTTGTATTATATTCAAGGATTAAATACGACTGCAGTTCACGGTCACGCCGCACTTTTCGGAGTCTACGGAATCTTAGGAATTGGTTTGATGATGTTTATGCTGAGAGGTTTATATCCAGACAGAGAATGGAACGATAAACTCATCGGTTGGGCGTTTTGGCTAACCAATATCGGATTGTTGGTGATGGTTACCATCAGTTTGTTGCCAATTGGAATTATGCAATCTGTAGCCTCCATCAAAGAAGGATATTGGTACGCACGTTCCGCCGAATTTATGCAAACCGATATGATGAATACTTTGCGTTGGCTACGTGTTCCAGGCGATATTTTATTGGCAGTAGGAGAGATGCTGTTGGTGATTTTCATCATCGGACTAAAAACCGGATGGTCTTTGAAAGATAAAAGATAATCAATTATTTAATCCTGAGAACTGCCACTTTTGTAGTGGCGGTTCTTTTTAATTTAAAATATGAAATCACCATTACATTATTTATGTTACAAAATACCAATGAGAAAATGGCGATAACATAAGACCATTAAAAACTATAAAAATCTACTTATGAAAAGAAATGAAAATCTTATCCCACTATCCCGAGATCACCACTTTGGATTGCTTTGCAGTTGGAAAATTCGTCAGGGAATCAAAAAAAATGTTTCTTATGACAGAATCAAAAATTACATCAACCATTATTGGGAAGAAAATCTGAGCCGACATTTCGAAATTGAAGACATCGTTCTGCCAGAAACGGAAAACAACAGCCTTCAGGTTCAGATGGAAAAAGAACATATTGAAATTAAAAAATTATTGAAAAGCATTAATAATTCTAATGACAGAAAACTTTTAGGAGATTTTGCCGATGCGTTGCGCAATCATATTCGTTTTGAGGAGCGAATGTATTTTCCACATTTGGAAGAATATTTATCCGATGAAAAAATGAATGAAATAGGAAATCAGCTCAACCAGATTCATCAGAAAGAGGAAGATAGTTATGATGATGAATTTTGGAAATAAATAATCGATTATTATTAAATTAAATCAAAAAAATGAGCATCAACATTCAATCAAAATTAGGAGATTATTTATATTTGGCGATGGGCGATTGCAACGGTCACAAAGTGGTGATGGCAGTTGGTTACACCTACGATTACGCGGACAAAAAAGCGAAACAATTTGAGAAAGCAAGCCTCGGAACAGTAAAATATATTGATATTTCCGTTGTAAAATCTGGGGATAAAGAAAAATGTAAAACTTTGGAAAAACTGGCTTAAATCCACATATTTAATCAATTTCTTTTTGAATTTTCAATGGATAACCTTATCTTTGAAAAGGATAAGGAAGTCTTATTTTAAATCTTTCTTTTTCGTATGATTTATGAAAAATTGCATTTATGTAAGACTTTCTTTTTGCTTATTTTTAATGTCACTTTTGATGTTAAACTGCAAAAAAACGGAATCTGATTTCACCCAAAAATCGAAACAAAATTCTACAATTTCAGTTGCCGCAGCAGCAAACCTTCGGGATGTTTTGGAAGAATTGAAGCAGATTTATATGAATGAAAATCCAGATAAAAAAGTCGAGATTACTTTTGGTTCATCGGGTTTGCTGGTTCAGCAGATTTTAAACGGAGCATCTTTCGATTTGTTTCTATCAGCCGATTCTACTTTTCCAGATATGCTAAAAAGTAAAAATAAAACTTCCGGAAATTCTGAAATTTACACCTACGGAAAAGTCGCTTTGTGGAGTTCAAAAGCCAATGTTTCCGAAGGTGTAAAATTGGTTTTAAATCCTGAAATAAAAAAAATCGCCATCGCAAATCCAGACCTCGCACCTTATGGAAAAAACACGGTCGAAGCTTTGAAAAAATCAGGATTATATTCCAAAATTGAAAATAAAATTGTTTGGGCAGAAAACATCAATCAGTCTGCACAATTTGCTTCAACAGGAAATGCCGATGTCGCATTCATCGCACTTTCCAATGCTAAAAATAAAGAAATGATGAAACGGGGAAATTTCTACGAATTATCAGCAAGCGAATGTTCGCCAATCGCCCAAAGTGGAATTGTTTTGAAAAGTAAAAATCAAACCGAAGCAAAAGATTTTTTTGATTTTATTACAAGTAAAAAAGCCAGTCAAACTTGGGAAAAGTACGGCTATCAAACAGAAATTTCAAACTAAATGCTCGATCAGGATTTTATTTACACCTTATTGCTCACCGGAAAATTAGCGTTGGTAACAACAACGATTCTAATATTCATCGGTGTTCCGGTTGCGTATTGGCTCACTTATTCAAGGTTTAAACTGAAATTTATCGCCGAAACTTTAATTTGTATGCCAATGGTTTTGCCACCAACAGTGATGGGATATTACTTGTTAGTCGCATTCAGTCCCGAAAATGCGTTCGGAAATTTTTTGCAGGAATACTTTGATGTCCGACTCGCTTTTTCCTTCAACGGAATTGTGGTTGCGAGCGTTATCGCGAATCTTCCGTTTATGATTCAGCCTTTGGAGAACGGCTTTTCCGCATTGAGTGATGATTTGCGACAAATATCTTACACAATGGGAAAATCTAAAATTACAACTTTATTTAAAGTTTTGATTCCGAATATTAAAACGTCTTTCATCACGGGAATTGCGCTCACTTTTGCCCATTGCATCGGCGAATTTGGAATCGTAATTATGGTTGGCGGAAATATTCCAAAAGAAACACGAATCGCTTCTGTCGCAATTTACGATCAGGTTCAGGCACTTAATTTTGAAGCTGCAAACCGTTATGCATTCGTACTTTTCATAGTTTCGTTTTTGATTATATTATTGATTTACGGCATTAATCGAAAAATTAATTTTACCACCTTCCGATGATTGAATTGAATATAAAACATCAGATTTTCACTTCTTCCGGAAGCAAATTTCTAGAGGTTAGTGAAATGATTGAAAAGGGAAGTTTTATTCACATTTCGGGCGATTCCGGAATTGGAAAAACGACTTTTTTCAAGATTTTAGCAGGAATTATTACCCCAGATTTTGGTTTTATTAAAGTCAATAACTCCATTTTATTAGATACCGAAAACCGAATTTTTCTGCCAGCTCAAAAAAGAAATATTTCGATAATGTTTCAGAATTACGCTTTGTTTCCAAATATGACTGTAAAGCAAAATATCGCTTTTGCACAAAAAGACAAGAATCCAGAAATAATCGATTATTATTTAGAAAAATTTAATCTAAAAATTCTGGAAAATGTTTTTCCATCGAAACTTTCTGGTGGACAACAGCAAAGAGTTGCTTTAGCCAGAACTTTGGTTCAGAATGCCGAAATTATTTTGCTTGATGAACCACTTTCCGCTGTTGATGCATCTTTACGACAATCGATGATGGAAGAAATTTTGAAAATTAATCAAAATCAAGGTTCAACGATTTTTATGATTAGTCATAACGAAAGAGAATTTCAAAATGTTAGTTTAAATAATCTGGTAATCAGCTAATTTTAAGTTTTAGTCTCTCGAATTTATTCATTTATTAACTTTGAATTATTTCTGGTGAAAAATCCGGGTAAAGATAATATGGAAATTATCACAAAAGAAGACGGAAAAATTAATAAATATACACCTTCGGAAGACAAAAAATCGTCTGACAAAAAAGGCAAAAAAATCGGAATTGCGTATGAGCTGGAAAATGGTGAAATTATTTATGTTCCGGAGTAATTTTTGAGTTTGAGAAATCTTGAATAAGAAATGAAAAACTTTAATTTTTGGTTAAAAATCTGCGTTTTCAATTTCTTCGTTGTATCGGTTGTCGGTGTGATGATGCGCTACAATATGGCTTTTTCGTTGCCCGGATTTACGCACAAATTTATGCAGGAATCGCATTCTCATTTTGCATTTTACGGTTGGGTTTCGGCGGGAATTTTTCTATTCGTGACGAAATATTTAAGTGAAAATTACCCAAAAATCAATCTTAAGAAATATCAATATTTAATGATTTCCAATCAAATTGGTTCCTACGGAATGTTGTTCACATTTCTTTATGGAGGCTATTTTTGGTTGTCGATTGTTTTGTCGTCGATTGCTTTGTTTACTGGGTTTGCGTATTTTATTTTTTTGTTGATTGATACAAAATCGAATAAAAATCCTGAAATTATGTGGTTAAAATCAGGCGCTTTTTTTGCCACATTTTCCGCTATCGGGATTTTCGGATTAGCGTATTTTTCCAGCAAGAAAGAAGAGTTTGATGTTCTTTTTCGGGCTTCCACTTATTTTTATTTGCATTATCAATACAACGGATTTTTCATATTTTCCTGCATTGGGTTATTGTTGATTTCATTAAAAAAACTCGGAATTGAAATCGAAGAAAAACTCAACAAGACCATTTTCTATCTTTTGTTTTTTGGATGTTTTTTAGGTTATGGATTGTCTATTTTATGGATTGAAATGAACCCAATATTCTACGGATTTTTTATTCTGATTTCCATAGTTCAATTGTTCGGCGCAATTTTATTTTTGAATTGGATAAGAAAAACGGATCTTTTTAATAATCAAAATTTTGTACAGAAACTTCTTATCAGTGTTTTTGGTTTCGCCTTTATTTTAAAATTTCTGCTTCAAGGTTTGTCGGCAATTCCGGCTTTGGGTGTTTTTGCATTTATCAATATTAATATCGTGATTGCATATTTGCATTTGGTTTTGTTAATGGGAATCAGTCTATTTTTAATTTGGAAAATATTACAACTGGTAGAAATTGAATTTAATAAATTGTTGAAATTCAGTATTCTATTGCTGGTTTTTGGAATTGTTTGTAATGAAATTGTATTGGCTTTATCAGGAATATTTTCGATATTTTATATTCCGTTTTTAAGTGCAAAATATTGGTTGCTCCTTGTATCGGTTGTGATTATGATTTCTATTGGAATTTTTATCAAATCTTTGAAATTAAACTGATATTTTATAATTGCTTGGTTTTCATAAGTGTTGTCATCAAATTTCTCATATTGTTTTTATCGAATTAACAATGATTTTTGCGATAAAATTATGATGATATAAATCGTTTTTTCTTAGTATAAAAACAGATCCTATTCTTGACATAATAATGCTGAAATTCTTAAATTTGATAGGACTTTCAAGCGGTTATTTTCTCACATAACAACTGCGAAATCAAGGAACTGAATCAATTAAATCAATATTATAAATAATGAACAAAAAACCTGCACACAATTTTCATATTCCTGTGATGGGATTGGCTTACACGATAGACAGTCCAATCCGCGTTGCCCAATTTGGGATTTCATCGGTAGTTTCAATTATCGATGACGAAATCATAGAAAGAATGCGAGATTTTTACAGCAAAAAATTCAATTTCGATTACACTGCAATTTCAATAAAATCCGAAGACCACCGAGCGGAGAGAATCACCGCTTATCTTGATATGATGGATGATATTGTGACCAAAAAATTTAAGAATTTCAAAGAAGAAATTTCGAAAAATACAGAAACTCTCAAACAGTTTATCGGAATGTTGCCAAGCACTTCCGGCTTGAAAGATGGTTTGCAAAATATCCTCAACAAAAAAGATAATCTTTCGGAAAGCATCAAAAATTTCATCGATCATAATTTTAATCCAGGTGAAATCGATGTGAACATTATGACCAAAGTGGACAAAGATAATTTTGTGAATAATGTTCAGCTTCCAACGATTTATAACGATGCACACGCGTCTTTGCGGGGTTTTGCGAACAGTAAATTATCATCGTCTGTTATTTTTTCTGCGGGAATGAATCCAAGATTGTACAGTTATCTGGAAGAGTTTGAAGATTTTTTTCCTAATGAAAACGGTGAACTCAAAAAGAAAATTATTCTGAAAGTCAGCGATTTTCGCTCTGCGATGATTCAGGGAAATTTTTTGGCTAAAAAAGGACTTTGGGTTTCAGAATACAGAATTGAATCTGGACTAAACTGCGGTGGACACGCCTTCGCAACCGACGGACTTCTGATGGGACCGATTATGGAAGAATTCAAACAAAAGAAAAACGAGCTTCAAACTTCGGCTTTTACCCTTTGGAAATCAGCCTTGGAGCAGAAAGGGAAAATGACGACTTCCGAACCTTTGGAAATCAAAATTTCTGTACAAGGTGGCGTTGGAACTTCCGAAGAGCACGATTTTCTTTTAACCAATTACAATGCAGACAGCGTGGGCTGGGGTTCGCCCTTTTTACTGGTTCCGGAAGCAACTTCTTTAGATCAAGAAACTAGAAACCTCCTGACAAAGGCAAAAGAGGAAGATTATTATCTGAGCAATATGTCGCCATTGGGCGTTCCGTTCAACACAATCAGAGGAACGAGTAATGATGAAATCAAGGATTTTAATATTTCAAATCAAAAATTTGGTAGTTCATGTCCAAAGAAATTTTTGGCGCTTAGCAAAGAATTTACACCAAAAGGAACTTGTACGGCTTCCAAAAAATATCAGGATATAAAATTGAATGAACTGGAAACTAATAAGTTAAACTTCACGGATAAACAATACGAGAAAAATAAGAAAAATATTACAGACAAATCTTGCCTTTGCGTTGGGCTTGCAAATTCTGCGTATCTGGAGCTAGAGATGCCGATAAAAGGAGAGAAGCAAGGCGTAGTCGTTTGTCCTGGACCGAATCTTAGTTTTTTTGATAAAGAAGTTTCGCTTTCGGAGATGGTTCGCCACATTTATGGCTATGAGAATGTTTTGCAAGATGACCGCCGTCCGCATTTGTTCATCAATGAATTGAAGTTGTATGTTGATTATTTCAAAAATGAAATCGTGGAATTTTCAGATGAAATTACCAAATCTGACGTGAAAAAGTGGGAGAGTTTCAAAGGAAATTTGCTGAAAGGAATTGCTTATTACGAAGAACTTTTTGCCGAAACTAATCATTTCAAACCGAAATTAGATTCTATTTTTTCTGACCTGAAATCTTTCAAATTTAAATTGGAAAAAATCAAAGTTCCTCAATTATAATTATTGAATTTACAAATCACTTGGCACAGCCATCATCTGCATCACGCTTCCAAGATCTTTCAAATCTTTGATTTTATATTGGAACATAATTAGAACATTTTCTCTAACAGCGATCGCCAGATGGTGGATGGGACAAGGATTTTCTCCACTGCACTGTTTCAGTCCCAAGAGGCAAGACGTTAGAACTTCTTTGCCTTCAAAATTTTCATAAATGCCTTTAATAGTAAGGCTTTCAAACTGTTCATCACTCAAATAAAATCCGCCGCCTTTTCCTTTTCCGGAAGAGATCAATTGTTTTTTTGTCAATTGTTGAAGGATTTTGGATGTGAAAGCGGTTGGTGTCCCAATGACTTCGGAAATATCAATAATTCCAACTTTTCTTTTTTCTGTTGCCAGTACAATGCAGGCTTTGATTGCGTATTGACAAGTATGTGAAAATATAAGCATTTGTGCAATTTATAGTCGGCAAAGATAGCGACTTTATTAGTTTTTATTAATATTCAATTTTGATACCTAAATTGCTGAAAACGATTATTTATTTTACTATGATAATGATTTATAAAAATGATTAATGAAATTAAAAATGTCCTTAGTTTCCATTAGAAAAACTAAGGACATTTTTTTATTTAATTTTAAAATTCGGAGCGATTCTAAAAGCAATCCACGACCAAGTTTGCAGGTTTTTTGGTTCAGGAACATTCTTCAGATATTCCATGCTTTTTCCTGAAAACATAAAAGAATGACCAAGATTTGCAGTAATTGATTTTCCGATTTTATGAGTGAAAACTAAATCTAATTCTGTTCCCAAATAAGAAGGGATTTTTTCTCCAGAAGTGTCAAATCCCAATTTTCCATTTGAAGTAAAAGCGTGCAAATTTGCTTGTAGAATAGAGTTGGGGCTGAATTTTAAATTTGATTTTAAATAATAATCATTCAAACCAAAACTGTTGAAATGACTGTTTCCAAAGTAAAAATAATCCATAAAACCATTGTGCAAATGATTGGTTCCGTACATCGGACTGAACGATTTGTTTTCACCAGAATCTGTGTCAAAATTTCTGCCGGAAAGCCATTCTGTTCCCAAAATTACATTGAATTTTGAATGAATTAGAAAATCAACGTTTGCAGAAAATTGATAAGCATTTTTACTTTGCGCAAGCGTATTTTTCCCGGTTTGGTAATAAGCAGAACCGAAGAATCCAATGTTTTCTAAATATTTTTTTGAGTTAATTCCAACCGTCAAGAGGTCATAATGCGCTCCTGATGGATTTTGCAAAACCTGATTCATCGCAATCGCAGAAAACTGAAATTTATTTTTACCCGAATAATCATAATGAATTATTTGTAAAGATTTTGTTATTTCTCCTGCTTCTGCAATGCTGTAAATTTCTTTTTCGGGCAAATCATTCAAATCATTGTCATCGTTATTATACGTTACAACGGCTTCTAATTTAGAGTTTGGATTAAATTTATAAATACCTTTCAAAGCATCAAAACTTCGTCCTTGCATCGCCCAGTCAAGTGATCCGACTAATCTTTCGTTATCATAAGAAAGAATTTGCCTACCTAATTTTAAACCCAATTTTTCTGAAACCTGATATTTTGCCCAAGCCTCATTGAGTATAAAATTTTGATTTTTATTGGCGGCAGAAGTGGTTTCACCCCAGGTTCTTGCATCCTGAGCAGAGAAATAAACTTCCAGATTTTTGTAGTAATAATCAACCCCGAATCTTGCTCTGGAAACAACTGTCGTTTCAGCAGATTTTCCTTTGGAAATCAATGTTCTTGCGCCATTGTCGAGTTCTGCACGTGTTCGTAGATCGAAATTCATTTTTAGGCTGTCAACTTGTGCATTGATATTTCCAAAAATGAAAGCAAGAGAAGCTGCGGTTATTAATTTTTTTACCATAACGAGTTATTTTTAAACAGAAATTTTATAGGTTTTATGACAGGCAACGCAATTATTCAAAAGCTGATTGAGTTTTTCCTGAGTTTGTTGTCGATCGTAATTTTCTTGAGCCATTTTTGCCATTACATCAAAAAGCTCGTGGGTTTCGAAGCCCATTTTTTTGAAACCAAGCGGTAAAGATTTAACCAAACCTTTTGGAACTCCATCAACTTTGCAAGAGCCCGATTCTTGCCCTACTTTTTCAATTATAGTAGGGTCGTTTTTAGCAATTGCTTCATTAATTTTTTGAATACTTTCGAGAAACCCTCGCATTTCTGCCATCACATATTCTCGGTTTTCTGGTGTCATTTTGATTTCACTTCTACCGTCTTTAGCCAAACTCACTGTTTCTCCTGCATAGAAAAATTTGTAAATTAATCCAACATTTAGAAAAACGGAAAGGAGTAAAAAGAATGGAATGATTTTTTTCATTTATACTTTCATTTTTAAAATTAGCATGGTCTTTCGCATCCTTTTCTCGTGTAGAAGTACCAGTTAACCGCAGTTGCCATCACACATCCTACTACCAAAAACCAAAAGAATAATCTTGCGTCTCCGGAAATTGCTCGGGATTGGGTAATCAAAACATTGAAAACGAATGGTCCGAAAGCGGCTACTGCAGCCGTCCAACCGATAACTCCGGCTGCTTTTCTTGGAGATTCTGAGAAAATTACTGGGAATTGCTTGAAAGTTGCTGCATTTCCGATTCCTGTAAAGAAGAAAATGGCTAAGACGATTACTAAAAATCCTTGAAACTGATCGGGTGAAGTTGGTGTCAAATAACCTCCCAAAATCAATCTTGAAATTAAAATAATCAACGCTATTCCTGTGATGTGAGTCAAAATTGCGCCTCCAGTTTTATCGGCAATTTTTCCGAAAATGACTCTGGATGCAGAACCGATTAATGGACCATAAAAGGCGAACTGTAAAGGGTCGATGCTTTTATCTAAAGGCGTGTAGAGGTTTTTTATCATTAATGGAAATGCAGCTGAAAATCCTGCGAAAATCCCAAAAGTCATAATGTATGTCATTGTACAATATAAAGTATGACGGTCTTTGAAAATATCTAACTGTTCTTTGAACGAAGCTTTTACGGGAATACTTTTTAGAGAAAACCAAGCCCAAATTCCGATAATAAATAATGGAATAACGTAGATGAATGCGATGTTTTCGAGATAAATGGTTTTTCCGGTTTCAACGATGATTTGTCCCCCTCCTAAAAATGAAAATAAAGTTAGACTCATAATCAAAGGTGAAAGAAGCTGTACTAAACTTACGCCGAAATTTCCAACTCCAGCTTGAATTCCGAGTGCGGTTCCGGCTTCTTTTTTTGGAAAAAATAAAGAGGTTGAAGGCATAAATGAAGAGAAATCTCCGCCACCAATTCCTAATAATATTCCGATGAACATAAAATATCCAAATGAAGTTTCTGGATTCATCACGGCGAAACCAAGCATTAATAAAGGAATTATCTTGATTAATGAACTGATGGAAATGATTTTTCTGGTTCCGTAAATTGGGATGAGAAAGGTGTTGATGATTCTTAAAAATCCGCCTGCCAATCCGGGCATTGCTGCCATCCAGAAAAGTTGATCGTCGGTAAATTGAAATCCGATCTGGGGAAGTTTGATAACGATAACGCTGTATAGGAACCACGTTGCGAAAGAAAAGGTGAGTGCCGCAGTGGTAATTGTAAGGGTTTTCCAGGCGATTTTTTTGCCTTTTTTGTTCCAAAATTCTTCGTTGGACGGGTCGTAGTCGGTTAACCAATGTGAATTGTTCATATTTTCAGTTGTTTATTCTTTTAAAATTTAATCTTTGTTGTTGTTCAAGTGTTCGATTTTATCTTTGAGGTGAGGTGCTTCGGTGTGCATCATTTTTTTAATTACTGTATTCATCCAAAACAAGGAAATGGCGGAAACGATGAAGACGAAAATCCACGAACTCGTCCATAATCCCGAAAAATCCAGAAGATATCCAAACAAAATAGGACCTATGAAACCTCCCAAACCACCGATTAATCCTACCATTCCGCCAACAACGCCGACTTCATTCGGAAAATATTCCGGGATGTGTTTGTAAACCGCAGCTTTCCCGATTCCCCACATAATTCCGATGAGAATCACGAGGATGGAGAAAACCCAGATGTGCGCTTCAAATTTGATTAAGGTTACGCCTTGAGCGAGAAGTTGCTTTTTCTGAACTTGCTCGTTTTGTTTTACTAATACTTCCTGCCACGAAAAAGATTCGGGGAAAACAGAAGTTTGCTCGGGAATTTCTGGCTTTGAAGTGATTTCAAATTCGCCTGTATTTAATGTGATTTTTTCTTTTTCGATGGCGGTTACCATTCCTGCTTTCTTAGCAGTGATGCCTTTTCCCGGTGTTAATATTTCCATTTTTGGAAGCATTAATAATCCACTTAATATTAATGATGAATATAAAACCCAGTACATCACTTTTCTTGCCCCGAATTTATCTGACAAATAACCGCCAAATGCTCTGATAATGCCACTCGGTAAACTGAAAGCTGAAGCCAAAAGTCCGCCCAAAACCAATGAAGTTTTGTAAACACTCACGTAATACGGCATCAACCATTGCGAAAACGCTACAAACAGACCGAAAACAAGGAAATAGTATAATCCAAATCTCCAAACTCGGACTTTAGAAAGTGGAGCAAGAAGTTCTCTTGTTGATTTATTTTGAACCGCTGCTTTTCTATTTTGAACAAAAAATAGAAATATCAAACCAATGATCACCAATGTGATTCCGTAGATAATTGGGAGTAATCTCCAACCATTATCCGGATCGTTTTCTGAGAAATAATTGAGTAGAGTAGGTGCGAAAAACGTTGTGAGAGCCGCTCCCGCATTTCCCATCCCGAAAATTCCTAACGCACGACCTTGCCATTCTTTCGGGTACCAGGCTGATGTAAAGGCAATCCCGACTGCGAAACCGGTTCCTACCATTCCGAAAAGTGCGCTCAATAAAAAGTAAACCCAATAAGAATCAGCAAAATAAAGCAGAAATAAAGGAATACTACACAACAGAAGTAAAATTGAGAAAACGGGTTTTCCGCCGTATTTGTCGGTGAGAATCCCTAATGGTAATCTCATAATAGAACCCGTAAGAATAGGAATCCCAAGAAGCCAACCAGTTTCTACAACCGACCAGTTAAAGATATTATTATCAACAAGATAGGTGACGAGAACGCCATTCAAAGTCCAGCAAGAAAAGCAGATTGTAAATGCCAATGTGTTCAGAAACAGCATTTTGTGGGCAGAAGAAAGATTGGGATTCATTATATTAGTTCTAGTAGTTTTTGTTCATCTCTTTTTCCGAATACAAAGATATTATAAATAAGATATTTTTGTCTTATTTTGTTTTTTTATTTCTACTTTTATGTTATAAATCATATCAACCATTTTATTTATAAAAGATGTTGTTGACAAATTGATACTATTAAAAATCACTTTGCTTATTAATAATGAACTCAATAATGGAAGTTGAGTAACTTTTTTTGATTTACGATAGAAAATTCCAAGTAAAAGACACAGTTTTTAAATCATATATGATTTTGATTGATGTAAAAAAACTTCAACTCAAATCTTTATAAATAATTTATTGGAAAAATAAAATCTATGAAATTTCATCGGTACTACGTGAGTGTCTTTTTTATTCTCGTCATCGTTTATGCTTTTTACAATCGGGAAATCTATACCGAAAAAAGCAATTTCGGAAACATCAAACTATCACACCAAGCGCTTGAAGGAGAAAAACTTTGGCTATAGAATAACTGCAATTCTTTCCACCAACTTTATGGTCTCGGCGGATATTTGGGGCCAGATCTTACCAACGTTTCTTCGCATCCCAATAAAAGTGCAGAGTATCTGAAAGTGATGATGATTAGCGGGGTGAAGTCTATGCCGAAATTCAATTTCTCTGAGGATGAGCAGAATTATCTTGTTCAATTTTTAAAAGAAGTTGATAATACAGGCTATTATCCAAATAAAAACGCACAAATAAAGTATACAGGCTGGGTTCAATATCAAGAAAAAGAAAATAATGAAAAATAACGCGTATCCATTTTATTACATCATTGTCGGGTTATTAAGTCTTGCTTTATGTCTTCTGGTCGGGCTTCTTTCGGGTGTTCAATATGCAATTCCGGATTTCATAAAAGAGAGTTTGCCTTTCACAGTTTTGCGACCTTTGCGCACGCTTTTTGCGCTTTCTTGGATTTTTATGACGGCAATCGGCGGGATTTTCTGGTATATTCAAAATGAAAAAATCAATCCTGTGATTATGAAGTCGCAATTCTGGATTTTTACAGTGACGGGTTTTCTGATAGCAATCTGCTATATTTTTAAAAAATTTGAAGGCAAGAATATTTGAAATTTCCGCATTGGTTTTATATTCCAATTTTGGTTGGCTGGCTGTTTTTTGGAATTTATTATTTCCGTGTGATGTGGCAAACTTTCTCGAAATGGCCGGTTTATTATTGGATGTGGGGAACGGGAATTGTGTTGATGATTTTTCACTTTACCGAAGCTCATCTTTGGATTTTGCCATATTTTAGAGAAAACTATATCCAAAATTTAACAATGCAATGGAAAGCTAGCGGAGCCTACGTTGGTGCGTGGAATATGCTGGTTTACGGTTTGTCAATGTTTGTAATGGAAAAGAGTAGTGGCAATGATTTCTACAGCCAATCTAAAACAGCATTTTTCTTCTTCTTTTTAGGTCTCGTCAATGTAATGTTCAATTGGGCTCACCACGTTTATCCGGTCCCAAATGCGAACTGGATTCGCTTCGTTGCTTATGCCATTAGTATGACAGAGTGGATTATTTTGTTGCGCATAATTTATCTCTGGAGAAAAGATCTTTCCAAGGAGAAGAATAAAACATTTTTCGGTTTCATATTCTTTGATGATGCTTTCCGATTTATGGATTTTTATCAACCTATTTTTGGCGATTCTGATATCTATCCCAGCTCTCAATCTGTTTACTCACGGAACACATATTACCGTTGCGCATTCTATGGGAACCATTATTGGGATCAATACCACGATTTTACTATCGTCCATTTGTTTTATTTTAGAAAAGATTAAACCAATATCAGAAAAGATTAAAAAACCGATTTCTCTTGGGATCAAAATTTTCAATATTTCATTTATATTATTCTTCGCAACACTTTTAATAATGGGTGTTGAACGGACAAAGTGGATTTATTTTTCCGAGAACGTTTTGTTTGGAAAATTTCAGGAATCTAATCACTATTTGCATATTGCTTTCGGCATTTTTGGATTTGGCTTGTTAGTGGGAATTTATGTTGTGATTTATCAATTGATAAGACAAATCATCTACGTGATTTTTTCTTCAAAAAAAATATGAAGGTATTATTTTGAATAAATTAGGTTTAATAATATAAAAATATTATCTTATAAAAATAATTCCATATTTAGATTTAATTAGAGTTATTTGAACGTTTATGAAAACTCACAGAACAATATTAAACCACTTATTAACAAATATAGATGATATTATTAATTGTTTTACTTAATTTAGGTTATACATAAATTGGAAAAATTCAAAATGCTAATCTGGGTAATTCAGGATTCAAAAACAAAAATGGCTCAATTTGAATTACATTGGAGTCAATTGGCTGTTTGAGAACTTAACGAGCATCTATTCAAACTCTTTTGTCGATGATTTAGTTCGTTTGAGCAAAATTAAAAAGGATTTAGCAATTTAGAATTTAAATTTGAAACTATATAATTTTTTTAATGTTTCGCACATAAATTTACTAAAACAATAAAAAAGATTAATCTGGATTATTCTAGAATCAAAAACAAAAAAAATGGCTCAATTTAGATTAAATTGAAGCCATTTGGACGTTTGTGAACTTGACAGGACTCTATTCAAACCATTTATTAGCAGATATAGACAATATTTTGAAGGTGTTAAATGGTATTTGAACTAAAGTTTTATTACTCACATCAATCAAAAAAACATCTAATTATATTTTAAAAATATTTCATTACTATAAAAAAGACATTATAAAATTTACTAATATACCTTTCTGTAGATTCAAAAAAAAATATATCGAAATTGGATATTCGAGAAAGTCGATGATGAAAAATCAGTACTTGAAAATTATAGAAAAACATTGGAACTTGATTCATTGGATACATATTCAACTGAACGAATAAAATATTTAAAAAATGAAGAAATAGCTAATTATCTTGCGATTATTATACTATATGTAATTAGAGCTTGTAGAGTATATTAAAAATCTAATAGATGTTCTAAATATATAATTTTCTTCAAAATTTATCCAAAATTCAAAGTGTAAATTAGCAAGATGAAAATCCTAATCATTGAAGACGAGACCGAGTTGGCAAAAAGTATCTCCGAATACCTTTCAGGAGAAAACTATATCTGTGAATTCGCATCTACATTTTACACGGCCATTGAGAAGATAGAAACTTTCCAATACGACTGTATTTTGTTGGACATTATGCTTCCAGACGGTAATGGCCTGGCAATTCTAGATGAACTGAAAAAGCAGAATAAAGAGGAGGGGGTGATTATTATTTCTGCAAAAAATGCTCTAGACGATAAAATAAAAGGTCTACAATTGGGGGCTGATGATTATCTTTCAAAGCCCTTTCATCTGTCAGAACTAATGGCTAGAATATATTCAATTATCAGGAGAAAACAGTTCAACAACTCAAATGTTATCAGGCAGAATGAATTGCAGATCGATCTGTTATCGAAAACAGTTACCATCAATAATAAAACTATTGTCCTTACAAAAAAAGAATTTGACCTATTGATCTATTTTGTAGGAAACAAAAATAAAGTGATCTCCAAAAGTACTTTGGCTGAACATCTTTCTGGTGATTTTGCAGATATGTTGGATAACCACGATTTTGTATACGCTCATGTTAAAAATCTTAAAAAGAAATTATACGAAGCCGGATGTGAGCACTATTTAAAGACAGTGTATGGTACAGGATATAAATGGGAAAAATAGATAGATCATGAAACCACTACTAAGCAAGACAACCAGACCATTTTTAGTTTTTGTGATGATGGTCCTGGTGATCAGTGTTCCAGTATATTACTTTGTGGTAGATGCCATATGGCAAAATGAACTGGACGAGCATAATGAGATTGTTGCGGAAAAGACAGGGTACGAATTCAATAAGATGGATGTTTCCAAAGAAGAAATTCAGCGCAGTATTGCTTTGTGGAACCACATCCAGCCTGGGACCAATATTAAAAAAATATTTTCCAACCATTTAAAGAAAGATTCGATTTTTACGACGGAGAAATACAAACCTTTCTCTAAAGATACTACAATTGAACGTTACAGAAGTCTTCAAAAGGTAATCTACATCAAAAATGAACCTTATCTTTTTACCATAGAGACCAATATTGAGGAAACAGAAGGAACTGTGATGATCATTGGACTTATTACGATATTCTTTTTTATTTTGATCGTAATGGGGTTATTCATTCTTAACAGAAGATTGTCAAAAACGATCTGGAGACCATTTCGGAATACACTTGACCAACTTAAAAATTTCAATCTCAATACCCAGACAAACATTGAATTTGAAAGCACGGACACTATTGAATTCGAGGAACTAAACGGATCATTAAGAAAGTTGATCACTCATACCGTATCCGTTTATAAAACACAGAAAGAGTTTACAGAAAATGCATCTCACGAATTACAGACTCCTTTGGCCATTCTTAAGAACAAACTTGACCTTTTGCTGCAAGATGAAAATCTAACGGAAAAACAATACAATATTGCGGAGGAAATGAATAAGGCACTTACGAGAAGTTCAAGGATCAATAAAAACCTGCTATTACTTGCTAAAATCGATAACAGCCAGTTCGACAACAATGAGAGTATTCAATTTGATGAGATTCTGTATCAAAGTATGGAAGTTCTCAGTGAACATTTTGAGCAAAAGAATATTTCTGTTAAAGAAAATATTTCTTCTCATGTCAAAGCAAACGGAAACTTCGGATTAACAGAAGTTCTCATCAATAATCTTATTTTAAATGCGATCCGTCATACCTCACGAGGCGGGTCGATCTACATAAAATTAAAGGATTCACTTTTTGAAGTTTCCAATTCCGGAACGAAAGAATTGAATAAGGATCTTCTATTCAAAAGATTTTCTAAGCTTTCAACAGACAATAGTGGAAGTGGTTTGGGATTGGCCATCATTAGTGAGATCTGCAGGTTTCACCAGTGGACAGTCCATTATAGGTTTGAAAATAACCTGCACATTTTTTCTATCAAATTGTAGAATTCAAAATTTATTCAAAATCCACTTTTAGCTTTGCTGCATAATTTAATTTATGCGGATGCAATTCTTGATATATCTAAACAAATTCATTCTTAACAATAAGCTATACAATATTACATATTCACAGGATGAAAAATATTAATGATACCCGTAGTGCATTATAAAAAAGGTTACTCATAATACGAAAATTTCGTATATTGTATTGACTATCAATCTAATACGTTATGAATAACCTAGATGCAATTTACGATTTTATTTTAAAGGAATTAAGAAAATTAACCATCAAAGAAAATTTTTATTTCAAACCAATTAAACCAAAATTATCTGATTTAGAGCTCATTGC
>NZ_AUAA01000013.1 GCF_000428485.1 Epilithonimonas tenax DSM 16811 | reverse complement strand
AAATTTTCTTCGAAATCTAAGTGTATATTATAACTATAGAAATTATTTGTCAAAAGAAATTACAATAAAAAATGAAATTGCTTATCAATTTTGGACATTTGATGGATGGTGGGCACAAGATGGCTACAATGAACATCGGGGAATTGATAGATTTATATATATACCAAAAAAAGGAATTGTTGGCGGATCATATGATTTCTACTTTAGATTAAAACCGAAAATATCTAGCAACAAATATTTTACTGCATCTGATAATCATTTGTGGACTAATATAATAAATGAAAAAGTCATTATTGCGAATGAACTAAAATAAAACAAGTTCTTCATATTGATTTTGCAGCTTCCAAAATTTCACCTCCGAAAGATGGGCTTTTTATTGGAATAGAATGGATCATACAAAGCAACAATGAACAAACTCCGGCAAAACTGTCGGAGTTTGTGTTTTCATCACTTCACTTCCAGATAATTATCTTCAGGATTCACATCTGCCAAACGCTGACTGAAATCAATTCCGATGGCTGATAACTGCGCCTTTGTGTAAGGAATTGTAAAACTATACTCCTGCTGCGTCCAAGCCCAGTATGGCAAAGTTTGGAAATTTCCGTACACATCTTTCGATTTCCAAGTTCTGGTAAGGTTGAGTGGAATATTATAATTAATGATTTTCTTTTCCTTGGTCAAAACACTGAAATCAACTGGCATTGGAACACCGCCTTTATTCACCAAAGTGATGGTCGTAGATGCAGGATCGTATTTCACATTTTTGATACCGTAATCGATGGTTTTGGTTGTATTGATCCAATAATGTTGGAACCATTTCAAATCCATACCGGTCACCTGTTGCGCAATGTGAATAAAGTCTCTTTCCGTAGGGTGTTTCATTGCCCATTCGTCATAATATTTCAGCATCATTCTGTTGAGATTTTCCTCTCCAACAATGTAACCCAACTGAACCAAAAACATTTCGCCTTTGATGTAACTGGCGTAGGTGTAAGCCGTTCCGTTGTCGTGATGATCTGCCAGCCAGACCGCAGGCTCTTCTTTGCCGGACTTTGTAAAATTAATATAAGCCTTAATGGCTCCAACAAACGGATTGGGTTGCGATTCCTTGGGCGGGAACAATCTGTAAGACACAAAATCTTCTGCATACTGTGTGAAACCCTCGTCCATCCAAGGTCTTACGCTCTCGTTGGTTGCCAGCATCTGCTGAAACCAGGAGTGTGCGCCTTCGTGGAACATCAAACCTGCTAATCCTTCCAAAGTGGTTGCTTCGCCCAAAACCATGGTACACATTCCGTACTCCATTCCGCCATCGCCGCCTTGGATGAAGGAATAGCTTGGCCATTTGTAACGCCCGAAAGTGGCGTTCATCAACTGGTAATATTTGGTGATGTACGGTTTCATTTCGGACCAATATTTTGTCTTTTCGGATTTCTGATAAACTAAGAAAACCTTTGGCCCATCAAGAATTGGAAAACTCTCTACAGTGTAATCTCTGTCTGCCGCCCAGGCAAAATCGAGAATATTTTTGGCAGTCCATTTCCAGGTTACTTTGTTTGAAATATCTTGTTTGATGGTGGCATTGCTTTCATAACCTTTCACTTCGGTTGGATTTTCCAGATTTCCGCCAGCTCCGATGACGTAATCTTTATCAATTTTGATATTCACTTCGTAATCAGAAAACGGAGCGTGAAACTCTCTTCCGATGTAATCGAAAGTCGCCCAACCATCATAGTCATATTCAGCAATTTTGGGATACCATTGGCTCATTGTCATATCGACGCCCTCACGGTTATTTCGTCCGCTTCTTCTGATTTGCATTGGGACCACAGCGACCCATTCCATTGTGAAAGTGGTTGATGAATTTGGTTTGATAGCATCAGCCAAATAAACTTTCATCACCGTTCCCTGAATCTCGAATTTCAAATCTTTTCCGTTCTGCTTTATCCAACGGATATTCTGTGCGCCTTCTTCATTCTTAGGAATCTCGGACAATCTGGAAATCACTGTATTTCCAACGCGTTTTGCCAATCTGCCGTCCGCATTCACGCCTTGACCCGTCACACGCTGGTCCATCATAGAACCAGCTTTGAAAGCGTTCCAATACAAATGGAAATAGGCCACTCTCAGCTCGTCTGGCGAATTGTTCTGGTACTGCAAAGTCTGTTTCCCCTGATAGGTGAAGTTGGCAGCATCTACATCAATATCCATTTTATATTTTGCATATTGCTGGGAGTAAGCGCTTTGCTGCGCAAAAGAGAATAAAGAACAAAGGGTGAAAACTAAAGAGAATTGCAGTTTTTTCATAGAATTATTTTTGTGAATCTTTATCGATTTACGAATCATAAAGGTTTTCTATTTTTAATTGTCTCAAAAATACTAAGTTTTTGTTGAATGGCAAGTGGAAAGGCGGGGAACATTGATTCCTATTTATTGGAAAATGGTATATTTGAATGTTAACAATAATTTAAAATGATAAATTAAAATGGCTTTTGATAAAGAAGTAAGAGACAATGTAATAAATTTCGTAGAAAATTTTTCAATAAATATTGGTAATGTTTTATACTTTGAAGAAGCTATTTGTACACATAAGAATAATTTTGATAGACACTTCACAACGTTTTCAAGTACCGAATTTATTCTTACATATTTTGCAGGACGAATTAGTGGTGCAAGATTAATGTTTTTGGGAGATAAATTAAGTTACGAAATTGGACTTGATTATATTATTCAGTTTGATGAAAGGGAAAATGAATTTGAATTTATAGAGGCGTATACAGAAAAAATCTATAGAAGAACAATTTTAAAATTATCTGATGAGAGTAATTGATTTTGAAGCGCAATTTTGGTTTTTTTTAACGAATGAAGATAATTTTTTCATTGATGTTAATTGTAGTAATTCATTTGTTGGTTTTGGTAGATTAATCAAATTAAATGAATTAGAGATTAGTCATTATAAATTGAATGGCAAAAATTATTTAAATCAATTAGCGAATGATATTCAATATTATACTCTTACAAAATATAGTGAAAGAAATATTGTAGGAGAAATCGACAAACAGGTTCATAAAATTATTATGAAATTCAAATCTGATAATTAGAAATGATATTTTAATCTGGATTCTTGTGGAATGACAAACTTGTTTTTTAGTACAAATGCTGCTTTTATATTGAATCCGCAGCCCGACTTGAGCGGAAATCCTTTTTTGCGTGTACTCAAGTTCAGCTTAATGGAAATCGTCGGCAAAAAAGATTGGGAGTGGAAGGCGGAAATAGCTGCCCAAATAAATATTCTAATTAATCCTAAAAACCGGATAAAGCCGATGCGTTTTCTCGTAGTAGTTGGAATGTTTGTAAACCCAATCCAGCTGCGCCTCGCCGTCGTTTGCGAATTTTGCATTGATGGCTTTTTCCATTTCGAAAGCGGTTTTTAAGGCCTTGTTCTCTTTCATAAGTTTGGCGGCCGTATCTTCGAAAACGTAAGGTGAATAATATTCTTTTTGACCCAGCATCGCATCAAAGAAATTCCAGTTGAAGTAAGAATCTACCGCTTCCGGCTCCAAAGTTTCTAAGAGAAATTTCACGCCGTCCTGATTTAGCGGAATTAGAAAATCGCCGGCTCTGAACTTCATTTTGCCGGAATCTTTGGTCACAAATGTGTCGTAATGCAGATAATGACCTTCGTAAGGATTGGGAACGGTTTTGAAATCTTTGAGCCTGTAACTTTCCACCGCCATCGCAGAATCCTGTTTTATCGGAATCATTTTTATTTGGTTAAGTTTCAGCAAATCAATCACTTTCCATTCGGATTGCGGGATGACGTAATATTTTGGGATTGTAATTTCTTTTGCCGGAATGTAGGTGTTGTAATATTTCACAGGATTGGAAAACGGCGATTTTCTATCGTACCAAAGTCTGGTTTTTCCGGAAACTTCGCTTGGTTTGTACTTCGCTTCAAAACCTTTGAAATCAATCGTTTCGTATTTTGTAGAATCGAGTTTCCAGGCAATTGCATATTGGTTTCCGACTTTGTACTGTTTCAGATTTTCGGCTCTTTTTTGCTGAATGGTTTTGAAATTTTCATCGATATAATTGATGCTTTCAACCATATAATCGTAAGTCACTTTCACGCGGTCTTTGTAAGGCTTCAACATATGCGTTTCCACCACCGTCCCGATGGTGTTGAAGAGCGTCGTGTAACCTGTCGCATATCTCGGAGAGTCTATGAATGCTGGGAAACCGCCGTCCGGAACATCACCGTGAATGTTGACATAAGGCACAGAAATGACGCCCTTTTTCTCCATATTTTTGAGAAGCGTTTTCTGTATTTCATTATTAAAATAATTACCAAGAACATTTCCCAACCGTTCTTTGTTCGTAGAAATATAAGTGAAAGTGTATTGATAATCTGCACCGTTGCTCACGTGATTGTCTATGAAAACATCGGGCTTCAGCCATTGGAAAATCTGTTGGAAACTTCTGGAGTTTTTGGAATCTGTTTTAATGAAATCCCGGTTCAAATCGTAATTTCTGGCATTTCCACGGAAACCATATTCTTCCGGACCATTTTGATTGGCCCTGGAAAAACTGCCTCGGTTCATCATTCCGCTGATGTTGTAACTGGCGATTGAAGCGATGATTACATTTTTCGGCGCTTTGATTTTTCCGGTTGCTAGGTCTCTCATCAACATCATCGTCGCATCAATGCCGTCTGGTTCGCCTGGATGAATGCCGTTGTTCACGAATAAAACCGATTTTCCTTTTCTCGCTTCTTCGAAACTTTGCTTGGTTGGATTGAAAATCACGACATCGATTGGTGCGCCATTGTCATCTTCGCCCTTAGTCTGGAAAGTAATGCTTTCAAATTCTTTATCGAGTTTCTGATAGTAAGTTCTCATTTCCTCAAACGTCACAGTTTGGTTGCCGTTGCCTTTTTCGAAAGTCGTTTGGAGTGTTTGGGAGAATGTGAAAGTTGAGATTAGGAGGAAAAGGATTGGGAACTTTTTCATATTAATTTTATAAATAAAAAAACCTCTGCTATTTTCAGAGGTTATAAATTCATTTTTAGTAGCTTTTCTAAATCCTCATCTTCGTTCGCTTTAGAGGGCATAGGCCTAACTTGACAAGTATATTTTCTAATAGAACTAAAATAATCTGTATTTTCAGAAATCTTGAAAAATCGTGCTTGTAAGAATCTTGTTCCTGTTAAAATCTTAATACTTGTATTTCCTGCATTAACAATTTCAACAGAAAGGCAACCACAATATCCCGGCTGTACAATTGTAGAAATAGAAAGACCTAATCTGCTGTAAGAACTTCTCAGATTTAATACTGCATAAATATCTGTAGGAAGTTTTACATATTCAAGAGTAGAGAATAATGTAGGTTGCGATGGATGAATTAAAAATTCTTCGCCAAGTTTTCTTCTAGTTTCAGTGTAACTACTTTTAATTGACCTAGTAATATTACTATTTTTAGTAGTATCTATAAATGCATTCCTTCCTTGATGTTGAGTTAAGAAATCAGTCCCAATTCTAAAGTCAAAACTAATTTCACCAAACTGCCCTTCATCTAATATAGGCGTAATAACTAGGGTCTTTTCACTGATAAGTTTTTTCAAATCGCCTTTAGTAATAATACTCATCTTTTAGATTTTATTCCAATTTGAAACTACTATGTAATTAGAAATTGATTTCTCTACCAAATTATTAATAATATAATACCTCTGTTTTTTTGGAACTTTATTTAGTGTATTAGTTTCAGAATTATTCCAAAAATCCCAGCCCAGTTTGAAAATAGAATGCAATTCTTCATCTGAATTTATTTGTTGTGGTATAAACTCATTAAAATCTGATTTATCCGCATCAAAAACTTTATGTCTAATTTCAATCGCTGGTTTTACTTGAGCAGTCAATACTAAATTAAATTCATTAACTACATCAATATTTTCCCTTCTTAAAAATTTATCTACAAAATCGATTCTCTTCTTTGTTGAAGGATGAGTTGGCAAATCTGGTGTATTATTAGATATATAATCTAAAAATAAATTTGATGCATTATTAATGTACTGAGCAGCAAATATATCCGCAAAATATTCCATTGTATGAGAATGGTCTTGCATTTCAGCTTCAGTATAATTATATCTGAAGCCGTTTTTTTTGTAAAAAATATTTTGGCTAATATTTAGTTCAATATCAATGAAATGTCCCAGTTCGTGATAAAGCACGACTATTGACAGATAGTCTCTCGATAAAACACGAGGTAAGACTATTTTAATTAGTCTTTTTGAAATCTTTAGACTATATAACTTATCTATTGTGTCATTCATTAGAATGAAAAATTCGATATTTTCCCCCATAAAATAAAAATCTAAATTTCTATTTGATAAGGAGGTTGCAATTATAAAATTATCATCAGAAATCCACTCATCTAAAACTTTTTCCAAGCAGGATACGGTTTCAAATGGAATAAGATTTAAAGTACTATTATCTAAAAATTCTAATGCTCCAAATACGTAATTTAAAATTTGATAATGAATTCCCAGCAAGTTATCATCAAATGTTCCTAAATCTACTTTTTTAATAGCATCAAATAATAAATGAAGTTCTTCAAAGTATTTTTCTTTTTTATTATCTGAATAAATATTTGCTTTACTTTTTGAGAAAATGCCTTCTAATTGAAGTAATTGTAATTCAATTGCTTTAACAGTCATTCCCGTAACTCTTACTTAAAAGACTTATAATTTCAGAATAAACAGAATTACTAATTACATCTACATTTGTTAATTGAGAAAGCTTTTCGCTATAATACATTAACAATGAAGTGATTAAAAAATAATGTTTTCTTTCTACAGTATAAATATCTTTCTTATTAGTTGAAACTAACGCTGCATCTTTAATTGCAGTATCCATCTGATTTTTATATTCATTTTCTCCTTTTAATATGTCGGAAAAAATGCTTATATAAAAAGGAATCTGACTTTGTTTAGAGTCGATTTGGGCTAGATACATAATGCTATGGTTTTTATCAAAGTTAGTAAAATAATTAAACTTGAAATTTTTATTTTTATTTTTTTTAATCATTCAGCTTCAAAACAGCCATAAACGCTGATTGTGGCACTTCTACTCTACCAATCTGTTTCATTTTTTTCTTACCTTCTTTCTGTTTCTCAAGAAGTTTACGTTTTCTGGAAATATCACCTCCGTAACATTTTGCGGTAACGTCTTTTCTCAAAGCTTTGATGGTTTCTCTGGCAATCACTTTCGCTCCCAAAGCGGCCTGAACAGCGATATCAAATTGTTGTCTCGGAATCAGTTCGCGCAATTTCTCACACATTTTTTTACCGATGTAATATGCATTAGAATCGTGAATCAAAGAAGATAAGGCATCCACCATATCGCCATTGATCAAAATATCCATTTTCACCAATTTAGACGCACGCATCCCGATCGGAGAATAATCGAATGAAGCGTAACCTTTAGAAATGGATTTCAGCCTGTCATAAAAGTCAAAAACCACTTCTGCCAATGGCATATTGAAGGTCAACTCCACTCTGTCTGCCGTCAAATAACTTTGGTTGACAATCTCGCCTCTTTTCTCAATACAAAGCGTCATCACGCCACCCACGAAGTCAGATTTCGTAATGATCACCGCTTTGATAAACGGCTCTTCTACTCTGTCCAGACTCATTGGATCCATCATTTCTGAAGGATTATTAATCAAAATTGGTGTTTCCGGATCTTTTTTAGAATAGCCGTGGTACGATACGTTGGGAACCGTCGTGATCACATCCATATTGAATTCGCGATCCAAACGTTCCTGCACAATTTCCATATGCAGCATTCCCAGGAATCCACAACGGAAACCAAAACCAAGCGCTGCAGAACTTTCCGGCTCAAAAACCAAAGAAGCGTCATTCAGTCTTAATTTTTCTAATGAGAACCTTAATTCCTCAAAATCCTCAGATTCAATCGGATAGATTCCGGCAAAAACCATAGGCTTCACTTCTTCAAAACCGTCAATCGCTTCTGATGCCGGATTGACGAAAGAGGTGATCGTATCACCTACTTTTACTTCACGGGCATCTTTGATTCCGGAAATAATGTAACCTACGTCACCACATTCGATGGTTTTCTTTGGAAGTTGTTTCAACTTCAACGTTCCAACTTCGTCCGCACCGTATTCTTTTCCAGTTGCGAAGAATTTTATTTTTTCGTTTTTAGAAATACTTCCGTTCACGACTTTGAAATAAGCTTCAATCCCTCGGAAAGGATTGTAAACAGAATCAAAAATCAATGCCTGAAGTGGTGCTTTCGGATCGCCAACTGGTGGCGGCACTCTTTTCACGATCTGCTCTAGCAAGTCGTGGACACCTTCTCCAGTTTTCCCGGAAACACGAAGGACATCTTCGTATTTGCAACCTAAAAGTCCCATAATCTCGTCTGTCACTTCTTCCGGATTCGCGGAAGGAAGATCTATTTTATTAAGGATTGGAATGATTTCCAAATCATTTTCCAAAGCTAAATACAGATTACTGATCGTCTGTGCCTGAATACTTTGTGCCGCATCCACAATCAAAAGCGCACCTTCGCAAGCCGCGATAGAACGTGAAACCTCGTAAGAGAAATCCACGTGTCCTGGCGTATCGATAAGGTTTAAAATATACTTTTCACCATTCAGCTCGTAATCCATTTGGATTGCGTGCGACTTGATGGTGATGCCACGTTCTTTTTCCAAATCCATATCATCCAGAGTTTGCGACTGCAATTCTCTTTGGGTAACGGTGTTGGTATATTCTAAAAGACGATCTGCCAATGTACTTTTACCGTGATCGATATGTGCAATAATGCAGAAGTTCCTGATGTTTTTCATTTAAAATTCTTGTAATTTGCAAAAATACACTATTTATTGAGATGTTAGAAGATAGAGTTCAGATATTAGAAGTTTTTATTGCAGTAAAATCTCTAATCTTCTACCATCTGACGTCTAATTGCACAAAAGAAAACGTTAATCTTTCATAAAAAAAAGCTATTGCAGAAAAAAGTTTTACTTTTGCAAATTAATTACAATTAAGTGACAGATTTATTCTGGCGGGAATTATGAAGAAATATATTAGTTTATTAGTATTGTCTGTGATTTTGCTGTCTTGCAAAACAGAAATGGATCAGGCTATGAAGAGTGCAGACAAAGATTTTATCTTAAAAGTTGCAAACGAAAAATTCGCAAAGAAAAAATGGTCAGATGCCTTGGCTCTTTATGACAGATTGCCAAATCTTGTAGCGGGAACAGATGATGCGCCCAACGTTGTTTTTAATTCGGCTTATGCCAATTATTACGATAAGAATTACAGATTAGCGGCCAATCAATTCAAAAACTTCGTTGTAAGTTTCCCTCAGGATCCAAGAAAAGAAGAAGCAGCATATCTTTCTGCACTTTGTTATTACGAAGGATCTTTGCAATACAATCTCGATCAAAGCAATACAGAATCTGCCATCACAGAATTGCAGAATTTCCTGAATGAATACCCTGACTCTGAGCGTTCCAAGAACATCACCCAACTGGTAGATGAGTTGACGTACAAATTAGAATTCAAAGCGTTTGAAAATGCTAAGCAATACTACAAAATGGGCGAGTACAAAGCTGCTGCCGTTACTTTTGAAAACGTTTTGGAAGATTTCCCGGCGACCAAGCTGAGACCAAAGATCTATGATATCATTATGAAATCAAAGTACGAGTTGGCCATCAATTCTATCTACGATCTTAAAAAAGAAAGACTGGACAATGCTGCGGCTTATGCCAAGAGAATTTCCACAGAATTACCGAATTCTGAATATTCAAAAACAGCAGATGACCTTTTTGCAAAACTGGAAGTTGAGAAAGTAAAATTTGCATCGCTACAAGCAGATGTCGAAAAAAGAAAAGCAGAATACGACGCCAAAATAAAAAATACTGAAGCCAAAGAAACTGAGAAAAAAGAAGTCGCTCAGGAAAAAAACCAGCTGAAAATGGAGAACTCTGCAGAACAGGCAAGAAGAGACAGCGCCAAGGTAAATTCACCAGAACCACAAGCCACTTTCAAGTTTAAAAGATAATTAGTATATTTGCAACCCTAAACAATTCGTCCAATGAGCCTTAAAGATACAAAAGCAGAAGTAAGCACCATCACTTACGACAAAGATAAAATCGAAGCAAAAGTAGCCAGCATCTATGAAGCTATCGTAATTATGGGTAAAAGAGCTGAGCAAATCAACGCTGAAATCCGCACAGAACTTCACGGTAAGCTAGATGAATTTGCTGTTCACAACTCTACTTTGGAAGAAGTTTTTGAAAACAGAGAGCAGATAGAAATCTCCAAACACTACGAGAAAATGCCAAAACCAACCTCTATTGCAATCAGAGAATGGTTGGATGATGAGATCTACCACAGAAAAACTGAAGAAAAAAACTAAATCTTTCTGATTTAAAAATACAAAACCGTCAAGTTGAACGCCACTTCAATCTGACGGTTTTTTTGTTACTAAAATTATTAATACTTTCGTTGTTATAAATCAAAGAAAAATGAGCTTGCAAGGCAAAAAAATAATCCTTGGTATCACAGGAGGAATCGCTGCATACAAAATGAATTATCTTGTTCGGGATCTTATAAAATCGGGTGCCGAAGTTAAAATCATCCTGACAAAATCCGCAGAAGATTTCGTCTCGCCGCTAACGCTTTCCACACTTTCAAAAGACAAAGTGTACACTGATTTTTATGACGAAAATAAAACCTGGAACAACCACGTAGAACTGGCCCTTTGGGCAGACCTGATGCTCATTGCGCCATGCACAGCCAATACCTTAGCAAAAATAAGCAACGGCCAATGTGACAATTTTCTGATGGCAGTCTATATGTCTGCAAAATGTCCTGTCATCGTAGCGCCCGCAATGGATTTGGACATGTACGCGCATCCTACCGTAACGCGCAATTTACAAACAATTGAAAGTTTCGGACACCAGATCATTCCGGCAGAATTTGGAGAACTGGCAAGCGGACTTTCCGGCCAAGGCCGATTAGCAGAACCAGCCTCAATTTTATCAGTTTTACAACATCAATTTTCTGATAGGCACTCTTCATTAGCCGCCAAAACATTTCTGATCACGGCAGGACCAACCTACGAGAACATAGATCCCGTGAGATTTATAGGCAACCATTCTTCAGGGAAAATGGGGTTCGACCTCGCTAAAGAAGCTGCAAAAAGAGGCGCAAAAGTCATTCTCATTTCCGGACCTTCTTCTCAGAAAGCAGATGATCAAAACATTACACTACACAGGGTAACATCGGCGCAGGAAATGTTTGACGAAGTTTTCAAACATTATGACAATGTGGATGTTGCCATCATGAGTGCCGCCGTGGCCGACTATACGCCGAAAGTAAAAGCGACAGAAAAAATTAAGAAAAACGACAGTGAACTCACGATCGAGCTGGTAAAAAATAAAGATATTCTCAAAACAATGGGCGAGAAAAAAGCAGGACAATTTCTAGTCGGTTTTGCTCTGGAAACTCAGAATGAAGAGGAAAATGCCAAAGGTAAATTAGTCAAAAAAAATCTGGATATGATCGTCCTCAATTCTCTGAGGGACGAAGGCGCCGGTTTCGCCAATGCTACAAACAAGATCAAGATTTTCACCCCAACAGAAGAACAATCATTTTCATTAAAATCAAAAGAAGAGGTCGCCAAAGACATTTTGAACTATCTCGAACAGAAATTGTAAGAAAACAGCCTGATTTCCGTTCTATTTTTAACAAGATTTAGATTCATAACTTTAGCAAAGATTGCTTATTTTTACAAACATTTTTTAGACGGATGAAAAAACTACTTTTTATAATCTGCACTTTATTTTTTGCTCAGACAGCTTTATCACAAGAGCTTTTGGCCAATGTGCAGATCAATTCCCAACAAATCGAAGGAAGTAACACACAGGTTTTCCGAACGCTGGAAAAATCCTTGCGTGATTTCATCAATCATACAAGCTGGACCGGAAAAAAGCTCCAGAACTTTGAAAAAGTCAAATGTAACTTTGCTATGGTCATCTCAGAGCGTAACGGCAGCAACTTCAAAGGAACCCTCGTTGTACAGGCAACCCGTCCTGTTTTCAACTCGCAATATGATTCTCCCTTAATCAACATTAACGACAAAAGTTTTTCTTTTGAGTACAACGAAAATGAAAACTTGATCTTCAATGAAAGGCAATTTTCAGGAAAAAACCTGACAGACGTGATTAGTTTTTATATTTATGTGATTTTAGGATATGATGGCGACAGTTTTCAGTTAAAAGGAGGACAAGTTTGGTTTGACAAGGCGTTCAAAATCGCACAAAACGCTCAGAATCAAAATTATGACGGTTGGAATCAAATAGAAAGTCAAAGAAACAGAGGCGCACTAATCTCCGGATTGCAAAACGAAAACACGTCCACCCTGCGCACTGTTTTTTACAGCTACCACCGCGCTGGCCTGGACAACTTGGCAAAATCGGATCAGGGTCCTGCAAAAAAAACCATTGCAGAATCTTTGATGCAGCTCAAGTTTTATGAAAATAATTTCCAGATGAATTACCCATTTACCGTTTTTATAGAAAGCAAAAGTACCGAGATTTTCAACATCTTCAATTCTGGAAATAATACGTCTGTCAACATCAGTGAACTGAAAACTTTAATGAATATTTTTGCGCCCATTGACAATGATGCTAAATGGAGTAAATGGAAATAATTCTTCATTAATCATTTCCAGTTAATAATTAAAATATGCTTTCAAGAATTTTTATTCAGAATTTTGCGTTAATAGACAAGCTTGAGATCAATCTCAAGAAAGGCCTCCAAGTCATTACCGGAGAAACAGGCGCCGGAAAATCTATCATTCTGGGTGCCCTTCGCCTGATAATGGGAGAAAGAGCTGATGCCAAATCTTTTGCAAAGTCCGACGCCAAAAGTATCGTAGAGACAGAATTTCTGATTACAGAACATTTCCGAGATTTCTTCACAGAAAAAGACCTCGACTTTGAACGGCAGACCATCATCCGAAGAGAGATCTCATCGGGCGGCAAATCGCGTGCATTCATCAATGATGTCCCAGTCACGTTGGATGTCTTGAAGGAACTGTCGTCCAGATTAATTGATATCCATTCGCAATTCGAAACGTCCGATCTGTTCACAGAAGAATTCCAATTCGGAATCCTTGACGGATTGGCAAAAAACAAAGCACTGCTGTCTGATTACCAGAGACACTACACCGGTTACCAGGCCACGAAACGAGAAATTGAACAACTCAAATCTGCACTGGCAGACAATAACAAAGAATCTGATTACAAACATTTTCTTTTGACGGAACTGGAAGAAATGCAGTTGGATGATCTGGATTTTGAAGAGATCCAGAATCAACTCAGTACACAGGAAAATGCAGGACAGATTAGTGAATATCTTGCAGACATTCTATCGAAACTGAATCGGGATGATTTCGGAATTTTAGCCGGACTTTTCGAAGTTAAAAATAAGATTGCCAAACTTTCTGAACTGTCTTCCGATTACCAAGACTTCAGCCAAAGACTGGAAGCTACTTATCTGGAACTGAAAGACATCAATATCGAGATCGAAAACAAAGCAGAAAATCTGGAAATCGACCCTCATTTGCTGCAGGCTTTGTTGACGACAGTCAACCGGCTGAACTCGCTTTTCCTCAAACATCAGGTGAACGATATCGCTGGACTATTGGAGATAAGAGAAGTATTATCCGCAAGTCAAAACTCTTTGGAAACGATTGAAAATCAAATCGAAGAAAAAGAAAAAAGCCTGAAACTGATCGAAAAAGAACTTCTGACTATCAGTCAAAAATTATCGGAAAACAGAAAGAAATTCTCTGGCGACTTAGAAAATCAGGCGAAAAACATTTTCTCAAAATTAGGTCTTGAAAAAGCCATTCTGAAAATTGATTTGTCAGAATCATCAGCATATCATCTTCACGGGAAAAATAACATCCAAATCCTCTTCCAAGCCAATTCAGGCTTCCCATTGAAACCCATCCAGAACGCTGTTTCCGGCGGAGAAAGATCAAGGGTAATGCTCGCCATCAAAAAAATAATGGCGGAGAATAATGATCTTCCCACATTGATCTTAGACGAAATCGACACTGGGGTTTCTGGTAGAATCGCAGAAGAAATGGGAAAATTGATGCAGGAGATGTCTCAGGATTTGCAATTGATTGTCATCACACATCTTGCCCAAGTTGCGGCTAAGGGAAATGAGAATTACAAAGTGGTGAAATTTGACGAAAATGCCGTGACCAAAACCACCATTATCAAACTTTCTGATGACGAAAAACTGAACGAAATTGCCCAGTTGATCTCAGGTTCCAAAATTACAGAAGCGGCTATTTCTCAGGCAAAAGAATTGATTGGATTGTAAATTCAGAAAAAACATTTTTCAAGACATAAGAAAAATACCAAACAGAATATGGTCTTACAAACAATCAGAATTCTTTGATGATCTAAATATTTGTGAAATGGTATATAAACGATACAGAATCGTTTTTGAAACAAAGCAAGAATAGATTTTGGTTTTTTGGTTTCATAAATGGGAAGAAAACTTGCGATCTTAATCTAAACTTTTGTTTCATTTAAAAGAAGCAAAGTATCAATATACTGCCGGTCATTGCTCAGTCTCGGGACTTTGTTTTGGCCTCCCAGCTTGCCGCGACTTGCCATCCATTCGTAGAACAAGTTTGGTTTTGCGGCGTGGATTGTGGGGCATCTCAAGGTGATGTCGTTGTACCGTTTGGCTTCGTAATCAGAGTTTAGGGTTTTTAGAGATTGGTCAAAAACTTCTGTAAACTCTTGGATACTATTGGGTTTCTTGGTAAACTCGAAGATCCATTCGTGACAGCCTTTGCTTTTATTGGTCATAAAAATTGGTGCACCTGTGTAATCAGAAACACTGGCATCCAATTGCTCGCAGGCCATTTTCAGCGCTGTTTCCACATTATCAATCATCAGTTCTTCTCCAAATGCATTGATGTAATGCTTCGTCCTTCCGGAGATTTTAATTCTATAAGGATTAACAGAAGTGAACTTGACGGTGTCGCCGATCAGATATCGCCAAAGACCGCCATTGGTGGTGATGACAAGGGCGTAATTTTTATCAATCTCAACATCCTGAATTGGGATGGCTTCGCGGATTCCTGCGTAGTATAGATCCATTGGAATGAACTCGTAGAAGATGCCGTAATCCAACATCAGCAGCATTTCGTCACTGCCTGCCTGATCCTGAATCGCAAAAAACCCTTCGGAAGCATTGTATATCTCGTAATAGCGGACATCTTTCCCGAAAATCTGTTTGTACTGATTTTTATATGGTTTGAAACTGATTCCGCCGTGAAAGAAAACCTCCAGGTTAGGCCACAGTTCTGAGATAGAGTCTTTTCCCGTTTCTTGTAAAGTTCTTTGGAGCAATACCATCATCCAACTTGGAACGCCTGTAAGACTTCCTACATCTTCACTCTTCACCTCTCCGATGATGGCCTTCATCTTGCTTTCCCATTCGGACATGAGGGATGTTTTTTTGCTCGGCGTGTTGATAATCTCTACCCAGAAAGGCAGGTTTTCTATCAGTATCGCCGACAAGTCACCAAATTTCGTATTAAAATCCTGATACATTTCTGCACTTCCTCCTAAACGCAAATTCTTGTGCTGAAAAAGTTCGCTTTCTGGATGGTTGTTGACGTAAATGGACATCAGATCTTTACCCGCTTTGTAATGGCAGTCTTCCAGACTTTCTGCAGTGATGGGAATGTACTTACTCTTGGCGTTGGTGGTGCCGGAGGATTTAGCAAATTGCTTGATGATGCCTGGCCAGAAGACATCTTTCTGTCCCTGACGTGCTTTTTCTATATAAGGTTCAAAGTCCTCGTAGCAGACAATCGGTACTTTTTTCCGGAAGTCTTTGTAATTTGAAATGGAGCTGAAGCCGTACGTCGTCCCATACTCGGTTTCCTCTGCATTGAAGAGCTGAGAAAACAGCAAACCCTCCTGCGTCTCCACAGGATTTTGTTTGAAATGCTCGATCTGATCTATCCGCTGACGGATAAACCAATTGACGACAGTATTGAAAAGTGCTTTAGTTGCCATTCTTCACAAATATAACAATTTTTGAGAACGGAAAAAGTTTTGATTTTGGTTTTTATAAATCTTATATTATTTTCCTGTTATTGGCATGGCTTCTTTTGGCTCTCTAATAGATCAGACAAGCATCTTTACCTGGTCTTCGTCTAAATTGATCATAAAGAAAGTTTTTTTAAATATGCTGTCAAGTTAAATTGCGCCTTAGCCTGGAATCCTTTTTTTTTGCAATATCTACTCGCTAATGTGATCCAGTTGAAAAAGCTCTTTCTGTTTTTCATATTTGGCACACAATGCGATGAGATACCGCGTTCTTTGAACTTTCTGAATGCCTTTGGATGAACTTTTCTCCAGATCATGCGCTGAGCTTTGTACTTCAAATTCTGAAACTTAAGACTCTCTTGTTTCAATCAAAGCAGCTCTTGTCACTTATTTTTCAGGCGAATCTAAGAGAATATGACAATAAGGACATTACACAAAAAAAAACCGCAGATATAATCTGCGGTTTTCAATATTATTATAAATATCAATAATTTATTCTGCTGATGTTTCTTCAGTTGTAGCTTCTGCTCCGCCTTCTGTTACTCCTTCTTCTTCTTCGTCATCATCCATTGCTGCAGCAGCATTTTTACTAGCATTTCTAGACATTTTAACAGCCACTACTACTGCGTTGTCTGGGTGCATAAATGTGTATTTGTCGCTTTTAAGAGTTTCAACATAAAGTTTGTTTCCAATCTTAAGAGGTGTAATATCCACAACAATCTCGTCTGGCAAGTTAGCAGGGATTGCTTTTACTTTCAGTTTTCTGTAAGTTTGTCTTAGAACACCACCGGCAACAACACCTTTGGAACGACCTGTAACTCTTACAGGAACTTCCATAACTACCGGTTTATCTTCAGATAATCTGTAGAAGTCTGCGTGAATAATTTTGTCTGTAATTGGGTGGAACTGAATATCTTGAAGAACAGCAGGAATGACCTGTCCATCAACTTCAATAGATACCGTGTGTGCTTCGGGAGTATACACTAAACCTTTGAATGCTTTCTCTAATGCAGAGAAGTTCAATGGCTCGCCACCTCCGTAAACAACACAAGGAACTAATTCAGCATCACGTAAAGCTTTAGTAGACTTTTTGCCCACGCTTTCTCTTTTTGTACCTTGAATTGTAATAGATTTCATTTTGTATAAAATTATTTTTAAGGGTGCAAAGGTATTACTTTTTTTTAAATAATGAACTTATCACTTATAGATTTGTGCTCATGGACCATTTTCATAACGTCAGCGAAAAGATCTGCGCAAGAAAGCACTCTTATTTTTGAGGATAATCCTTCTTTTAACGGGATAGAATCTGTTACGATAACTTCTAATAATTGAGAGTTTTGAATATTCTCATAAGCTTTGCCGGATAGAACACCGTGAGTCGCCATTGCTCGTACAGATCTAGCTCCTTTCTCCATCAGGATATCCGCTGCTTTGCAAAGCGTACCAGCCGTATCAATCATATCATCGATCAGGATGACGTTTTTGTCTTTAACATCTCCAATCAGGAACATCTCTTCTATGACGTTGGCTTTTTTTCTTTCTTTATAGGCAATTACAACATCTGCTCCCAAATGTCCAGCGTAATTTTTCGCTCTCTTTGCACCGCCCATATCTGGCGACGCAATGGTTAGATTTTCAAGATTCAAATTTCTGATGTAATCTACAAAAATAGTAGATGCATACAGATGATCTACGGGAATCTCAAAGAATCCTTGGATCTGATCTGCGTGGAGATCCATGGTCATAATTCTTGTAGCGCCTGCTGCAGTAAGAAGATTGGCAACCAGTTTTGCGCCGATTGGTGCTCTTGGTTTGTCTTTTCTGTCCTGTCTTGCCAAACCGTAATAAGGAATTACAACGGTGATGTTTTTGGCGGATGCTCTTTTCGCAGCATCTATCATTAATAAAAGTTCCAGAAGGTTATCTGCTGGCGGAAAGGTAGACGCAATGAGGAAAACACGTGCTCCTCTCACAGACTGCTCCAATACCGGCTCGAATTCTCCGTCACTGAAATGTTGAAAATTAATGATTCCAAGAGGCTGCCCGTAACTCTGGGCAATCTTCTCTGCCAACTCGTGGCTGGTTCTTGTTGAAAATAGATAACTGGCTTGGTGGTCTGACATTTTTTACTTTTTTGCAAATTTAAAAAATAATAAAAACTATAAAGACTGAATTTCATTTATAGTGATAAAAAAAACCAAAATATCTCTATTTTGGTTTTCTGCTTTTAACAATATTCTTCGAAAGCTGCCTGAAGATTAGCCGCAATTGCGCCTGCAGGATTACCTTCTATATGGTGTCTTTCTAACATATGCACCAACTCTCCGTCCTTGAAAAGTGCTACACACGGTGAGCTTGGAGGAAATGGAGCCAGCAATCTTCTTGCTTCTGCCACTGCATCGCCATCAAATCCGGCAAATGCTGTCACCAAATGATCTGGTTTCTTCTCACCAGTCAAAGAGTACAAAACGCCTGGTCTTGCCGCTCCAGCTGCACATCCGCAAACCGAATTGATTACCAAAAGTGTTGTTCCTTCCTGCTTCAGGGCTGTGTCTACTTGTGCTGGTGTTGTAAGGTCCTGAAACCCTTTATCTGTAAGTTCTGCCTTCATTGGCAATACTAAATCTGCTGGATACATATTTGTTTTGTTTAAAAGTTTAACGTTCAAAGTCTAGCTTGAGTTGCAAATTTAATCAATATTATTTTGCTTCGCTCATCTTTCATTCTATTAAAATCATTCCGAAAATCTATTGAGCCATTTTGGCTGGTATTTTAAGAATAAAAAACCCAAAATCCGAAGACTTTGGGTTCAAATCAAATCGATATGCATATTTTGTATATCCGTGGGGCAATAAATGATAAGAGATAAATGATAATCGATTCAAAAAAAATCAATCATGAATTATCAATTATAAATTAGGCAAGTAACTTCTTCACCATTTCGGAAATGCTCTTTCCGTCTGATTTTCCGGCCAATGCTTTGGAAGCAACACCCATTACTTTTCCTAAATCTTTGATACTTTCTGCTCCGGTTTCAAAAATGATTTTCTTGATTTCTGATTCCAATTCTTCTGCAGAAAGTTGTTTTGGGAGAAACTGCTCAATCACTTTGGACTGCGCTTCTTCTACTTCCGCAAGATCTGTTCTTCCCTGAGCCGTAAATTGGTCGTAGGAATCCTTTCTTTGCTTGATCATTCTTTGCAAAATTGCAATTTCTTGTTCCGCTGAAACTTCTGCACCAATGGCTTCTGTTTTCAACAGTAATATTTGCGCTTTTACAGCACGTAGAGAATCCAGAGCTACTCTGTCTTTCTCTCTCATGGCGGTTTTTATCGCGTCGTTTATCGTAAGTTCTAAACTCATAGTTTTTGCTTTTGGCGGTTGGCTTTTGGAGGTTGGCTTTATAACATTCCAATTGGAAGCTAAAAGCTATTTGCCATAAGCCATTCGCAATTTAATCTACATCTTTATTAAGAAAACGATTCTCTCTCAACTGCATACTTCCGTTGTAATCAGACAAATAGGTGTTGATATTCTGGTCGGATGCATTGGCTCCGTCGATGTTAATATTTTTCCTTTTGAAAGCTGGAACTGTTTCGAACACATTCTCATTATCCAATTGCTGGTAGCGGGAATTGAATTCTTTCAGTTTGTTTCTTCTGTCCAAAGCTTTGGAACCGTCTGGTGTTTTGTTGAAGAAAGTAAAACCGCTTTCGGTTTCCTGAACGGGGTCAGAAGTTCTTTGTTCAAGGATTTCTTCTTTTACTTCTGAGGCGAAAGAATAATGGTTGGGCTGTACTTCCTGCATTTTTTCTTGGCTCAAATCGGTGACAATCTCTTCTTTAACTTCAGAAATGACTTGTTTTTGGATCACCGGAAATTCTTCTTCGGTTGAAGATTCATTAATCGTAAAAGTCACTTCTACCGGTTTTTCAACCTCTTCAATTTTGAAAGATGCTTTTGGCTTATCCTCAACTTCGAAGGTAAAAGATTGTGGTTCTAGATCAAAATCATCATTGATATCTTCCTCAAAATTAAAAAGATTGTACTCATTCTTTCCTACGTTCCCATAATCATCGGAGTAATCTACGATTTCTGCGTTTTCTATGATTTGGGTTTCTGTTGCCACTTCTTCTATCAGACTTTCTGTCACAGAATTGGTTGGGAAATTGGACGTTCTGAAATCATCCTCATCATCTAGACGAAAAAAGTTTTTCCCAGACTCTGGTTGGGATTTTGCCTCATCCTGAAGTCTGCTTTTGAAAGGGGATTCTCTGTTTCTTGAGAACGAATTCGGTCTGTCGTCTAAAGAATATTTGATGGTTTCAGTGGTGCCAATATTTTTCTTATCGTCATTAGAAAATCCGGTTGCGATGACCAGAACGCTTACTGCATCGCCCAATTCTTCGTCTGTTCCAACTCCAAAAATAATGTCTGCTGTATGGCCAGCTTCTTTTTGGATGTAATCCATAATCACGCCTATCTCGTCCATCGTCACCTCAGAAACACCGCTTCTGATCAACAATAGAACGTTTTTCGCTCCGGTAATTTTGTTGTCGTTCAGCAATGGGGAATCCAATGCTTTTTTAACCGCTTCTTCTGCTTTTTTCTCACCGGTTGCAACACCCGTTGACATCAACGCAGTTCCTGAATTTGCAAGGACAGATTTTGCATCACGGAAATCGATATTGACATCGAAATAACCTGTAATCACCTCTGCCATTCCTTTGGCTGCGTTTGTCAACACTTCATCGGCCTTAGAAAACCCTTGTTTAAAGCCAAGATTTCCGAACTGCTGTCTTAATTTATCATTATTAATGACAATTAAAGAATCGACATTATTTCTTAATTTTTCAAGTCCCAATTCTGCTTGGTCCAATCTTCTTTTTCCTTCAAAACTAAAAGGTACGGTTACGATTCCCACGGTAAGGATTCCCATTTCCTTCGCTACTTTTGCGATCACAGGCGCAGCACCAGTTCCCGTTCCACCGCCCATTCCGGCTGTGATGAAAACCATCTTGGTGTTTTGTCCCATTGCTGCTTTGATCTCGTCTATACTTTCAATCGCCGCTTTTTCTCCAACTTCTGGATCAGCTCCTGCGCCGAGACCTTCTGTCATAGAGATTCCTAACTGAACTTTGTTAGAAACCGGATTGTTATCCAAAGTCTGTGCATCTGTATTACAGATGACGAAATCTACGCCGTAGATCCCTTTCTCGTACATATGTTTCAAAGCATTGTTTCCGCCGCCACCAACACCAATTACTTTGATGATGGCAGAATTCCCTTTTGGTAGGTCAAAGGAAAAACCCTGTGTGTTTGATATATTGTCCATAATGGTATGTTTTTTATAGTTGACGATTGATAAATAATAGTTGATGAATCATTCATCGTTTATCAATTATCATTTATGTTTTTTACTCTTCTACTTCTTCAAAGAATTTTTTCACTTTGTCCAGGATCGATTGTCCGAAAGTGGGTCTGTTTCTCTTGACCTCTTCTTTATGCCTTGCCATCTCTTCCATTTGGTTGTGGCTGATCTGAGGCGTTTGAATCTCCTGCGCAGGCACCTGATTCTGAATGGCATTTTCGATCTGAGGTTTCAATTCTTCCATGATCTCTTCCTCTGTGACCACGATTTTCTTGTCTCTGATTTTCAAACTTTCCATTAATAAACCGATGGAAGTGGCAAATTCTGGACCTTTCAGATATTGGTTTTTATCGTTTGCCACATATTCATTAGCAAAACCAATTCTGCTATCAAAACCTGTGGTATAGTTGGCTAACTGGCGAAGATTTCTCAAATTGGAACCACCACCTGTCAAAACGATTCCTGCAATCAGTTTTTTCTTTTGTTCGAATGCGCCGTAAGCTTTCAATTCGGTATTCACCATTTCAAGAATTTCTTCAACTCTTGCATTGATGATCTGAGCCAAAACCTTCAACGAAATCTCTTTGTCCGGACGACCGTGCAATCCTGGAATCGTTACGTAAGTACTGTCTTTTTCCAGCTCTGGAACAGACGACCCGAATTTCACCTTTAACTGTTCTGCGTGTTTCTCTATGATAGAGCATCCTTCCTTGATATCATCGGTGATAATCCCGCCGCCGTACGGGATCACACAGGTATGACGGATGATGTTGTCTTTGAAGATCGCAATATCCGTCGTTCCACCACCGATATCGACGATGGCAACGCCCGCTTCTTTTTCTTCTTTTGTAAGAACCGCTTCAGATGACGCCAAGGGTTCCAGCGTTAAGGCTTCCATCTCCAGACCAGCTTCGCGTACGCATCTTGCAATGTTTCTGATAGAACCCATCTGTCCTACGACAACGTGGAAATTGGCCTCCAATCTTTTGCCGTGCATCCCGACTGGTTCTTGGATCTCGCCTTCGGAATCTACTTTATAATCCTGAGGTAAAACGTGGATGATCTCTTCACCAGGAAGCATCACCAACTTCTTCACCTGATCTTTTAGTTTTTCGATATCCTCCTCCGTAATGTACTGGTCCGGATGGTCTCTCATAATATAATCCGAGTGCTGAAGCGAACGGATATGTTTGCCTGCAATACCAACCGTTACCTTATGAATAGGAACACCAGCGCTGGACTGTGCTTCTGCAACAGCGGACTTGATGGAGTTGATGGTTTGGGAAATATTATTGACAATTCCTTTGTGGACGCCTAAACTTTTTGCTTTTCCAACGCCCAGAATTTCAATTTTCCCGTGAGCGTTTCGTCTTCCGACAATTGCGACAATTTTTGTTGTCCCAATGTCCAGACCTACTGAATACTCTTGATTTTCCATTATATGTTCGATTTGATTTTTTATTTTTAACGCAAAGTCCGCAAAGTTTTTTTTGATTTTCGCAATGCTTTTAAGTTCGCAAAGACGTAAAACTCATTACAGACTTTATACCTATTTATTCAACTACTACTTTTGCTTTTTTCTTTTTATCACTTGTTTTGGAAGTGGTTTCTTTTTTCTTGGTAGAAACTTTCTGTGCTTCTGTTTTCTTTGCTTTTGTAGTCCCTTTTTTGGGTTCTGCTTTCTTAAGCTCTTTTTTCGGTTCAGGTTTCTTTTCCTTGACCACCTTCTTTACCGGCGTTGAAGCCAAATTATGAGTCAGCGTTTCCTCCGCTTTTTTAGTCTCAATTTTTGGTGCATTTCTAAGAATGCTGTCATTTTCTTTGAAATAAGGATTCAGCGTGGTGACAATCTGATTATCATATTTCAATGAAATTTTCTTATACTTCTGCGTATTCTGGTCCACCAGATATTTCTCGACAAAGGTTTTGAAACCTCTTACTTTCAAATCAATATTATCAAGGTCACCAATTTCAACTTTGTAATTTCCATCGCTGGTTAAAAGATTATAATCCTCCTTTTCTTTTGTGATGCCGATGAAATACTTTTTGCTGAAATCATCTTTGTCAATCTTCTCTATTAAATCTCCTAACGCTTCATATTCCGAAGGTTTCACATCGCCCATCACCAACATACTTGGTAGTGAGAAGTTTTTTGAAATCGGAAACTCAACGCCTTTTTTATCGACGTAGAAGTCTTTTCCGTCCTTGTTCAACCTGAAAGCTGGAACTCTTTGTTTGATGTCAACATTCAGGTTTCCATTCAAATTCAAATAAACATTGGCGCTGTCCACGAAAGGAATCAGATTGATTTTCTTCTCCAATTCCGGGATATTGATGTCTCCAATTTTTCTTGTCGGATTGTATTGTTTCACCAATTCTTTGATGTCTTTCTCATCCACAAAATAAACCGGCGTTTTGCCCTGGTTCATATTGATAGACACATTCTCCATCTTGGCGTCATTGAAACGCTTCAATGAGAAACTGAGCAGAAATCCAAAAAGGACCACTGTCACGAGTATCTTCAATATTCTCCACTTGTTTTTCATACTATTTTTTTAACGCTAGGAGCGCTAAGTTCTTCTTTAATTATTTTATTTTCGCCAATCGGTTATTATCAAATTCCTTTACCGTTTTCAGCATATAATTGAAGTTGTCCTTCAATTCCAATTCATAATCCCATTCATCAGATTCCGTTTTTCCGTGCCCGTGAGATGTCAGATTGATGACCTTATTTTTATTAATCCAAAAAGTACAACTCCATCCGCCCATATCTTCCGCATCTGACTTATTTGTATAAACTATATTTTGCGTCGCATAAACTCTTTGTCCATCTTTTAATAAAAAATAATCTGTGAACGTGTCCGTATAATTATCTTTATCTTCGTTCCATTCTCGGGAAATCTTCACAATTTCGTTTCCCTTTTTTGAGTATTGATAAAGGATTGTTTTGTCCTTTCCTTTTACTTCAAATTTATATTCAATGACCTTTGGGTCTTTATCAATTGCTTCTGAATATTGATTAATATTTTCCACTACCCTCAACACTTCTTTCGACTGCGAAAAAGCAAAACCGAAGACCAAAATGCTGATTAATATGGAAAGCTTTAATCTCATCAGATACTCACCTTTTCAATATTTGGAAGCCATTCCACAATGCCGTCATAAAGCGTATCGATGTTTCCGGCTCCGACTGTCAAAAGAATGTCAAATTCCTTTTCTTTGATGAATTCAAAAGTCTCCTGCAATGTGCAGACTTTCTGGTTTTCAATCTCAATTTTCTCCGATAACCACGCAGAGGTAATGCCTTCAAAATTTTCCTGAAGTTCTCTTGCTGGATAAATATCCAAAAGCAAAAGGTCATCAGCCTTCTCCAGACTTCTTGCAAAATCTTCTGCAAAATCTCGCGTTCTGCTGAACAAATGCGGTTGGAAAACCACCAACAATTTCTTGGTCGGATAAAAGGTTTTGATGGAACCAATGACCGCGTTCAGCTCTGTTGGATGATGTGCGTAATCATCAATATAAATCTTTCCGTTATCGAAAATATGTTTCGTATATCTTCTCTTGATGCCTTTGAAACTGGCGATGGCTATCTTCAAAGTTTCAAAATCCACACCCAAATTGCTCAAAATCGCCAAAGCAACCGTTGCGTTTTCCACATTGTGAATTCCTGGAACATCCCAAACAAAATCATTGATTTCTTCCGTTGGTGTATGGAAATCAAAGTAGATTTTGTCGTGGTCCATTCTCAGGTTATCGGAGTAATAATCCGCTTCCTCGTTCACCGCATAAGTCAAATGTTCTCTTCCAATCGCAATACCTTTTCTCACAAACAACTGATTGTCATTGGGAACCAAAGCCGCAAACTGACGGAAACCATCTTCTATCTGAAGTCTGTCACCATAAATATCCAAATGATCCGCATCAATAGATGTTACCACCGCCCAATCTGGGGAAAGATTCAGGAAACTCCTGTCATATTCATCCGCTTCTACCACAGAAAACCGGTTTCCGTTGTAATCAAAATTTGATTTGAAATTCTCAGAAATTCCGCCCAAAAATGCAGAAGAAGGCAGATTCGCTTCTTTACACAAATGGGCAATCAAAGTTGAAGTCGTCGTTTTCCCGTGCGTTCCCGCAACGGCGATACAATCTGTATTTTCGGTAATCAAACCCAGAACTTTTGCCCTTTTCAAAATCTCAAAACTTTCGCTGGCGAAATAATCCAAAATCGCTAATTTTTTGATGGCAGGCGTGTAAATCACCAACGTCGATTCTTGGTCGAACGCCACGATTTTTTCATCAATCACATCTTCAAACGAAATATCAATCCCTTCAAAACCAAGCTGAACCGTCAGTTTTGTTGGCGTTTTATCATAGCCCAAAACATTCTTGCCGTTGGCGTGAAAAAACCTCGCTAAGGCGCTCATTCCAATTCCACCGATGCCGATGAAATAGAAGTTTTGGTATTTATTTAAGATGCTCATTTTTTCTTTCTTTTAATTATTTTTGGATAGGCATTTGAGGACAATTTCAACCCACCAATAATATCTTTATCTCTATAAAATCCGACACTAACATACTTGATACTATCTGATTTTTCCAGTTTTGTTTTGAAAATAAAATAGTCATAATAGTCTGTTGGTCTTACTAATGTTGTGGCATCAAAAAATTCGCTCACAAACACATTTCCATATTTATCATTAATTTTTTTACATTCTATTTCTATCTTCTCTGGCGAAAAATAAAACTTCTTCGTGTTTACATCCATCACAAATCCATTAATTTCAGAATAGTCTTTCTTATTACACTTATCAAAAAAAGAATCGGCAAAAGATTTAGCTTTATCAATTCTTTCTTTTGATGCATTCTTCTTTGGAAGTGGCACAAAATATTTTGGCGCACAACTCCAAAAAAACATTAAAGACATTAACCAGAATAGTTTTTTCATCATCAGTTTGTATTATTTCTTGATCACTTTAAAAATCTCATCTACAATTCCTTCCGCTGCTTTTGGCTTTGCAAAAAACTCAAGATTTGTTGACATTTCTTTTCTTAAATTTTCACTTTCACAGATTTCTGAAAGCGTGTTCCAAAATTTATCTTTCATTTCAGAATCTTTGACCATTCTTGCTGCATTTTTCTCAACCAAGGTCAAAGCATTTTTGGTCTGATGGTCTTCTGCGGCAAACGGAAACGGAACCAGCAACACCGGTTTCTTAGCAACTGCCAATTCTGAAATCGCAATCGCGCCCGCTCGGGAAACAATGACATCCGCGGCCGAATAAACCAAAGCCATATCGGAGATGAATTCCTTCAACATAATTGATGATTGATCATTGATAATTGATTCATTATCCTTCAAATCATTATAATCCAACTTTCCAGTTTGCCAGATTAACTGATAACCTTTTTCTTTTAATTGATCTAAATTATCTTTCCAGCCGTTGTTCAAAGTTCTGGAACCGAGTGAACCACCGACGGAGAGAATCGTTAATTTATTTTTATCTAAGCCTAATTTTTCCTTAGCCAAATCTTTATCAATCAAATCTGTGATGATATTCTGACGGATTGGATTCCCTAAGAAATAAGTTTTTGTTCCTGGGAAAAACTGCTCCATATCAGGATAAGCCGTAAAAACTGCTTTTGCCTTTTTCGCATTGAAGACGTTGGTCTTCCCCGGCAAAGAGTTCTGTTCCTGAATAAAAGTTGGGATTCCCATTTTCGCAGCGATGTACAATGCTGGTCCACTTGCAAAACCACCCGTTCCAACAGCAAAATCCGGTTTGAAATTTTTGATGATTCTTTTAGCTTTTATCAAACTGGAAATGATTTTGAAAGGAAGTCCAATATTCTTCAGAAGACTACCTCTGTCAAATCCGGCGATGTTCAATCCTTCGATTTTGAAGCCGGCTTGAGGTACTTTTTCCATTTCCATTTTTCCGTTGGCACCAATGAACAAAAACGCTGCGTCAGGACATCTTTTTTGGATCTCCTGAGCAATCGCAACTGCCGGAAAGATGTGTCCACCTGTTCCGCCGCCGCTCAATAATATTTTCAGTTTTTGGCTCATTTACGCGATATCATTTATTTCTTCTAAACTTTGTCTTTTTCCTAAACCTTCTTCGTCATATACCTGAATTCTGGAACTGACATTCAAAATAATTCCCAACTGAATGTAGGTCACCAACATCGATGTTCCTCCATAACTAATCAGTGGTAAAGGCTGACCAGTAACCGGAATCAGGTTGACTGCCACTGCAATATTGACCGTTAACTGAATAAATATCATCAATCCAATCGCCAACACGAGCAGCGATCCGAAGAACGCCGGCATTTTACTGGCAATCATGACGATACGTATGATCATTATCATATAAAGGCTAATCAAAACAAAAGCACCCATCCAGCCATATTCTTCAACAATAATGGCGAAAATAAAATCCGAAACCGACTGTGGTAAAGTCTGCTTCAAAGCACTTTTACCAGGGCCAATCCCGTTAAACCCACCGTGAACAATAGCCGCTTTGGCTTGCATCACCTGATAATTTTTGGCCTTGATGCTCTCGTCCTCCACATCTGCATTTTTCTTGGAACTGGTAAAGGTTTCGATACGGCTCATCCAAGTGTGAACACGGTTCCCACCAATCATATTGGTGTTGAGCGCGACCAACAAAAACATCACCACAAAAACTACTGACAAGGAGATAAATCCGGCTACATACTGCCAAGCCAACTGGCCAACAATCAAGATGGCGATGGAAACCATCAGAATCATCAAAGCTGTAGATCCGTTATCCTTTGCTACCAATCCGAAGACAATCAAAATAGGTCCGAAGATGTACAGGATGTTCTCAATAGGTAATCTTTCTCTTTTGATCTTCTTGGTCAAATATCTGCAGAGATAAATCATCAGCATCAAATAAGCGAATGACGAAGGCTGAAAAGAGATCGGTGTTCCAGGGATCTTGAGCCAACGTGATGCACTGGCGCCTTCTATCTTTTGTCCCGTGAACATCGTGATCAGCAATAGACCTATCGTGATCAAAAGCAAAATAGAACTCAGTTTTCCGATGTATTCGTACTTCACTGTGCCTACAAATCGCATAATTCCCAAACCAATAAATACGAAAATAATATGCTTTAAAACGTGGCCTGTTGTAGTCCCGTTGTTCACAATATATTCCAGATTCGAACTTGCGGAATAAACCGGAAATACCGAAAGCAGGGAGATCAAAATGATCACCGACCAAAGGACTTTGTCACCTTTCAGCAGTTCGAATTTGTTATCTGTAGTTTGTTCCATTTTATTTCAATTAGCTAATTGCCATTGGCTGTTCGCTTTTTAATACTTCATTTTTGAATTGATTTCCACGGTCTTCATAACCATTGAAGAGATCAAAACTTGCGCAACAAGGCGACAACAAAACGACATCTCCTTTTTCTGCAACCGATTTGGAAATTTCTACTGCCTGTTGCATACTGGAAGTGTCATAAATCTGGGTTTTTTTTCCTTTGAAAAAATCAATAATTTTCTGGTTATCAATACCCAGGCAAACAATTGCTTTTACTTTTTTCTTGACAAGATCCTCGATCTCGGTGTAATCATTTCCTTTGTCTTTTCCGCCAACAATCCAAACGACAGGTTGTTTCATACTTTCCAAAGCGAAATAAGTGGCGTTCACGTTGGTTGCTTTGCTGTCATTAATAAATTTTACCCCATTGATTTCAGCAACTGATTCCAATCTGTGTTCTACAGCCTGGAAGGTCATCAATGAATTCCTAATGCTTTGATTGCTGATTTCCAATAATTTACCTGCGATACTTGCGGCTAAGCTGTTGGCTACATTATGTTTTCCAAGCAAAGACAGTTCATCCATATTCATGGTGAAGCCACCATTGATGTTTACGACAAAATTCTCATCGATGGAATAAGCCCCTATTTCCACTTTTTCTGATAAAGAGAAAGGTACTTTGGTGACTTTCAGGTCCAATTTTCCTAGTAGCGACTTGCTCATCTCATCGTCTTTATTATAGATGAAAAAGTTGTTTGCTTCCTGATTCTCAGCAATTCTGAATTTCGCCAAAGCATATTCTTTATAATTATAATTGTACTGATCCAGATGATCTTTAGACAAATTCAGCAACAAAGAAATATGTGGTCTGAAATTCTGAATATCATCCAATTGGAAACTGCTGACTTCCAAAACATAGTAGTCAAATTTCTCTTCAGCCACCTGCTTAGCAAAGCTCTTTCCGATGTTCCCTCCCAATCCGACATTGAAACCGTCTTCTTTAAGAATATAATAAATCAAAGACGTGGTAGTGGTTTTACCGTTGCTACCAGTGATGGCAATGATTTTTGCATCTGTAAACTCAGAAGCAAATTCGATCTCAGAAGACAATCTGATTCCTTTTTCCTGAATCTTCAAAATCATTTCGGCTTTTTTCGGAATTCCGGGGCTTTTGATGATCCAGTCGGCATTCAGGATTTTTTCTTCAGAATGTCGTCCGTCCTCATAATCGATTCCAAGTTCGTCCAGCTCTTTTTTGTAATTCTCACGGATCGTTCCCATATCAGAAAGGAACACGTCAAAACCTTTGGCCTTTGCCAAATATGCTGCGCCTACACCGCTTTCTCCGCCACCAAGTATTACTACTCTCATTTGTAATTGATTAAGAGATTTAAAGATTAAAAGATTTTGTAATTTCTTAATTCCTTAATTTCTCAATTGTTTAATTTATAGTTATCTAGTTTTTAAAGTGATTAAGCAAATAATGGCCAGCATAACACCTAAAATGATCATTCGGTTTACGATTTTACTTTCGTGGAAACCTTCTTTCTGATAATGGTGATGTAGCGGTGACATCTTGAATAATCTATTGTTCTGGGCGTATTCCAACCCATATTTTTTCTTTCTGTATTTGAAGACCCAAACCTGTAGAATGACAGATAAAAGTTCTATCAGAAAAACGCCGCACAAAACGGGGATCAATAATTCTTTTCTCAGGATAATTGCCAAAACCGCAATCACACCTCCCAACATCAGACTTCCTGTATCGCCCATAAAAACCTGCGCCGGATAAGTGTTGTACCAGAAAAACCCAATCACAGCACCCACCAAAGCGAGGGCAAAAATAGTCGTCTCGCCCATATGGGGTAGGAACATAATGTTGAGATAATCAGCGAAAATAATATTCCCAGAGACGTAGGCAAAAAATGCCAAAGTCAATAATATCACAACACTGGTTCCGGCTGCCAGACCATCGATGCCGTCAGCGATATTGGCGCCGTTTGAAACTGCTGTCACAATGAAAATGACTATCGGAATGAAAACAACCCAAGCCCACTCGTGCGCTTTTGCATCGTCCATCCAAAAAAGAATTCCGCTGTAATCGAACTCGTTATTTTTGGTGAAAGGCACTGTAGAAACTGGTATTTTTTCTTCATTCATAAAGTTCTGCTCCACATTGTTTCTGTTCACAACGGTTGAGTCTGCATACTTTCGCTTCACCTCAATATCCGGGTGAAAATACATTGTAACGCCGACAATTAAGCCTAAACCAACTTGCCCAATGACTTTGAATTTTCCACTAAGTCCGTCTTTATTTTTTTTAACTTTCTTCAAATAATCATCAAGAAAACCAATCGCGCCCATCCATAAAACCGAAATAATCAAAAGAACGATGTAAACGTTGGTGATCCTTGTAAACAGCAAAACCGGAATGATGGTCGCCAGAATGATAATCAAACCTCCCATTGTTGGCGTTCCTTCTTTCTGCTTTTGTCCTTCCAGACCAAGGTCTCTCACCAATTCTCCCATTTGTTTTTTTCTGAGGTAATTGATGATCTTTTTCCCGTAAGCCATCGCAATGATCAGCGAAAACAAAACTGCCATCGCCGCGCGGAACGAAATGTACTTGAACAAGTTCATCCCTGGAACGTGGATCCCGTGAGCGGTTAAATATTCGTATAGATAATATAGCATATTTTTCTATTTTCCCATTAATTGTAATAGTTCTCTAATCGTCTCTTTGTCATCAAAATGATGTTTCACCCCACCTATTTCTTGATACGTTTCGTGCCCTTTTCCAGCAACCACGACGATATCTTTTGGCTCAGCAAACTTGATGGCCATTTTTATCGCTTCTCTTCTGTCGGGAATTGAAGTGTATTTGCTGAAATTCTGAGGCTGGATTCCCGCTTCTATTTCTTTAATAATCTGAGCCGGATCTTCCGTTCTTGGATTGTCCGAAGTGATGATTGCCAAAGTCGATTTCTTAGTCGCAATGTCACCCATTTCCGGACGTTTGGTTTTGTCTCTGTCGCCGCCACAACCGAAAACACAGATCAGTCTTTCGTTTTTGGTTCTGATTTCATTGATGCTGTCCAGCACATTTTCCAAAGCATCTGGCGTGTGAGAATAATCAACAACGAAGAAAATTCCACCACTTGATTTTATCGTTTCGAAACGTCCATTCACGCGTTGAAGAACAGAAATCGCCTGCAAAACCTCATCTTCCTTCATTCCTAATTCCAGAGCGATTCCGTACGCTAAAAGTAGATTCGAAGCGTTGAATTTCCCTGTCAAAGTTGTCCAGAATTCTTTATTATTAAAATTCAACAACATGCCGTTGAAGTCCACTTCCAGCACTTTCCCGTGGAAATCTGCCATTGTTTTCAAAGCAAAAGTTTTCTTTTTAGCTTTGGTATTTTGGAGCATTACCGAGCCGTTTTTGTCATCAGCATTGGTGATGGCAATCGCAGAATCTTCCAGCTCATCGAAGAATCTTTTCTTTGCGTAGATATAATTCTGGAAAGTCTTGTGATAATCCAAATGGTCGTGCGTGATATTCGTAAAACCAGCCACTTTGAAGTGCAATCCTTCAATTCTATCCTGATAAATCCCGTGAGAACTGACTTCCATAAAAGCGTATTCACAACCGATTTGTACCGCTTTTGCCAACATTTGATTAAGACGAATGACATCCGGCGTTGTATGCGTTGAAGGGATAATTTCGTCTCCAATTCTGTATTCAACAGTCGAAATCAAAGCCGATTGATAGCCCAACGTTTTGAAAATATCAAACAGCAAAGTCGTTACCGTTGTTTTTCCGTTGGTTCCTGTAACGCCGATCAGTTTCAATTTCTTTGAAGGATTTCCGTAAAAATTAGAAGCCAAATGCCCTAATGCTTTTGAAGAATTCTCCACTTTAATATAAGTCACCTCATCATTAATGTCTGATGGCCAATCTTCACAAACAATCACTTTCGCACCTTTTTCGATGGAGGAAGTGATGTAAGAATGTCCGTCTGAAACAGTTCCTTTCAACGCCACATACAAAGAATCTTCAACAACTTTTCTGCTGTCAAAAACCAATTCGGACACTTCGACTTCAAGAGTTCCGACTGTTTCCAAAACTTGGATTCTTTGTAATAATTCTTTTAAAATCATATCTCAATAAGCTTTCGCTCTCATTATTTAATTCTGAAGTTCCAGATATATTCTCTGATTCTTGCCAATGTAAGCACCTTGCGCAGGAAACTGCCCTTTGATTTTACCCACACCTTTGTAATCTACTCTGTAACCCATATTTTCCAATTGCGGAATAATATTTTTACCAATCATCCCTACCACATTTGGCATCGAGTCTTTCCTGACATTCAGCTTCACATTCGGTTCCACCATTTTGTTGAGGTTGACTTTGTGCTCCACCAGCATTTCTTTTTCGACATTCAACGGTGTTTTCAGGAACGTTTTTCCCGCAATCTCTTTGAAAACCGGTGCTGAAACCGAACCTCCATAAAATCCCTTTGACGTGTCTGGCTGATTTACCACAACGAAGCACGTGTATTTCGGATTATCTGCAGGATAGAATCCTGCGAAAGAAGCCTGATAGCGCATTGGTCCTGGCAGCCAGTATAAAATTCTTGCTGTTCCTGTTTTTCCTGCTATTTTCAGATTCGGTGTATAGATACTTTTTGCTGTTCCTTTCTCAACCGCTTTGGTCAAGGCGCTGGTCATCATTTGTATCGCTTTGTCAGACGCCATTTTTTTCACCATTACGTCCGGTTTTGCCTCATACAAGACGTTCCCGTCTTTCATTATTTTATCAATGAAAAGAGGTTTTACCATTTTACCTTTGTTGGCAATGCCGTTATAAAAAGTCACCAGCTGCAACAATGGAAAACTAGAAGAATAGCCATAAGACAGCGATGCCAAGGTAGCTTTGTTCCATCTTTTACTTTGTGGTGTCTGGATGGATGGTTTTGCAATGCCTGGTAATTCTATCTGCATCTTATCAAACATTTTCCACCTTTTCAAATGATCGATAAAAACTTCCGGTTTGTCGGCGTAATGTGTTGTTACTAATTTAGCCGCACCTACGTTACTTGATTTTGCCAAAACATCACTTACATCATAAGTTCCGCCGCCGTGACCATCTGTGATCCTTTGTCCTGCGTAATTCCAGACGCCGTTGCCAATGTTGACTTTTGTATTTTCATCAATAAAGCCATCATCCATTGCCGCTAAAAGCGAAACCGTTTTGAAGGTTGATCCTGGTTCCTGGGCATCTTTTACGGTGTAGTTGTAAGCATCTGCATAAATTCCTGGTTCTGTTCTTCTGAGGTTGACCATCGCTTTTACCTTTCCGGTAGCAACTTCCATCACTACGACACTTCCGTGGTCTGCATCAAATTTGATCAGCTGATTTTCCAAAGCGGTGTGTGCGATATCCTGAATTCTAAGATCCAAAGTCGTGTAAACATCCTGACCATCAACAGGTTCTTGAACTTTCCAGTAATCAATGGGTTTCCATTGAGATGAATTGATTCTTTGCTCCAATCTTTTCCCATCAATTCCTGTTAAGAATTTGCTGAAAGCGCCTTCCAGTCCGGATTTTGACTCGCCGTTATCTGCGCCGATGGTTCCCGCACCAATCTGTACTGTTGCAAGTTCTCTGTGGAAATTTCTTTCTACGATGAAACCGCCCTTATTCTTACCTTTAATAAAAATCGGAAAGTTTCTGATCCTGTCATATTCATCAAAGTCGAGCCCTTTTGCCAAAAGGTAATATTGATTATTTTTTTTATTCTGAGCGTCCAACTTTGCGCGGAAATAGCTTCTCGGCTTGTCAAACATTTTACTGAGAGAATCCGTTAATGCTGTGACATTATTAGAATAAATGGTGTCTCTCATTGATTTGAAATCCAGATAAACGTCATAACGCATCACCGTCGTCGCCAAGATAGAGCCGTCTGACGCATACAGATTTCCGCGGGCAGCTTTCAAAGTCGCTTCACGGTAGTTCTTACTGATATAATTGTCCTCAAACTCCTGAACATTGGTGTTTTGAAGAATTAAAATTCTCGTTAAAAAGATCACAAACAAAACAAAGGCACCCAACACAAAAAGGTAGCCCCACTTGAGTGCGTTGGACCGTTTCTTTTCGTAATCGTTATTCTGACTTCTCATTTGTACTGTCTAGTTTTATCAATAATTTGAGTGGATGACTGTCCAAACTGACCAGAGAATCCTGAACCATTTCTTTCCCCAACTCGGACTCCATTCTTATTTTTATCAGTCTGCTTTGTGCGTAAGCATTTCTGGATTTGTACTCTTCTGTTTCTTCTTTCAGCTTGTTGACCGTTTCTATCTTGGTATTTACGTGGTGATTGGTATAAATCATTACCAACAGCAATCCGAAGATGAAGAGGAAATATTTGTAATGTGCTCTTACCTCATCACGGTTAAGAAAATTCCCCTTTATGATGTCCATAAAAGTGAGTCTCTTCTGCTTGTTTTGAGTTAATTTTGCCACAATATTATAATTGATAAATGATGATTGACAAATGATAATGGGATGACTTTTAATCGCTCATCAATTATCATTTATCATTTATATCTTCGTTCCTATTCTCATTTTTGCGCTTCTGGCGCGTGAGTTTTCTTCTATTTCTTTGTCATCCGGGATGATCGCTTTCGTCTTTAATAATTCAAAGGTTTTTTTGTAATTCCCGTAAATATCTCTCGGCGGTTCACCTTCAAACATTCCGTTTTTCAAAAATCTTTTTACCAATCTGTCTTCCAGAGAATGGTAAGAAATCACTACCAATCTGCCTTCGGGTTTCAAAACTTTGTAAGACTGCACTAATAATTCTTTCAAAACCTCCAATTCCTGATTCACCTCAATTCTGATTGCCTGAAAAATCTGCGCAAAGAATTTATTCTGTTTGAAAGCCGGGATATAACTGAAAAGCGCTTTCAGCTCATCTGTTGTATTGATCTTTTTGATCTTTCTGTGATGAACAATCTCTCTAGCCAACTTTCTGGACTCTCTCAGCTCTCCGTAATTGTACAATACATTGGCGAGATCTTCCTCCTCATATTCATTGATGACTTTCTTGGCATCAAGACCTTGCATCACATTCATTCTCATATCAAGCGGTGCATTGCTTCTGATAGAAAAACCACGTTCTGCCTCATCAAACTGATGAGAAGAAACGCCTAAATCTGCCAAAACCCCATCTACTCCAGTCACGCCGTAAGCAAGCAATGAATTCTCTAAAAACCTAAAATTCTGGTTGATCAAAGTAAATCTTGGATCGTCAATCGTATTCTTCAAGGCATCAAGATCCTGATCGAAAGCATACAACTTTCCTTTCTCAGAAAGTCTGCTCAGGATTTCTTTGGAATGTCCTCCACCCCCGAAAGTGCAGTCCACATAGATTCCGTCCGGATCGGTTACCAGACCATCTACACTTTGTTTCAGCAAGACAGGATTATGATACATATTTTTTTTTAAATTGATAAATAATGAGTGATAAATGATATTTTGACGGCTCTTATTTTGGTTCTTTATTCTTGGTTTTTAGAACCCTCAGATTCCAAATTCCCCATGACGTCTTCTGCAAGGTTTGCAAAATCAATTTCACTTACCGCAATGACCTGTTCATAAGATTCTTTGTCCCAAATCTCAAACAATTCGCCAGCACTTGTGATAACGATTTCTTTGTTGAGATTAGCAAATTGCGTTAGATCTTTGCTGATCTGCAAACGGCCGACACTATCCATCTCCACGGTTTTCACTCCCGCAGTAAACATCCTGATGAAATCCGCATTTTTCTTCACAAAACGGTTGAGTGCATTGATTTTTGCCATCAATCTGTCCCACGGTGCCATTGGATAAACCTCCAGACACTTTTGGAACACCGAACGCTTGATGATAAATGGCTGATCTGCAAAATGTTCCATCTGCTTCGTAAGCGAAGCAGGCAGTTTGATGCGCCCTTTGTCATCTATTCTGCACTCGTATGTTCCAATGAAGTTTTTCATTTGGAGCAAATTTATATAAATTTCTACCACATTTTACCACTTTCTCCCACAATTGTACTTAATGTTTATAACTTTTTGGTTTCAAAGCATTCTTGGCTAATGATTTGATTTGAAATCAATTAAATAGAATTATTAAAAAATCCTTTACCATAAGGGCTTTTCTTTGAGAGGTTTAAAAAAATACGTTTCAAAACCTTGATTATTTAAAATCATTCTAAAGCAAAATTCAATTTCTTATATTTGTTATAGGAAATCATGGTACTTTAAAAACGAAAATACCGTTGGATATAAAGTCATCGCGTATGACTATTAAAAACATTAATTTCTACCTATGACTTATTTGAAAGCTCTTAACTGGCGGTATTCTGTAAAAAAATTTGATGGGAAAAAAATCCCTTCAGAAAAACTCCACCCTATACTGGAAGCTGGACGGCTATCTGTAAGCGCTTTGGGACTACAGCCTTATCATCTTTTGGTGGTCGAAAATCCGGAAACGATTCAGAAACTAGTCCCAGGATTCTATAATTCTTCGCAAATATCCACTTGTTCGCATCTGATTGCGTTGGTTTCTAAGACTCATATAAATAAGGAATATGTTGATAATTATTTCAGTCATATCATTAATGAACGCGGCGTCACTCTGGAACAGCTTTCTTCTTTTCGGAATAATATCAATTCGCTTCTGGAAACTCAAACCCAGAAAGAGCTGGAAAGTTGGTCAGAAAAACAGAGCTACATTGTTCTTGGTTCCTTAATAATGGCTGCCGCCCAGGAAAATATTGACACTTGCCCAATGGAAGGCTTTAGACCAGAAATCATTGAAGACGTTTTGCAAATAGATAAAGCCAGTGAAAAAATTGCCGTAGTTTTGGCCTTGGGCTACAGAGCGGAAGATGATCGTTTTCAGAATTTCAAAAAAGTGAGAAAACCTGCGGATAAGTTCATCAAATTCTTTTAACTTTATTCTTTTGAATTTCCTCAATTACACCGAGGATTATTAATTCTTATTTATGATAAAAACAGACGTTCTCGTCATCGGTTCCGGAATCTCAGGGCTTTCCTATGCCATCAAAATCTCTGAACAGTTGCCAGAAACAAAGATCATTATCGTCACCAAAGGAAACGAGGACGAAAGCAATACCAAATATGCGCAAGGCGGATTGGCCGTTGTCACGGATTTTTCCAAAGATAATTTTCAAAAACATATAGACGACACTTTGAGGGCCGGCGATTACATCAATGACCCAGAAATCGTGAGAACGGTTGTGGAAGAAGCGCCACTTAGATTCAATGAAATTGTGGAATGGGGTGCAAAATTCGATCAGGAAAAAGGCCAGTATTCACTTGGCAGAGAAGGTGGACACACAGAAAACCGAATCGTGCATCACAAAGACATCACTGGTTTCGAAATTGAAAGAGCACTACTGGAAACCGTCAACAACTCCCCGAATATCGAAATGTTGGCGCATCATTACGTCATCGATTTGATTACGCAACACCACGTGCCAGAGAAAAAATTCGATAAAGAAAACCTGGACTGTTACGGCGCTTACGTTCTTGACGAAAAAAATAAAAAAATAAAAAAAATCACTGCAAAAATCACTTTGGTTGCAACCGGAGGCGCGGGCCACGTTTATAAAAACACGACCAATCCAATCATTGCAACCGGCGACGGAATTGCCTTTGTTCACAGAGCACACGGCAAGGTTTCCAATATGCAGTATTATCAATTTCATCCAACAGCGATGTACTCCAAACGTGACGGAATGTTGTTTTTGATTTCCGAAGCCGTTCGTGGCGACGGTGCAAAATTGAGAACGAAATCCGGAAAACCTTTTATGCAAAAATATGATGAACGAGAGGAATTGGCTTCCCGCGACATCGTTGCAAGAGGAATTGACAATGAATTGAAAATATCTGGAGACGATTACGTTGGTTTGGATTGCCGAGCGATGGATAAAGAAAAATTCATTCACCATTTTCCAAATATCTACCAAAAATGTTTGGATGAAGGCATTGATCCAATGAAAGAATTGATTCCCGTGGTTCCGGCTTGTCATTACCTAATGGGCGGAATTGATACTGATAAAGAAGGACAATCATCTATCAAAAATCTTTTTGCGGTGGGAGAATGCACCAATTCCGGACTTCATGGCGCGAATCGTTTGGCATCCAATTCCTTATTAGAAGGTTTGGTTTTCGGTCACAACGCGGCGATGAAAACGGTGGAACTTTTGAAAGAAAATGATTTCAATTTTGATGATTTGAAAGCAGTTCCGGAATGGAATGAAGAGGGAATGAAAATGATGGACGAAATGGTTCTCGTAACATACCTCAGAAAGCAACTTCAGGAGATGATGAGCGATTTGGTTGCCATCGTAAGAAGCAATGCAAGATTAGAATTGGCCAAGAAAAAACAGCGCGAAATCTACGAAGCTGTGACAGAACTTTACAATTACTCCATCCTTTCGCCACAACTTTCGGAATTAAGGAATCTTGTGAATGTGTCTTATTTGATTATCAAGCAATCTTTGGAAATGAAAGAGAATAAAGGTGCGTTTTATAATAAGGACTTGGCTACGAAACCGCTTTTGATTAATGAGTAATTGAAATATGCTTAGAGAGAACAATGAACAATACTTCCGTTGGATTTCAGATTTGAAACAGAAAATCCAGCAGAGTCAAATCAAAGCGGCCATTCAGGTGAATTCTGCTTTGATAGAGATGTATTGGGATTTGGGAAAGGAAATCTCTGAAAGGAGTTTTGAGAATACTTACGGTTCGGGATTCCTGAAACAATTAAGTAATGACCTGCTGACTGAATTCCCTGAGATAAAAGGCTTTTCATTATCCAATATAAAATATATAAAATCATTCTATTTATTTTATAATCAAAACATTACAAAAAGCCAACAACTTGTTGGCGAATTCAAAATTGATGATAACTCAAATCTCCACCAAGTTGGTGGAGGATTAGAAAAAATCGAAAATAACACAAATCGACACCAAGTTGGTAACGAATTCCCTCAGAAACTTTTTTTAATTCCTCGGGGTCATCATATTCAGATTTTCACAAAATGTAAAAATGTCTCAGAAGCGTTATTTTACATTAATAAAACCATAGAAAACGGTTGGAGCAGAGCGGTTCTTTTGAATATGATTTCTAGAAACCTCTACCAATCCCAAGGAAAAGCAATTACCAATTTTTCTAAAACCCTTCCTGACTACGATAGCGAACTCGTAAAACAAACTTTGAAAGACCCTTATATTTTTGATTTTCTTAATATAAGTGAAAACTTCAAAGAGCGGGAACTGGAAAATGCTTTGATTGATCATATTCAGAAATTCTTAATTGAGCTGGGAAATGGTTTTGTATTCGTTGGAAAACAGGTAGAAATGAAAGTCGGGAACCAAAGTTTTTTCTTAGATTTACTTTTCTATCATATTAAATTAAAAAGATACGTTGTCATCGAACTGAAATCGGGAGAGTTCGAACCAGAACACGCAGGAAAACTCAATTTTTACGTAACCTCTGTTGATAAGCAATTGCGTGACGAAAATGACAATGCTACAGTTGGATTGATTATTTGTAAAACGAAAGATGACATCATTGCAGAATATTCTTTGACAGATTTGCACAAACCTTTGGGAATCTCTTCCTATTAATTAAGAAAAATTTTACCCGATAACTATAAATTTTCCCTGCCAAGCATCGAAGAAATTGAAAATGAACTTAATAAAAATAGCAACACAAAATGAAAAGACCAAAATACGCAAGCGATAAAATCCTGAAAGAATTCATACAAACTGCTTTGGAAGAAGATATCCAAGGTGGCGACCATTCTACACTTTCCACAATCCCGAAAGATCTGGAGCAGAAAGCACATTTATTAGTTAAAGAAAATTGCATCCTTGCGGGAGTGGAATTGGCGGAAATCATCTTCAAAACTTTTGATAAGAATCTTACGGTTGAAACTTTCATTAAAGATGGAGAATCTGCAAAAAAAGGAGACATCGCCTTTATCGTTACCGGAAAAGCAAGATCTATTTTATCAACAGAAAGATTAGTTCTTAATTGCATGCAGCGAATGAGCGGCATTGCCACGATGACTCACGATTGGGACTCGCGATTACTAGGAACCAAAACAAAACTTCTCGACACCCGAAAAACCACGCCTAATTTCCGGGTTTGCGAAAAATGGGCTGTTGCAATTGGCGGCGGAACCAATCACAGATACGGACTTTATGATATGATCATGCTAAAGGACAACCATGTAGATTATAATGGAAGCATCACTACTGCCGTAAAAATGGCAAAAGATTATGTCAAAAAAAACAAACTGAAACTTAAGATAGAAGTCGAAACCAGAAATCTGGAAGAAGTAAAGGAAGCCGTAAAATCCGGTGCTGACAGAATCATGTTTGATAATATGCCAGTGGAAATGATGACCGAAGCCGTAAAACTCGTCAATGGAACATCAGAAACAGAAGCTTCTGGCGGAATCACCCGTGATATGTTAAATTCGGTGGCAAAAACCGGTGTAGATTTTATCTCAGCAGGCGCATTAACCCACTCTTCGAGCAATATCGACCTGAGTCTCAAGGCTTTAAAAATTTAACACTATATTAACAGAACCTATTGATTTTTTTAAGACTTTTGCGGCATAAATCTTAAAGAAATGAAAATGTTATCGAAAAAACCGGCATTAGTCCTTATGCTGACGATGAGTACAGCAAGTTTTTACTTCGCACAATCTACTCAAGATACACTTAGCAAAGACACAAATATCGATGAAGTCGTTTTGACCGGCGTTGCTGACATCGCAAAAGACAGAAAAACGCCTGTTGCAGTTTCTACGATCAAAGAAGCACAGATTCAAGAAAGACTTGGGAATCAAGAATTCCCTGAGATCCTTAATACAACACCTTCAGTTTATGCCACAAAAGCAGGTGGTGGTTTTGGAGATTCAAAAATGAAAATCCGTGGTTTTGAACAGGAAAACATCGCTGTAATGGTGAATGGTATGCCTGTAAACGATATGGAGAACGGTGCTGTTTATTGGAGTAACTGGCTTGGACTTTCTGACGTCACTTCTTCTATGCAGGTACAAAGAGGTTTGGGTTCTTCCAAGCTTGCCATTGCATCTGTAGGAGGCACGGTTAATATTCTGACAAGAGCTGCCGACAAAAAACAAGGCGCTGTAGTATCTGTGGGTGTTGGTAATGATGACTACCACAAATCTCTTTTTGCTTACAATAGTGGCAAATCTGAAAAAGGATGGGCATCTTCATTCTTACTCAGCAGAACTGCCGGATCTATGTATGCGAATGGAACTGAATTCGAAGGATACAACTACTATTTTGCATTAGGTTATCAAAAACCAGGCGGTAAGCACGATTTCCAATTTACCATTACTGGGGCACCACAATGGCACAACCAGAGATCAAGTTATATTTCAATTGCAAATTCTGTTTTAAACAATACTGATAAAGACGGAACACCTAACATCAAATATAATTCTGATTGGGGTTATAGAAATGGAGAGGAATTTTCGAACAGGGTTAACTATTACCACAAGCCAGTAATGTCCTTAAACTGGGATTGGAAAATGAGTGAAAAATCTAAGTTGAACTCTGTGTTCTATGCATCTTTTGGTAGAGGTGGTGGTACAGGAGACCTAGGCACTGTAAAAGTGGGTAATACGACTTATAGCAATCTTAATGCTTTCCCAAGAACAGCAGATGGCCTCATCAATTTTGACGGTCTGTTTGCAGCTAATGCAGGAATAAACGCAAACACGGCTGGAGCAAGAAACACATTGGTAAGAAGATCTTCCATCAACTCACACAACTGGTTTGGAACAATCATTAGTTTTAATCATAAGATTAATGATCATTTGAACTTTACCATTGGTACAGATGACCGTTACTATTACGGCTATCACTATCAGGTTGTTTCTGATTTCTATGGTGCAAATGGCTACAAAGATATAACCAACCAAAATTTTAACACGACTTCTGCAACAAACGTTTTCACACCTTCGCCAAGGGTGATCACCAATTCGTTTGATCCAAAACCAAACTGGAACCCTTTCGGTGGAAAATTAAATAACGAAAGTGACATGGTTGCTTATAACAACGATGGCGAAGTATTGTGGTATGGCGGTTTTGGACAATTAGAATATTCTAATGACAAACTATCCGCTTATGTACAGGGTGCCATTTCGAACCAAAGTTTCCAGAGAATAGATCATTTTATCTTAGATGGCAGAACATTATTAAATGGGCAAATTGCAGGAACCAACTATACTGTAAACAATACAGTGATTACGGCTCAGCCTACAGCGTCCAACCCAGCACTTAATACCAAAACAGGATTCAAAGATATTTTCGGATACAATGTTAAAGGTGGGATCAATTACAACATCGATGATCAGCACAACGTATTTGTAAACAGTGGATACTACTCCAAACAACCATTCTTAAATGCAGTTTATCCTAATAACAAAAACTACTTAAATCCAAATCTAACCAACGAGAAAATATTTGGTCTGGAAGCTGGATACGGTTTTAGAGCTTCTTTCTTGACAGCCAATGTTAACATTTACAGAACATCTTGGAAAGATCGATTTATCAGAAGAGGTGGTTTACAGATTGATTTAGATGGTAACCCAGCAACGACAAATGACATCATCACCAATGCATATGCTAACATCCAAGGTGTAGAAGAAATCCACCAAGGTATCGAATTAGAAGCAATGGCAACTGTCAATAAGTATTTGTCATTTACAGCAATGGCTTCTTTAGGAGACTATTTCTACAAAGGAAATGCTACAAGTAATACATTTGACGAGAGCAACCAGCCTATTAATACACCAGGTGCGGCAAGCGCCAACACAACATTGTACCTGGACAAAGTAAAAGTAGGAGGATCAGCACACAGAACATTGGCCGGAGGTATTGTTATCAAACCTACAGATTGGATCTCTTTTGATGGAACATACAGAGCTGTGAGCAGATTGTACGCAAACATCAATCCTATTAACTTCCAAACGGAAGCGGCCCAGAAATTAGGTTCATTGGAACTGCCTACTTTCGGATTAGTAGATCTTGGTTTAACTTTTAAAATCAAATTGAATAACCCTAAACAGTTCTTTACGCTAAGAGGTAACGTTTACAACATTTTGAACAAAGTGTATATTGCGGAATCTAATACCAATAACCACGTAAAACAATTGACTGATTTTACAACTACAACGGCAGGAGGTGTTACCACAACAGCGCAGCAAAAATATGATGCGTACATCAATAATTCTTCTAATTTTTATAAAGGATTGGATACTTCCAACCAAGTCTACTTCGGATACGGTAGAACATGGGCGGCCACATTATCTTTCAACTTCTAAAAACATTTAGATTTTATAAACCACAAAATCCCGGCTATCTGTCGGGATTTTTTTATCTTTGTCATTCAAAAATCTGAATATGGAAGTTTACAACATTCTTTTGAACGCTCACAAAGGTTTCGCTTATCTGGAACTAGCTTTGGTAGCTGCATTTTTAATCCTTTTGCTGGTAACAATGTTTACCTACAGCGGTAACATTACAAAGGCTTTACGTAAAGTCACATTGTTTACAATGATCTTCTTTCACGTTCAGTTTTTGATAGGCATCACAATGTTGATCACCAACATTACAAAAGGTCTGGATATGGCCTCAGTGATGAAAAATGCAGATCTTAGGTTTACCTATGTAGAGCACCCTTTCTCTATGCTGATCGCAGCAGTGCTCATGACCATCGTCAACAAGAAGTTAAAAACCGATGACAAATTAACAATACGCCTAATGTCTTTAGGATTGGTAGCAATCGCTCTTTTCGTGTTCGCTTTCCCTTGGGCAAGAGTTTTCGGCGCTTAAGTCATTAAAATCGAAAATATTTGATTTAATAAAACACAAACTTATCGATTATCATTAATCATTAATCAATTATAAAAAATGAAAGTAGCTGTAGTAGGCGCAACCGGAATGGTTGGACAAGTTATGCTGAGAGTTCTGGAAGAGAGAAATCTTCCGATTACCGAATTAATTCCCGTGGCATCAGAGAGATCTGTTGGCAACAAGGTCAAGTTTAAGGACAAGGAATTCACTATCGTTAGCATGGACGACGCTATTGCAGCCAAACCCGAGATCGCCATCTTTTCTGCTGGTGGCGATACTTCATTGGAATTTGCCCCTAAATTTGCTGAGGTCGGAACAGTTGTTATCGACAATTCTTCAGCCTGGAGAATGGATCCTACTAAGAAATTAGTCGTTCCAGAAATCAATGCCAATATTTTGACTAAGGAAGACAAAATCATCGCCAATCCCAATTGTTCAACAATTCAATTGGTAATGGTTCTTCACCCTTTGAATATTAAATACGACATCAAAAGAGTGGTCGTTTCTACTTATCAATCCGTAACCGGAACCGGTAAAGCAGCTGTAGATCAATTAAATTCTGAAATCAAAGGCGAAAGTCCTGAGAAAGTTTATCCTTATCAAATCTTCAAAAATGCTTTGCCGCATTGTGATGTTTTCTCGGATGATGATTACACAAAGGAGGAAATCAAATTGATGAAAGAGCCTAAGAAAATTATGGGCGATGACACTTTCAATCTGACAGCAACAGCTGTAAGAGTTCCCGTACAAGGTGGACATAGTGAAAGCGTGAATATCGAATTCGAAAATGAATTTGATCTGGATGAAGTCAGAAAAATTCTTTCCGAAACACCTGGCGTAACACTTCAGGACGATGTAAAAAACAACCACTACCCAATGCCTTTGCACTCCGAAGGGAAAGACGACGTGTTTGTAGGAAGAATCAGACGAGATCTCTCCCAACCGAAAACGCTCAACCTCTGGATCGTGGCAGACAATCTGCGAAAGGGCGCTGCTACCAATGCAGTTCAGATCGCAGAATATCTGGTAGCAAACAACTTAGTATAAACTAACAAAAATCAAAGAATCTTCGAAAACCTCGAAGATTCTTTTTTTAGCAATGGAAAAAAGCAAAGAACAAAACGCCAATATTACCTTTCAAAAATGGATCGCCGCGGTAGGCATCGTCCTTTTTGTCGGAAAAATCGTAGCGTGGAAATTGACCAATTCAGATTCGGTTTTTTCAGATGCGATGGAAAGCATCGTGAATGTCATCAGCGCATTTATGGGACTTTACGCCTTATATCTAGCTGCGAAACCGCGAGACGAAAATCATCCTTACGGTCACGGAAAAGTAGAATTTGTAACCTCGGCCATAGAAGGCTCTTTGATCTGCATCGCCGGGATTATGATCATCTATGAAGGCTGCAACAGTTTGATCACCGGAAAGGTCATCAGCAAAGTGGATTGGGGAATTTGGATCGTGGCAGCAACAGCCATTGCGAATTATGTTTTGGGATACATTTCCATTCAGAAAGGGAAAAGGCAGAATTCTGTGGTTTTGATTTCTTCAGGAAAACATTTGCAGTCGGATACATTTACGACTTTGGGTGTTGTCATCAGTTTAATATTGGTTTATTTCACAAAGATCGTTTGGATAGATTCTGTAGTGGCTTTGATCTTTGGCGTTTACATCATCACGGTTGGTTACAAGATCGTCCGCCATTCTCTCAGTGGGATTATGGATGAGGCAGATCCGAAAATGCTGGGAAATCTTGCCACATTTCTTAACAGCAACAGAAAACCAGAATGGATAGACATCCACAACATGAAGATCCAGCAATTTGGAAGCCGCCTTCACATCGACGCGCACATCACTTTACCTTGGTATTTCGAGTTGAGAACCGCTCACGAAGAGATGGAGCAAGTGATCAAATTGATCGCTGGCAACACCGATAGATCTGTAGAATTCAATTTCCATATGGATGACTGCAAACCGATATCCTGCGCTATTTGTCAGATCAAGAACTGCCCTGTCCGCCAATACCAATTTGTTAAAAAAGTAGAATGGATCGGCAACAATATTGCCCAGCCGGACAAACACACCGTGGAAAATACTTAAGCGTTTCTGATTGTCCGCAAAATGTGTCATCCTCGAAAACGCTTTGCATTATTTGCTAAGAGTTGTAATCTTCTCCAAAAACTGAAACATTTAAAAATATAGTTTTTAAATTTGGAATACAATGAAAAACACAAAATTTTCAGAAGTTCAGATCATTAAGATCTTATCTTAACAAAATCAAGGAAAAACAATCGCTGAAAAGCCGCCCAGCAAGGTGCGACTTAAAAAAAATAAATAGTTAGGTTCTTCTACACCTTTAAAGGTAGAATAGATTAATAGGTGCCTAAAATATTCAAAGCTCCATCTTTTTTCTATAATAAAAAACAGGAATGATCAACAACAACGGCAAAGGTTGTATCACAAATCTTCTGATATAAAAAGAGAACAGATACCCAAACTCAAGCTTGTCATAGATACAGAACAGGTAGATCGGAAAAACGATGACAAAGATCAAAGCCATCAGTACAAACGCCTGCTTACTCCAGTTGCTATTCTGGAACAAAAAATGAATAATCCAAACTGAAAAAAAAGTATTGAGCCCAAACCTGAAAACATACGAAACCACCAGCTTGCCCCACTGAAAATTGGGAAATACAGCACTGTGATCTGCAGACTTGAAGAACATTATAAAAGGATCGTAAAAAACCGTATCTTCTACTACACGGATCCCTACTAATCCTAAAATGCCTAACAAAACAAAAAAATACCTAAGCATTTTCAGAATTATTTGTGCATTGCAAAATTGATATAAAAACCACCATTTTTACAGAAATTAAAGTAATTGATGATAAAAACTACGCTATGCCGATTTAACTGTTATAAGGTTAAAAACACAGGGTCAAATTTTATCCGAAAAGGGTGATTTTTTTTACGAAAGGAATTGTGAAATTCTCGATTGTGAATGGTTCATAAAGAATATATGGAAAAGAACCAATAAGTGCTTAAATTTGTTTTTCATTGTGTGCGTGTGTGTTCGGGATAAAATTACAAAATAAAAAACAACTGGTAATCTATTTTTTTCTAAAAAAATTATTTTTTTCACAAAACAACAAAAGACAGAACCAAGTGATTCTGTCTTTCGTTGTTTTACGGTCAGTTAAAGTTATATCAAAATGATTTGTATGACCCTACAGGGCGCAATTTTGACAAAATTTTCAAAGCATTTTTCTGCCTTTTTAGGGTTAGGGAAAAGAAAAATGTCTTGAAAAATTTATCTTTTAACCAATTTTAAACGAACTCTTATTTTAAAATTTAAAGCTAATCCAACCTATAATCGGCTACATATTTCAACTTTTCGTAAAGCAAAAAACCGAATCCACACCAGCCAAAGACCAATGACGCCCCCATAGATGATTGCCGGAAAAAGATAATCATGACCGATTCTTTCGTATTGCGGATATTTGAGGAAAATAATATTCAGAAGGGCAATTCTGGAAACGTTCAGGATGTGAAGGATCAACAAGCCTGCGAAAATATACAGAAAGGTTTTGGTGCCTTTATAAAAAGCAAGTATAAAAGCAACAAAAAGAATGGCAACCGATATGACATTGCAACCTTCTACCATCCTCGTCGTGAATTTGCCATCCGTCTTGAAAAGCACACTGTGAACTTTCAGATGATCTACCAAAACCGTTGGAAAACCCACAAAATTCTGAAGAATAGCAACCTGCCCAGCAACCCATCTTGTGAAAGGGTCTACCACATCATTCTCATAATTATTGAGGTAAAACTGGTAAAGCAGTACAAAAACAATGTAGACGATTACAAACCGTAATAAAATCTTCAGAACCGGTAGAAAATCTTTCATCGTGTAAAATTACGCTTTTTCGTGGTTTCAAATTCTATTATTAATTAACTTTGTCTTATGCAGAATCATCAGGAATTTTTCGAAGATTTTTTAGGTAAAAGAGCCAGTTCATTTGTCGCACTTCCGCAAAGTGGATCAGCAAGGATCAATTATATAGCCTCTTCTGAAACCCAGAAATATGTGGTTACCTACAACGAGAACACCCTTGAGAATGAGGCGTTTTTTTACTTTTCGGAGGTATTTGCTGGTTTGAATCTTAACACACCGAAGGTGTTGCTAATCGATCAAGAAAGAGATCTGTATGTTCAGGAATTCTTAGGCGATCGGACGTTATCAGAAGTTATTTCGCAAGAAGGCGAATCTGAACGCGTCAAAGATTTGGTCAAGAAAAGTCTGAAAGCTCTTTTTGAACTTCAAAACAAGACGTTGGGAAAAGTGGATTACAGCAATAGTTTTGAATACGAGAGCTACGATGATCTGCCCATCACGCACGATTTGTACTATTTTAAAAACTTTATGCTTGATGTGTTGGAAATCGAATACCATAAGTCCACTTTATTAAAAGAATTCAAACAAATATCGGAGGTGATCCAGAAGCTGGAGCCAAAAACCTTGATGATCCGGGATTTCCAGTCCAGGAATATTTTGGTAAACGAAGAGGACAAGGTCTATTTTATTGATTACCAGTCAGCCATGGAAGGTCCGGCTGGTTATGACGTGATCTCTTTTCTGTATCAGGCGAAAGCAAAATTTTCAAAGAATTTCAAAGAAGAAATGTTGGAATATTATTTGGCTTTCTGGGAAAATGCATCTAAAAGAGAAGCTTTGAAAACATCTTTCGAATGGCTGCAAATGATGCGTTTTCTGCAGGTTCTAGGCGCGTACGGATTCCGAGGTCTGATCCAGAGGAAGTCGCACTTTTTAGCCAGTCTTTTCCAGGGAATTGATAACATCTATGAATTGAATCAAAGCTGGAATGTGATCTCTCAAAATTTTCCGGAGTTGTATTTTGTCATTTTAAGATTGAAGAGTCCAGAAGTACAATCCAAAATTGAGGATTTGATCATTGGCTAGATGTTGGATTCAGCCGGAAGTATGCTGCATTTTAGGAATACCGACCGTTAGCTGGACGTTGTCACACCACTACATGGGGCTTCCTACGGCATGACAAAACTGACTTTTTATGGATTTGGGTGGATTGATCTTGAAAGGCCTAGCCCCGATTGCAGCGGCATCCTTTTTTGGTATTGCTTTCCCAACGGCAATCTATGTCCTAAGGTCGTCCGCAATGGCAAAAAAGATAGAGCGGAAAGCGGGATTAAGCTCCTCAAAAATGGAGCTTTGACTAACGCCCAAAAAAAAACTCAGAAATGAATTCTGAGGTTTTTCTGAATATATTCAGTTATCTAATTATTTAATATACTTAATTGATTTTGTTTTATCACTCTTTTTGCAAACCTGAACTTCGGCCCCCAATAGTTATCGTCCAGTGAGGAAACCATGACCCCTTTGGAAGTGGCTGCGTGGATAAATTTGATTTGTCCTTCGGCGGTCACTTCTTCTACGATACCGACGTGTGAGATTCTTCTTCCGCCGTGTGAAAAGAAAACCAAGTCACCTTTCTGTAATTCGGTTCTTTCTACAGAATCCCCTTCCTGAGATTGTTCTGCTGCGACTCTTGGAAGCTCCATGCCTGCTGCTGCTCCAAATACAGATAGTACAAATGCTGAACAATCTATTCCGCTTCTGGAAGTTCCTCCGTATCTGTAAGGTGTTCCAAGGTAACTTTCGGCTTCGGATAAGATGTTGTCTATGGTGTTGCTGTGGATGATCGCATTTTCTATGGCTGATCTTTTGATTACTTCATTCGTATTAGCGATAGAAGCCAAGACTTTTTGGCCTTGATTATCAGAATTTTTTGAAATCGCTTTTACCTCGAGAGAAGCAAACTTGGCATTGGTTTTGTATGATTGGTTGTTAGAAACCACGTAGTTGGAAACGCAAGATTGCAGTGAAAAAAATGTGGCTACAAATAAGAAATAAACTAGAACTCTTTTCTTCATATATATTTAATTATCTGTTAAACTTGAGTGGTTTTTTTGTGATTGCATAGCAAATTTAGCCATTACTCTTGGAAGGGTCTCCCAAATCAAACTGGTAGCTCTTTAGTTTAACATATTTTAACAGTCTCACGTAGAATGTTAAAAAAAAACAACCGCAAAGCCTTTATTTAGACTTTGCGGTTTTGTTTTTAGTTAAGATTCTTTAACGTTTTAGAATTTGTCTATCTCGTAAATAATAATTCTCTATACTTGGTCATTGGCCAAAGCTCGTCATCTACCATCATTTCCAGAGCGTCAGATGCGTCTCTAATGTTATCAAACAGAGGCTTCACCTTGTTGCAATACTCTTCAGCCTGTTTTTGGCTTCCGGCCGTATTTTTAGCATTTTCTTTTGCGGTCAACAAAGCATCAACGCCTAATTTGATAACCGAAACATTGCCTGAGATATCAGAAATAAGGCTCAATTGTTCTTTTGCCAAGGTCTTGAATTCTTTTTCACTGAAGATCTCTTTCAAACCTTTCACATTCTCTATCAATCTGTTTTGGTAGTTAAGTGCCGCAGGGATGATGTGGTTTCTGGCAATGTCTGCCAAAACTCTAGCTTCGATGTCGATTACCGTAGAATACTTCTCTAGTTTGATCTCATTTCTGGCTTCAAACTCTCTGTGAGAATAGATTCCCAATTCTTCGTAAAGATCTACGAATTTTTTGTCCAATTCTCTCTTAAGCGCTTCTGGCGTCGTTTTAAGATTGTTCAAACCTCTTTTCTTCGCTTCTTTTGCCCAATCATCGGAATAGCCATCTCCCTCGAACATAATATTCTTTGAATGCTTGATATATTCTCTCAGGATATTGAAAATTGCCTCATCTTTTTTAAGACCTTTCTCTATCAAACCATCCACTTCTATTTTAAAAGCTTTTAGCTGTTTTGCGGCAATCACATTCATCACCGTCATGACCTCTGCACAGTTTGCAGAAGAACCAACGGCTCTGATTTCAAATTTATTTCCTGTAAATGCAAACGGAGATGTTCTGTTTCTATCAGTGTTATCCAAAAGGATCTCAGGGATTTTCCCAACAACGTTCAGTTTCAAATCTGTTTTTTCTTCAGGTGACAATTTCCCGTCCGTTACTTTTTCCAACTCTTCCAGCACGCGGAATAACTGACTTCCGATAAATGCTGAAATAATCGCTGGTGGTGCTTCGTTAGCTCCTAATCTGTGATCATTGCTTGCGGAGGCAATAGAGGCTCTCAACAAATCCGCATAATCGTGTACCGCTTTCAAAGTATTCACGAAGAATGTCAGGAACTGAAGATTTTTTTTAGGATTTTTTCCTGGACTCAAAAGATTTTCACCTGTGTCTGTTCCCAGAGACCAGTTGTTATGCTTTCCACTACCGTTGACTCCGGCGAATGGTTTTTCGTGAAATAAAATATGGAAGTGGTGCTTATGTGCAATTCTCGCCATAATATCCATTAATAATGAATTGTGATCCACCGCAACATTCGCTTCTTCAAACATTGGTGCCAACTCAAATTGATTGGGAGCCACCTCGTTGTGTCTTGTTGTTACAGGAATCCCCAACTTCATACATTCGATTTCCAATTCCTTCATAAAGTTCATCACTCTTGTAGGGATGGATCCGAAATAATGATCATCCAACTGCTGACCTTTTGCAGGAGAATGACCTAGCAAAGTTTTACCCGTCAAAACAAGATCCGGACGTGACTGAAACAACGCCGTATCTACCAGAAAGTATTCTTGCTCCCACCCAAGCGTTGGAGAAACTTTGGTCACGTTTTTATCGAAATAGGACTTCATGACATCTGTAGCCGCTTCATCTACAGCATTGAGTGCCCTCAAAAGAGGTGTTTTATAATCTAAGGTCTCGCCTGTGTAAGAAATAAAGATAGAAGGAATACAAAGTGTAGTTCCCATAATAAAAGCCGGAGAAGTAGGATCCCAAGCGGTATAACCTCTTGCTTCAAAAGTATTTCTGATACCGCCATTAGGAAAAGAAGAAGCATCTGGCTCTTGTTGGATCAACATTCCACCACTGAATCTCTCAATTGCTCTTCCGCCTTCTATAGGCGTGAAGAAAGAATCGTGCTTCTCAGCAGTTGCTCCTGTCAAAGGCTGAAACCAGTGTGTGTAATGCGTTACACCTTTTGATAATGCCCAATCTTTCATAGCAACAGCCACCTGATCAGCAATATGTCTTTGGATCTTTGTCCCTTTCTTAGAAGCTTCCATTAACAGTTGGAAAGCATCTTTGGTAAGATATTCTCTCATTGTTTCTTCAGAGAATACGTTTTGACAAAACAGCTCTGATAGTTTTGCAGGAACTTCTACGAAATTATCTCTTCTGTAATTTCTGAAAGGAAGCTCGGCTAAGGCTTTAAATCTTAATGTTGACATAAAATTTTTGGATTAATTTTGTACAAATATAAAAAAAAGTATAACTGATATCATTTTTTTATGGGCTAAGTTGAAAAAAAACGACACAAGATCATACGAGTCTATTAAAAAAACACCCCATCTACGGGTGTTTTCTATTTTTCAAAGATTTTTTTTAAAACTTATACATGGCTGCGATTAAAAAGTTTCCGGCAGATTCTGTAGCCACTTCTTTCTTTTTTATGAAAATAGGCTCTGTTGCTTTCTCGAATCTGATCTCTGGCTTCAACTGAAAATTACCATAGGACAAAGTTCCTGAAATGGTATTGGCAAAAATGTTTTGACCAACTGTTCCTGAACCAATTGCCAGCGCATTTTCTTTATTATTAAGCAATTCTGCCCTGTAGTTCAAAGCGAGATGTTCTGTAAGTCCATATTTAAGATACCCAACAATGGATGACCATCTTTTTTTGAAGTCGTCCAGATCATCTTTGGACTCAAACGTAGTAGCATTAAGCCCCAATTTTAATTTGTCCGTCACCTTACAGGCCGCGGTGATATCAAATTGAGATATGTTTGAACTCTGTGGATTGTAGCTGCCTTGCTGACCATTCAAATAAACATTGAAACTGTCCGCCGCGTAACCAATTTGCCAGATGAAAAATTTATTTCTGTAGCTCTCGGTCATGACATCGCCACTCACCTCTACCACTTCAACTTTCTGGAAAGAAGACCGCAAGTCTGTCGGGTTTGCAATCCCTGCCATAAAATTGAATTTATCGAGAACATAATTAGCCTTCAGTCCTGTGTGAAAAAAAGGGCCGTAAGAAAACGCATAAGACATACTGTAAATATCATTATCAGGCGCATCTAAAAGTTCGTAACCGATATGCGTTGTCCAGGAACCCGCCGTAATCGTAAGCTTGTCTGTTGCAGCATAATCTATAAATAACTGCTTGATGATTAGGCCCGTATTGGATTGGGTATAGTTGAATTGTTCTACACGATTCCCCACCCCAACGTCCGCTGTAAGACCGAATTTACCGGTTTTATGGGTCATTTTCAGGGACAACATGCCCAATTCAAATGAATTATTAGGTATTGTAAAACTTGTTCTTGTATTGAAATCGACATTTGCAAAATCATACTTATAGAAAATATCAGCAGAACCACTAAAGTGAAAGCTCTTCAAACGATCTTCTTCCTGGGCAAAAGCCAAAGAACCAGAAACCCCCAACATCAGCAACATTATATTTTTTGATAGAACGGAAAATAATTTCATAATTATATTTTTAAGATTAGTATTAAATCACTCCTGACTTTTGGGCAAAATCCACCCATACGCCTCGCGAAACAAAGTGTAAATAATTGATTTATAGAATTTTAAATTTTAACCAGAACTCAAAACATAGAATCTCTAAAAACCCAAGAAATCTATTTTTAAAAGTTATAGAAAAAGATTTTGTCAAGCCCTTTATAAAGACTCTCCGTGCTGTGATCTGTCCAGACCTTGTATTTCGTATTCTTGATTGACACGAAGCGGTGAAATCAGATTGGTAATATAAAGAAGGACAAAAGACCCTCCAAAAGCGAAAACAGAAACTCCAACCAAAGCAACCAAATGCTTAATGAACAGACTGGTTTCTCCATAGAACAGGCCCTGCTCTACAACCGCAGGATTAACAGATGACGTTGCAAAAACACCCGTCAAAACCATTCCCACCATACCACCTACACCGTGACAAGGGAAAACATCCAACGTATCATCTACATCCGTTTTGCTTCTAAGATTAACAACAAAACCACTCACAGCCACAGCTATTAATCCTATCAAAATCGAATGAGGAACCGTCACGAATCCAGCAGCAGGCGTAATGGCAACCAAACCAACCACAGCCCCTATACAGACACCCATGGCAGAAAGTTTTTTCCCTCTTATTTTTTCGATAACACCCCAACCAATCGCTGCCGCAGCAGAGGCCGCTGTTGTATTAGCAAAAGCCTGTACAGCTAATGTTCCAGATGATAATGCAGATCCGGCATTGAAGCCAAACCAACCAAACCAAAGTAACGCAGTTCCTAAAATCACGTAAGTAATTCTGCTGGGATTATGCTCCGGCTCATTTCTTTTTTTCAAGAACAGAGCAGCAGCCAGCGCAGCCCATCCTGCACTCATATGCACAACGGTTCCACCTGCAAAATCCAAAACACCATATTTAAATAAGATCCCTTCCGGATGCCAAACAGCATGAGCCAAAGGAGAATAAATCAAAACTGAAAACAAAATCATAAATAGCAAATACGACCAAAACCTAACCCTTTCTGCAAAAGCACCTGTAATGAGTGCCGGTGTGATGATCGCAAACTTCATCTGAAAAATAGCAAAAAGCAAAATAGGTATTGTTGGAGCCAGTGACCAGGCGGTTTTAGTTCCCACATTATTAAAGAAAAGATATTGGGTTGGATTTCCAAAAAGTCCACCTACAGTATCGCCAAAAGCCAACCCAAATCCAATAACCACCCAAACGACCGTAATAACACCCATTGCAATAAAACTTTGCAAAATCGTGCTGATCACATTTTTCTTCGTCACCATGCCGCCGTAGAAAAACCCCAGTCCCGGCGTCATTATCAATACCAAGGCTGTTGACACCAACATCCACGAGATATCCGCAGCACTAAACTTAGGAATATCCTTCTCAGCAATAGGCGTCTCCATAAAGATACTGCCCGAATACAGGCACAAAACCGCTAAAATAAGCAGTGTCATTAGTAAAATCCATTTTCTCATAGTTTAATTATTTTAAATTGTAAATCTAATTTATGGATATTATCACAAATAACCCTAATTAATTGGGGCTTTCTCAATAAAACAACATTAATTTTAATTAACACCCCTATAAAATAACAATATTAATACTTATATAATAAAACTATAGAGAGTACACCCCTATTTTTAGACACCTTCGTTTTTTTTAATGCGAACCTAACTCCAGAGTGAATAAAATTTATTCTTGAGACTATTTCCCAATTCCGGAAGAAAGATTAATTTTAAAACCAGTTACCAAAAATTCCAAACAAAGCCCAAACGACTGACAAACAGATAGTTAATTATTTAATTTAATTTTTGTAACTTTGTAGACTTTTATAAAAATTTTAATATATGGCAAATTCAAGAGCAAGAGAAACCACAGAGGCTATCGAAAGATTATACGTGTCTATGAGACATTTATTCTACAGGGGATTTTTCAAACCTTCAGGTGTTTCGGGCGAGTCATTAAGAAAACTCTTAATGGTCATCAATCCCGAAATCTACGGAAGTATGAGCGTTCCCAATAAGATAGAACTGGATGGTCTGCTTTATGTTCTTGACCGTCTTCCGGAAGGCATTGAAGAGTGTTCTTTCATCCACCTAACTTCGGACGAAGGTTTCGACAAAGGAAGTTTCGAGCCCATTGTTCCTAAGAAAAGACGTAGAAACTGCTATAGAATAGATGAACACCAGATGAACATCGAAGTTCTATTGGGACGTTCTGAAATTTATGACATCCTAACGCACCTTACGTTTCTCTATCTGGAAGCTGACAAAATCAGAAATATTGGATTCGATATGAGCCAGGACGGCAGACCTAGACGCATCTGGAAAATCATAGAAGAAGTCGCAAAAGGCGAGAAAAAACACAGCCGAAAAGAAAAAGAAGTAGCGTTGATCCATCTTTCCTCTTTCCTGGGAAGGACTTTTGATGAAACCCTGAACGCTTATAACGGTTTTGGCGATGACAACAACCCAGACCGTCTGTTCAAAATCATTTATTGGTTAGGACAGGTAAGTTTGACAGACTGGAAAGAAGTGAGCGAACGCGAAATCTATTTCTCATCGATCCTACAGGAAAGAGTTGGGCACCACCTTTTTGGGGAGAAATGGGCCAACAAAATCAAACAGGTTTTGGTAGAGAACAATCTGCATATGAGACCGCTTCACATCATCAGTGCGAATATGCACTCTGTGAAAAACATGCTCTTCGCCAATGATGCACTTCATAAAAAAGGAACAAAAGAGGTAGATTATAAATTATTCGCTGATATCAGCAATAAGAAGGATTTACAAACCAAGATTTTGGACCACGCCCTAAAAGAAGGCATGATCTACATAGAGGATCACAGCGGCAGTAATATTGACGTTCAGATCATAGACCTTTCTAAAACCGAACTGAAGAACTCTGTTTTTGCTACTCAGAAATACAATGGAGACGATATTATTTTGGTTTTCGATTATGCTTTTGGAGAGCAGGCTTTTGAAGTGATGGACGAGTTGCTAAGACCTTACGAGGTGAAGGGCGAAGTCTATATGATGAAGGTAAAATCAGTTTCCATTATGGGAAAAGCAGGCATCTTAACGGGCGGAAAAGGTGACATTATGATCCCAACCGCTCACATCTTTGAAGGTACTGCGGATAATTACACTTTCGAAAATGCCTTGAATCTGGAAGATTTTGTAGATGATGAGGTCAAAGCTTATGAAGGACCGATGGTGACCGTTTTGGGAACATCGCTTCAAAACAAAGACATCCTATCTTACTTTATGACGACTTCTTGGAAAGCCATCGGTCTGGAAATGGAAGGTGCACATTACCAAAAAGCAATTCAGGTAGCGAGCAAGATCCGTCATCATATTTCTCCAGATCTATTTGTGATGTATGCTTACTATGCGTCGGATAATCCATTGGAGACGGGAAGTACATTGTCTTCCGGCGGACTTGGACTCACAGGCGTGAAACCAACTTATATGATCACACATAAAATAATCGAGAAAATTCTTGAGCAGAAATAAAAGAAAAAAACCTCCAGACTACATAGACCGGAGGTTTTTTTTGGAATGATAAGCAAAAGCGTCCTGAAAATCTCGGGACGCTTTTTGATATATTTATTTGATCTTCGACAATGCATCTACCGTTTCTTCCAGATAGAAATCTCTTTCGAGATTTTTTCTCCAGTTTTCGGTTTTTTTGGCAAATGCTTCGTCTTTTTTGATTCTTAATAATTCGTCCGGATGAAGGGTAAATTTTAATCCGTTATTGAATTTGTCCAGACCTTTGAATTTCTCGATCTGCGCTTTGCGCGTTTTCATCAGTTCATTGAACTTGGTTTGGTTGAGCGTAATGGTTTCTTCCTTGTCCAACGCTTCTTTCCATTCTGCAGATTCCTGCAGTAGTTTGTAATTGCTATTAGCCGCAATCTTTTTGTCAATTTCTGCCTGCAATTGCGGTACATTAAGCGTCGTCAATTTTTTATAACTGGCGGTTTCTATCTTGTCCCAAGGCAAAGCAAACTGATCAAAACGCTCACCCACTTCTGAGTACGAGAAGAAGTCTTTCATCTTGATATCAGACTCAACTCCTTTTCTTTGGGTAGATTCACCAGATATTCTGTAGAATTTCTGGATCGTGAGCTTCAAAGAACCAAAATCTTCATTGCTATTAAGGAATCGATTAAGGTCAACAAAAGTCTGTACGGTTCCTTTCCCGAATGAACTCGGCGAACCAATAATAGCAGCTCTTCCATAATCCTGCATTGCTCCTGCAAGGATTTCTGATGCAGAGGCAGATAATTCGTTCTGCATAATGACCAGCGGACCTGTCCAGATAGGTTCATTGGATTTATTAGATAAAACCTGAACTTTTCCACGACTGTCTTTCACCTGCACGTAAGGACCTGCGTTCATAAATAATCCCATGATATCGCCGACTTCTGTCAAAGATCCTCCACCATTGCTTCTTAGATCTAGGATAATGCCTTGTACATTTTCTTTCTTAAGTTTGATCAATTCTGCTTTGATGTCGTCAGAAGCATTTCTCCCTTTCGGATCTTCAAAGTCCACATTGAAACTCGGCAAATAGATAAATCCATATTTTTTGCCATTGGAAGCATTTACAGCAATACTTCTTGCAAAGGTATCTTCTATCGCCACTTCTTCACGGATCATCGTCACTTCTTTGATCGTCTTATCTTTTTTCTCAACGGTCATTGTGACAGGTGTTCCCTTTTCGCCACGGATCAGTCTTACCGCTTCATCAGATAACATTCCTACAACATTTACCGGTTCTTCTCCTGGTTTTGATTTGACTTTCAGGATCTTGTCGCCTTCGGACAATTGTTTCGATTTCCAGGCCGGCGCTCCTATCGTCAGCGCTCCCAAATAAAGATAGCCTCTTTTTTCCTGAATGATGGCACCTATGCCGATGACTTTTCCAGTGAAATTCATATCAAATTCCTCTTTGCTTTTTGGCGAGAAATAGTTGGTATGCGGATCAAAAACCTCCGTATAAGTATTCATATAAACAGAGAACCAGTCCATTTTCTTTCTTTTCTTGAATCTCCTGAAAGAGTCTGTAATCAAGTCTTTTACCTCCAAAGTTGCTTTTTCACGCTTCTTTTCCATAGAAAGTGGTGCGTATTTTATGGTATCTGGCAGTTTGTTGTTGATCACAGAATCTTTTTTCTTTTTCTGAGATTCTTCTTTGCTGTTCAAGGTTTCAATTTCCTGAAGGATGTTATACTTGATGTATTTTTTCCATTCGTTGTACTGTTGCTTGGCATCAGCAGGATACATTCTTTTTTTTGGCTCGAGGATCAATTCATCGTTTTCTTCCAGATTGATCGGTTTTGCAAGAATGTCCTGCGTCATTTTATCGATCTCATCTACACGCTGGTAAAGCCGGTCAATCGTGAGTTTATAGAAAACAAGATTCCCGTTATTCAGGTAGTCATCCAGTTTCGTATAATGCTTTTTGAACTCGTCTATATCGGACTTCAGAAAGTATCGTTTAGATGCATCTACATCTTCTATGTATTGATCAAAAACATCTTGCGAATAGGCATCGTTAATAGGTTTCGGGCTGTAATGAAGGTAGGAAAGCGTATTTTTGACGCTTACCATAATGGTCTGCATTTTCTCATCGTCATTCTGAGGGGAATTGAAACAGAACATCAGCGTCATCAGTGGCGCAAACATCAGCAGTTTCTTGAACTTGATTTTTTTGAACATAAATTTTTAAAGTGGCTTTATAATCTATTAAATTAGATTTTTTAATATTATTATCTTGCTGATTAAGCTAATTTCGCAGATTTAAACTTTAATACTTATCTGCTAGATCCATAAAATCTGCGAAGTCAATCCCAAGATTAGATAAAATTATGAAAAGTTGTTTAATCTTTGGTTTTGATTAGTCAAAATTTTCTTTTGAATGTTACGTTGGTATTCAAAAACGAAACCAAATTTAACACCTTATTTTATTTTACTCATTATAAATTGGTTATTTTTGAGATAATTTTGAAAATCTCGCAAAAAGCGAAAAAATATAAAATAAATTTTATGAGCAAACCATTGATACTGGTAACCAATGATGATGGAATCACAGCACCTGGCATTAGAAAATTAATTAGCATTGTCAACGAGATTGGCGACGTGATCGTAGTCGCGCCCAATTCTCCTCAAAGTGGCAAAGGACACGCCATCACGATCAACTCCACCTTAAGCTTCGAAGAACTGCATCTTGAAGGTCCTCAAAAAGATTTTTCCTGCTCAGGAACACCGGTAGACTGTGTGAAAATGGCTTTGGACAAGATCCTTCCAAGAAGACCGGACATCGTCGTCTCAGGCATCAATCACGGTTCCAACTCTTCCATTAATGTGATCTATTCCGGAACGATGTCTGCCGCTGTAGAAGCTGGTGTAGAAGGTTTGCCGGCCATTGGATTTTCTCTTTCCGATCTCAAATGGGAAGCCGATTTTGACCAGGCAGAACATTTTATTAAAGATATCATTCTGAAAACCCTGGAAAAACCAATGCCAAAAGGCATTGTTCTGAATGTCAACATTCCTCATCTTAAAAAAGAAGAGATCAAGGGCATCAAAGTCTGCAAACAGGCCAATGCCAAATGGGAAGAAAGTTTTGACGAAAGAACCAATCCGCACGGCAAAAAATATTACTGGCTCACCGGGTATTTCAACAATATGGATGAATCAGAGGATGCAGACGAAACAGCTCTGGCAAACGGATTTATCAGTATTGTTCCTGTAAAATTTGATTTAACTGCTTATGAGTATATGCAGGAACTCAATTCTATTTACCAATAAATAGCGTGAATGGAGTTCATGAAACAATTCCTTCGTTCTAAAAATATTCCAATTTCTGATGAAAACTGGGACATTTTTGCGAGCAGAAATATCAGGAAAGAATACAAGAAAAAAGAAATCATTCTCAAGGAAGGCGACATAGATCATTATCTCACCGTTGTTGAAGAAGGAGCAGCCCGACTTTTTTTTATAAACCAAAATAAAGAAATTACCACAAGATTTGTTTTTAAACACCAATACCTCACATCGTACGATTCTTTTCTGCAAAGATCACCATCCAAGTGTAATGTGGAAGCACTGACGGATATGGTGCTGTGGCAAATTCATTATGATGATCTACAGGAAGTTTACCGTACTTCTCCTGTCGGCAATCTTTTAGGAAGGCTTACCGTAGAAAGTATATATGTTGAGAAATTGAAAAAAGAATTTTCTTACCTCAGCGAGTCTGCAGAAGAACGCTATCTGAAACTGATGAAAGAGCATCCCGATCTTTTTCAGATGATCCCTCTGAAGCATATTGCCACCTATATGGGAATCACGCCTCAGGCACTTAGCAGAATAAGAAGACGAATTTCTTAACCGAGGTTCATTTTATATGTAAGAAATAACAACTACCTTTGTAGAGATCAATTCAGATCCCAAGATCCGAATGACGAAGAAAAGTGTTCAGGGAAATCTGGATGCTTTTTTTATTGTTTTATCTTTGCGGTAAGTTTTTATTAATATGATCGATCTTCCCGGTATTGCCATCAAAAATTTTTACGAGAAAACCAGCAGAGGAAAACTCTATGTTCACGACACTTTTGGGCCGAGAGTAGAAATGCCGATCTCTGTCTATTTCCGAACCGAAAAGCAAATGCCACTTCTCGAGAAAAAAGCATTGGATCTTTGCAAAGGAAAAGTGTTGGATATTGGCGCAGGCGCCGGCAGTCACGCCCTAATTCTTCAACATAAAAAGTTTGACGTCGTTGGACTAGAAATTTCTCCCGCAGCCTGTGAAGTAATGAAAGACCGAGGACTGACAAATGTAGTCTGCGCAGATATTTTCAAATTTGATGATGAAAAATTCGATACGCTTTTGTTATTGATGAACGGCATTGGCCTTTGTGGAGATTTGCCTGGTTTCAGAAAATTTCTAAGGAAAGCAGATCGTTTGCTTAATGAAAACGGCATTTTGATCTTCGACTCTTCGGATATCAGTTATATGTACGAGGAAGATGTGCTTCCTACGGAGCAGTATTATGGTGAAGCTACCTGCCTTTACGAATATCAAAAACAAGCTACAGAATGGTTCAAATGGCTTTATCTGGACCGTGAAACCCTAGAAAAAATCGCTTCTGAAGAAGGCTGGAAAACCGAACTGATTTATCAGGATGAGAATGACCAATATCTCGTACAATTATCCAAAGAATAAAAAAACCGCCTTTAATTGGCGGTTATCAATATGGTGTTTTTCTGATCAGTTAAAAGCATTATCATAAGTCATCGATGAAAAATCGATTTTCAAAATCGCTTTGGAATCTACCGGATTGCCGCTGCATTTGGCAGGTGTCCAAGTTTTATTGACTTTTTTAACAGCTTCTTTGAGGTCATTCAGGAAAGGTTCACTTTTATCCACTTTAGGTCCGGCTTCCAGTTTTGACAAGACACCATCTTTCGTGATATCCATTTTCACAAAAAATAAGCCGTTTACCACATAACTGTTCCAATTGACGTTCTGCTGAAACTTCTCTTTCAGTTCTCTGATATAAGCATCGGACCCGCCTGGATATCTCACACTTTTGAAACTGGCAGGATCGCAAGTATGATCTTTGATTTGATAAATACCCCTTACGCTGTATCCAACGGCGCTAGATGTAGCATCCACCATTGGGATATCCATGTTCAGTGATTCTTCAACATCGTTGTTCTGAGCTAAATTAAGAGTGCTTACTAATAGGCTTAACGAAAGTAATAGTGTTTTCATAGCGTTTGATTTATCAGGATGAAAGAAAATGTGTGCCAAACAATCCTGATTCAGAATTATTTACAAAACTTCGATCTGGTTTTTCAATAGATCTTCAAACTCGTCTCTTTTTCTGATGAGATGCGCTTTTCCGTCCAGAAACATCACTTCCGCAGGTTTCAGTCTGGAGTTGAAATTAGAACTCATTTCAAAACCGTAAGCGCCCGCATTTCTGAACACGATGATGTCCCCTTCTCGCACTTCATTTATTTTTCTATCCCAAGCAAAAGTATCTGTCTCACAGATATTTCCAACAACGGTATAGATTCTTTCAGGTCCTTTTGGATTGGAAAGATTTTCAATAATATGGTAAGAATCGTAGAACATCGGACGGATCAAATGATTGAAACCAGAGTTCACGCCTACAAAAACTGTCGCAGTAGTTTGCTTGATGACATTTGATTTTACCAGAAAATGGCCGCTGTCGCTCACCAAAAACTTCCCTGGCTCAAACCAAAGCTGGAACTTTTTCCCAGATTCTTCCTCATATTTTTTAATCGAAGCGTTTACTTTTTTACCCAGAGATTTCACGTCTGTTTCGATATCGCCATCCTGATAAGGCACTTTGAAACCACTTCCCATATCCAGATATTTCAAATTCGGGAAATGCTCCGCCAATTCAAACATAATTTCAAGACCTTGGATGAAAACGTCTGGATCTTTGATTTCGCTTCCTGTGTGCATATGAAGACCTTCAACATTGAGGTTTGTCGATTTCATCACCCGTTCGATATGACGCATTTGGTGAATTGAAATTCCGAATTTGGAATCAATATGTCCAGTCGAAATTTTATGATTTCCGCCAGCATAAATGTGCGGATTGATTCTCACAAAAATTGGATAGGTGCTCCCGAATTTATTTCCAAATTGCTCAAGAATCGAAATATTATCGATGTTAATATGAACTTTATGAGACATTGCTTCCTCGATTTCAGCAAGGTCAACGCAATTTGGCGTGAATAGAATTCTGTCGTTGGAGAAACCAGCTTTCAAGCCCAATTTCACCTCATTGATAGAAACGCAATCCAAAGATGCGCCCAATTTTTCTACGTACTTCAGGATATTGATGTTGGTCAAAGCCTTGGCAGCGTAGAAAAAACGCGTGGTCTTCGAGAAAGAAGACGTCAGCTTTTTATACTGCTCGCTGATAGAATTAACGTCATAAACATACACGGGTGTCCCGAATTCTTTTGCTATACTTAGCAAGTCCTGATTGGTCATAATCGTAGATTTTTAAAAATAAAAAGGCAGATTCTTATATAAAGAGTCTGCCGCAATAGATATCTTATGCACGCAACTCCTTAGACATTCCAAACCTTAGAGAACCTTACAGCTCCCTTTTTTCCGATTTTGCTTTGTTTAAAATATTGCATTGCTTGTTGTTAATAAAATTTTGGCAAAATTAGAGTTTATCTGTAAATCTCGCAATTTTTGGATTGATTTTTATTTTGGGCAGCTTTATCCGCCTGTAGTTTATCCTGAGCGAAGTCGAAGGGTTCCCAATCTTTTTGCCCACACTTTTCCAGCCACAAAAAAGGATTTCCACTCAAGTCGGGCTGTGATGATTCTACATAAATCTAATATTTTCCAACAACTGAAATTAGATATGTAATTTGATAATGCTTTCGTAAAGTTCATTTTTCCATTCAAATAAACTTTTATGTAATTTCAAAAAGCATTTTTCTTCATTACTTATAAAAAGAGTTTCATCGGTCCAGTAAGAACTCATATTTATCGAATGATTTTTCCCGTTATGGTTAATTTGATAAGAATCTTCTGAAAGTCCTTCAGGCGAATACTTTTCAGTTTTTGAAGTATAAAAATTTTTAATTTTTAGTGTTTCTAACGCATTCAATTCTCTTAATATTTCAAATATATTTTCGGGAATGAGGTTGCTTTTATAACTTGAGAATAGTCTTTTTTTTAATGGAAATTTATACCAAAACAACTTCTTTTCAAATGAAAAATCTTGATAAATAATTAAGGTTTGATCTCTTGGAATCTCTTGCCAATTAGGATGAGAATGATATAGAATAAAACATTTTTCTTTTAATGTTTTATCTTCGTTTAAATAATTTGATTCATCAAAATATTCTTCAATGTCCATAATGAAATTTTCACTTTTTTAAATTAGCTGACAATTACGATAAATCAAGCTTTCGGTAACTCCAAAACCTCAAACTCATTCCGCAAAAGCGCCAACTGCAAATCATTCTGCAGATCCTGAGAGAATCTGGAAACGGGCAGCAGCAGTTTTTTAATCTTTTCCAAAGATTGGATTTGATGATACAAATCGTAAAACCCAAAACCTGTCAGTTTTCCGTTTTCTAAAATGAGAAAAGACTTTTCGCCCAAAGTTCTTCCGGATGAGGTCCAAATCTCATTTCTTTTTTTAAGATGGATTTTCTGTGTGAACTCCTCAAAATTATCTTTCAGCTCGGGTTTGGATTTGATGTAATTGATGGCTTTCAAACCTTGCGTAAAACTTTTGAATCTCAGATAAGGTTTCTCCTCCTGTTCTTTTTTGATTTTCTCAAGAATGTATTTATTCTTTCTGTAAAACAATCCGAAAGGCAAAGGTTGTGTTTTGCTAATGCCTTTATTCTTCATCATCAGTTTGGCAATAAGGTCGGTTCCCGTTAATTCATAAGAAGTCAGAGCTGCATCTTCCTGAATGTTTTTATACTTTCTCGAATCTGATTCGAGGATTTTTTTGGCCGATTTGTAGAGATCTTCTACCACATCGGAATAAATAATTGTTCCTTCAGAATTTTGAAAATAGAGAATCCCACGCTCATTCGGAAGATCTTCTGTTAATAATTGGATTTTATTGAGATAACTTTTTGCGTGATTCTCTTCGTGTTGAGATTGGATGATTTCATTGGATTTATCTTTAATCATCAATAACTTAAACAGATCCAAAGTCGCTCTCGCATCGCCACTCGCCCGGTGCGCTTCGGTCAAAGGAATTCCGATGGATTTGCAAAGCTTGCTTAGCGAATAACTTTTCTCTTCCGGAATCAGTTTTTTGGCTAATGGAATTGTATCTAAAGTATTGATTTTGAAATCGTAACCAAGGCGTTTGAACGATTGGCGAAGCATTCTGTAATCGAAATCAATATTGTGACCAACTAAGGTTGAATCCTGCGTGATCTCTACCACACGTTTGGCGATCTCATGAAATTTTGGAGCAGTGAGAACCATTTTGGATGTGATGCCTGTCAACTTCTGAACAAAAGAAGAAATCTCGTCTTCGGGATTTACGAGTGAGATAAACTGGTCTGTAATCTCGTGGCCATCAAAACGATAGACCGCAATTTCTATAATGCTTTCCTTCCGGAAAGGAGCGCCGTTACTTTCTATATCTATTACTGAATACATCTGCATTTATGCGATCTGCACTTATTTAATTATCTTTTTTTACTGAACATTCCCAAAATAAACTTAGCGCCTTCTCTTGCTAAAGTATTCAGAAATGTTTTTCCGGCCCGGCTTTCGATGACTTGTTCGAACATTCCTGCCTCTTGTTTTGGCTGTGCAGATCTTCCTCTTGTTGGTGTTGGGATTTCGGTTTGTGCAGAATCCTGAATCCTTTTATTGAGGATTTCGTAAGCACTTTCTTTATCTACAGTTTGTTCGTATTTTCTAACTAATGCCGAGTTGCTTGTCAATTCATCAATTTCTGAAGAAGTCAAAATATCCATTCTGCTTTCCGGCGAGATCAAATAAGTTTGAACCAATGGTGTCGGAATGCCTTTTTCGTCAAGAGCGGTTACAAATGCTTCGCCGATTCCGAGATTTTGAATCAGTTCGCTGGCGTTATAGAATTCTGTTGTTGGATAATTCTCCACCGCTTTATCAATTTCTTTTTTGTCTTTTCCTGTAAAACCTCGCAAAGCGTGCTGAATTTTCAAACCCAATTGACTTAATATATTCTCAGGAACATCACCAGGGATTTGTGTAATGAAGTAAATTCCGATTCCTTTTGAACGGATCAATTTTACCATTGTTTCAATCTGTGAAAGAAGTGTTTTTGAAGCTTCATTGAAAAGCAAATGCGCTTCATCTATGAATAAAACCAACTTCGGTTTTCCGCTGTCACCTTCTTCCGGAAACGTCATATAAATCTCGGCAAACAGTGATAAAATAAAGGTTGAAAAGAGATTCGGTTTGCTTTGAATATCATCTACACGGAAAATATTCACGACGCCTTTTCCGTCTCTGGTTTGCACAAGATCTTCAACATCAAAACTTGGCTCCCCGAAGAAAGTAGCTGCACCTTGCTGTTCCATTGCAACAATCGAACGAAGGATGGCGCCCAAAGATGCCGGCGCAATCGAGCCGTAATTATCAGCCAGTTCCTTTTTACCAATCGGATGATCCGTCACATACTGCAGTACTTTTTTCAGGTCACTCAAATCAACTAATGGCAATGCCTTGTCATCAGAATATTTGAAAACGATGGACATAATACTTTGCTGAGTATCATTGAGACCAAGGATTTTGCTTAATAAAATCGGCCCGAATTCCAAAACCGTCGCTCTCAGTTTCACGCCTTTTGCGCCGGAAATAGTCATCAGTTCTACGGGGAAACTCTGTGGAGAATAGGGCAAACCTGTTTTTGCGTAACGTTCCTTAATATGATCGTTTTCAACGCCAGATTCTGCAATTCCGGAAAGATCACCTTTGATATCCATGACCAAAGTCGGAACTCCGGCGTGAGACAACTGCTCAACAAAAACCTGAAGTGTTTTGGTTTTCCCGGTTCCGGTTGCTCCCGCGATAAGGCCGTGCCTGTTCACTGTTTTCAGGGGAATAGAAACATTGACTTCTGTTACGATTTCTCCATCCAGCATTCCTTTTCCAAGGATGATGTGGTCGCCTTTTGGGTTGTATTTTGAATTGAGATCGGTTATGAATTTTTCTTTATCAGCCATCGTTTGGTTTTTCAATCCTTAAATTTAAAAATAATTTTCAGAAACGGTTTTAAAACTTCAACTTATTACATAGCAATCCAAAGTTTTTATTCGATATAAATTATCTTTGCAATCAAATGCCATTCTATGCGCGCTTACAACACAAAGAATTTTCTGAAGATCCTCATCAGTCTTCATAAGACAGATACACTCAAAATCCTGTTTCCCACCATGCTTCTCGTAGGGCTCTATTCTTACGGGATGTATTACTTAGAAGTAGAATACCTGCACCTTACAGAAAAATCCACGGTTAGCCATATCGGAATGCTGCATTCCTTGCTTGGTTTCGTTTTGTCTTTGCTATTGGTTTTCCGCACCAACACGGCTTATGACCGCTGGTGGGAAGGGCGAAAACTATGGGGGAAACTGGTGAATGACAGCCGCAATTTCATGATCAAGATCTGTGGCATTCTGGATGAAAAAGACATTAAAACCAAAACTCAGATTGCTAGATACATTAAATTTTTTCCGCATTTTCTCTCCAGTCATCTATCAAAAGATTCTACCAGGTTGGTCTTGGACAAGGATTTTGCAGATCTTGCCAAAGAACTGAAGCACCATCCACCTGCAGAACTGGTTTTCCTATTGACGAGAAAACTGTTTCATCTCAAAAAAGAAGGCAAAATATCCGATACAGAAATGCTGTTTCTGGATGCCCAGTTATCCGGGTTTTTGGATGTTTGCGGTGGTTGCGAACGAATTAAAAACACACCAATTCCTTATTCTTACTCATCATTCATCAAAAAATTTGTGGTTTTTTATGTCTTGGCTTTACCCGTTGCAAACGTGGTGGATCTCGGCTTCTTTATGATTCCGATTACCATGTTCGTTTATTACGTTCTGATGAGTCTGGAGCTGATTGCTGAGGAGATAGAAGACCCTTTTAACAATGATGAAAATGATATTCCGCTGGCGTCTATCGCGCAAAACATCGAAAGAAATATTGATTTAATTTTAAATAAAGCCTAACCGTGACGAAGAAACTGAAACTAGAAGAACTTGGAAGAATAGATGTGGAAACCTTCAAAAATACACAGAAGATTCCTTTAGTCATTATTCTGGACAGCGTTAGAAGTATGCACAATGTGGGAGCGATCTTCCGCACGGGTGATGCTTTTCTGATCGAGAAAGTGGTGCTTTGCGGCATCACACCGCGGCCGCCTCACAGAGAAATCCATAAGGCAGCTCTTGGCGCAACAGAAAGCGTGGATTGGATCTATGAGCAGGACATTAATACGGCCATTGAAAACCTTAAGAAAGAAAATTTCAACATCATCGGAATAGAACAAACTTCTGACAGCCAGTTGATTTCTGATTTTGAAATTAAAGCTGACGCCAAGTACGCTCTGATTCTTGGGAATGAAGTGGACGGAATCAGCGATGAGGCCTTGCCAAATATTGATGCATTTTTGGAAATCCCACAATTGGGAACCAAGCACTCTCTGAACGTAAGCGTTTGCGGCGGAATCGTGATTTGGGAGTTTGCGAAAAACCTTGCCGCTGGAAAATAAAAAAACTGCAGACACCATAAAGTGTTGCAGTTTGAAATAAATCTAATAAAAAGTAAAAATGAAAGGCGACAAAGATATACTTTTTACTTAACACAAAGCAATATTTTTTTTAAAATTCCACAAAAAAATTTTAAATCTTTTGTGGCTGAGGATTTTTTGTAAATTAGCATCATGTTTATAAAAGACTACATTTCCAAAGATTACCCCGCATTCAGCAGAAAAGATTCTATAGAAGAAGCTTCTGAGGTCGCTAAAGATTTTGGGTATTCTCATGTTTTCATCGTGAGCAACGGTGTTTTTCTAGGCGGACTCAGCCAGTCTTTTCTGGAAGACAGTCCTGAGGGAAAACTGGATAGTCTTAATATTCATTATGAGCGTTTTGCCATCATAGAAGACAGCAGTATTCTAGATAGCATCAAGCTGTTCCACACTTTCAATGCGAATGTGATCCCTGTGATTTCTAAGGAAGAAAAATACCTGGGCTACATATCGTGTGACGACATCTTCAATGAGTTTTCAAAATACCCATTGTTTTCTGAAAACGGTGCAATCCTGACTATTCAGACCAACGGTTTGCATTATTCTATGACAGAGATTTCTCAGATTGTGGAAAGCAACAATGCGAAAATCTATGGCACTTTTATCAGTACAATCAAAGAAGACAGCATAGAAATCACATTGAAGATCAGCAATGAAAACCTGAGTTCAATTGATGAGACTTTCGAACGATATGGCTATACTGTGGTTACTAAACATTATGATGATGAGAAAGAAGAGCTGTTGAAAGACCGTTTCGGATTTTTTCAGAAATTTTTGGAGATATAAAATATGAAGGCAGCTATCTATTCTCAAAAAAAAGACCTTGATACGTTTCTGTATCTCAACAAGTTCATTTCCGAATTGGCACTCCGAGATGTTTCCGTAGTTCTTCACGCAGAAATGGCTCATCGATTGAATTTCTCAAAGGAATTCGACACTTTTTCGTGTAAAGAAGAATTGCAGAATAAACATGTCAATATCGTTTTCAGTTTTGGAGGCGATGGAACCATTCTTAACGCACTGACTTTTATCCAGGATCTGGAGATTCCAATCATCGGCGTAAACACAGGCCGTTTAGGGTTTTTAGCCAATTTCAGAAAAGATCAGATCTTCGATGAGCTGGACTCTATCATTCTCGAAAAAAATTACAATATCAGCGAAAGATCGGTTATCAAGATCTCAACAAACAGAGAAAACAATATAGATTTTCCTTTTGCATTGAATGATGTCAGTCTTTCCAGAAAAGAAACAACATCAATGATTACTGTAGAATCTTACATTAATGATGATTTCCTGAATGTCTTTTGGGGCGACGGATTGATTGTTTCAACACCAACAGGATCGACAGCTTATTCTTTAAGTTGTGGCGGTCCCATTATTTCGCCGGCTAATGACAACTTTGTCATCACGCCAATTGCGCCTCACAATCTTAATGTTCGTCCTTTGATCGTGAAAGATGATGCGAAGATTAGATTAATTGTAGAAAGTCGTGTGGAAGAATATACACTGGCTTTGGATTCAAGGCTTTACCATATGGAAATTGGCAGTGAAATTACCATTGAGAAAGCAGGTTTTTCGCTTTTCCTTATCAAGCCGAAAAACTTTAGTTTCTATGAAACCATCCGTCAAAAATTGCTTTGGGGGAATGATAAGCGGAATTAAAAAATAAAATATTGGTCTTTGCATAAGACCGAAAATTTGCAATTTTAAATTGTTAATAATTTTGTAACTTTACCGTTCAAAAAAAATCTTAAAAAAATAATCAAAATGAGCAGAAAATTTCCGGCAGGAGTTGCCACTGGTTCTTTAGTAACAGAAATATTCGATTATGCAAAAGAGAAGCAATTCGCACTTCCGGCAGCTAACGTAATAGGGTCTAGTAATATCAATGCAACTTTAGAAACTGCTGCGAAACTGAATGCACCTGTAATCATCCAGTTCTCAAACGGAGGATCTGTCTTCAACGCCGGAAAAGGCTTGAGTAACGAAAATCAAAAAGCGGCAGTTCTCGGAGCTGTTGCAGGCGCAAAACACATCCACACTCTAGCTGAGGCTTATGGCGCTACAGTGATCCTTCACACAGACCATTGCGCTAAAAAATTATTACCGTGGGTAGACGGTCTTTTGGATGCAAGTGAAGCGTTCTACAAACAAAACGGAAAGTCTCTTTATTCTTCCCATATGTTGGATTTCTCAGAGGAACCTATTGAAGAAAACCTAGAGGTTTCTGCAAAATACTTCGAAAGAATGAACAAGATGGGAATGACACTTGAGATCGAATTGGGTGTTACTGGAGGAGAAGAAGATGGTGTTGATAACTCAGATGTTGACAGCTCAAAACTATACACGCAACCAGAAGAAGTAGCACACGCTTACGAAGTTCTGAAAGCCGTTTCTGATAACTTCACCATTGCAGCAGCTTTTGGAAACGTACACGGTGTTTACAAGCCAGGAAACGTGAAATTGACTCCAAAAATTCTTGACAATTCTCAGAAATATGTTCAGGAGAAATTCAAAACCGCAGACAAACCGGTGAACTTCGTATTCCACGGTGGATCCGGATCTACTTTGGAAGAAATCAGAGAAGCAATCGGCTATGGTGTTGTGAAAATGAACATCGATACAGATTTGCAATTCGGTTACACAGAAGGAATCAGAGATTATATGACAGATCAGATTGAATACCTGCGTCATCAGATCGGAAACCCGACTGGAGCCGATGCGCCGAACAAGAAATTCTACGATCCAAGAGTTTGGGTAAGAAAAGGAGAAGAAACTTATATTAAAAGATTGACTCAGGCTTTCGAAGATCTGAACAATATTAATACACTTTAAATTTATAAATGGTAATTGATGAGCGAGAAACGATTGTTCTAAATTGTTTTTTCATCAATTATCAATTATCATTCATCAATTATAGATTATATGGCATTTGATTGGTTTAAAAGGAAAGGGCAGAACATTACCACTTCTACAGAAGACAAAAAGGACGTTCCAAAAGGACTTTGGCACAAAACGCCAACTGGCAAAATCATAGAATTTGAAGAATTAAAATCTAATAATTTTGTGTCTCCGGAAGATGGTTTCCACGTAAGGATCGGGAGTAGAGAATACTTTGATATGCTTTTTGATGATCAGAAATTCAAGGAATTGGATGCTGATGTGGAAAGTGTAGATATTCTGAAATTCAAGGATACCAAATCCTACACAGACCGTCTGAAAGAAGTAAAGGCCAAAACCAAACTAACAGATTCTATCCGTAACGCGACAGGAAAAGTAAACGGTGTGGAAATGGTGATTTCTTGTATGGATTTTGCTTTCATTGGGGGATCTTTAGGGTCTGTAATGGGTGAAAAAATCAGAAGAGCAATTGACTATTGTATCAAAAATAAATTACCATACATGATCATCTGCCAATCTGGTGGCGCAAGAATGCAGGAAGCAGCTTACTCACTGATGCAGTTGGCAAAAGTTCAGGCAAAATTGGTTCAGCTTTCTGACGCTGGCTTGCCTTACATCGCCTATTTGACGGATCCAACTTTTGGTGGAATTACCGCTTCATTCGCAATGACTGCCGATTTAATCATTGCAGAACCAAGTGCTTTGATTGGCTTTGCAGGACCAAGAGTTATTCGTGAAACTATCGGTAAGGATTTGCCGGAAGGTTTCCAGACCTCTGAGTTTTTGCAGGAAAAAGGCTTTGTCGATTTCATTGTGAAAAGAACTGATATCAAACATTCGGTTTCCAGAGCTGTGAAGCTTTTGACGCACGAATATCATTAATCAAGTTATTAAACTAAAAATAGACTCTCTCAAATCTGGGAGAGTTTTTTATTGATGAGATTTACAGGCCTATTTTTCAGAGCTTTAAGATCCTTAACCTTTAATAAATTATTGAAGGTTTTTTCCATTGGAATCATCCATCCGCTTTTTGCTTTTTTATACACTTACGCCAGTTTAAAAGCTTTTCAGAAAGCAAAAGAATTATATCCTGAATGCAATTCTAACAGCGGAATAGGAAACGCTTTCCGTCACGCTTACTGGTGCTGTATCATCATGATGTATTTCTGCAAAGTGTCATCACCGGAAAAATCACTGAAATGGTGCAAAAAGCTTACGGATATGCACGAAGATCTTTTTCCCAACAAACCTTTGGAAACCAAAATGGATCTTCATAATAATCAGCTGGGGATGGATTATTTTATGAGCCTTTTACCTGGTGTTCACCGTCAGTTTTTTGAAAGCAGTTTTTTTATTGAGGAGCTTCAGAAAAAAACAAAAAATGCGGCGTTAATCACCTCTGTGGATGAAGAAGTGGATAAAGATACCCTCATCTATTTGGAATAAAAAAAAGAGGCATTCTGGCGTGTTCTTTTCTATTATTGATCCGAAAAAACCTGCGTTCACATTTATATTTTTGAATCATTTTTAAACAAACCGAAAAGTTTCTAAATTAATAAGAGATCCCGTCACAACAAAGATTGGCGATCCTGAGGAACCGCCAACTTAAAAAACCCAGATACCATACAGAAGTTTTACCACGCCTTAACAGCGCCTCCTTTGAAGGCCTTCCTGGCTACGGCTTCTACTTCTGGAGATTGATAAGCTTTAACAAATTTTTTGATCTTTTCATCATTTTTATTGTCTTCTCTGGAAACGATCAGATTGGCATAAGGCGAATCCTTATCTTCTGTGAACAGCCCTTGTTTTTCAGGATCCAGTCCGGCCTGTGCTGCAAAATTATTATTGATGATTGCCAAAGCGACCTCTTTGTCTTCCAAAACCCGTGGAATCTGTGGTGCCTCCAATTCCAGAATTCTAAAATTCTTTGGATTTTCCGTGATGTCCGCTACTTTTGGCAACAGCCCAATGCCTTCTTTTAATTTGATCAAGCCTTGTTTCTGAAGCAACAATAATGACCTTCCCCCATTGGTTGGGTCATTTGGGATCACGATCGTTTGTCCCGGTTTCAGTTCTGAAATTGATTGTATCTTTTTAGAATAAGCAACAATAGGGTAAACAAATGTCTTCCCAACAACCGCCAGTTTGTATCCTCTTTGTCTGGATTGTTCTTCCAAATAGGGCAAGTGCTGAAATGCATTAGCGTCTACATCACCTTGACTAAGTGCCTCATTCGGCACCACATAATCATTGAAGCTTACCAACTCTACTTCCAAACCGTATTTTTCCTTAGCCACTTTTTTGGCTTCTTCTGCCAAGCTTTGTTCTGGTCCGGAAGCAATCCCTACTTTTAAAACATTGGGGTTGGATTCTTTTTTATTACAAGCCACTAATGATATGATTGCAAAAGCAAATACTATTTTTTTAAAGTTCATTTTAAATTTTTATCTGTGGTTACATTTTTTCGAAAGAAAATCGCCGGCCATCTGAATGATGAATACCAGTACAATTAACAAGACCAATACCGCGTTCATCACCGCAAAGTCATACCCGATATAGCCATATTGGTAGCCAACCTGTCCCAACCCGCCAGCGCCTACCGCACCTCCCATTGCAGAATAGCCAACGAGGGTGATCAAGGTAATGCTGATATTATTAATAAGAGAAGGCAGCGCTTCCGGCAAAAGCACTTTGCTAATAATCTGCAAAGGTTTTGCGCCCATCGATCTTGCAGCTTCTATCAATCCGGATGGGATTTCCAGTAAACTGTTTTCCACCAATCGTGCAATGAACGGAGCAGAACCAACACTTAGAGGAACCAAAGCCGCCGCTACACCAATGGACGTTCCGACAATCGTTCTCGTGAACGGGATCATCCAAACGATCAAAATAATGAATGGAATAGAACGGAAAATATTCACGATGACAGAGACGATCTGATGAGAAACTTTATTTTCCAGAAGTTGCCCTTTTCTAGTCAGAAACAGAAAAATCCCTGTCGGTAATCCCAACAAAAATCCGAAAAAACCAGAAACCAAGGTCATCACAATCGTTTCTATCGTACCTTGAAATAACAAATTGACAATACTATCTGACATAACCTAAAATTTCTGTGTTAGAATATTCATTTTCCAAAAAAGCCAAAGCCTCCTTGATATTAGTGCCTTGCAATTCCACGATCAAAACGCCAAAACTCAGCTGGCCAACGTACTCTAGCTGAGCGCTGATCACCTTTGCTTTGATCTGGAATTTCTCATACAAATGACTGATGACAAAACTCTGATCACTATTTCCATTCAGCATCAATTTTACCAGCGGATTATTATCCTCGGGATCGGTATTTATAAGTGCATTTTGGTAAACCAAAGGCAATTCTATATTAAGAGAAGCCTGGATAAAACCTTGGGTGATTTCCTTCTCAGGATTAGTAAAAATCTGCTCTATATTTCCCTGTTCCACCAATTTCCCGTGATCTATCACCGCCACTTTATCACAAATTGTTTTAATGACCTCCATCTCGTGTGTGATCAGAAGGATCGTCAGATTTAGTTTTTGATTAATAGATTTCAAAAGTTTTAAAATCGATTTTGTAGTTGCAGGATCCAAAGCACTCGTCGCCTCATCACAAAGCAAAACCTTCGGATCATTGGCCAAAGCTCTGGCAATCGCTACTCTTTGTTTTTGTCCGCCGGAAAGATTGGCAGGATAATCTTTTGCTTTATCATTTAACCCAACAAGTTCAAGAAGACTATTTACCTTTTCTGTGATTTCAGATTTCGATTTTCCCTCTAGTTCCAGAGGAAACGCAATGTTATCAAAAACGGTTCTGGAAGACAATAAGTTGAAATGCTGAAAGATCATCGCAATCTTCCTTCGTTCCAAAGTCAATTGAGAATCAGAGAGTTTTGTCAGTTCTACCTGGTCTACAATGACTTTTCCGGCATTCGGTTTTTCGAGCAGGTTAACGCAGCGGATCAGCGTACTTTTTCCGGCGCCAGAAGTTCCTATAACACCAAAAATCTCGCCTTTTTCCACCTTCAATGAAACGTCTGCCAGAGCTTGGATCGTTTTATTCTTGGTTTTAAAACTTTTGGTAAGGTTTAAAAGTTCAATCATTTTTATCAATTAATTAAAATAAAAAACCTTTCAAATGAGATTATGAAAGGTTTTTGAAATAAACACATTATCCTCTGCATCATCATATATCTCTGAAATAGATGATTGCAACAAACAAAATTACAACACAGATAATGTATAAAAAAAAGCCTGCGCAAAGGTAAAATTTCAATTCATACCAAACAAGTATAAATTCAATAAAATGACAAATGTCAGTTTTGAGTTTTAATGATTTGGGCAGCAAATCCGTCTTCCACTCCCAAACCTAACGAAGTGGTTCGACGAAGTCAATCTTTTTTGCAGACGATTCAGTTTAATTAGAACTAGAGAATAAGCAAAAAAGGATTTCCGTTCAAGCCGGGCTGCGGGATTTGTCTTCGATTAATATTTTAATTTCTAAATCCAACTTTCTAAAATCTATCACCTTTTTTCATACATTTACTGAAATTAATTTCCAGAATGATTCTAAGCAGGATTTGGTCAGCCTTCATCATCATTGCAATTGCAGTTGCATCCGTCAAATATTTCACTTCGGAGAACTACAGTCAGATCTTCAACGATATGGTAGTGGGGAAAGGCGGCGATACGATCCAGATCTCTCAAAAACCATTGGCTCAGTTTTCTCCAGATATGCAGAAAACTTTGCAGACCACTCCTGATTTTGAAGACCGTCGCATCTATTACAAAATGGACTCACTCCAGAATGTGAAAACTTATCGAGTGGCAGAGACAGACGGCGTCATAGGAACCAGTCAAAACGCAGTCGAAATCTGCTTAAAACTGATTGGTATAATGGCCCTTTTTATGGGATTTATGAGCATTGCTGAAAAAGCAGGCGGCATCCATTTCCTAAGTCGACTCATCCAGCCATTTTTCTCAAAATTATTTCCAGACATCCCGAGAAACCACCCATCTTTCGGTCATATGATGCTTAATTTCAGTGCCAATCTATTAGGCCTTGACAATGCGGCTACACCTTTCGGACTCAAAGCCATGGAAAGCCTCCAAACTTTGAATCCTGATAAAGACAAAGCCAGCAATGCCCAGATTATGTTTCTTTGCCTGCACGCCAGCGGACTCACACTGATTCCGGTTTCCATCATCGCAATCCGTTCATCAATGGGTTCTGTGACGCCTACGGATATCTTTCTGCCTTGTATGATTGCCACATTTTGTGCAACTCTGGCAGCAATGACGATTGTTTCTATCAGACAGAAGATTAATCTGTTTCAACCGATTGTTTTGGCTTACGTTGGTGGGATTTCTGCCATTATAGCCTTGCTTGTAATTTATCTGGTGCAGCTAAGCAAAGACGAGTTGGATTCTTTCAGCAAAGTGATGAGCAACGGCATTATATTGTTGATATTTCTCGCCATTGTTCTGGGCGCAGTTTATAAAAAGATCAATATCTTCGACGCCTTTATTGATGGCGCCAAAGAAGGTTTTACGGTGTGTATCAAGATCATTCCCTATTTGGTAGGCATGTTGATCGCCATCTCTTTGCTTAGGACAAGTGGCGTTTTTGATGTGATCATTGACGGAATGAAATGGATCGCAAGCGCCTCTCATCTTGACACGAGATTTGTAGATGGATTACCAACCGCTTTGATAAAACCCCTGTCCGGTTCCGGAGCACGCGGAATGATGGTGGACACGATGAAAACCTTCGGCGCAGACAGTTTCGCTGGGAAGTTATCAGCCATTTTACAGGGAAGTTCTGATACGACTTTTTACGTGATTGCTGTTTATTTTGGTTCCGTTGGGATCAAGAATACACGATATACAGTGGGATCTATGCTTTTGGCAGATCTTGTTGGTGTGACGGTTTCAATCATATTGGCTTATTTGTTTTTCGGATAGAAATTATGATTCAGGATAAAGATTTTACACTTAGATTAATAAGACAACTGACGCAGGCTTTGGAACAATTACTTCTGGGGAAACCGGAGAAAAGTCTGATGCAGAAAGAACTGGATTTCGATTCTTTGATGAAGGACATTTTCAAAATGGATTTTACGGAACTTTCATCAAAATCAAAAGAGGAAATCACAGATATAGTCCACCTACGGGAATCGAAAGACCAAGTAGATTATTACGAAATGCTGGGCAATGTGTTTATGTTGCACTACAGAACGGAAAACAAAAAAGATTTTGCAGACAAAGCGAAAACGTTTTACGAACTTTATCTGACCAAGAGCGGGATTTTTGCACTACCTATCATCAACCGCATCCATGAATTGAAAACAGTGTTAAAATAAATTAAATTTGACCATTTAAGTAGGATTAAAATAAAAAATTATTCTTTTATTTGTATTTTTGGCGGGTTATCGAGATAGCATTATGATTTTTAAAACTAAGAAAGACACGAAATATACTTATGTGGAAGCGGGTGAAGGTCATCCTATGGTGCTTCTGCATGGTTTGATGGGAGGCTTGAGCAACTTCGATAAGATGATAAACTTTTTCGCGGACAAAGGTTATAGGGTGATTGTTCCGCAGTTGCCTATTTACGATTTACCCATTCTGAATACCAATTTGACTTCAATTTCAAAATTTGTAGCGAGATTTATTACAGATGTGATCGGAAAACCGGTGACGATTGTTGGCAACTCTATGGGTGGACACATTGGTCTGATCCTTACCATTTCCCGTCCAGAGCTGGTTCAGAATTTAGTTTTGACCGGAAGTTCCGGCCTGTACGAAAGAACTTTTGGAGACAGTTTCCCAAGAAAAAGTGATAAAGATTATATCAAGAAAAAAACGCAAGAGGTTTTTTATGATCCTGCAGTGGCGACAGATGAATTGGTAGATGAGGTTTTTGCCGTTGTGAATGACAGGATGAAAGGCATCAAAACCGTCATGCTGGCAAGAAGCGCCATCAAACATAATATGCTGAACGATCTGCCGAAGATCAATTGCCCTACATGTATCATCTGGGGAAGACAGGATAACGTCACACCACCTGAAGTTGCAGAAGATATGCACAAATTCATCCCGCAGTCTTCACTGTTTTGGATAGAAGAATGTGGCCATGCAGCCATGATGGAGAAGCCAGACAAGTTCAATGAGATCCTACACGATTGGCTGAAAGGCGTCATTTAAACAATTTATTAATACATTAAAACCATTAAGACATTGAGTTTTTCGCAGAATAATTTGATCTCTTAATGGTTTTTTATATCCTATAAAAATGGTAATCAAAACCGCAGAATTTGTAAAAAGCAGTCAGAAATGGCAGGATTGTCCCGAACCTACGATGGCAGAATATGCTTTCATCGGACGTTCCAACGTGGGAAAATCATCTCTCATCAATGCGATGATGAATCACAAAGATTTGGCTAAAACGTCCCAAACCCCTGGAAAAACACAGTTGATCAATCATTTTTTGGTCAATGAAAATTGGTTTCTTACAGATCTACCGGGCTATGGCTATGCAAAAGTGTCGAAAAGCCTTAGAAAGGATTTTGAAAAACTCATCACCAATTATATCCTGAACAGACAAAATCTGGTCAATCTTTTTGTTTTGATAGATTCTCGTCTTGCACCTCAGAAAATCGATCTTGAGTTTATGCAATGGTGTGGCGAAAGCAACGTTCCTTTCTCGATCGTTTTTACAAAAGTAGACAAATTGAAACCTGGCGCCGCCGACAGAAACGTAGAAGCTTACAAAACAGAACTCCTGAAAACTTGGGAAGAATTGCCAGAAATCTATGTGACCTCTGCTGAGAAGAAAACGGGGACAGATCATATTTTAAAATTCATCTCAGAAACCAACCAGTTTTTGATCAAAAACAAAGTGCGATTCGATGATTAATGCAGAGTGGAAAATCAAAACATTTCCCGAACTTACCACCACAGAACTTTACGAAATTATAAAAGCCAGAGTCAATGTTTTTGTAGTGGAACAGGATTGTCCTTATCCTGATCTGGACGATAATGACCAAAAGGCAATCCATCTTTGGGCAGAAGATAACGGCGAAGTATTAGCCTATTGCAGGATTTTTGACAAAGGCATCAGATATCCGGAAACATCGATTGGTCGTGTTATCACGACGGAAAATGGAAGAGGAACCGGTCTTGGCCGGCAACTCATCTCTTATGCTCTGGACATCATAGAAAATAGATTGCGAACCCGTGAAGTAAGAATCTCTGCGCAGGATTATCTGCTGAAGTTCTATTCGGATTTTGGATTTCTGAATACTGGAAAAAAATACCTGGAAGATAACATTCCGCATACAGAAATGCTTAGAAAATAAAATAGCCTCAAGAAAAATCTTCAGACTATTTTGGAAATCAATACTTTGTGTTTTTTTTGTTCTTACGGTTATTAATCTGAAGCAAAATTAGAGACATAATTTTGCATTTCCTTACGGGAAACCGTAAAATGAAAAAATAATTGAAATTAATTTCAAATGATTCCTAAATCTTTGCAGTAAGCAATCAATTGTTCGTTGTTCTTCACCATTAATGCAAGCTTCATCGCATTCATTCTTTTTTCTACACTGCTGAGACTATTCGGATAAATAGCTTTTTGCTGCAAGACATGAGGAATGTTTTTCTGCAAAACACCTTCGGCCAGCAACTGAAGAAGGATGATGTCATAGTTACTGAATTCCAGCGTATTCATACTTCTCACAGGAAGTTTCAGGTCGTGAGAGATATAGATTTGATTATGATAAACAGAGTCGATTGCTTTTTTTAATTCCCTAGAATCAGAACGTGCTTTTCGTACAAATGCATTGATGTTTAATTCCTGGAAAAGCAGATCAATCACACCGCATCTGTGCTCTGCTGAGAAAACAATGATTTTTAATTCCGGAGAGAGTTCCCTGCAAAGTTTTATCAGTTCGCGGCCATTATTAATCAGTGTCTTTCTATGGTCTTCTTCAAAAGAAAGATCGGTGATCAGCACTTCATAAGCTTGAGATTCCAAAGATTTTTTGAGGTAAGAGAAGGCATCATCACAGTAATAGACGTGATCTACCTTGGCGATCCTCAGTTCTTCCAACACTTTTTGGACAGCAAAATTACTGCTCTCATGATCTTCTGCGATTAATATTTTACTGAACATTTTCTGTAGTTTTGATTGATAGTTTCAAGCCAGAATGACGTTCTTCTATTTCCAGATCTGCATTGATCAACGCGAGTCGGGCTCTCATATTTAAGAGTCCATTCTTTTCCACAAAATTTTCCGGCAAGCCTACGCCGTTATCTATGTATTTGATCTCTTGATTATTAAGATTTGCAATAAACCTCAAAATGACTTGGGTTGCGTGGCTGTGCTTTTTCATATTGACTAGCAATTCTCTTATGATATGGAAGAATTCTTCTTTGTTATGCGGATGGCCTGCATCCCAAAAAATGGGATCATTTCCAATCATAATAATTTGAGTGCTTTCACTATCAAAAGAAACGATCAAACCCGTCATCCTCTCACTGAAATCATTGGAACGATTTTTCTCATAGGAAAGATCACGGGATTTGTGGTACATCAGTTCCAGTTTGTCCAGTAGTTTTTCTTTTGGAAGATCGTTTTGATTTTCGATCGTCGTCATCACTTCGTAGATCCCGTTAGCAACTACATCGTGCACTTTTTTAGAAAAATCCAGCCGCTGCGCCTGCAGTTTTGTATTAGCTTCGAAGATCAATTTTTGCCGTCGTCTTCTAATCCAGAAAAAAGAAACAATGACTGCGATGAAAAAGGACAATAGAAGAATTCCAATGGTCAGTTTCTGTATTTCTACCTGATGCTCGTGATCTGCGTGCTCTTTTTGCAGCTTTAGATTTTCTGCTTTAGATTTTTCAGTTTCGTAGCGGATGAGTGCAAATTGGTTTTTAGCTTTATTTTGACTGTTTTTCAAACTATCCTGAATTTTCGAATATTGTTCAAAATAGCTTTGCGCCTGAGAGCCATCGGATATCTTGATCAGATTCTGCAAGGCCTCCAACTGGTCTTCGGGATATCGCAATTTGGTTGCGAGGAACAGCATTTTACTAGCATAATACCGTACAGAATCGACATTTTTGCTAAGATAATAGGCGGACAAATATGCATATGCCGCATCTTTTGTCCAGTCATCATCAAAATTATGACTTAGGCTTTCTGCCAGCAGATAATTTTTGACAGGCTTGTAATGGCGGTCAGCAAACCATTTGGACCTGGAAAAGTTCAGCAGTAGCCTGGGATAAAACTCACTTTTTGCCCCCACACTATCCAGTAGTTTTGTATAAATGTCAACGGCTTTTGCGTAGTTTTTTTCATTATGATAGACCACTGCAATATTATTCGCCAGCATCAGCTTATCCACAGGGTCTTTGGTAAACAAAATGGCTTTGTCGTAGAAGCCTTTGGCGTCTTTATAATTTTTAAGATTATTAGAAGAAACGCCCAAATTATTATAGTTAGAAAAAATGGAAGAATGTTGGGAAGTATCATTTTCTTTCAAAAATTTCGAAGCAAGTAAACTGGTTTCTATGCTTCCAAAGTTGTCACCGGCATTCTCCTGTATCACTGCCATGTTTACAAAGCTCTTGCCCAATCCGTAGCTGTCTTTTCTTTTCTGGAAAAGCTCTTTTCCTTTGTTTAGAAAATAGAAAGCACTGTCGGGATCTTTGTCCATAAAGGCAACGGCTTTCTCATAAAAGGGATTGATCTGTTTTTTTGCAGAATGAAACCCTTGTGTAGATTCCTTTTTCGAACAAGCAGCCAAAATGAGTAACAAAAAACAAAAAAGAGAATGACGCAAAATTTACATTTATCCCGAAATTTAAGAAAAAGTGAATACTTTTACAATAATGTAACTCGTAGTGCATTATCAAACTAATGCAATTTTAATATTATTCATTTTTCTATTAAATACAAAAACATTTACAAATTGAATGAAAGTTAATGCTGTTATTTTGCTCAATATCCTTGTTTTAAAACCTTCAAATGATTTTGCGTAGTTGTTTCTGATTTTAAATTGGTCACAAAGCTGAGAGAATAATGTCTCTATTCTTTTTCTCGATTTTCTGAAAATATATTTTTGTTTTTGATAATTTTTTTGGTTGTTTCTCATGGGTGTATCCA
>NZ_AUAA01000012.1 GCF_000428485.1 Epilithonimonas tenax DSM 16811 | reverse complement strand
TCTCAATCATTCCCTTTAGTTTTGAATTAGAGAGGTATCTAAACAACTGATATTCTGAATCTATCGATAAATATTCCGCAGAAATATTTATTGCAATGAGCTCTAAATCAGATAATTTTGGTTTAATTGGTTTGAAATAAAAATTTTCTTTGATGGTTAATTTTCTTAATTCCTTTAAAATAAAATCGTAAATTGCATCTAGGTTATTCATAACGTATTAGATTGATAGTCAATACAATATACGAAATTTTCGTATTATGAGTAACCTTTTTTATAATGCACTACGGGTTTAAAAAATGAAAAACAAATACACCGACCTCGACCAGCTCAAAGAAAAACTCAACCATTTGCGACAAAACCACAGCGACAAAGTGGCAAAGGCATTTGATATAGAATACACCTACGAAAGTAACAAAATAGAGGGAAATACTTTGACTTTGCAGGAAACCGCCTTAGTCATTGAGAAAGGTTTGACCATTGGGGGAAAGTCTCTAAACGAACACCTCGAAGCGATAAACCACCAGCACGCCATAGAATACATCAAAGAGTTGGCGCAGGAAAAACAAACCATTTCCGAACGTGATTCATTGCAAATACATCAACTCATTCTGCAAAGTATAGACAATCAAAATGCAGGCAGATACAGAAATGTACAGGTGCTGATTTCAGGAGCAAAACACATCCCACCACAGCCGTACATCGTACCAAAACAGATGGAGGATTTATTTATTTGGTATAACGAAAACAAAGACCTATTGCACCCCATAGAGCTATCCGCAGAGATGCACGAGCGTTTGGTAACCATACACCCATTTATAGATGGCAACGGACGAACCTCACGCCTATTGATGAATTTAATTTTATTACAAAACGGATTCCCGATTGCAATCCTGAAAGGAGATACAGACAGCCGTTTAAAATATTACGGTGCATTGGAAACCGCACAGACCGAAAACAACAAACAGCCGTTTATAGACCTCATCACAGAGAATGTGAGGGAAACGATGGAGAGGATTTTAAAAGTTTTACAATAGATTTAATAAGGGCAACCAAATACAATTGTTCAAAATATGGAAGTACCAATCAACAGAAACGATATTTATACTTTATACTCAAATGCTCAATCCGATGAAGAAAAAATTAATATTGTTGCAAAATATATTTTTGACCTTTCAAAACTTAATACTGAAAACGAATCTGATTTGATTGATGAAGAGATTGACGACTTATATTTTGATAGAGTATCAAAATTGAGAAAAGAAATTATTGAAGAAAACAGTAATCGCAACGCATACAAACTTTACAAAAACTACCAATTACCCAAAAAGGAAGATTACAAACCGACCGAGCAGGATTTTTATTGGGAGAATTATCTATTATTATGAAAAAATTAACAACACTTACTTTAGTATTAATTTATTCTTTTATGAACGCACAAAGGATTTACAATAGTTCATCATCTCTAATTGGAAGGATTGACGGTAAAAGGATCTATGAGAGTTCTTCCAAATTAATAGGTAAAATCGACGGTAAATCAATTTATAACGGATCATCCAATTACTTGGGAAAGATTGATGGTAAATTGGTCTATAACGGTTCATCGAAATTAATAGGGAAGATTGAAGGAAACAATTTGTATAATGATTCTTCCAAGTTAATTGGAAAGATTGATGGAGATAGAATATATGATAATTCAAGTAGGTTACTTGGTAGATGTGAAGGGTTGACAACCGAACAAAAAATACTATTTTTCTATTTCTTTTTATAAATAAAGTGGTGGTTGCAACAACAAAAAAACCTTTGTAAAATACGATTGATAATGAGTTGTTCTATATCCTCCAACTCCACTTGAACCGCCTATTTTAGGCGGTTTTATTTGTTTTTAGACAACATTTAGTCATATCTAATAATCATTCCTTTGGGAGTATAAAAAAATTAGAGAATACCACTGTAAAAAGAGACTGAATTAATTTCATATTTTTGGATGGTGAAAGTTTCGGGAACTTAAGCAAAAGGCAACCTATTACAAATGTTCAAAATATGGAGAGACTTTTATATTCCCAAACCAACAATGATCAATAAGAAACAAAAATCCGGAAAATTAGCTTTTCCGGATTAGTATAGGGTGATAAATTTTTCAATTTATTTCATATCACCTTTTGTCAAGGCTTCCAAAACGACCATTTGGAACCATTAAAAACTGCTAATCGTTTCGCTCCTGCTTTATTGATATAAACCATCATTCCCGGCGACGGACTAGGAACGAGCTGCACATCTGTAACCGTAGGTAAGACCATGGCTTTTGTCGTAGATTCTAAAACCAAAACACCATCAGCTGCTGAACTCGACGCTCCAATGATTGCTTTAGAATCTGGGTTTTCTGTAATTGACGGTGATTGTTCGGTTGCAAAGTTTGGCAAAGCTTTGGCTGCAGTAAGATCTGCAGCCTGGCCGCTTAAATCCTTCCACGTTCCGTTGTAGTATTTTACGCGGGCTTGGGTTGGATCACTTGCATCCAGCAGAATTGTTCCTTCTGTAAGTTTTGTACCAGATGGCATTGTTCTTACGTATGGTAAAATAAGCCCCTTATTTTGGTTGGCTGCAAATTCTAATAAAACAGACGTTTTTACGGCAGCAGTTCCTACCGCATCACCGATGATGACTTGTGCATTTGCTGAAAACATTGTTATTAAAAGCAATGTGGATATTATTTTTTTCATTTTTTATAAATTTTTAAATTAAAAGAAATGGAAAGCGCTCCCCTTGAAGCACCTTCCAATTCCCGATGAACAACTATGGACAAGTTGGTGTACTGAAACAACTCCAAGCAGTCCCGTCATACAATTTTAAACATTTGATGTCCGTATCATACACCATCATTCCTTCCTGTGGTGAAACAATGGATGCAATTTGTGAGGTAGACATTCTTGTGATTACAAATCCCTTCGTGTTGGATTCTAGAACGGTGTGTGCAGATTTTCTAATCATTGGCCAGTTGCCATTGTCTGCTCCTGCTCTTTGTAAAAGCGTAATCCCATGTTTGGTTTCTGATCCGGCACCAGTGGTATTGGGATCGGCATAACATACAGGGGGATAATCAGTATCTGTATCCGTATTATTTGTAGGGTCTGGATCTGTAGAATTTGCAGGTGATGTAACCGTAGCGACATTCACTAAGTCTCCTGAATATGAAATAGGAACTGCAATAGTAATGGTATACGTTATTGTTCCACCTTTTGGTATATTAACAACATCATTTAACGCTCCCGTTTGCGCAGAGGTAATACTTGTAGTGGCACCACCTGTTACCACAGGAACTGAGTAAGACACATTTCCTGCAGGAATGCCTGCTGGAACTGGATCTGAGACCTTTGCTCCTAGCACTCCAAAAGGACCATCATTATTACTTACTACCACGGTATAGGTATTTGTAGTTCCTGGTGAATAATTTGCTTTACCATCATCTTTGGTTATTGCTAAATCGGCACTAAATACAATAGGCGCAGTAACGCAATGTGCACCGTCATTTGATTGACTTTGAGTTGCAGTGGAGAGAAAAATTCTTTGCCCAGTCGTAAGATTGAATTTATAAAAAGCACCGTCATTTTCCACTCCATAAAACTCACCCGTACTCGATGCGAACATTGCCCCAAAACTTACAGGGCTTGAAGTTACTCCAATTGGAGTTACAGCTTTAGTAGTTGGATTAATAGACATTAATTGACCGGTATCAACATTTACGCCATACAATAATCCATTTGTTATATTAAAAGCAAAGTCTGGAACATATATCGAGGTATTTAATGTTATTAACGTTGCTGTTTTTGTACTGAGATTGATTTTGTAGAGTTGGTTATTATCTGTACCTTCTTTTACATAATAATTCCCTAAGTTATCAATTTCTCCTGCAAGATAAGATTTTCCGGTAGGAAGGCCTGTTACAGGACCTAGATTAACCGAACTACCATCCGGATTGATTACAAGAAGATTATTTGAATTAAGAACCTGCATTCCGTACATACGACCATCTAAAGGATTGATTGCTATAGCGTTGTAGTTCACAGAAGCTGTACCTACCGTAGGATAAGTAAATGGATTAGTGGAAGTTGCTATACTGTAAAGCGTATCATACTGAGAAAGATACATCGCAGAAGTACACCCAAATACACTAGAACACTGAACATCCTTAAAACTAGAATTAGCAGAAGTACCTACTCCTTGCCCTTGATCACTACCAATATCTGCAGCACCTCCAGAATTTACAACAGTCGGAACTCCGTTTGCATTGACTGCCACTCCTAAGTTTTGATTACTTGCTGTAGATGTTCCTACAGTTACGGTTCCACTTGCTGGTTTTAATTGACCAGTAGTAACATTTTCGTCACCTTCTAAAGCATCAACACAACCATCGTTGTCGCTATCTAAATCTAGATGATTGGGAATGCCATCGGTATCGGTATCAGCATACTGCGTTGTAAGAACTTGAAAATCATCGTGACTAAAAGTTGCAGAAGCTCCACCTGAAACATCATAAAAATACAGTCTCAAAGTATAGGTTTTATTGGGTGCTAAATGATATGGTGACGTTAATGGGAATACAACTCTATCTTCATAGGGAACAATTGGATAGGCTACTTCACCAGAAATATCGGTACTTGTTGCAAAATTATCTGTAGAAAGATAAAGTCTCATTTTATAAGTGGGGGAAAAACTAGGGTCTCTTACCCATAAACTAAATCTATCATATAAATACTGAACTGTATTTTGGAAATTCGCAGTCGTAAACTTAAATTCAAAATAAGAATTGTTGCTTCTAGACTGCGAAATTGTAGTTGCGCTCACTCCAGTAATAGAGTAAGAAGTGTCTACACCAATTATTTGTGCCGTAAGAGCAGAGCTTTTTGTTGCATTCTGTGCTGATGAAATTACAGAAGAATTCAAAATTGATGGCGCATCATCCTGTGCATTATAGTTCCATTCTAAAATACCGTCGTTATCTACAACGCCTTCTGCTATGTCTAAAATCCCATCGTTGTCATCATCAAGATCACAATAATCAGACATACCATCACCGTCTGAATCTGGGTTGGTTGCAGAAATAGCACAGGCAGAAGAATCAGTATCTGTTGCTGTATTATTCCCAGGGTATGAATCTATAAAATTTGCAGGTGATGTAACCGTAGCTACATTAACTAGGTTTCCTGTATAGGAACTAGGAACAGCAACATTAATCGTATAAGTAATTGTTCCACCAGCTGGTATATTAACAACATCATTTAACGCGCCAGTTTGCGCAGAGGTAATACTTGTAGTGGCGCCACCTGTTAGCACAGGAACTGAGTAGCTCACATTTCCTGCTGGAATACCTGCTGGAACCGGATCTGAAACTGTTGCTCCCATAACACCAAAAGAACCCTTAAAACAAAACAGAGCAACCACCAGAACTAGCAGCTGTTGCACTGTTATTAATTTGTGAACCTGAAACAGATAAAGAAGCATTTCCAGATAATTTTGAAAGAGTTACGGGAACGTTACTGGATATTACATCGAACTCTGCCGAAAACCCAAAAGTTCCCAAGCTTCCACCTAATCCAGCAAAATGCAAAATGGGGTTATTAACTGCCCTATTAAATGTTAAGGTAAGATCTGCAATACTGTATCTTCCTGTTGTTGACAAACCTGCCGCTGCTAAAGGAGTTGTAAAAACAGTAGTAGAAACCGCATAATTACTTCCCTTATCAATTCCTGTTCCTGCTGTAGCGCCAGAAGACGTGAAGCTAGCATTGGTTGGATTTCCAGCAGCACCCTGTATATCAAAAATTAAAGCAGGGCTACCTGCAGCAAAACCAAAAGCCATTCCTGTATTAGTAGAAACTGTGGGTAAAGTAAATTGCTGATTACTCAAACTGAAATTTACATTCAGGTTAGGTGTATAAGCAGCAAAGTTATTTCCTGTCGGATTATCGGTGTTGTTTTGAAAGTTTATGGTAGTAGAAGTTACCGGTCCGTTTCCTGTAGGATTTCCTGCACCTGCAGCAAACTCTAAAGAAGGATTTTGAGCATTCATTAATCCCGTGCAGAATAAAATGAATGGGGAAATCCACTTAAATAATTTTTTAAAATTCATCATTGTTATTATTAATAGTAGTGAAAAAAATTGTTTTTTAATTTTCAATCAACAAATCAACATTAGCATGAAATAGTTTGATTTGTCGAATTTAAAATTTTGCCGTATAAAAAAGTTAACATTAAATAGGTAAAAGTCTTACTAGACAAGTTGACGACATTCTACCGTGTCTAAAATTTCGTCGTTGTAATCATCGAGATCAACGGTATTTGCAACGCCATCTCCATCGGAGTTTTGGGCGTGCCAGTTGTTTGTGCCTATGCCAATGAATAAAAAGGCAAATAGGAAAAAAAAAATGTTTTTCATCGTGTTTTTTTTAATTTGAATTAATAATATGACGAGCCTTATTGGTGAGAGTATTGCATGATCAATTTCATTACAGACTTCTCTACAAGTGTTATTAGTGCAATGTTTTTTTTGCAACCTCCAACTTAATAAGGCAGAATAAATTCTTTGAAATAAATTAATCAAAGTTGTTGAAAATACGGCATATTGTATTGCACATATTCAATGGTCAAGTGAGAATACCAGGAAAAAGGAGGAGGCCTCACTTTATAGATTTGATAGAACCCAACCAGATTTCTTTTTTGACTGTAAGAAAATATGGTGTTCTGAGAGCGATATTTTCTATGACCTACAAGCGTTTGTATATCAGGGCTTTGAAATTTTGAAAACTCTTGTAGGTTGTTGCTAGATACACTAGGATTTGATTTTTTAAAAAACAATACGCTATTAGGAGATTCAGTAGAAAGTGGATTATAAAGTTTTTTATCCAACTTTGCTTTTGTAGAGACAATTGCTTTTTTTAAAAAGATTTTAACTAATTTTTCAGCTTTAGTCTTTTGCGATTTTTTTAAGTCAATTCCAGCAATTTTATTATCAGAAGAATTAGGGATGTGTACAATCTTTGTCTGATATACTTTTTCTGTCCCAAGAATTAAAGCGCCGAAGTATATATGTATTACAGCATCTTGCTCAGCAGGCAAATTGACAGATGTACAGACTTGAGAATCATCAGACATCAAAGTGCTAACATCTTTATCCTCTGCATTTGTAGCAGAGAATAAAGTAGAAAACGATAAAAAAAGGAAAACACACAACTGTTTATTAAGCAGTTGTCTTTTTGCCTTGTCAAAAAAAGAAGTCATCATTTGTGTTTTATTGTTGGAAGTTTCAGAAACTTTTCAACAACTGGTACAAAAGTAAAACAAGTCTGGCAATCAACCAACTAATACCCCATCACATTGCTATCACATGGATGTAAAATATTGATAATCAAGACTATTAATTTTAGTTTTGAAGTGTCGGGACTTTCGTTAGAAATACCTCCAATGATGTTGGTTTTCCAATTTTTGTCAGTATAGCGATTGAATAGCCAGTGTGCCATTTTGATCAAGAAGCCTCATTCTTCAGTAGATAGTTGATCCGTACCATCAGTAAAACAAGTAAAATCTGAAGCAGAATGATCAGATGAACCACGGAAGGCCAATTATCACCTATGGAACCACCCGCCTGAACTATTGAAATGTAAACTCTTAGAAAAGGAGAAGTTGGCAAAAGATCAGAAAACACCTGCACTGCTTTTGGTAAAGCCTGATATGGCATAGAGTATCCGGTCACCAAAAATATCGGATAAGAAGAAAAAACCAAAACCTGAAAAGCGAAAAGTTTTGTTTTAAAAAAACTGCCTACCAGCATTCCCAAAATAATGACAGCATAGATAAAAACAGCTGTAACAAAGGCAAGATCCAGATAACTCCCACGCACCACGATCCCAAAAACTGAAAAGTTGACCATGGCAAAAAACATCCCGAACATCATAAAAACACAGAAGTACAAAATGCTTTTCCCAAAAATAAGCTTGGAAATATTAAACCCCGAAATCCGATAAAGATCCTTCAGCTTTTTTTCCTCCCTTTCTGATGTTAAGCTTGCCGCTACGCCTATCAAAAGTGTCTGCTGCAGGATGATCGCCAATAATCCCGGCAAAAGGAAAGAACCGTACGTCATACTAGAATTGTAAAGCGGCCGGTAATCCATATTAATAGGATTGGTCATCTTCATGGACTTATCATCATTCATCCCCTGTTTACTGAAATAGGTTTTCCTTACACCCGCACCCACTGTAAGACAAACTTTGGTCACCGTACTCAGCAAATCACTGGAAGGCAGAAAACGCGACGCATTAAGAACCAGATTCACATTGGCCTGTTTCTGCGAAAGGATACTTTTTTCCAGGTCTTTCTGGATATAGAAGAAACCTTCTACCTCTCCTTTGTGCATTTTTTCCTGAGCTTCAGAAATACTGGAACTTGGAACAACATCAATCATAGGAGTGGTGTTGAGCTGTTGCGTAAGCAGTCTGGAAACTGCGCTGCCATCATTATCAATGAGTGCCAGCTTCACTTTTTCCTCACCTTTATTCAGGTAAATACTGCCATACATAAAAGCATAAAGTATCGGAGCCATAAGCAAAATCAGAAACAGGCTCGAATCTTTTGACACGCTCCTGATCTCTCGTTTCAGTATTTGAAAAATATCTTTCACTTTGATGGATCTTGAATATGCTGATTGACTTTCTTCTGAAAAAACACAATGGCCACCGGAAATGTTACACCAATAAAAACTAAAAGTCTGATCATCTCAGGAATAACATACGACAGTGGCAGCGCCATAAAATAAAGCTTTATAAAACCATCCAGAAAATGAGTGTAAGGCATGATGTCGGCGTACAACTGGTCGTACCAAGGCATCGCCCATCTCGGAAATGTAAACCCACTGAACACAAATGCCGGTGACGTAAAAAACAAAGCCACATCCACCACAAACAGCATATTGTTGGAAATTGCAGAAAGCATCATTCCGATCCCGATACATGCTAAAGCCATCAAGGTATACAAAATGAAAAAGTTGAAGTCGGTCTGCGGTTTTCCCAAATCAAATACAGGAAATACAATGAACGCAATCCATAAAAAAAGAACCCACGCAATGCACAGATGAGCCAGCAATTTTCCGATAATGATTTGTGAAGACGATGTTGAGATCTTCAACAGATCGTTTATTGTGTTTTGATTAAATTCTATATTCAGAATCAGAACAGATGCTACAATCAAGGCCATCTGTAGCCCTACAGTAACCAGACCAGGTGTAAGATAGAGCTGATAATTGAAATCAGGATTATACAAAACACTGGTATTGAGCTTAATCGGCTGCACCAATGCCTTGGCTTTTTCTGCAGGCATGCCTTGTTTTTCAGCCTTTTGCAGCACCACAGCCAAACCACCTTTGATGACGATGGCCGCCGCACCTTTGTAAATCATTTTGGCGGGTACAAGGTAAGCACCGTTGGTGTAAAGTGTGATATTGGACTGATGATCTTTCTTGACATCCGACTCCATATTTTTAGGAAAATGTACAGCCCCAAAAATTTTGCCTTCCTTCATCAGTTTTTCGATTTCGGCATTGCTGAAGACCACATTGGTAAAATGGATATTTTCATTTTGCTCCATCATATCCGTCAATGTACGGGAAACAGTAGAGCGGTCCTCATCCCAAACTGCCATCGGAAGTTCTTTGGCGAACTGTTTCTGATAAATAAAGCCATAAAACAGAAAAATAATAGGCGGGATCACCATCAACACCACATAAAAATTCGGAATCGAAAAAATCCGTTTCCATTCACGAAGTATGATGTGGCTGATTGCTTTCAATAGTAGAAAAATAAAAATTACTCCACAACAAGTTGCGCGGTCATTCCGGAACGAAGACCTTGGACCGTATCCGGATTTTCAGGCTTTACTTTGATTTGAAAAGTCCTTAGTTCAAACTCGCCGTTCTGCTTTTCCGGCACCCAGTCTGCATAGCCCAAAGCTGGCGCCAGTTCTGTCACTTTTCCTTTAACGTTTTCCGGTGTACACCCAGGAATCTTCATGGTCACCACGTCACCTTTATCAATTTTCCCCATCTGATTCTGACGGAGATTGAATTTCACAAAAAAGGAACGGTCTTTCTGAACGGTCATCATCGGATAGCCCGCATTCACCATCTCACCTTTATTTGAAATAATTGTCGAAATCCTACCGGATGCCGGTGCTTTGATGGAAGCGTTGTCTTTGATTTCCTGCGCTAGCTTTTCAGCATCTTTGCTCTGATTTAGGACAGATTGTGCAGCGCTTTTCAGTTCTCTGTTGTTACCACGTTCCAGAAGCTGAACATTTAGATTGGCTGTTTCCAGTTCTTTTTGGGCGGCCTTATATTTGAAATAAACAATATCTCTCTCTTGTCCGGAGACAACATCTTCTGAATATAATTTCTGAAAACGGCTATAGGTTTTGGACATAAGCTCCATGTGCTCCTTGGCAATCTGCTGAAGATTTTTTGCAGAAGCGAGAACTTCCGGTTCCACACCACGGGTGACCTTATCCAATTGGTTTTGAGCAATGGCAACGGCATCAGAAACCTGAGATCGAATGATCTCTATTTCAGACGTTTTCATCTGGGCGACAATCTGTCCTTCTTCCACCTCATCGCCCTCTTTCACGAGTAATGCCACAACTCTTCCGGGAAGTGAAGCAGAGACATCTACAAATTCTGCATCTACCATCCCGACTACAGCGTCGTTATCTGTACTGCCCGTTTTATTTGTCAGAAGATAAATAAGGGCTACCGCAAACACGGCCAACGGAATGAGGACCGCCCAATAGTTTTTTATCAAATTTTTCATCTGCTGCTATTTATTTGTCCAAGCATAGGAGATTTCAGTTTAGGGAATATAATTGGTGATATTATCGGGATTTCCAATAATATAAAAATAGCTGGCAAGCGCCGCTTGATAAGCTACCAGTGAGGTGTAGTATAATTTTTCTGCTTCGTACTGCAACTGTAATGCATCGTTGACATCTTTGACAGACGAAAGGCTATTTTCCATTCTTTTGGTGACCATTTGGGTAGTGGTATAGGTTTGTTGCCTGGATGCATCCAAGGTTTTGCTTTGCTCCTTAAAACTAAGCAATTTATTTTCTGCAATTTTGCTTGCCAAGGTCACAGCCCTTTGTTTTTGCTCGATCAACAGATCGGTTTCTTTTATGACAGATTCCGAAGCTTGTTTTACAGATTTTCTTTCTGGGTCAAAAAGTGTCCACTGCATTTCTACCCCAACCAGCCAAGGCGGCGTGATCAAAGGAAGATCATTTCTGAAAAACTGTACATTCCCGATGGCAAATATATTGGGCTTCGACAACGATTTGGTAATATCTAATCCTGTGTGGGCTTCTTTTTTCTTACTCAAAAGAAACTTGACATCCGCGTTGTTCTGTGATGATTCAAAAGTCGGAAGCTCGGTATTTTCACCCAGTTTTTCGGTAACATCAAGTGGTTCATCCAAAGAGATCCCGATGATGTCTTTCAAGATCAGCAATGCATTTTCTCTCTCCAGAATGAGATTTTTAAGATTGGTCTCTCCCTGCATTTTAGCAACATCCGACCAATTTTTCATGTAAGGTGGTATGATTTCCGCTTTCAGAAGGTGCTGTGCATATTTTTCATTTTTATGAAGAGACGCTACCATTTTCTGCTGTTTCTCTATCATAGAGTTGAGATACATCAGCTGGATGTACTGCAATGCAATATGATAGGTAGTCATATCTTTGGAAACCTGTAGATGCGCTTGCCCACTTTCCACCTGCTGACGGGCAAGTTCTCTGGTGGCCTGCAGTTTACCGCCTAAATATATGGGTTGCCGTACGGCAATGCCAGCTAAGAAATAACTTTGTTTGGTAATGGCGGGATTATAATTGGGATATACTGCGCTGATGATATCCTTGGATGTCTGATAGATCACATCCTGAACCTGCTGGGAAAGTTGGTTGCCCGTCAGCTGCTGATAAGCGGCGTTGGCAGAATATACATTTTGACTGGCTGTCCCTTCTACAATACCATCCTTCACCTGCTGCAGATTAACCTTAATTGGCTCACCCATATAATTATAACCAGCGAGCAGATCTACTTTGGGAAGACCATTATTTTTACTGGACTGTAATAGTTTTTGACGGGTTTCCAAGGACTGCTCTGCAAGTTTCACAACAGCGTTATTTTGTTTTGCTTTTTCGATACACTGCTTCAAAGAAAATTGCTGACAAAATACATTAGCAGAAAGTGTCAAAAAGAGAAACAGCGTTGTATTTTTTAAATGCATAACGATTTGAATTCTCATAAAAAGACATTAGAAAACAATACCCAAATTTAACAAAAAAAAGCTTGATGAAAAAAAAAATAATGATGACAAGCATCCCAGAAAAGAAACGCACGATATTCCAGATCTCAGGACACCTCGTGTGACGAAATCACGTTTAACTACGTTTCTCATTTCTATCAGATCGGCGAACATTCGGGCAACTACAAAAACAGCTCATTATCAATTTTATGTACACCGGTAAGCCAAAAAAAAACACACTAGAATCCGTGTCTTTTTGCTTTGAGTCCGTATTTTGTTGATGAGTTTTATTTTTTCGAAGCATTATTTTTAATGATCATATAACACAATCCCACACCTACTCCCGCAAGCAAAGCTAATTTTGTTTTTCGTGTGGGAACCGGCAAACTGGTTTCTCCATAGATCCTGTGTGGTTTTGAAGAAGACGACATCACATTGCCAGGATTGGGTTTTCCTTGTTTGATTCTCATCATTACGCGCATTGTTGCGGAAGCTGTATTCATAATTGCCTTAGGAAATAACATGTACAGATTTTTGATCACTAGTGACTGAACATCTGGGAAAAGGCCCTTTCTAGGCTGCTTTGCTAGTTGCACTATGTTGGCAGCTGTATCTCTTGGATCGGCCGCAAAAGGTGGCACTTTGAAATCGAGGCCTGAGAATTTTGCGGAGTGTGCATTACCTGTAGACCTTTGGATCTGTGGAAACAAATTACAAATATGAATATTCGCAAAATCCGAGATCTCTCCCTGCAAACCTTCCATCATACCGCGGATACCAAATTTTGTGGATGAGTAGACAGCACTGTACGGTGCGGGCATAAATCCACCAATCGATACATTATTGATCAGAATACCTTCTTCCTGTTTTTTGAAAATCGGCAGTACGGTATATGCGCCGTGCATATAACCGAAAAGATTAGTTTTGATTACCTGCTCATTCAGTTCCATTGGAATCTCTTCGAATTTCCCGCTCGCCATAACGCCTGCATTATTGACCCAAATGTCAATTCTTCCGTTAAACTGTACGGCTTCTTTCGCAAGATTCACCACCTCTTCTGCGATGGAAACATCAGTCTGCACTCCCAAAGCGATCGCGCCAAGGTCTCTGCAAAGATTTACCGTCTCTTCCAATGCTTCTTTTCCTCTTGCAGCTATAACGACCGTACAGCCTTCTAAGGCGAATGCCTCAGCAGTTGCTCTCCCAACTCCACTACTTCCTCCGGTAATGACGACCGTTTTACCTGCTAAATTTTTTGATAACTGATGCTGAGATTCCATAATATTGATTTTCTAATTTTGATGATTAAGATTTTGCTTTCGAAAAATAGGTCTATAAAAGCTTACTAATCAATTCCAATACCATTCGAGTTATGGGAATAGTCAAAATAAAGAAAAACCGTACTTTAAAAAAAAGGCACAGTATATGCATAGTTGAAATCGAATAAACAAAAAAAATAAAATTATGAGAAGTCTATTATGGTTAGTAGCAGTGATTTGTATCATCGTCTGGCTACTTGGAATGTTAGGTGTTGTACCGGGAATGGCCACAGGAAACTTAGTGCATATCTTATTAGTGATCGCCGTGATTGTAGTCCTTTACAATCTGATCTCAGGAAGAAAACCTCTTGATTAAATCAATACTTATTGCAAACTATTCTGCAGCTGAAAAATCAAAACCCACGTTTTTATCCGTGGGTTTTTTTTATGACCTACAATACATCGCGCTTCTGACTTTTATCATCTGTGACTCAACGGATAATGTTCTATATTTGTGTTCATCTTAATAATTGAAAAGTCTATTTACTTTTTTTATCATTTTCTTTGTCGCATTACGTCCGCTGATGCCGATGGTAGATTATGCGGTCAATTATGATTACATCACCAAAAAACTTTGCGAAAACAAAAACAAACCTCAGCTTTTGTGCCGTGGGAAATGCTATCTGAAAAAAGAAATTGCAAAGACCTCAACAGACCAATCCAAGAACGATTCCCGAATCAATATTTCCGGTATTACAGATACTTTTATCATTAATGAAAAGTTTGCATTCGTTAAAATAATTAATGATTATTCCGAAAGTTCAAATTTTAATTCTGATCTTAATTTTTCTTATAAATTCAATTTATTTTCCAATATTTTTCATCCGCCATTGGTTTAATTTTAATGATTAAATTCTCTTCCAAAATAGCAATTTTTAAATTTTATTAAAATTAAAATCAAACATCAATGAAAATATTCATCTTCGCGATACTGCTTTCTGTATCAGCATTTTCCTGCGCGCAGGAATCACCAAAAGTAAAACACGTTTCGAAAATAAAACCGGCAGCAGACCTTAAAAATGTCAAAGTCGTCAACACAGAAGATCCCGTTTGTCAAATGAAAACAGCAGACTTTCTGAAAGATACCGCAGACTACAAAGGAAAGAAGTACGGTTTTTGCAGTGACCATTGCAAAGCGGAATTCAAAAAGAATCCTGAGAAATATGCGCAAAATGCCAAATAACAAAAAAACAAAGCAAAATCCGAAGAGCAAGATCATCGTTCCGATTGTCGTTCTGGCTTTGATTTTTGTGACCATTGGCGCCGGAATGAGTTATTTCAAAAAGAGTCTTTTTACCGTAATGAAAGTTCCTGATTTTGAATTAACGAATCAAAACAATAGGAAAATCAGCAACAAAGATATGCTGGGGAAAGTCTATCTGGTGGAGTTTTTCTTCAGCAAATGTCCAACGATTTGTCCCGTGATGAATTCCAATATGAAATACATCGAGGAAACCATCAACGACAAAAATTTCGGAATCATCTCCATCAGCATCGACCCGACGAATGACACGCCAGAAGTTTTGAAAAACCACGCCAGAATGTTGGGAACCAAATCGTCAAATTGGCATTTTCTAACAAGAAATCGAGATTACATCGATAACTTGGCAGACCAGTTCAATATTTATGTCGGCGACAAGGAAGACAAAGCAGAAAGCCTCAACCACAGCGGAATGATTGCACTCGTGGATCAGGAAGGAAACCTCCGTTCGAGATTTGATGAGAACAACAGCCCAATTCTTTACTATTCCGGACTAAATTATGAAGACCCAGAAGGAACAACAACTTCACTCACCGGTCAATATCATCCCGACCGTGAAAAATTAATAGAAGATATCAGAAAATTATTAAAACAATAAAGAGCGATTGGCTTAAGGCTATTAGCTTTTTGCATTTAAAAAATTAAATATTAATCTAAATCCAATATTATGAAAATCAAGAAAATATTTCTCGCCACTGCGATATCGGCAGCCACTTTTGCAACAGCGCAGTTCAAACAAACACCTTTACCTTACGCCTACAATGCGCTGGAAGGTTCTATTGATGCGCAAACCATGGAGATCCATTACACAAAACACGCCGCAGCCTACGTCTCAAATCTAAACAAAGCCATCGCCGGAACGCCTCTGGAAAAAGAAAGCATCACCAAAATCCTTTCCCACATTTCCAAAGAAACGCCAGCTGTTAGAAATAACGCCGGTGGACATTACAACCACGAATTTTTCTGGACCGTTTTGACACCGGAGAAAAACACACAACCTTCCACAAAATTAGCCAAAGCAATCACAGAATCTTTTGGTAGCCTAGACGCTTTGAAAGAAAAATTAAGCAAAGCTGGCGCAGACCGATTCGGTTCCGGTTGGGCTTGGTTGGTGGTAACAGCAGACAAAAAATTAGCAGTTACTTCCACCGGAAATCAGGACAATCCGCTGATGGACATTGCCGAAGTCAAAGGAACACCAATCTTGGGAATCGATGTTTGGGAACATGCTTATTACCTGAAATATCAGAACAAAAGAGCCGACTATTTAACCGCATTCTGGAACGTGACCAACTGGAAAGAAGTAAGCAAACGTTACGAAGAAGCTACAAAATAATCCCTCATTGAAATTAATTTGCAACATATTCCTCATCCTTTATCTGGTATGCAAACCTGCACTTCCACTGGCGGAATATGTTGCCAATTATCATCAAATCCAGGTGCTCTGCGTCAACAAAGTGCAACCGGAACTCAATTGCAACGGAAAATGCTACCTCGGAAAAGAACTGGCAAAATCCAGCGAATCCGATTCTTCGCCACTTTCCAAAGGCAAAAACCAAGTCCAAAAAATCTTGGATTTTTACATTCCGACTGAGATTTTCAAAGCCTCAATCGACAACAATTTCTCCCTCCGAAACCTGACTTTCACATACAAAACAGGTTACACATTCCTCTTTCTGAGACACATTTTCAGGCCACCCATTTTTTAGTTGAACATATCAGACATTTGGGCGATTCCCTCGCACAAGCTTGTCATCCTGAGGTTCTCGAAGGACCAAGCTCGGGTCGGGCTGTCCGCTCCTATCTTTTTGTCTTACCACGTGACTTTATAAAACGACGTTGGGTCAAAAGACAAAAAGGATATCCGCTACCATCCCTATCGCGGGATTCGGCATAAAATCAACGTTTCAACTAAACAATCATTATTGTCCAATAAAATTAAAATACAATTATCAGGTCGCTCCTCTAGAGCTTTAATGCTATCGATATTTATTGCCTATTAACAGTTCGCTTCTAACGAAGCTTTGCAAAGTCCCATCGGGACGTACTGTTAGCAGAAAAAAAAATCCCAAAAACAAAGCTTCATAGGAGCTAACTGTTAATTTATCTTATAAACATTGAGTTCTTCAATTTGTTTAAATTTTTATTGGACAACCATAAAAAAATCATATGAAAATCTATAAATTTCTATCATTGTTTCTTATTGCCTTTACCTTAATCACCATTTCATCTTGCTCCAACAACGACGATGATGAACTTCAAAATACAGAACCGGGAAATATTCAACTCAAATTCGAAAACGGATTCAATAACTTAGGAGATATTGTTTTAAATCAAACCACGCAAACATCATCAAACGGACAAAAACACCAATTCTCCACTTTGAAATATGTCATCAGCAATATCACTCTCATCAACGAAAATGGCAATGAGTTCAAGTACCATTACAACAATCCCGACAAAGGCGCCTTCATCATCAACCAAGCTGATGCAAAAGGCGGAATCGTCTACGCAAACCTCACAGACATCCCAAAAGGAAATTACAGGAAAATCAAACTCGGTTTGGGAATCAGCCCGACGGCATATTTGATTGGGCAAGACGGACAAGGCATTTTCTGGGAAAAAGCAAAACAAGAAGGAATGGCTTGGTCGTGGTCGGCCGGTTACATTTTCACAAAACTGGAAGGACAATACGGCACGTCCGCTCCAGACACAGAATTTATGAACCACACCGGAAATATGGGCAACACAACAGCCAACGGAACACCAGATCTTTACAGAGAAGTGACTTTGGATTTGCCTACAACCGCTAGAGTCAGCAAAGAGATCACGCCCTCTATCCATATCCTGGCAGACCTCAACCAATATCTGAGTGGCAAAACAGCTTTAACCTTAACTAAAGAAAACAATATGGCAATGGGAAGCAGTCCGCATCTTGTGAGCGTAAGCAACAACTTAATCCAAATGTTCAAAGTTGACCACGTTCATAATGATTAATCCACTTCAACAATTCCAGAGAGGACAATTCTGTTCTCTTTGGGTTTTCCTGGTTTTAATTTTGGGAATTTCAACCTCTTGTTCCAACGAAATTGAAGGCGAAGTTTTCCAAGAGGATCAAGCTTACAATCTGGAAATCCCGACTTATTTTCCGGCTTTGGCTTTTGATACAGGTAAGAACCCCGTTACAGCCAACGGCGTTGCATTAGGGAAAAAACTATTTTACGAAGGAAAATTATCCCGAAACAATACGATTTCTTGTGGATTTTGTCACATTCAGGAATATGCTTTCACGCACCACGGCCATCCGGTAAGTCACGGGATTGATGACAAATTGGGAATGCGAAATGCGCCCGCCATTCAAAATATGGCTTGGCTGAAAAATTACACTTGGGACGGCGTGAGTCATAACTTGGACGAGCGATCGTTGGTTCCCATTACGACAGATTTTGAAATGGACAGCTCTATTCCGGATGTGATTTCCAAGTTAAGTGCGGATGCAAATTATAAAAAAATGTTCAAATCGGCTTTTGGCGATGAGACTATTAATGGCGAACGAATCCTGAAAGCTTTGTCGCAGTTTATGGTTACAATGGTTTCTGCAGATTCCAAATACGACCAGGTCAAAAAAGGAAAAGCGAGTTTCACGAATGAAGAATCTCAGGGAAAAACTTTATTTCAAAACAAATGTGCGAGTTGCCATTCCGGCGAATTGTTCACGGATGAAAGTTACCGGAATACAGGAATGTATTACAATTCGCAGTACGATGACCGGGGAAGATACCGCGTGACTCTCGACTGGAATGACGATATGAAATTCCGGGTTCCGAGTCTCAGAAATGCAGAAGTGACGGCGCCATATATGCACGACGGACGATTTTACAGTTTAGAAGCTGTTCTTAATTTCTATACCGACCATGTGGAAAACCAACCCAACCTTGATCCTATTTTAAAACAAAATGGACACATCGGGATTGCAATGACTAGCTTGGAAAAACAATACATCATTGCTTTTTTGAAAACCCTGACCGACCAAAATTTTATCAAAAACAAAAAATTCGCAGAATAATGAAGAAGCTTATTTTAATTCTATTTTTAATCCTTCATATTTCAATTGCAGCAATTGAGAAAGACAGTCTTTATATTCCGAAATATGACACTCAGAATCTTTTGAAGACTCAGGAATTCTTCTGTGATGCCTGTGGTTGCGCAGCGGGAAATGGTTCTTCTGGGTTTGAGTCTTTGTTGAATCCGCAATTCATTGGCGTCAAATATTTTGCGCAACATTACAAAGCGAAGGAAAATCTCTTCACAAATGAATTGACGCAAGACCAATACTTCAACACCATTCAAATTTGGGGAAAGATTCCGATTACAAAAAAGCTGAGTGTTTATGGGAGTCTTCCGTTTCAGTTTCACGAAAAAAAGACTTTGCAGGGCGACATTAGAATCAATGGAATTGGTGATGCGAGTGTGATGGGAATCTATCAAATCCTAAATTCCAAAAACACTTTTCACCAATTAAATGCTGGTTTCGGAGTCAAAATCCCGATTGGTAAATTTGATGAGAAAGGAATTACTGGCGTGAATCCAAGTTTCCAGTTAGGAACGGGAAGTTGGGATTATCAGCTAGCATTAAACTATAGATTTCAGAAAAACCTTTTCGCATTGCTCATCAGTACAGATTATACCATCAAAACTGAAAACAAAAAGCATTATCAATTCGGCAATCAATGGAATTATGCAATGACGGGATTTCAGAGAATCTGGAGAAATGAGAATGGTAATATTTCCGGCAAATTGGGAGTGCAAGGTGAAGTTTATGACTGGAACAAGCAGTTTGGAGAAGTGATGCCAAGAACGTCAGGAAGTGCACTTTACGGAAAAATAGGCTTCGAGGCGTCGTATAAAAAATGGAGCATCGGCAGTGAGTTGATGCTCCCGGCTTACACCAATCTTGCTGGCGGTGATATTGAGGCAAAATCGAGATTCGGCTTATTTGTAAATTTTGGAATTTGATCAATTATTAAAAGGGATTGGCGATGAAAAAATCACGTTGGGTGAGAAATACAAAACCTATCTTTCGGGAAGTATTGAAAGATAAGTCATATTTTCCCTGATTGATTTTATGGATCGGATTATAAATTTTATATTCACAGTCTTAAAAAAAATATTGAATATGAGTGTTCACATTAGTGCTGAGAAAGGCCAGATTGCAAAGACCGTTTTGATGCCCGGCGATCCTTTGAGAGCCAAATATATTGCTGACAACTATCTTACAGACGCAAAATTGGTAAGCCAAACCAGAAACATTTTCTTCTACACAGGACTTTATAAAGGAAAAGAAATCACTGTGGGCGCGAGCGGAATGGGATTCCCAAGTATCGGGATCTACTCTTTTGAATTGTTTACAGAATATGAAGTGGAGACCATCATCAGAATAGGAACTTGTGGTGCATATTCTACAGATCTCAAATTATTTGACATCCTGAATGTAGAGAATGCAGCCAGCGAAAGTACGTATGCAAAATTTGCATGGGCAATTGAGGAGGACATGATTTCTAACCAAGGTTTTGCTTTTGATAAAATCAATGAAACGGCGCAAGAACTTAAACTAAAAGTTAAAGCAACCAACATCCATTCTAGCGATATCTTCTACAGAAAAGACCCTGCTGTTCCTGAGATTGCGACAAGACACAATTGTCCTGCAGTAGAAATGGAAGCTTTTGCATTGTTTGCCAATGCTAAACATTTGGGTAAAAATGCGGCAACAATCCTGACTGTTTCTGACATTATTCCAACGAAGGAATTTATCTCGGCAGATCAAAGAGAAAATGCATTGAGAACGATGATGGAGCTTTCACTCGAAACTGCTTTGAAGTTTTAATCCACTTTAAATGTTGAAATCATAAAAAATGCTTCTGAAAATTCGGAAGCATTTTTTATGGTTTTTAAGATCCTGAAGATTACTTCTTGATCACTTTTACAGAATTACTTTCTGTTTCTGAGTTTATCTTTAGGATATAAGTCCCGTTGACCAATTGGCTCATATCTAATGACGCTTTGCTGACATTATTAACATTGAACTTTTGAATCAGTTGCCCTGCTGCATTGTAAACTTCAACATCAGTGAGACTTGTATTCTTATGATTCTGAATCGTCACAAATCCTGAAGTAGGATTTGGGAACACCTGGATCCCGTTTTGTTTCTGAGCATCTTCTACAGCAAGCACACTGCAGTTGTAAACATAAATCTCATCCAGATACCAACCTTCGATACCGTTGCAGCCATCCGTTCCCATCTCAAATCTGAACTTGATATTGGAACCAGAACTAAGGTTCAGTTTTGATAGATCGATCACACTTTGTCCCCAGCTTCCGCCAAGAGAGCCACCGTCTGTGCCGGTAAAAGCACGTTGACCTTTCAAAGGATTATCATTGCTTGCTGTTCCATCCAAAGCACTGTTGTACGCATTTTGAGAGAATGCAGTTAAAGGAACCAATGTCCAAGCACCGCCATTTAAACTGTATTTGATATTTCCGCCATCCCAAGTGGACTCGGTTGCTACATAATGATTGAACGCCATTTCATATTTTCCACCCGTGAAAGCAGGAATTGTAATTTGTGGACTTTCTAATCTCAGAATCCCGTTTTGTAAACTTGTGGTACAGTTTCCGTTGATTGGGTCTGCTGCGAAAATTGCTTTCCCGGACCTGCCTTTTGGCAGATTGCCTTTTACGACCCAGTTTCTCTCTTCCCAAGAAGAGGCATTAGTCGGAAGATTTGTCACCATCCAGCTTCCTAAGCCATTTTCCCAATTTTCTTTGAACAAAGGATTGGAAGTAGCAGTTGCACAAAGATCCGGAACAGCTTTCAGAAGAGGTGTATAGTTACATTGTGTTGCAGGAGAAGATCTCAGCTGCATTGCTAAAATTCCATTTTTGATATTCTGAAGATCCGATGTCGTGAACATCTGACCAGATAATCCTGCTGCAGTTCCCGTAGTCGATAAGCCTTGAAGATTGATTCCTATCAGGTCGTTTGCTGCTGCTTCCAACGCGTCTGCAAAATTTGCAAAATCACTGCTTGCAGTCAAATATGTTGTTTGGGCTTTCCACCAAAGATGTGCTGCTTTTACAAAACCGAGACCAGTCATCGTATAACCATTATAAGTGCCGCCATCTACCAATAGTGCATACAGGTGATTGGGAACGCCAGAGTTGGAATGTACACCACCGCTATCCGTAGTTCCGCAGAAGTAGTTGGCCGTATCCAGAACCCTTCCCGGATCGCCATTACAGTTTGGATTCCACATATCACGAATGGCGCCGCCAAATGCTGTTGCATCTTCTCCTACTTTCCAACGTACTGATCCTGGAGAACACGCCGTGCTTGTTCTGACACCCAGGTTTTCACCTTCATCCTGGTAATTGTTTATAAGATCAATAGTTTCGCCCCAAACATCGGAGTAAGATTCATTAAGTGCACCGGATTGATATTGGTAGATCAAACCGCTGGTGTATTCTGTGTAAGCGTGTCCCCATTCGTGAGCAATCACATCATCAGTCGCTGTTCCATCGCAGTATCCTGCATAGCTTCCGTTCCATCGTGCATTAGGGCAGGAGATTGTAGGATCGTTATTTACAGTAGTCATGGAGTGGTCTGCCGCATCATAAGAAACGTAACCAAATGCATTCTTGAAGAAGTTGTAAACATGCTCGGAAGTGGTGACTTCATTTTGCTGCCAGATGCTCAGCGTTCCTGGAAACACATCGCCTTCTTTCCATTTTAGGTTGGCAGCGTTTGTATTGGTCTCGTATAATTTTCTGTCAATTGGATGAATTCCTGTAAACTGCTCCACCAATTCTCCCGTATGGGCATCAATGAAAAGGAATTCTCTCACATCAACTTTATTGGTTACTTCTACTTCGTAAGCCAGGTAAGATGTGACCACGCCTCCCTGAACTAAGTTTTTCGGAAAAATCAACAGGCTGCTTTTTGCAGTTTGCAAAGGCGCATTTGACTTATTAAGATCCTGCTTTGCGACCAGGCTCTTCGCAATATTTTGTGCTTCAGCTAAAGAAATATCAGGCGTAGAATTGACTTTGATATTGGATATCGCGTTTCCGTTGATGGAGCTCAGCTCTTCATTTGCATTAAAATGAAATTTCAGAATCCCATCATAAACCGGAAGACCTTGGTATTGCTGTCTGTAGATCACGTTCTTCAGTCCATAATTATCTGTTTTCTCCTCTACAAAAACCAGATCATGAACAGATGGAAGATTAAATGCTTTGAAATGGCTCGAAAGAAATTCTGAAGCTTTCGCTTTTGCACCGGCAGCCTTCAGTTGTGGACCATCAGTATCTCCGAAACGGATAAAATTGGGATTGGAAGTGCTACTACTGATCGTAATATTGGCTTTGGTTTCTTTTCTTAGCTTGGCCAGTTCTTTTGATTCCTGAGCATATCCGCAGAGATAGCCCAAAGCAAGAACCAGAGATAGAGTTTTCTTCATTTTTAAAATTTATTGATGACAAATATAAAAAAAATACCCCCTTCAACAGATAATATGTTAACAAAAATGAAAAAACAATGCTAATATAGAAAATGGCTTAAAAACTCAGACCCAATATATTCATCTGCAGCTGAGCCTTGGTATCTATGACAACGGTGATATATTTTTCTGATAACAAAAATTGTCCCGGTTTTAGATCCAATACAGTGCCCTGCAATCTGATACCTTTCACATATTCTTTGTTAAAATGCTCCACCATACTTTTCTTTGAAGAATTTTCGATATCAAGAAGTGGAATGCCGTAATCATTTTCTATCATTCTTCGGATCTTCCCTTCGAATAGAACCGTCAATGTTTTTTGGAAAAAATTCTTGGTTTTCAGATTAAAATCAGTGACTTTCAGTTTGATCTTGTGATTCACGGCATCGTAAAACGGTGTGCCTTTTATAAAAGCCGTACCGTTCACTTCGCCTGTCGTATGCGCTTCTATCACCATGTTTTCCTTTTCCTGATAGACTTTGATATCCGTGATCTTCACTTTCTGATCATCGCTACTCATTGCAAATTCTTTGTTGAGGAATTGCTGCTTGGCAATTCTCGTGGCTTCATTGAAACTGATATTTGCGGTTGTTTTTAAATTAAAAGCATTAGGAAGATTCGGATTTACTACAAAATTCGGGATCGTACTGACATCTCTTGTCGCCAAAGGCACTTGCCCGACATAAGTCTCGGAATAGAGATCGATCCCGATCGTCATTTTAATTTTATCCTGAAAAACCTGAAGTGGAGACATGTAAGTACTTTGAGGTGAAATTTTCAGCCAAGTATTATATTCCTCAGAAACATTGATGGGCTTTGAGAATTGGTTCCAGGCCATCACAAGATAAGGCTGAAGATTGAATTGCGATTTGATCTGCTGATCTATAATCACCGTGAATTTACGCTGTTGATCTTCCAATACATTTTCGATCAACGGTGCGATTGGAATTTTAATTTTCCCAAAGTCTAGAACAGGTTTCTGCTTCCAGGCAAATCCTGCGGTTGTGGTTTTGGTATTCAGTTTCCAATCAGATGCTGCAGAAATCGTGGTGATGAAATTCATGATCAGATTGAAATTCGTGTCTTTGTAAGCATAATATCCGAAAGTTCCGTAGCCTTTGTCTGCCCAGATTTTCAGAGGAACAGAGATCATCAAGCGATTTCCTGTCAAGGCTTTGATGGCGATGTTGCCTTGCTTTTCCACTTTCACTTTGAACTGGTCATTGTTATTATCTGTGTAAGATTGGTCTTCGTACAAAACACCTTTTACATTTTGATTAATCAAGCTATTAATCTCCGAAATTGGAAGCGAAACAGGTAAAGTGATATTAGATTTGATCTTTGGCAACGTGTAAACCGGATCTCCTGCCTGAGAAAATGCGATGAAACTTATTAGTAAAGCATATATTGAGATAAACTTTCGAATTGACTTCATAACTGTTCTAATGAGATTTAAAACGCAAAATTAATGGTTTTATTGATGCTAAAAGAAAAGAGAGCAGGGAAATCTTACTCTCTTTTTCGAAGTTTTTGTAATGATTCAAATTAAAAAAAAATCTTATAAGTCAGATGAATAGAACATTGGCAAAGACATCTAAAAACACACGTGCGATTTGCTAAAAACCGCCTTAACTATTAATGAAAACGTTCTTATCTTTTTAGCAAAACATTCTGCCAATTTTAAAGGCCGCCCCCCTGGAGCTTGATTGATAGCGATCGATTCTGCTCTAATAATAGGTCACCACTCTGTGCTTTCCCACTTTGAAATTTAGTATTAAAGCTTCGTCAAAATAATCGCAACACCACCACTTCTTGCCAAGTCAACTGACAAAACAGTTTTGCTGTCCACTTCTTTCTCCTCGATGATTACTGGATAAGGATTCGTTTCGTAATCCGCACCTTTTCCGTCACGGAAGATCTTCGCTTTGTATTTTATATTTGAATCTAAAAACTTCAGATCTAATTTAACAGTTCTTGCATCTTTGTTGGTAATGCTTCCCAGAAACCAATTATCAGTCATCTTGTCTCTTCTGGCAATCGTCACAAATTCTCCAATCTTCGCATCGGGAACTACCGTTTTGCTCCAATCTGTCGGGCAAGATGTGATGAATTCAAAAGCGGGATTGTTCTCATAATTCTCGATCATATCAGACGCCATTTGAAGCGGACTGTAGATGACAACCGACAATGCCAGCTGTTTCGCCAAAGTCGTATGAACTTTGGTGTTTGGCAATACAGGATTTGTGAAGTTGAAAGTTCCCGGCGTGAAGTCAATCGGACCAGCCAAACCTCTGGTAAATGGAATGATGGTCGTATGTTCCGGCGGATTACCTCCGTCTTTGGACCAAGCGTCCCATTCCTGACCGCGCACGCCTTCCTGCGTCATCAGATTTGGAAGTGTTCTCTGCAAACCTGTTGGCATAACGGGTTCGTGGTTATCGATCATAATTTTGTGCTTCGCCGCTTCCTCAACGACTTTTCTGTAATGGCGAACGCCGTATTGGCTGCTGTGTGGTTGTTTGCCGTCTAATTTTCCGCCAACGTAACCAGTTTTCACCACGTCTACACCGTATTTTTTGTAATAAGCAAAAGCATCGTTCATTTGGTGTTCGTAGTTGACTGTGTTTCCGGCAGTCTCGTGGTGACCGATCAATTTAACATTTTTGGATTTTGCATAATCTGTGATTTTCTTGATATCAAAATCTGCATATGGTTCTGCAAATTTAAAGTCTTTCCAGTCTTCCCAGCCTTTGTTCCAGCCTTCCACCAGAACACCTGAGAAGTTATGTTTTGCAGCAAAGTCTATATATCTTAAAACATTTTCAGTTTTTGCGCCGTGCTTTGGTCCGGCTTTCCAAGTGTAATTGTCCATGTGGATTGCCCACCAGATGCCAATGTATCTTCCAGGTTTGATCCAGGAAACGTCTCCAAGTTTGTTTGGTTCATTGAGATTTAGCATCAATCTTGAGAGCATTAAATTTCCAGCAGAATTGGCAATGATCATTGTTCGCCAAGGTGTGTTAAACGGTGCTTTAGCGAATACCTTCTCGCCCGTTGCCCAAGGTGTGAGATGACTTTGCAGCTTGGTTGAATTTCCAACTTTCGCAAGATTCATTGACGCATAATCGGTTAGATTTGCCTGATGAACGCTCAGGAATAATCCAGATTTGGTTTCCATCGTCAAAGGTGTTGCAACTGTATCTAGCTTTGAAATTGGATGGGGCTTGAACAAGCCTTCATAGAATTCTGTATTGTAAGGAATCGACCAGGTTTTGTGATCTTCCGGGAAATTGAACTCGGTTAATTCATCCATTATGACAAATTCCTTCAGATTTTTCTGTTCCGGAAATTCATATCGGAAGCCAAAGCCGTCATCAAACACTTTAAAATCAATGATAAATTCTCTTGCGAGCTTTGAATTGTCTTTGACCAAGACTTTCATTTCATTGTAATGGTTTCGCACCATGATCTCTTCGCCCCAAGGTTGTATCCAGGTTTCATCAAACTTAGAATGAGAAATATTCTTGACAGAAAGATTGTTCTTAAGCGAACCATCTTTCAATTCGAATCCTAGAAAAGATGGATTTAAGATCGATTTTCCTTCTTTGGAAACTTTGTAATAGATTCTGGAATTATCCATTCCCACTTCTAAAACTATCTTCCCATCTGGAGATTCCACTTTACAATTTTTGATTGTTTGTGCGGAAAATGTTGCGGAAAATCCAAACAAAAGGGCAAGCAGACACAAGCACCTGACCCGACATTTGTTAACTAACTTCATTCGTACTCATTTTAAAGGTTTATATATACTTACAAAAGTACACTATTGTAATTAACCTATAAAAAAACCATCTCTAAAAAGAGATGGTTTTATATTTAAAAACTTAGAATTCTTATTCTTCAGTTTTTTCTTCAGTAGAAGTCTCAGCAGCAGGTGATTCTTCAACTTTAGTTTCAACAGCTTCAACAGCAGCAGTTTCCTTTTTAGGAGCTGCAGTAGAACGTCTACTTCTTCTAGTTGTTTTCTTCTCTTCTGCGTTTGGATTGTAGATCTCGTTGAAATCTACCAACTCGATCATTGCCATATCGGCAGCATCACCAAGTCTGAAACCAGTTTTGATGATTCTTGTGTAACCACCATTTCTTTCAGCGATTTTAGGAGCTACAGTTCTGAACAATTCAGTAACAGCTTCTTTACTTTGTAGGTAAGAGAAAACTGTTCTTCTATTGTGCGTTGTATCTTCTTTAGCTTTTGTAAGGAGTGGTTCCACGTAAACTCTTAAAGCTTTCGCTTTAGCAACAGTAGTGTTGATTCTTTTATGTTCAATTAGTGAACAAGCCATATTAGCAAGCATTGCTTTTCTATGCGGGGCTGTTCTCCCTAAGTGATTTATTTTCTTTCCGTGTCTCATTGTAAGGATTATTTATCAGCGTCTAACTTATATTTTGCAACATCAAACCCGAAATTAAGTCCTTTTGAGTGAACCAATTCTTCAAGTTCTGTTAAAGATTTTTTACCAAAATTTCTGAATTTCATCAAATCAGATTTACTGAAAGAAACCAGTTCTCCAAGCGTTTCTACTTCAGCTGCTTTCAGACAGTTAAGGGCTCTTACAGAAAGATCCATATCCGCTAATTTTGACTTAAGAAGTTGTCTTGTGTGAAGGGTCTCTTCATCGTACTGGATAGAAGCTTTTACAGCTTCTGTCTCTAGTGTAATTCTCTCATCTGAGAACAACATAAAGTGATAGATCAAAATCTTAGAAGCTTCTGTTAAAGCATTCTGAGGGGTAATAGATCCGTCAGTTTCAATATCCAATACTAATTTTTCGTAATCTGTTTTTTGCTCTACACGGTAATTTTCTATACTATATTGCACTTTTTTGATAGGTGTAAAGATAGAGTCAATAGCAATAGTTCCAATAGGAGCATTGTTTGATTTGTTCTGATCAGACGGAACATATCCTCTTCCTTTTTCTACGTTGAAAGTGATTTCAAACGTCACGTCTTTAGCCAAAGTAGCGATAACCAAATCTGGATTAAGGATTTCAAAATTTACGATTGAATCACCTAGATCTCCAGCAGTTACGACTTCCTTCCCGGTGATTTTTGCAGTAATCTGCTCGCTTACGGGATTTTCAGTTTTTGCTTTAAGACGAAGTTGTTTTAGATTAAGAATGATTTCAGTAACATCTTCGATCACTCCTGGTATAGTTGAAAATTCGTGCTCTACGCCTTCTATTTTGATAGATGAAATAGCATATCCTTCCAGAGAAGATAATAAAACTCTTCTCAATGCATTACCGATTGTAAGCCCGAAACCTTGTTCAAGAGGTCTGAATTCAAATTGTCCTTTAAAATCAGTCGAGTTTAACAGGATTACTTTATCGGGTTTTATAAATGTTAAAATTGCCATAGTCTGGTTGAGCAAAAATTTGAAAAAATTATTATTTAGAGTATAATTCGACGATTAACTGTTCTTTGATGTCCTCAGGAATCTGAATTCTCTCAGGAGCAGTTGTGAAAGTACCAGTTTTTTTCTCGTCATTGAATTGTAACCACTCATAATTTGCTTTGTAAGCAAGAGCGTCAGCAATTACTCCAAGAGATTTTGATTTCTCTCTGATTGCAATTACATCACCAGCTTTAAGCAAATAAGAAGGGATATTTACTAACTCTCCGTTCACAGTGATGTGTCTGTGAGAAACCAGTTGTCTAGCAGCAGATCTTGTTTTAGCAAAACCTAATCTGAAAACGACGTTATCCAATCTTGATTCGCAAAGTTGCAATAGGACTTCTCCTGTTACACCTTTGCTTCTATGAGCTTTGTCAAAAAGATTAGCAAATTGTTTTTCAAGAATACCGTACGTGTACTTAGCTTTTTGCTTTTCCATCAACTGTACAGCATACTCAGATTTCTTTGCGCCTCTTCTTTTGTTACCATGTTGTCCTGGTGGTTGATTTTTTCTTTTCTCGAAGTTTTTATCATCTCCGAAAATTGCTTGACCAAATTTTCTAGCAATTTTTGTTTTAGGGCCAATATATCTTGCCATTGTTTTAGATTTGAGGTTAAAAGATTATACTCTTCTTCTTTTAGGTGGACGACATCCGTTGTGTGGCATAGGCGTCACGTCAACGATTTCGCTTACTTCAATCCCTGAATTGTGTAAAGTTCTGATTGCAGACTCTCTACCAGCACCTGGACCTTTTACAAACACCTTCACTCTTCTAAGACCCGCTTCGAAAGCGACCTGTGAACAGTTTTCTGCAGCCATTTGAGCTGCGAATGGAGTATTCTTTTTAGAACCTCTGAAACCCATTTTACCGGCAGAAGCCCAAGAGATAACTTCTCCTGCTTTATTTGTTAAAGAAATGATGATGTTATTGAAAGAAGCCTGAATATGCGCTTCACCAATAGCCTCAACTTTTACTTTTCTTTTTTTAACTACTTTAGTTTGTTTTGCCATAATTCCTAACGATTATTTACTTGCTTTTTTCTTGTTAGCAACTGTTTTTCTCTTTCCTTTACGGGTTCTAGAGTTGTTTTTCGTTCTCTGGCCTCTTAAAGGTAGTCCTAGTCTGTGACGTATTCCTCGTTGGCATCCAATGTCCATCAATCGCTTGATGTTCAATTGCACTTCAGAACGCAATTCTCCTTCAACTTTGATGTTGTCCAAGATATACCCTCTGATTGCTGCCAATTCATCGTCATTCCATTCGTTGACTTTCTTGTCTTCGCTGATTCCAGCGCTTTTCAAAATTTCTGAAGCTGTTCTTCTTCCTACACCATAGATGTAAGTAAGACCGATAACGCCTCTTTTGTTCTTTGGTAAATCAATACCTGAAATTCTCGCCATAATTTAATTTGGTTCTTAACCTTGTCTTTGTTTAAATTTAGGGTTCTTTTTGTTGATTACGAAAAGTACACCTTTTCTGCGTACAATCTTGCAATCAGCACTTCTTTTTTTGATAGATGCTCTAACCTTCATTTTGTTATTTTTAATATCTAAAAGTTATTCTCCCTTTAGTTAAGTCATAAGGAGAGAGTTCGAGTCTTACCTTGTCTCCAGGTAAGAGTTTAATATAATGCATTCTCATTTTACCAGAAATATGGGCAATCAATACGTGCCCATTTTCTAGCTCTACACGGAACTGCGCATTCGAAAGTGCTTCCGTGATGACGCCGTCTTGTTCTATATGTTTCTGTTTAGCCATTTATTTTATTAAAGGTTTGATGATCTTGATAATTTAGATTGCATCAACCCATCATAATGATGGTTCAGCAGATAGGTGTTAATTTGTTGAACAGTATCTAAGATAACTCCAACCATAATTAACAACGATGTTCCCCCAAAAAATAGGGCAAATCTATCTGTCTGAACAAACGCTCCGTGCACTACTGCCGGAAGGACTGCAAAGATAGATAAAAAAATTGCACCTGGCAAGGTTATCTTGGACAAAATATCATCCAGGTAATCTGCTGTTTCTTTTCCGGGTCTTACTTTCGGGATCAACCCACCATTACGCTTTAGATCATCAGCCATCTGATTTACAGGAATGGTAATTGCCGTATAGAAAAATGAGAAAATTATAATAAGTAATGCAAACAATACGTTGTACTGCCAGCTAAAAACATTTTTGAATCCTGCCAAAAACGTGTTAGATTCGTCTACTTTTGTAAGTAATCCAGGAACAAACATCAATGCTTGCGCAAAGATGATCGGCATTACACCCGCGGCGTTCACCTTCAATGGGATCCATTGTCTAGCGCCATCCATCAGATTTTTGCTTACACCTCCTCTTGCCTGAGCTCTACTTACATACTGGATTGGAATTTTTCTAACCGCAACCGATAATACAATTGCCAATAGAACCACCAATAACCAGAAAATAATTTCCACCAAAATCATGATGCTCCCAAAACCACCTTTACCATTCTGTGTGATCACTTCTTGATAAAAAGCTGTTGGAAGATCCGCAAGGATACCCACCATAATTAAAATAGAAATACCATTACCAATCCCTTTATCCGTAATTTTCTCTCCTAACCACATTGCAAATACAGAACCTGCAACCAGGATAATGATACTTGGTAACCAAAACATTATAGATGCTGGATCTATATAATATGCTGACTGGAATTGTGAATAAGGCAAGAAAAATTGCGTAACTGATGTCAAATAGGAAGGCGCCTGTACAAGACAAACCCCGATAGTTAACCATCGTGTGATCTGGTTCAAAGTGTTTCTTCCACTTTCTCCATCTTTTTGTAACTTCTGAAGATAAGGGATTGCCATACCCATCAGCTGTACAATAATAGATGCGGAGATATATGGCATAATTCCTAAAGCCATAATGGAAGCACGACTAAATGCTCCTCCTGTGAAAGAAGACAATAAACCCAAAAGGCCGGCACCTTGTTGGTTCCCGCCTTGGTTTTTGTAATGTTGTAGTAAGTTTCCTACTTCTGCCGTGTTGATTGCAGGAAGAGAAACGTACGATGCGAATCTATACACAAGGACCAACAAAAGCGTCAAGACAATTTTATCTCTAAGCTCCTTCAGGCTCCAAATGTTTTTAAGTGTTTGTATAAATTCTTTCATTAGTCAATAATTAAAGAGTCGTAATTGCTTTACCTCCTGCTTTGTTGATTGCCTCTTCAGCGGATTTAGTAAACTTATCAGCAGTGATAGAAATACCAGATTTCAAGTCACCTCTACCTAAGATTTTCACCAATTCGTTTTTAGATGCAAGACCGTTTTCTACCAATACGTCTCTCGTGATTTCACCAGTGATGTTTTTAGTATCGATCAAAGTTTGGATTGTATCAAGATTGATTGCTCTAAACTCTTTTCTATTAACGTTTTTGAAACCGAATTTTGGTAATCTTCTTTGCAAAGGCATCTGTCCACCTTCGAACCCGATTTTCTGAGAATAACCAGCTCTAGCTTTTTGACCTTTATGACCTTTTGTTGAAGTACCTCCGTATCCACTTCCCTGACCTCTACCAATTCTTTTTGTGCTGAATGTAGAACCAGTTGATGGTTTTAAATTATTTAAATTCATTGTTGTATTGAATATTTGAGATTAAAAGATTTGAGATATGAGATTAAAGAACAAGTCTCCAATCTCCGATCTCAGTATCTATTTCTATTTTTGAACTTCTAATAAGTGACTTACAGCAGCGATCATTCCAAGGATGGAAGGAGTTGCTTCGTGCTCTATTACTTGGTGAAGTTTTTTAAATCCTAAAGCTTCAAGCGTTCTCTTTTGGGTTTTAGATCTATTAATAGCGCTTCTAACTTGTTTTACTTTGATTGTTGCCATTATTATATTGATTAACCGTTAAACACTTTATCTAAAGAAACTCCTCTCATTCTTGCAATCTCTTCTGGTCTTCTGATGTCCAACAATGCATTGAAAGTAGCTTTCACAACATTGTGTGGGTTTGAAGAACCCTTAGATTTTGACAATACATCGTGTACACCTGCAGATTCTAGTACTGCACGTACGGCACCACCAGCGATAAGTCCTGTACCGTGAGACGCAGGTCTCAAGAAGATATCAGCACCACCGTATCTTGCAGAAGTCTGGTGAGGGATTGTATGGTTGATTACAGGAACTTTCACCAAGTTTTTCTTAGCATCTTCTACAGCTTTCGCGATTGCAGAAGCAACTTCTTTAGATTTACCTAGTCCGTAACCGATGATTCCGTCTTCGTTTCCTACAACCACGATTGCAGAAAATCCGAAAGCTCTACCACCTTTGGTCACTTTAGTTACTCTGTTAACATCAACCAGACGATCTTTTAATTCTAATCCTCCAGGTTTAACTCTTTCTATATTACTATCTACCATGTTTTCTGAATTTTTAAAATTAGAATTTAAGACCAGCTTCTCTAGCACCGTCAGCAAGAGCTTTCACTCTACCGTGGTACACGAATCCGTTTCTGTCAAATACAATATTCTCGATACCAGCCGCTTTTGCTTTTTCAGCAATTGCTTTACCTACTGCTGTAGATACTTCTGTTTTTGTACCCTTAGCGTCTACTCCTTTATCTCTAGAGGAAGCAGATACTAATGTTTTACCTTCTTTATCATCTACCAATTGTGCGTAGATTTCTTTATTACTTTTGAATACAGATAATCTTGGCAATGCAGCAGATCCTGAGATCTTACCTCTTACTCTTCTTTTGATTCTGTTTCTTTTCTCAACTTTTGTTAATGCCATTTTCTTAAATTTTATGCAGATTTACCGGCTTTTCTTCTAATGATTTCACCTACGAACCTAACACCTTTTCCTTTGTACGGCTCAGGCTTTCTGAAAGATCTGATCTTTGCAGCCACCATTCCAAGAAGTTGATTATCGTAAGAAGATAATGTAACGATCGGGTTTTTCCCTTTTTCAGTCAATGTTTCTAGTACCACTTCTTTTGGAAGTTCTAGAACGATACCGTGAGAAAATCCTAGGGCCAATTCTAATCTTTGACCGTTGTGAGATGCTCTGTATCCAACTCCTACCAATTCTAATTTCTTAGTAAATCCTGTAGTAGTACCAATAATCATATTGTTAACAAGCGCGCGGTACAAACCGTGAAGTGCCTTGTGTTCTTTTGAGTCAGAAGGTCGGCTGAACGTCAGTACGCCGTCTTCTTGTGTGAAGGTGATCCCTCCTGTAAGTTCCTGGATCAATTCGCCCTTTGGACCTTTAACTGTTACAACGTTATCTTTTTGAGAGATTGTAACACCAGCAGGAACTTCTATAATTGCTTTACCAATTCTTGACATTTTCCTTGTTTTAAAAAATTAATATACGTAGCAAATTACTTCACCTCCTACTTTCTCTTGTCTTGCTTTTTTATCTGTCATTACTCCTCTGGAAGTAGAGATAATAGCGACACCTAGACCATTAAGTACTCTTGGAAGTTCTGTAGAACCTTTGTACTGTCTTAGTCCTGGTCTAGAAGCTCTTTGGATAGACTTGATAGCCGGCTTGCTAGTTTGCTTGTCGTACTTAAGAGCGATTTTGATCGTTCCTTGAACCGCGCTTTCCTCGAACTTATAGTTCAAGATGTAACCTTGGTCAAAAAGAATTTTCGTAAGCTCTTTTTTGATTTTTGATGCAGGAATTTCCACCACTTTGTGGCCTGCGCTTTGTGCGTTCCTTACTCTAGTTAGGAAATCTGAAATTGGATCTGTTACCATTTCTTTGTTTTAAATTATTGGTTAATGACAATCAGTATTGAAAAGACTTGAAGATTAAAGACTTATATGGATCCGAATACTTCTTCGCCTGATCTCTTACCCTCAGTATCTAAACAACTTAATTGTCACTTTGATTTTCTTAATTTTATTTTATTCTAATAAACAAAGTCAAAAAGAATAATAGTCTCCCAGAGAACTAATCAATTTCTGAGCGGGTGCAAAAGTACAAAAAAAAATGATAGTATTTATTTTTTCTTTACCCTTAAGTTAATTCAATTTATCCTCTATTTATTAAAATACAGCTGACTTATAAAAATATAGAAGTCAGCTGTAAAAATTTTAATTGCTTACCAACTAGCTTTTTTAACGCCTGGGATAAGTCCGTTGTTTGCCATTTCTCTGAAAGTTACTCTGGAAAGTCCGAATGTTCTCATATATCCTCTTGGTCTTCCTGTCAATTTACATCTGTTGTGTAATCTTACAGGAGAAGCATTTTTAGGTAACTTCTGCAGTGCATCATAATCTCCAGCTTCTTTCAAAGCTTTTCTTTTTTCAGCATATTTCGCTACAGTAGCTTCTCTTTTGCGCTCACGCGCTTTCATTGATTCTTTAGCCATCTTAGTTCTTTTTGAACGGTAAACCGAAGTGAGTTAATAATGATTTAGCTTCTTTATCAGTGTTCGCAGTTGTAACGAAAGTGATGTCCATCCCTTGGATTTTTTTCACTTTGTCAATTACGATCTCTGGGAAGATAATTTGCTCAGTGATTCCTAAGTTGTAATTACCTCTTCCGTCGAAACCATCAGCTTTGATACCAGAAAAATCTCTAATTCTTGGTAGTGCAGAAGATGTCAATCTGTCTAAGAATTCATACATTTTATCAGCTCTAAGAGTTACTCTAGCTCCGATTGGCATTCCTTTTCTTAGTTTGAAAGCAGCCTCATCCTTTTTAGATAAAGTACCTACAGCTTTTTGTCCAGTGATTGCAGTCAATTCTTCTACAGCATAATCCACGATTTTTTTATCTTGAACAGCTGCACCCAATCCTTGGCTGACAACGATTTTTAATAATTTAGGAACCTGCATTACAGATTTGTACCCAAATTCTTCCATCATTGCAGGAACAATTGTGTCTTTATATTGTTGTTTTGGTCTTACTATATATTCCATCGTAAATTTTAATTATAAAGTTTCTCCAGTAGTTTTCGCTACTCTTACTTTTTTGTCTCCTTCTACTTTGGTTCCAGTCCTAGTAGCTTTCCCGTCTTTATCAACAAGTGCTACATTTGAAATGTGTAAAGAAGCTTCTTTTTCAACAATTCCACCTTGAGGGTTAGAAGCAGACGGCTTTACGTGTTTTTTCACGATGTTGATACCTGCAACGATTACTCTTGGATCTTTACCTTCTTTTCTGATTACTTCAAGAACTTCACCTTTGCTACCTTTATTTTTTCCAGTAGTTACCAGTACGTTGTCTCCTCTTTTTATTTTAACTTTTGTCATTTTTTCTAAAATTTTAAAATTAAAGTACTTCAGGAGCTAATGAAATAACCTTCATATATTCTTTGTCTCTCAACTCACGGGCAACCGGTCCGAAAACACGTGTTCCTCTCATCTCTCCTCCAGCGTTTAGCAAAACACAAGCATTGTCTTCAAATTTGATGTATGAACCATCTTTTCTTCTAACTGCTTTTTTAGTTCTTACTACTACCGCTTTAGATACTTGACCTTTTTTTGCGTTTCCTGATGGTGTAGAATCTTTGATAGTCACTACAATTTTATCACCAACAGAAGCATATCTTCTTCTAGTACCACCTAGAACTCTGATCACTAGTACTTCTTTAGCACCTGTGTTATCAGCAACTTTTAATCTTGATTCGGTTTGTAACATTATTTAGCTTTTTCTATGATTCTTACTAATCTCCATCTTTTGCTTTTACTCAAAGGTCTAGTTTCAGTAATTAAAACTGTATCGCCCTCTGTGCACTCGTTGTTCTCATCGTGTGCAGTGTATTTTTTCGTTTTCAAAACGAATTTACCGTACATTGGATGCTTTACTCTCGTAGTTTCACTAACAACAATAGTCTTCTCCATTTTATTGCTGGAAACTATTCCGATTCTTTCTTTTCTTAAATTTCTGTCCATTGTAAAAAGGAATTATTGTTTGTTAGTTAACTCTGTGTTAAGTCTTGCGATTGATTTTCTCAAATCTCTGATTAAGATTGGATTTTCAAGTGGACTGATTTTATGAGCTATCTTCGTTTTTGCGTAGTTAGCTTTAGCTTCAGCCAATTGGTTTTGTAAATCCTCTTTGCTTAAATTTTTGATGTCAGCGTTTTTCATTTTAATAGAGATTATAGAGGTTTAACAAAATCATTAGCAACTACGAACTTGGTAACGATTGGTAGCTTTTGAGCAGCAAGTCTAAGCGCTTCTTTTGCTACTTCGTAAGGTACACCTCCAACTTCGAACATAATTTTACCAGGTTTCACTACGGCTACCCAATATTCTACAGCACCTTTACCTTTACCCATCCTTACTTCGGCTGGTTTTTTAGTAATAGGCTTGTCTGGGAATATTTTGATCCATAACTGACCCTCTCTTTTCATATATCTTGTCGCAGCGATACGAGCTGCTTCAATTTGTCTTGCAGTAATCCAAGCTCCTTCAGTAGCTTTGATCCCGAAAGTTCCGTAAGCGAGTTGATTCCCTCTTTGGGCAATCCCCTTCATCTTCATCTTGTGAACTCTACGGAATTTGGTTCTTTTTGGTTGTAACATAATTTTAAATTTTAGATTTTAGAATTTAGATTTTAAAAAAGTAACGGTCATTTAAAAACTGGCCTCTAAAATTTTATTAATTATTTCTTCTTGGTTTTCTGTCGCCTCCTCTGTTGTCTCTGTCTCCGCCTCTGTCATTTCTGTCATTACGTCCTCCAGATGGAGCTTTTTTCTGTTGTCCTACAAGTGGAGTCAGGTCTCTTTTACCGTACACTTCTCCTTTCATAATCCAAACTTTTACGCCTAGTTTACCATACTGAGTCAATGCTTCACCGATGTGATAATCGATATCTGCACGAAAAGTAGACAAAGGAATTCTTCCGTCTTTGAAGTTTTCAGAACGTGCCATTTCAGCGCCGTTTAGTCTTCCAGATATTTGAACTTTGATACCTTCAGCACCCATTCTCATTGTAGAAGCGATTGCCATTTTCACAGCTCTTCTGTAAGAGATACGGTTTTCAATTTGCTTAGCTATGCTGTCAGCAACAAGTACTGCATCTAGCTCAGGTCTTTTGATCTCGAAGATATTGATTTGGATATCTTTTCCAGTCAATTTTTTCAACTCTTCTTTTAGTTTGTCAACTTCTTGTCCTCCTTTTCCGATGATCAATCCCGGTCTAGCAGTTGTGATAGTTACAGTTACTAATTTAAGTGTTCTCTCAATATATATTTTTGAAATACCACCTTTAGCTAATCTTGCTTCAAGGTATCTTCTGATTTTGTAATCTTCAGCGATTCTGTCACCGTAGTTTTTACCACCAAACCAGTTAGAATCCCATCCTCTGATGATACCTAATCTGTTACCGATTGGATTTGTCTTCTGTCCCATACCTTGAATTAATTTTTAGTACCTAAGATTAATGTAATGTGGTTAGATCTCTTTCTGATTCTGTAACCTCTACCTTGTGGTGCTGGTCTTAGTCTCTTCAATTGTCTTGCGCTATCCACAAATATTTCTTTTACGATAAGGTTAGCTTCCTCTATGTCTGCGCCTTCGTTTTTTAACTGCCAGTTTGCAATTGCAGAAAGTAATACTTTTTCCAATTTCTCAGAAGCACCTTTCTTAGAATATTTTAGAATAGACAAAGCTTTTTCTACCTCTACTCCTCTAATGATATCAGCAACTAATCTCATTTTTCTTGGAGAAGACGGGCAGTCGTTGTGTAACGCTTTTGCCACATCTTGGTTTGCTATTTTACGTGCTAATGCACTTTCTCTTTTTCTTGATCCCATGATTATCTACCTCCTTTATTTTTGTTACCACCGTGACCTCTGAAAGATCTTGTCGGAGAAAATTCGCCTAGCTTGTGTCCTACCATGTTTTCTGTAACATAAACTGGGATAAAGGATTTCCCGTTGTGTACTGCGATAGTCTGACCTACGAAGTCTGGAGAGATCATAGACGCTCTAGACCAAGTTTTGATTACAGTCTTTTTATTAGACTCTATATTTGCCTGAACCTTTTTATCTAAAGTATGATGAATAAATGGTCCTTTTTTAAGTGATCTTGCCATAATTATTTACGTTTAGATATGATATGACGGTTAGACGCTTTGTTTTTCTTTCTAGTTTTGTAACCTTTAGCTGGCATACCGTTTCTAGATCTTGGGTGACCTCCAGAAGAACGTCCTTCACCACCTCCCATTGGGTGATCTACAGGGTTCATTACTACTGGTCTTGTTCTAGGTCTTCTTCCTAACCATCTGCTTCTACCAGCCTTACCTGATACAGTCAACTGATGGTCTGAGTTAGAAACAGATCCAACCATTGCATAACACTCAGTAAGGATCATTCTTGATTCTCCTGAAGGCAATTTAACGATGGCGTATTTACCGTCTCTTGAAGTTAATTGAGCGGATGATCCAGCACTTCTAGCAAGAGTAGCACCTTGTCCTGGTTTCAGTTCGATACAAGAAATCACAGTTCCCAGAGGAATACTTTTCAGTTTCATCGCATTACCTACGTTAGGTTCTACGTTTTCTCCTGAGATGATTTTTTGATCTACTTTGATTCCGTTTGGAGCGATGATATATCTTTTCTCTCCGTCTGCATACTCCACCAAAGCGATGAAAGCAGTTCTATTTGGATCATATTCTACAGTTTTTACCGTTGCTTCAACATCATGTTTGTTTCTTTTGAAGTCGATAATTCTGTATTTCTTTTTGTGTCCACCGCCGGTGTAACGCATGGTCATTTTACCAGTTTGGTTACGTCCACCTGACTTACTAATACCAACAGTTAGAGATTTCTCTGGTTTGTTGGTAGTAATTTCCTCAAAGTTGTTTACAACTCTGAATCTCTGTCCCGGGGTGATAGGTTTTAATTTTCTAACAGACATTACTCTTATTTATAAATTAATTAATTAGTTGCGAAAATATCAATAACTTCTCCAGCCGCTAATGTTACAACAGCTTTTTTCAATTTATTGGTTTTCCCAACTTGAAGTCCTTGTTTAGTGTTTTTAGTAGAAACTTTAGGCGCATAAATCATCGTTCTAACGTCTGCTACTTTTACACCATAGTGTGCTTCTATTGCACCTTTGATCTGGATCTTATTTGCTTTTGGAGCAACTAAGAAAGAATAAGCACCTCTCAACTCTGTAAGATAGTTTGCTTTTTCTGAAATGATTGGTTTAATAATAAGTGACATGATTTATTTCTTTAAGTTTTCCTGAAATTTTTCTACTGCATCTTCCAAGAAGATAATCTCACCTGCGTTGATCAAATCATAAGAAGAAATCTCGTTATAATTCAACACTTTCGTTTTAGGTAAGTTTCTTGAAGATAAATATACATTCTTGTTAGACTCAGGAAGTACGAATAATGATTTTTTACCTGTAAGAGTCAAAGCATCCAACAATGTGATGAATTCTTTTGTCCTAGGTGCATCAAAACTGAAATTCTCCAATACTCTAACGCTGTTATCTTTCAATTTTTGAGAAAGTACAGATTTTTTAGCTAATCTTTTCAAAGATTTGTTCAATTTGAAACGGTAGTCTCTTGGTTTTGGACCAAAAACTCTAGCTCCACCTTTGAAAGTTGGCGACTTGATATCACCATATCTAGCAGATCCAGAACCTTTTTGCTTCTTAAGCTTTCTGGTAGAACCTGTGATTTCGCTTCTTTCTTTTGATTTATGAGTACCTTGACGCTGAGCAGCAAGATATTGTTTCACTTCTAAGTAAACCGCGTGCTGATTTGGCTCAATTCCGAAAACTGTTTCGTCAAGAGTTACTTTTCTTCCGGTTTCTTTTCCTGATGTATTTAATACTACTAGTTCCATTTTCTGATAATTACATAAGAATTTTTCGCTCCCGGAATAGCACCTTTTACTACTAAAAGATTTTGTTCCTCATCTACTTTTAACACCTGAAGGTTTTGAACAGTCACCTGCTTACCTCCCATTCTACCTGCCATTCTCATCCCCTTGAATACTCTAGATGGATCCGAACCCGCACCGATAGAACCTGGAGCTCTAAGTCTGTTGTGCTGTCCGTGAGTAGCCTGCATTACACCTCCAAATCCGTGTCTTTTAACAACACCTTGGAAACCTTTACCTTTAGAAGTACCTGTTACATCTACGAATTCTCCTTCGCCGAATAATTTCACAGTTACATCTACTCCTACTGTTACTTGGTCTACGAATTCTCTATAGAATTCTACCAACTTAGCTTTAGGAGTTGAACCAGCCTTCTTAAAGTGGCCAGCTAACGCTTTACCAACGTTCTTCTCACTCTTGTCATCGAAACCTAACTGAACAGCTTTATAACCGTCCTTTTCAATGGTTCTGACCTGTAAAACCGAGCATGGACCTGCTTGAATAACGGTACAAGGCATGTTTTTGCCGTTCTCGTCAAACAGAGATGTCATCCCGATTTTTTTTCCAATAATACCTGACATTATTTATATATATCTATTATATTAAAACTTTCATTTTAGCGCTGTTCGTCATATTCTATGTCTGAAATAGGCATACTCTTTCCCTAAAATGAGTGTGCAAATGTAAGAATATTTTTTATATTGACAAATAAATATTCGGAAATTATTTGATAATTTGTGAGTTACGTGATTTTGGGAAATTATTCCTTTTAAAAATAAAATATAATTTGCAGATTTATAATTGTTCATTTTTTTCCTGATACTTATTTCGGCGTTGTGTACTGCAGACTGCAGAAAATAACACTTGTGCCTATCTTCACCCTCTTGAACAATTCTGCGCCCTAAACAATATATTGATAAAGTTGGCCCATCTCCTTCTCCATAAAAGCATCTATATCCACTGTCTGCTAGCAAGTCTGTTTCCTCACTTTGATCAACTCATTAAACTTCAGCTCAACCGCATTCCCATCTATGTTCTGAGACTTTTGGATGCAGAAACAATCAAAATAGTAATGATAACAACAGGCATTAATCACAACCCGTAAGGTTTCCGAATAGTAGAAAAAACCAAAACAGTGATCGCCCACAGCATAACAATTAATAAAACTCCTGAGATGAGGAAGCTCACTTGGTAAAGTAGCAGTATTTCCGAATCTTCCAAACCACTTTTTATGACTCAATTTTTTATTCAAATTTACATTTTCAGCTGATCGAAGATTGGATTTTATTTTCTGAAAATTATTTTTCCGTTGTTATTTAAATCCTTAATATTATAAATCCTTAATAACACATTTCTATGAAACGACTTTTGAAGCTCCTGGTTTGTATTTTAATATGCAACAGCTGCTCTAAAAACGACATTGACAATGACTTTGGTTTTTACTTTTGGCGGTCAAAATTAAATTTAAATAAAAACGAACAGCAGACTCTAGTTAAAAGCAAAGTTCCCAATCTTTACACTCGATTTTTTGATATTGTAAAACAGAACAATCAATTTCTGGAAGTCGGTGTAATTTCTATTGATAACAATTTTTCTGTTGACAAACAGATCGTCCCAGTCATTTTCATCACCAATGAAACCTGGATTGGTATTAAACCTAATGAGATCAAATTTTTGGCAACTCAGATCAATAATCATATCAATAGAATCCAATCAAATCACAAACTCAATCTTGAAAATGAAATCCAAATTGACAGTGACTGGACAGCTTCTACAAAAGACGATTATTTCAGATTTCTGATCCTACTCAAAAAGATTTCGAAGAAAAATATCACCTGCACGTTACGGCTTCATCAAGTAAAAGATAGATCACAGACGGGAGTTCCACCCGTTGAGAAGATGTACCTGATGTGTTATGCCACTTTTTCCCCATTGGAAAATCAGAATAAGAATTCAATCCTGGATGTGAAGACTATGAAATCCTATTTGAAACAATTAGATACTTATCCTGTAAAACTAGACGTGGCGCTGCCAATCTATTCTTGGGGAATCGTGACCAATCACGTGGGGAAGAGAAAACTGATCAATGCATTAACGGCAGAAGAATTGAGGCAGAATAAAAACTTTAAGACAATCAACTATAATACGTTTGAAGTTCTGAAGGACGATTTCTATCACTCGCAGTATCTTAACAAAGGTTTTAAAATAAAAATCGAGGAAATCCCTGAAGAAGATCTCGTGGAAAGTATTAAATTCATCAACGAAAAATTAGATTACAAGCCGATCCTTATATATTATCATTTGGACGATAGATTTACAAAAAACTACAAAACACTTTTACAATGAAAAAACTTTTTTTGACCGCCGCATTATTTTTAGGTTTCCAGCAAAGCTCCAAAGCCTGTAGCTGGTATGATCCGGATTATGACTATTTCAACTTGTTTGCTCAAGAAATGATTCACAACAAAACGTATGAACCTTTTCTACTGACCTACAGCAGTCATTTCTACGGTTATGATTACGATGGCAGGATAGAAAAAAACATTCCCGATGAAAACATCGAATCTTGGGTGAAATACTTCGACAATAAACTCACTTACGAAGAAACCAATGCATTGGTGACAAAAGTAGACATCAAGCATCTGAACAGCCTAAAGAAAGGACAACTCACACATCCGCTCTTTCAAAAACTTGGGAAAGGATTTTATGCGAAATACCAGGAAGCAGTGGATTATCTAATCCAAGCCAAATATATGGAACCTTATATGAGGATTAATTATATTGAAAATACAGACGCCTACTATTACAGAGACGAAAAAACGGCTGACAAAAATGCGACCCAGCTGAATTACACCAAAACAAATGCAGCCCTAATTTCACTTTACAAAGCAGCTACCAACCCTGATATTAAACTGAGATACGCCTATCAGCTGGTTCGCTTCAACCATTATTCCAGAAAATACCAGCCGGCCATAGATGCTTTCCAAACTTATGTGGAACCTCTAAAGCTGAAAAACCATATGTACTATTATGCGCTAGACCAAAAAGCTGGCGCAGAACGCGGACTAAAACTTTTTGATAAAGCAAATTGGGACTTTTTCCAGGTTTTTAAAAACACCAAAAACAAAAAAGAAAGTGCCTACAACTCTATGTTTCTGGCAACAGATAAGGACTTTAATAAAATCCTCACACAGGCCAAAACACCGGAAGATAAGAATATGGCGTACTTTCTCTTAGCCTACAACTCCTTCAACAATCCGGTTCCGATAATGAATAAAATGATCGAGAACAACACAGAATCAGACATCCTGAAAGTCCTCACCGTGCGAGCCATCAATCAGTTGGAAAGAAACTATCTGGTGGTAAACCCTTATTGCAATGACGAAAAATGCGACCATTTCCGAAACAAGAGACTGCCTCTCTATGCACCAGACAATTACCAAGAGCAAACCAAAGATTTTGCGAAAGACCTGGAAACCACTATCATTCTTGCCAAAAACAAAAAAGGTGCAGACGAATTCTGGCAGCTTTGCGAAGCCTACATCAAATTCCTAAACACGGATTATAAAGAAAGCCAAAAGATTTTATCTCAAATAAAAACAACGGATAGAGAATATCTCGCAGAAATCGAGAAATTTAAAATGCTGAATGAGATTGTTTCCCAACCTACGATCACTCCCGAGTTTGAAAATGTATTAATGAAAAAGTACGCCTCGGTTTTTGAGCAAAAAGGAGATAATAGAAACTGGACTTATCAGCCTTCGACGAAAGATTTTGTGATGGACATTCTGGCCAACCGATACTTCCTGGAAAAGCAGGATGCCAAATCATTCCTCGTTAACAACAGCCTATCTGCCCTGCAGTACAACCCGAATTCTGATCTCGTAAGAAAAGTAGAAGAATTCTATAAAAAAGCCAACAAAACAGCTTTTGAAAATTACCTCGTGAAGAAAATGGAAGACATTACCGACCCAGAATCTTTCTTCAACGTCATCTATGGTGACCGGGCTATGCGATTGGCAGATTTCAAAAAAGCGAAAGAGTACTATCAGAAAGCCAAAAACTACAAAGGCATCCCCAGAATGTTGGGCGACTGGAAAGATGATGGCAAGACTTATGTTGAAAAACCTATGACTTTTGAAAATGGTGTCTATAATGGTTTTAATAATATTTCGTCGTTAGTTTTCGGTTACAATGTCTGGGAAAGTTTCCAAAGCAAGCCTCAGGAATCTATGAAAGCAGAAGGACTTTTTAACTTCCCATTCATCAAAAACAAAATGAATAAGGTAGAACTGGCAGAAGCAATGATACAGCTGGAGAATACCGGCAAAGGCAATGATGACAAAGCCAGACTGGCCAATCAGCTTCTTGGGAATCTCTTGTACAATACTTCGTTCTTAGGCTATTACCGTGAGATCTTTGTAATGGATGTTGATAACAGCAATGGTCCGAAATTCCAGTTTGGGAACGAGCTGCAGTCGCCATTTTATTTGTATTACAAAAACTTCTCGAGCAGAAGTTATGTAGAACCAGACAACTTTGATTTGGCAATCAAGTATTACAAAAAAGCGCTGTCCTTATCAAAAGACAAAGAAAACCAAGCCAGAATCCTCTTCCAGATGGCGAGTGCCGAACAAGGTAAATATTACCAGTGGGAAGCCAACAATCCGCTGAACGTAAAATATGACGATCCTAACTATGAAGCAAAATCCAAACAAAACGAGTTTTTTGCCAACAAGACCAAGAATGAAAAATTCCGAAGCTCTTTTGCTGAGCTGAAAGCCAACTACGGACAAACCGACACCTATAAGAATCTCCAAAGCAGCTGTCTGTATTTTGGATATTATACGAATAAGTAATTTTAGTTTTCACTTCAATACAAAAGCCGCTTCAGTTGTTGAGGCGGCTTTTGGTTTTGATGACTTTATACAGATTAAAACATACTACGGTCATTCCGTAGTAATCTCAACCCAAATGCACTCATGGCAGCAAGACATTTACTTTTTAATTTTCGTACATCATCTAAAGTAAATCCCGCTGATGTGAACCTCTGGCTCGTATCTTTTTTAAATTGTAAGCACGAGCGGACCGGTCTCGCCAGCGAAGGGCAAAAAATTTCGAAAATTTCAAATTATCTAAGAGCACACAACAGACTTTTTTTAGCATTAAAAAAATGATTGCCTTAAAATCGCAGCCCTAAAAAAAGCCGCTTCAGAAATTCTGAAACGGCTCTTGGTTTTAAATAAATTTAGAACTATTATTCTTTTACAAATTTAGTTTTTACAACAGTTCCTTTGTCATCTACATTTAAGAAATAAACGCCTTTTGCTAACTTATTAACTGTTACTTTTCCAGTTCCAAGATTACCTTTGGAAACCAATTGGCCTGCTGCACTGAAGATCTCGTAGTTTGAGTTCAGAGTGACGTTAGAAACATTCAGGACATCTTTTACCGGATTCGGGAAAATCTGAATTGCTTTGGTACCGTGCACATCAGACACTGCTAATGATCCAACCGTAGCAGCTTTTACAGCATAGAAAACATTTCCGATTGCAGATACTCTGATGTGTCCGCTTTTACCGGCTAATGCTACAGGAACAGCGACACTTGCGGTCCCGCTATTAGCAACAGAAGCTGCCAAAGTAGTCCACGTTGCTCCGCTGTCTGACGTGAAATCGATTTTAACATTTGCTACATTATAGGGAGAAGCGGTTGTTCCGGAAGGCACCCAAGTCACTGTAGAATTGGTACCTGCAGATAAAGATGTTGTGCTTACAGTAAATGCTGCCGCCGATCCTACAACAATAGTCTGCGTAGTGTAAGCGGTCTGCGCTTGTCCTGCTGCTTTGTTATCTCTTACTGTTACTCTGAATTTGGTGGTTCTTGCAACAGTAGAAGCCGCTTCAAAATCTGCGGTATTTTTCACAACACCACTAAGCACTGTGGATAATTTTGGAAAATATCTTGTGGGGTTTGTTGTTGGAGCATAAGAACGGTAAGTGGCTCCTGAAGTTGTATTACCTAGTGCAGATGCTCCATCACCAGTTCCTGATGCCATCCCGATTCCGTTTGCAATGTTGCTGGAATCCATTTCCTCCCAACAATAAGTCAACGCATCACCGTCCGGATCTGTAGCTATTGCAGTCAATACAAACGCTGTACTTTTAGGGACCGTGTAATTGGTTGCTGTCATAGCAGTCACAACAGGCGGATTATTAGAAATATTGGTTTCCACATCTACTGTTTTGGAAGCCAGATTGGCCTGTATCTGATCTATGCTCGCACTGTGGAAGTAAGGATCTGAATGTGCCTGAACATCTGTATTAGCACCTGTAATGCCGGCATAGCCCATAATCGTGGATCCAGAACCTGGTTCAACATTCACACCAGTTCCTTCATTATAACTATACGTATGGTTGTCTCCTAACTGATGCCCCAACTCATGCGCTACATAATCAATATCAAAAGCATCTCCGCTAGGCGCACCAGTTCCTGGTGAAGTAATACCGCTACCTTTGTAATTGTCTGGAGAGTTGTAAGAATATCCACAATCGCTGTAGGTCGTAAATGCTACATCATTGCTACCAATACAGCCAATGCAACCTGCATTACCTCCTCCGCCGCTTCTACCGAACAGGTGTCCGATATCATAATCTGCATCTGTAATGCCATAATTGCCTCCGTGCAACACATTCATCAACTCATAGTTCCATTTACACATCTGAGATGCTGCACTGTAAGGATCTGTAGAAGCGTTGGTAAAAATGAGATTGGGCGCATTGACAACGTTCAGGTGTAGGTTGAACTCCTGCTCAAAAACACCGTTCACTCTTGTCATGGTTGCGTTGATCTGTGCAAGCGCTCCAGCAACACCGCCGAAATAAGCACCATATTCTCCGGTAACAGACATCGCCAATCTAAGCGTATGGAACTTTTTGTTTCCTGCTTTGTCTGCACTTGCGTTCTTTCCTAATTGATGCAGTCTTTCTACAGAAGCAAACTCTTCTTTTGTGGTACAAGTAAAAGCACCATCTCTACTGGTCTTACCATGTACAGAATAGTAGGCTTTGTTATCTGTTGCTGGCTCAATAAATTCATATTTACCATTGCTGATTACCATAGATTGGAAGTCATTGGGCGCTACACTAAATCTCACATATTTTGTAGGATCATCTATCCCAACCCCAACATAAGAACCTAGCTGATATTGCTTAGCTAGCGCTTCATCCATCACGGGAAAGCTGCTAACGGCGAATCTTTCAATTTTTCCATCTATTGTAGGCATCGCTACGGTGACAGTTCCAGCTGCATTTGCAATTTTATCAGCAGCCAACAATTGGCCGCGGATAGCGTTGATATCTAACTTGTAATAGACAGAATTATCACTTTTTTTGGTGACTTTTACATTAGGTATCGACTTAATCCATTGTGCATTCGTCAATGATAGTCCACCTAAAAATAGTAAAATAGTTAATCTTTTATTCATATTTTTAATTTAAGGCGACAAATGTAGTATTTTATCACAAACAATACATTGTTTTATGAAAAATATTATAAAACTAACAACCGGATAAAATCTATCTACCAGACATGCACTTTTGATTAATTTACCTGATCAGTTTTCAAGTTTTGTTAAGGCCTTTCATACTATTCAAAAAAAATCCGCTCTCTTTCGAGAACGGATTTAGTATAGTTGCAAAGTGTAAAGCTAATTGCTATTAGCTTATAGCCAAAAGGCTCAATTATCACACTTTAATTTCTACGTCTACACCTGAAGGAAGTTCTAATTTCATTAGAGCATCAACAGTTTTAGAAGAAGAAGAGTAGATATCCATCAATCTCTTGTGAGCTGATAATTGGAACTGCTCTCTTGCTTTCTTGTTTACGTGCGGAGATCTTAGTACTGTAAAGATTCTCTTATTCGTTGGCAATGGAATTGGTCCGTTTACAACAGCACCAGTAGCCTTTACCGTTTTTACGATTTTCTCAGCAGACTTGTCTACCAAGTTGTAATCGTAAGATTTTAGTTTTATTCTGATTCTTTGTGACATTTCTTTGATTTAAAAAATTAACCTTTTGCTTTAGCAATGATATCTTCAGCAACGTTTTGAGGAGTAGCCTGGTACTTCTCTAATTCCATAGAAGAGGTAGCTCTTCCTGATGAAAGTGTTCTTAGAGTCGTAACATATCCGAACATTTCAGATAATGGAACTGAACCTTTGATAACAACGGCACCGTTCTTTTCTTCTTGTCCACTGATAGTACCTCTTCTCTTGTTAAGGTCACCAATGATGTTACCCATATATTCTTCCGGAGTTACAACCTCCAATTTCATAATAGGCTCCATAATTACTGGCTTAGCAGCACGTCCCGCTTCTTTAAATCCTAATTTTGCAGCTAATTCAAAAGAAAGTGCATCAGAATCCACCGCGTGGAAAGATCCGTCTTTAAGAGTTACTTTAATACCTTCAACTTCGAAACCAGCCAAAGGACCGTTTTTCATTGCAGCTTTAAAGCCTTTTTCAATAGCAGGAACAAATTCTCTAGGAACGTTACCACCTTTGATTTCATTAACGAATTCTAAACCAATTTTACCTTCGTCAGCAGGTCCTAATTCAAATACGATATCCGCAAATTTACCTTTACCACCAGATTGTTTTTTGTAAACTTCTCTGTGCTGAGCAACTTTTGTAAGATTTTCTTTGTATTCTACCTGAGGCTGACCTTGGTTTACTTCAACTTTGAATTCTCTTCTCATACGGTCAACAATGATATCCAAGTGAAGCTCACCCATACCAGAAATGATCGTTTGTCCAGAAGCCTCATCAGTTCTCACTGTGAAAGTAGGATCTTCTTCAGCCAATTTAGCCAGAGCGTTACCCATTTTATCCTGGTCAGCTTTAGTTTTAGGCTCAACAGCGATACCAATTACCGGATCTGGGAAAACCATCGATTCTAGAACGATTGGGTTTTTCTCGTCACACATAGTATCACCAGTTTTGATCGATTTGAAACCTACCGCTGCACCAATATCTCCTGCTTCAATATATTCTACAGGATTTTGCTTGTTAGCGTGCATCTGATAGATTCTTGAGATTCTTTCTTTATCACCTGAACGGGTGTTCAAGATATAAGAACCTGCATCTAGTCTTCCAGAGTAAGCTCTGAAGAATGCCAATCTTCCTACGAAAGGATCGGTAGCAATCTTAAATGCCAAAGCCGCGAAAGGCTCATTAACGTCTGGTTTTCTGAAAATTTCAGCATCGGTTCTTGGGTCTGTACCTTTGATATCATCTTTATCCAATGGAGAAGGCAAGTATTTACATACTGCATCCAACATGAACTGTACGCCTTTATTTTTGAATGAAGAACCACAAGTCATTGGGATAATAGAAAGATCGATAGTCGCTTTTCTTAGCGCTTCGTTGATTTCGTCTTCTGAGATAGAATCTGGATCTTCGAAGAATTTCTCCATCAAAGTATCATCGTAGTCAGCAACAGCTTCAACTAATTTCTCTCTGTATTCCAAAACTTCAGCCTTCATGTCTTCAGGAATTGGCACTACTTCGAAAGTAGCTCCTTGTCCTGCTTCATCCCAGATGATTGCTCTGTTTTTGATCAAGTCAACAACGCCTTTGAAATCTTCTTCAGCACCAATTGGTAAAACGATTGGAACGGCATTAGATCCTAACATTGTCTTAACCTGGTTTACCACGTTAAGGAAGTCAGCACCTTGACGGTCCATTTTGTTTACGAATCCCATTCTCGCTACTTTATAGTTGTCAGCAAGTCTCCAGTTTGTTTCAGACTGAGGCTCTACTCCATCTACTGCAGAGAAAAGGAATACCAAACCATCTAATACCCTCAAAGATCTGTTTACTTCTACTGTGAAGTCAACGTGTCCCGGTGTATCGATGATGTTGAAGTGGTAAGGTTTTGTGTCAGGAAGAACTTTACCTTGGTCTGTTGGGAAATTCCAAGAACAAGTAGTTGCAGCAGAAGTAATGGTGATACCTCTTTCTGCTTCCTGCTCCATCCAGTCCATTGTAGAAGCACCATCGTGAACCTCACCAATTTTGTGATTTACTCCAGTATAGAATAAAATCCTTTCTGTAGTGGTAGTTTTACCAGCATCAATGTGCGCAGCAATACCAATATTTCTTGTAAATTTAAGATCTCTACTCATTTCTAATTAGAATTTGAAGTGTGAGAAAGCTTTGTTAGCTTCCGCCATTTTGTGAGTATCAGATTTTTTCTTGTATGCAGCACCTTCTTCTCTAGAAGCCGCTACAACTTCGTTAGCCAATTTCAAAGCCATTGACTTATCATTTCTCTTTTTAGAGTAAAGGATTAACCATTTCATTGCCATAGAAATTTTTCTATCTGCTCTGATTGGCATAGGAATCTGAAAGTTTGCTCCACCTACTCTTCTAGAACGTACTTCTACGTGAGGCATAACGTTAGTTAATGCATCTTTCCAGATTTCAAGGGCTGTCTTTTCAGTTTCGCCTTTTTTTGCTTCTACAAGGTCTAATGCGTCATAGAATATTTTGAATGCGATAGATTTTTTACCATCTAGCATCAAGTTGTTTACAAATCTAGTTACCAATTGATCATTAAACTTTGGATCTGGTAACAACGGTCTTTTTTTCGCTTTTGTCTTTCTCATTGTTTCTGTACCTTATTTAATGATTATTTTTTCTTTCCTTTTGCTGGTGCAGCTGCAGCTTGACCTGGTTTTGGTCTCTTAGCTCCATACTTAGATCGTCTTTGAGTTCTACCACTTACACCTGCAGTGTCCAGTGCTCCTCTTACGATATGATAACGTACTCCCGGTAGGTCTTTCACCCTTCCGCCGCGTACCAATACTATCGAGTGCTCTTGAAGATTATGTCCTTCGCCCGGGATGTAGGCGTTGATCTCTTTACCGTTTGAAAGTCTTACCCTTGCAACTTTTCTAAGTGCAGAGTTAGGTTTCTTAGGAGTGGTAGTATATACTCTCGTACATACACCTCGTCTTTGTGGACAAGAATCAAGGGCAGCCGATTTACTCTTCTTGGTGAGTGCGACTCTTCCTTTTCTAACTAATTGTTGAATAGTAGGCATTTAATTGCTTTTTATTTTAGGGTGCAAAAATATGAATAATTTTTTAATGCACAACTAGTTAGATCAAAAATAATTAGCAATAGAATTTTTCAATAAGTCCTTTATCTTCCTGACACCATCATTCTTTCGTGAAATAATTAGTTTTGGAAAGATTATTGATAATTGTTATCTGTCTTCACCCACCACATTTTAATATCAATACAAATCAACTTTATATAATGAAAAATTCAAACCTGATCGGCCTACAAGAATCCGATTGCCAAAACATCTCAGAAAAACTAAACATTCTGCTGGCCAACTATTCTGTTTTTTACCAAAATACAAGAGGCTCACATTGGAATATCAAAGGTGATCAATTCTTCACCCTTCATCCAAAATTCGAAGAGCTCTACAATAGTTTGGTCTTAAAAATTGACGAAATCGCTGAAAGAATCCTGACACTGGGTGCAACACCAGCCCACAACTACTCAGATTATCTTAAGGTTTCTACCATCAAAGAAAGCAAAGAAGTGAGTGATGGAAATAAAAGTGTAGAGATCATCTTGGCATCTTTCAAAGTGGTGATTGACTTACAGAGAGAGCTTCTTGACATCACAGACAAAGCCGGCGACGAGGGAACCAACTCACAAATGAGCGATTACATCACTGAACAAGAAAAAGAGGTTTGGATGTACAATTCTTACCTTGGAAAATAAAAACCAAATTTCTTAAATTTAAAATCCAGCTCTGCACCAAAGCTGGATTTTTTCATTTGTGGTATTTCTATTGGAGTTTTGCGAAAATCACTTTTTCTAGTTTAAAATAATGATTAATTTTAAATAAAAACAAATCAAGTAATTTGATTATCTGCTATATTTGTCGTTTAATTTTAAAAACACTTGAAAAAAATTATATTCTTTTTACTGATTTCGAATTTTTTCCACGCACAATGGAGCATCTCCAATGCAGAAAGAAACGCACTGATTAATGTTTACAATGCGACAGACGGAGAAAACTGGAACAGACCATGGGACTTGGAACAAGACCCTAGAAACTGGTTTGGTGTGGTTGTAAAAAATGGCGTCATCACAGAACTGAATCTCTCCGGCAATGCGCTCAGCGGTAATTTCCCGACTTTTATCAATTCACTTTCAAAACTCACAAAACTTGACCTCAGCAATAACAAATTGACTGGGGAAGTGGCAATGGGCATTTCTGCACTAAGTTCATTGACAAAATTAGACCTCAGCAACAACAGATTGATAGGCGACCCGACCACTTCGCTGTCTGGACTTTCTAATCTGGAAGATTTGGGTTTAGGTGGGAATACATTTGCAATTACGGACGTCAACGCCATTCTTCAGAATCTCACTGGTATCAAAATTCTAAATCTTGCAGATCTCGGTTTGGTCTCTATCCCTGCAAAAATTGCTGCCTTCACAAACCTAGAGACCTTAACGCTTGACAACAATCCACTTGCAGCCAATGCTTATGCAAACATCGCAGGACTTACAAAACTGAAAACACTTTCCCTTTCAGGGACAAATCTGGTTCAGATTCCCACACCAGTGTCTCTACGCACCCAACTTACAAGCCTTAATCTTAGCAATAATAATTTGACCGAGCAAAGTACCGCAGGACTGTCGACCCTGACCAATCTAGAATGGCTGTCTTTGGAAAACAATCTCATTTCTCAGATTCCCGCACCACTCTCCCAACTTCAAAAACTCCAAAACCTGAATCTTGGAAGAAACAAAATTACCGGAAACCTTGCCCCACTTACCGCGCTAAAAAACCTTCAGCAGATCTTCCTGAACAACAATCAGATTTCAGGAGATTTCCCGTCTTCACTTCTGGGAATGCCAAAACTGATGATGCTCAATCTAAACAGCAATCAATTGACAGGCGAACTTCCGGACAAACTGCCCGAGATTACGCACATCAGCAACAACCGTTTTTCTAAGGCAGATCTATCCAATTATGTAACAGATTTCGCAGAGCAGACAGAGCTGAACTACTCACCTCAGCGTTACGACGATCTCAAAACCGTATTAGCCGCTGTAGGCCAACCAGCAAAACTAGAGCAATCCCTTTCCGGAGATTACAGTTTTACTTGGTTCAAAAACCTGGATCAGAAAACCAACACAACCACAGAAAACCTCAACTTCAGTCGTGTGGAAAATACAGATTTTGCCGTATACACAGCAGAAGCATACAGCCATTTCGTTTTGGACGGCAATAGCTTATTCGAGCTTTCTCTTTTCCGGGAACCTATCACATTGGCAGATGCACTTGCTACCCTGGGAACATCAGAGCTTACAGATCTGAACATCTATCCAAATCCAGCAACAGATGACATCCACCTGCTGAATGTCAGAACCAAAATAGAAAAAGTGGTCATTTTCGATCTTAGCGGCAAAAGGATGATGTCTGACAACAAGGACAAAATCAACGTTTCCCGATTACCTTCAGGCGTGTACGTTCTATCTGTAAAAACAGATTCTGGCATCAAAAACTTCAAATTCATCAAGCAATAATTTTTTTTAGGAGCTGTATCCCGCTTTCCACTGTATCTTTTTTGACATTGCGAACGACGAGTCGTTAATTCTTAGACATTTTTTCCCCGCAATGCCAAAAAAGGATGCCGTTGCAATCGCGGCTATTGGCATTGGTTTCCGTACACGCTACACCAGGCTTCTCACACCCATCTTCCATCCTATTGCCATTTCACAAAAAATATTATCTTTGGAAACAATCGATAATACAATATGGAAACCCAAAAATATACACCTACAAACAAAGTAAGAATTGTAACCGCAGCTTCGTTATTCGACGGGCACGATGCGGCCATCAATATTATGCGTCGTGTCATTCAAGGAACAGGATGCGAAGTCATCCACCTTGGTCACGATAAATCTGCTGAAGAAGTTGTAAACACAGCCATTCAGGAAGATGCTAATGCGATTGCTTTAACATCTTACCAAGGCGGTCACAACGAATATTTTAAATATATCTATGACCTTTTAAGAGAGAAAAACTCGCCACAAATCAAAATTTTTGGCGGTGGCGGTGGTGTAATTCTACCCGAGGAAATAGAAGACATTATGGCTTACGGAATAGACAGAATCTATTCTCCAGACGACGGCCGTGAACTTGGTCTTCAGGGAATGATCGACGATTTGGTAAAAAGATCAGACTTCGCAACAGGAAAAGAGATAACTGTAGAAGATTTAGATTCAATAAGTTTCGACAATTCTACAAGTATTGCTAAAATCATTTCTGCTGTTGAAAACTTCTCCGAAGAAAAACCAGAATTGGTAAAAGCCATTGACGAAAAATCAAAAGACTTAAACATCCCGATTATCGGTATCACAGGCACAGGTGGAGCCGGAAAATCTTCTTTAACAGACGAATTGGTAAGACGTTTCCTGCGTTCCAATACCGATAAAAAAATTGCGATCATCTCCATTGACCCTTCAAAAAAGAAAACCGGAGGAGCTTTGTTGGGAGATAGAATTCGTATGAATGCGATCAATGATCCAAGAGTTTATATGCGTTCTATGGCAACAAGAGAAAACAACGTTTCTGTTTCTCCATTCATTCATTCCGCATTAAATGTATTGAAATTGGCTCATCCAGATGTGATTATTTTGGAAACTTCAGGTATTGGTCAATCTGGGTCAGAGGTTTCAGATTTTGCGGATGTTTCTATGTACGTAATGACTCCTGAATACGGTGCTTCCACGCAATTGGAAAAAATTGATATGTTGGATTACGCAGATTTGGTTGCTTTAAATAAATCTGACAAAAGAGGTGCTTTAGATGCCCTTCAAGCCGTTAGAAAGCAGTTCCAGAGAAACCATTTGTTGTGGGAAAGTCCGTTAGACGATATGCCGGTTTATGCAACAAAAGCATCTCAATTCAACGATCACGGAACCACTGATTTATACAATAGATTAATTGAAAAAGTAAATGATAAGTTTTCTGATTTAAACTTGCAAGGCTTTGTAGAACAGGAGGTTTCTGAAGACATCACGATTATTCCTCCAAAAAGAGTTCGTTATTTATCCGAAATTGTTGAAAATAATAGAATTTACGACGCTAATGTTGAAAAACAAGCTGAATTAGCAAGAAAAATGTATCACATTGAGGGAGTAAAAAAATTCCTTTCAAATGAAACTTTAGACACTGAATATCAAAAAGCAGAAAAAGATCTTCAACAGGAAAATATCGATTTCCTGAACAATTGGGATGATACGAAACAAGCTTTCAAAGCTGAGTTTTACTCGTATTTCGTGCGTGGAAAAGAAATCAAGGTGGAAACCTCCACAGAATCTTTATCTCACTTAAAAATTCCAAAAATTTCTCTTCCTAAATATACCGATTGGGGAGACTTGATCAAATGGAAAGGTCAGGAAAATCTTCCTGGAGGATTCCCGTACACAGCAGGAATTTATCCTTTCAAAAGAACAGGAGAAGACCCAACGAGAATGTTTGCCGGAGAAGGCGGACCAGAAAGAACCAACAGAAGATTCCATTACGTTTCTGCGGAAATGGATGCAAAACGTTTGTCAACAGCGTTTGATTCTGTGACTTTGTACGGACAAGATCCTGCTCTACCACCAGATATTTATGGTAAAATTGGAAATGCGGGAGTTTCTATCGCCACTTTGGATGATGCTAAAAAACTGTATTCCGGATTTGATTTGGTGAATGCGATGACTTCGGTTTCAATGACGATCAACGGACCGGCGCCGATGTTGTTGGCTTTCTTTATGAATGCTGCCATCGACCAAAATGTTGAGAAATATATTGCAGAACATAAACTTGAAGCCAACGTTGAAAAAGCTCTAAAAGCAAAATTTGACGATAAAGGTTTAGAAAGACCCAAATATAACGGAGAATTACCTCCATCCAACAACGGTTTAGGCTTAAAATTATTAGGTTTAACGGGAGATGAAGTGATTCCTGCGGAAGCGTATGCTGAAATTAAAGCTAAAACCATCGCAACCGTTCGTGGTACCGTTCAGGCTGATATTTTGAAAGAAGATCAGGCTCAGAATACGTGTATTTTCTCTACTGAATTTGCCTTGAGATTAATGGGTGACGTTCAGGAATATTTTATTACAGAAAAAGTAAGAAATTTCTACTCGGTTTCTATTTCTGGTTATCACATTGCAGAAGCGGGCGCCAATCCGGTTTCTCAGTTGGCATTTACATTAGCAAACGGTTTCACGTATGTAGAATATTATTTGTCGCGAGGAATGGACATCAATGATTTTGCTCCCAACTTATCTTTCTTCTTCTCCAACGGTATCGACCCTGAATATTCAGTAATCGGACGCGTGGCAAGAAGAGTTTGGGCAAAAGCAATGAAACTGAAATACGGCGCAGACGAAAGAAGCCAGATGTTGAAATACCACATTCAAACTTCAGGACGTTCTCTTCACGCTCAGGAAATTGATTTCAATGACATCAGAACAACGTTGCAGGCACTTTACGCAATTTATGACAATTGTAATTCTTTGCACACGAACGCTTACGACGAGGCAATTACAACGCCAACTGAGCAATCTGTAAGAAGAGCAATGGCAATTCAATTGATTATCAATAAGGAACTAGGCTTAGCTAAAAATGAAAATCCGCTGCAGGGTTCATTTATTATTGAAGAACTGACAGATCTAGTTGAAGAAGCGGTGTATGCAGAATTTGACAGAATCACCGAAAGAGGTGGCGTTTTGGGTGCAATGGAAACAATGTACCAACGCTCTAAAATTCAGGAAGAATCTATGCATTACGAGTGGTTGAAGCACACCGGAGAATATCCAATCATCGGGGTAAATACTTTCCTTGGAAAAGACGGTTCACCAACGGTTCGTCCGGGAGAAGTCATCCGTTCTACAGAGGAAGAAAAACAGGTTCAGATTGAAACCCTTCATAATTTCCAGAAATCAAATGAAGATAAATCCGAAGCTGCTCTGAAAACGTTACAACACGCTGCCATCAATCAACAGAATTTATTCAATGTAATGATGGATGCCGTGAAATATTGTTCGCTTGGGCAGATTACCAACGCTTTGTTTGAAGTGGGTGGGAAGTACAGAAGGAATATGTAAGTACGTATCTGGACGGGCAGTTTTTCACTACTAACTGTCTTAAAAAATTATAAATTAAACCCTCAAAGAGTTTCTTTGAGGGTTTTGTATTTTCAATAAAATTTTTTCTTAAAAATTAATTTTCACTCAACAAAACAATATTAAGAGACGCATCAGAGATATTAGCAACAGCTCCATCTGAATATATGTAAAGTCTTAACTGATCATTTTTATTAAAATAAGCAATCCTGTTATAAAGCATAGTCCACCTGTTCCCGTTATTGGTCTGCCAAACACCATCTGGTATGTCTGAATTCGTAGTATTCACAGCCTGAAATAGGTTCCGTATAGGACTTCCATCTACCAACCTTACGCTCGATTTTATAATATAAGTTCCTGAAGTTGGAACAGTGTAAGTATTATTTGTAGTATTCCAAACCCCGCTACCAATATTTTTTGTCACATTTGGCAAAGGTACGGTGTTAAAAGCAGTAGCGGCAACAGATGCAGAAGCAGTAGAACCATTCCCATTTCCCAATGATGCTGTAAAAACCACTGAACCTGATCTTGAAACAACGGGTTGCCAAATTGCACCATCAAAGTAGTAATAACCAATTGTTGTAACTTTTACCGTTGAAGCTACGGTAGAGCCTGCAATATTCGTTACATAGAGTAAAGCGCCTATATGATTGGCATCATACCCTGTTTTTAGATTCAATTGCGCCAAAGTAATTCTAGGAGCACGCATACCGTCTATCGTAGAAGGAGTTGCAGCAACACCATTAACGTCTAAAGTCATTAATGGATTATTAGAATTTATCCCAACATATTGAGCATTTGCATAGCCCACTATTAAAATAAATAGTAGTATTAATCTTTTTTTCATTATAAAAAATTACCAACTGCAAAGATATGAATTATTGAAATACAACAACATAAAGAGTTATAAACTATTTATTAAATTGAGATTATCTCTCAGAATCTAGCAATATAATCTGTGGTTAAAAAAAAGTAAAAATCATCTATATAGACGCATTTTAAGCATTGACATTAACATCTGCGGGGTACTCAAACAAACAAAAATCGGAAATACCATTGAAACAAAGATCAAAAAAACATTGGGAATTACTGGAAAATTAGTTTCTGAACAAAAAACAAATTTACTATCGGGAGCAATCTCATCAGAAAAAATGAGAAAAAAAAACACATCCTGGCAAACCTGATCAAATTGGAATTTCCCCATCGTCAGTTCCCAAAAAAACTGATTAGAATAGATTACAAGTTTTCAGAACCTAAACATCCGAAGCTTACAGATAAACATCTTATTTTTAAATGCAGATAAACTTTTAGAAAAAAAAGAATAATCAGAAGACTAAAACATCTAACATTTTATGACAAAATAACTGTTCAAAAAATTACAAAAAGCAGTTTTGTAGACCATCTCTCCTTAATGCATTCCAATTAAAACTTTAAATAATTTCTGTAGTTTTAATTCGGATAAATTCTCGGTTTACTTTTTGATTAGCAAAAACCATCAAATCAAAAATCAAACTATGAAACTAAAATCTCCCGAACCATTCTGGCTTGTTAAAGACGGCATCAAACATTCTTACCCTTCGCTTAGAGAAAATATCGAAACGGAAATTCTCATCATCGGTGGCGGCATTACAGGTTCTTTCCTGGCACATCAAATGATAAAAGACGGTCACAAAACGGTCTTGGTAGACCGAAGGGAAATCGGGAACGGAAGTACGAGTGCAACGACATCAATGCTTCAATACGAGATCGATGTGCCACTTTTTGAACTCTCAGAAATGATCGGAAAAGAAGGGGCGGAAAAAGCCTATTGGGCGTGCTATGACTCGATAGACACTTTGGGAAAAGTAGCTAAGAAAGTAAAATCCGAATGTGGTTTCCGCAAAAAAGAATCGCTGTATTTTGCAGCCTTCAAGAAAGATGTTCCGGACTTGAAAAAGGAATTCGAAGCCAGAAAAGCAGCCAGTTTCCCTGTAAAATGGCTTTCTGCGGAAGAAATCAGTCAAACATTTAAAATCGAAAATACCTTCGGCGGCATCTTGTCTGAGCAAGGCGGAAGCATTGATGCGTTTGCTCTGGCGCACGACATTCTAGATTACAACCATAAAAAAGGTTTGCAGGTTTTTGATAAAACCGATATTACCAAATTTGATTATAAAAAAAACAGCGTTACGGCGACGACTGCATTCGGTAACAAAATAAAAGCCAAGAAAGTAATTTTTTGCAACGGTTTCGAAAGTACAGAGATCATCAAAGACGATTTTGTAAACCTGCTTTCCACCTATGCAATCGTTGGCGAACAGAATGAGAAAAACCCCAAAGAACTGAACGATCTTCTGGTTTGGAATACAGCAGAACCTTACATTTATATGAGGACAACGGACGACAATAGAGTTCTAATCGGAGGCGAGGACGAAGAATTTGTGAATGCTGAAAAACGAGATTCTTTACTTCACGAAAAAGAACAAAAACTCGTCAAAAAGTTAGATAAATACTTACCAAAAAATGACTTCCGGACAGACTTCGTTTGGGCAGGAACTTTTGGCGAGACCAAAGACGGATTGCCTTACATCGGCGAACATCCGGATTTTCCAAGCGCTTATTTTGTTTTAGGTTTTGGAGGCAATGGGATTACATTTTCGGTCATCGGGATGGAAATGGCTTCGGTTTTTATGAAAGGAAAAACACACGAATTAACAGAGTATTTCAGATTCCGAAGATAATTTCTGAGAAAATCTCGTATATCATTTTAATTTTTAACTTTAAAGCTTATTAAATATCATCAAAATTGTTTCCCCGATCCTAAAGGGCGCCATTTTCACGAAATTTCCAAGGCATTTTTCCGCCCGTTAGCTTTGGGAAAAGAAATATGTCTTGGGGATTTTTCTTTTTAATGATTTTTAAACAGATTCTTAATAAAAAAAATGACTGATGAAAACCTTCGAAGATTACTTTTCTCAGTTTGATGCCGCACTTAGACATCAACTGGAAACCATTAGAACTGAAATCAAACAAGAAATTCCGGAAGTGGAAGAATGTATTAAATACCTGATGCCGACTTTTGTTTTTCAGAATAAAAATCTGATCCATTTCGCCGTATTTACCCACCATATCGGACTTTATCCCGGACCAGAAGCGATTTCTTTTTATGAAAAGGAATTGGCAAATTACAAAACTTCAAAAGGTGCCATTCAAATTCCTTTGGATGAGGATGTGCCTTTGGATCTCATTAAAAAATTGATCAACCACGCTAAGGAAAGAATTCTTAAAATCACAAAAACCACTAATCAATAGTGGTTGATGAACAATTAATTTCGATTGATTTTGATTGGATTCTTTTCCGTGGCATTGATGATTTTTGAAACATCATCTGCGGAAAATTTCCCCGTCACATCTACGAAAATCGTTTCGTCTTGGTCATCTCTCACCGTGATGATCATTCGTTTGATCACGTCATCGGTCTGCTGTGCATTGAGGCTGATGAGATGACCTTCCTGTTTCAGAGACATCCATTCTTCGTAATGATTGCTGGTCAGATATTTTTGAAACTCCGCTTTAAAGGGTGTTTTAGAACTTTCAACGATGAGGACTTTCACATCTTTGATCTTCTTTACCAGATCGATCACTTCCTGACTTTCCCCATCTTCTTTCAAAGCATTTTTCACATATGACCTTGCTAGGAATGTAGGAACATTGATGCTCAGGTAAGTGGAATTATTTTTAAATCCTGGATTGTCAAAAAAATCAGTGTGCACTTTTTTCTGAGAAACCATACACGATTGCAGAAAAAAACCGACAACCGCTAAGATGATAATGTATAAGAATCGTAACATAATTGTAAGTTTTTTAGTTGATGGATGTAATACTTGCGCCCGTCACTTCTTGCGCAGACTTCGTTACTTTTGAAGGATTCCCTTTGTATTGGATGGATGCCGCAGAACTTGCACTGGCAGTGACACTGTCTGTCGTATTGATCTTCACGCTAGATCCGGAAGACGCATCCACAACTGCTGATTTTGTCACAAAGTCACCTGCAGAAACGGAACTGCCGCTGCTGGCGCTGATCACGCTTGTGCTTGCCGTGCCTGATAATTTCAAAGAACTGCCGCTGCTGGCGTCGATCGCTACCGATTTTGTATCCAGATTGATTTTAACATTGGATCCGGACTCTACTTCCAAAGCGGTGTTTGTAGAGATTTTGAACATTCCGGAAACCAACGAGCCAGAATTACTGCTCAAGGCAAGCGTCGTTTCGCTGACCGGTGTTATTGCTTTAAAAGACGCTCCGGATTTTGTAACAAGTCTGGACAACTTCGGATTGGAAACAACAACTTTCAAGTGATTGAAGTTCAAATTTCTAACACCTTTGTTTCTTACAAAAATTTTCAAAATACCATTTTCAACTTCAGTCATTACATATTGCTGTTTGTCTGCCTCTGTGTTTACAGTTACATTTCGATTTGGATTTTGACTGAACTCTACTTCCACGCCGGAAGAAACTTCGATTCCATTAAATTCCGAAACGCTTCTCACACTTCCCGGATTCGTCTTGCTAGAAGTAATCGTAGAAACAGGATTAACGGAGGTTACATTCTGCGTTTCCGCCATCAGATTGCTGATATCATCCATTGATATTTTTCCGTCTAGCAGCATCAGAACAGAACTGTCATCGGACATAATATTAAGGATGAGATTATCCATAACATTGGCGGTAATATCCTGCGCCATAAATTTGATTTTGGCATCGCGGCTGTTCACAGTTACCAGCTCTTCATATTTCATATTCTTGAGCGAGGCTGCAATTTCTTTTTCAATTATTCCGGATTGCACTAGCAATTTGTGATCTGTAGAAGCTCCATTTTCAGACCTACTTGGTTTTTCAAGAATCAGCATTTTCAGTCCATTTACTTTTCCTAATAGCGGCTGGATCTTGCCCAGTTCTGCATCATCAATTTTAAGATTGTTCAGCAGTTTGAACATCGGTTTCGCAATCTTGATAGATGTGACGCCTTCCGTATCCTGATAATGGTCAAAGAGTTCATTTAGTTTTTCCGACTGCCCAAAGATGTTGGTAGACAATAGAAATAGTACGAATAATAATGATATTTTTTTCATTTTAATATTTGTTTGTTTAAGGTCAGATGCAACCGCCGTTTTGACTAGATCTAGCTTGAATATATTATCTGGAGCGGTGACATTTGATTTTAAAATTAATAATTGAGAATCCTGTAAAAATCAACTTGATTTTGGGCAGATTCTGCGTGATTTATGGTTTGGGTAACGTTACTTGCAAAATAATTAAAAGCATTCTCTGTCACAGCAATAGCTTCACTCTCATCATAGATGGGCTTGCCGTTGATGATCACATAATTCGGACGGTAATCTAAGGTAGATTCTGCCGGAACCTGGATCTGCTTCTCTTCCTGTTTAGATGACTGCTCTTGTTGCGCCATCAGTTTGTCAAATTCTTTTCTGACAAGTTTTTTCACCACTTTGTCATTGCCAGATTGATCAGCTTTCTGATTTTCCTGATTGGCCAAAACTGGTTTTGGTGCCGAAGTTTGTTCTGTTGTTTCTTCAACTTGCGGAACTTTTTCTACTTTTTCTTTCTTAGGAACATCAGGATTTTTAGCAATCGTTGTTTCTATCTTCTGAGGCTGATTGAACATCCACAATGCACTCATTCCCATTAATAAAACTAAACCAGCTGCCATCCAATATATCTTATAAGAAGTTCGCTTAGTTGGAAGTACAACAATCTTCGGTTCTTCTGTTTTCTTTAAAAAATCCGCGAAGCTGATATCCAGTTTTTCCTGTTTCTCGTCTTTCAGAAATGAGAAATAAGGGTTGTCGCTTTCATTTTTCAGGAACAATTCTTCTTCCGGCGTCAGTTCTTCACCTTCGAAGAATTTAGATTCCCAATCCTTGTATCTGTCGGTTTTCATACGCATAGAGTTTGTTAATTGATTCTTTCACTTTTTGTCTTGCTCTCATCAGGTTCACGCGGACTGCATTTTCTTCCATTTCCATTATTCCCGCGATCTCTGAGATTTCATATTCTTCTACATCTTTCAGGTGAATGACCATTTTTTGTTTCTCGGGCAGTTGGGAGATGAATCCCAGAATCTGCTCTCTCATATTATTGGTTTCGATCTGATAAAGTTCCGAAGTGTGTTTTGTCTGGCTTGCAAATCCCAATTTCACTTCGTGGTGTTTCAGGCGGTTCAGGCATTCATTTTTTACACTTCTCATCGCGAAACTTTTCAGATTCTCTACTGCCAGGAGTTCTTCTTTCTTTTGCCAGAACTTCATCATCAGATCCATCACCACATCTTCGGCTTCATCTGCACTCATCAGAAACTTTTTCGCAAAACGGAACATCTCATTCTTGAGACTGTAAACCGTTGATTGAAATATTTCCTGAGTCATATTGATTCTTTTAATGTTTGAGGTTCAAAGTTTTAAGCTTTGAAAGTAGTTGAGTTCTTGGTTGTTTAAAAGTAAGACATCTGTAATGTAACAATTATTACATCAAATATAAAAAAAGAACCTTAATAATTATTAAAGTTCTGATAATCAATTCAATAAAGTTTATTTTTTACACAAAAATAATTTAGTTCATTTTCTGTTATAATAGTTTTTGCCCTTAAAATAAATTACAGGTCGCTCCGCTGGAGCTTAGATTGTCGTTTTGAATTTTGACCTTCTATTGACAGTTCACCACTCTGCGGTTTTCCTTAGCAAGGAGATTCTTATGGAAATGTAATCAAAATTATCCTGAAATAAACAGTACTCTGTCTTTCCGTAGGAATCTCAACAGTCTGGATTCTTAAGGAATGACAAATTGTGGATTGATAATGAAATGTTGATTCCTTGCGAAGCGCGCCCCGACTTGAGTGGAGCTCTTTTTCTTTATCGCTGCCTGAGCGATAAAGAAAAAAGCGGGAACGGAAGGCGGATAAAGGCGCCCAAATTTTTATTTTACAATTCTCCGTTTCCTGCCGCTGCTGTATCTTTTTCGCTACCTCCCGTCGGGTTCATCGTTTTGTTGAATTTGTCCATCTCGAAAGGGAAATCTTCAAACAATCCTGATAGTGACAAAGCGGAGTACACTTTTCCTGAATATTTGTTTCCAATTGCGATGATCGTCACTTTAGATTTCAGAAGATGTGCAAAAACCGAATTGGTCCCGTGCCACCAGCCGTTGTGGTAGGTGAGTTTTTCGCCGTTGTCAAAATTCTTCATTCGGAATCCGAAACCGTAATTGTTAATTCCTTTTTTCTCATTGCTATAAGGCTCGAATATTTTGGCTTCGAGTTCTGGCTTCAGAAAATCTTTGGAATAGATTGCCACCGAGAAATTGAGAAGATCTCTTGGTGTGGTGTAAACATTTTTGTCTCCGTAGATCAAATCCAGATGATCCAACGGATAAAGCCTGTAACCACTGAAAAATGATTGTGAGGCCGTGGGCATATTTTTTTTCTGAAAAATATAGGTGTGCGTCATCTTCAATGGTTTGAAAACGATCTCTTGCATTGCTTCTGGAAAAGGCGTGGCTGTTACTTTTTCTACAATCAAAGCCAGCAGTGCAAAATTGGTGTTGCAGTACATAAATCCCGTGTTGGAAATCTTTGCCAGCGCTGGTTTGTATTTGATCAGCATCTCCACAACGTCCTGATTGGTCAAATATTCTTTTTTGAGTTCTTGCGGCACAGGTTTTATAGCCTGATCAAAATGTTCGTACTTGGGAAGTCCGCTCCTTTGTGCCAACAGACTGAAAACGGTGATGTCAGCATAAGGGAATTTGGGGAAAAATTTGGTAAGATTGTCTTCGAGTTTTAGTTTTCCGGCTTCTACCAATTTCAGAACTGCCATTGCGGTCATCGTTTTGCTGACAGACGCCACGTGAAGTGGTGTGTTTTCATCAATTGGCATTTGTTTGCCTTCTCTGCCAAATCCCCGGTATTTTTCGAAGATAATTTTGTTGCCTTTTGCAATTAATAATCCGCCGCTAAGATCGCCTTGCTCCCAGACTTTCTGGTAATAATTATTGATTTGCGTTAAGATATTGGCCTGGTTTGGCAATGTCAACTCTTCTGGCGTAAACACCTTTTCCAGATCAACATTTCCGTAGTTTGGAAATTTTGAACCCTCTTCATCAGTATCTTTCTCCGATTTTTTATGGCAAGAAACAATTGACAAAACAACTAAAACCGGGGTAATTATTTTTCTAAAATTCATTATATCCAAACTTCTTTAAGGTTCGCAAGTTAACATAAAATGGAATTTTGAGCGAAGGGAATTGTCTTAAGAAATGTTAAATAAACCGTTGGGAATTTTATTTAATTTAAGAAACTAATCCATGAAGGTTTCAACAATTTTATCGACTATCACCTGAGCCAATTTGATTTTACTTTGTTGGGTCCAGCCTGCAATATGAGGCGTAACAATCACTTTATCAGAATCTAAAATATATTGCAAATCCTGATTTTCAGTTTCGAGGTTTTCAAAAGACGACTTTTCAAATTCCAAGACATCCAGGCAAGCGCCGAGCACCTTTCCAGATTCAATTGCTTCTACTAAAGCTTTCGTTTTAAGATTTTTCCCTCTGGCTGTATTGACGAAATAGAAATTCTTTTCCATTTTTGAAATGAATTCTTCATCAATCAAATCATTAGTTTCATGTGTTAATGGAATATGAAGACTCAGAATATCTGCCCTTTTCTGAAGTTCCTCCAAAGAAACTTGTGTTGCAAACTCATCAGAAAGATTTGGAAGAATATCGTGGAAGATCACCTCAACGCCGAAACCAGAAAGTCTTTTGGCTGTGGCTTTTCCCATATTTCCGTAACCGATGATTCCGAACGTTTTGCCCAGCAGCTCATCACCACGGTTTTCCTCACGTTTCCAGATTCCGTTTTTTACTTCATTGGACGCAATAAATAATCGGTTCATCAAAATCAACAACATCCCGACAACGTGCTCTGCGACAGAATCGCGATTGCCTTCGGGAGAATTTATTAATTTTATATTTAATTTTCCGGCAGTTTCAAGATGGATATTTTCCATTCCCGCTCCGACTCTTGCAATGAATTTGAGATGCGGAGCTCTGTTCAGGAAATTTTCGTCCAACGGAATTCGGCTTCGGATGATAACGCCCTCATAGCCACCTATTTTTTCCAAAACCTCATCGTAAGTGGAAATGTGGTCTTCTTCTATCAGAAAGCCTTTTGCGGTAAGCTGTTCAGAAATTAAGGGATGGTTTTTATCGAGCTGAAGGATTTTCATTTTCTTTAATTTTAGATGTAAAAAAAGGGCTTAGAAAAAGCCCGTATGTAATTGGTTTAAAATTACTCGCCTAAGAATAATTTTTTGAGTTCCACAGAATCTGCAGGTTTCATTCTTCCAGAAAGAATCAGTGATAATTCCTTTCTTCTCATGGCGGCGTCGTAACGTTCTTTCTCCAACTCTGTTTCCGGTTCTATTTGAGGAATTGGGATAGGGCGATTGAACTCGTCTACCGCCACAAAAGTGTAGATCCCTTCGTTGGTGTGTGTTTTTGTCTGATTGATAGGATCATCTAACCACACTTCTACATAGATCTCCATAGAGGTAGAAAACGCCCGTGACACTTTTGATTCCAAAACCACAATGCCACCTTCCGGAATCGGATGGTTGAAGGACACATGATTCACAGAAGCCGTCACCACTCTTCTTTCGCAATGTCTGGTTGCGGAAATGGATGCTGCGCGATCCATTCTTGACAGCAACTCGCCTCCGAAAAGATTCCCTAATGAATTGGTTTCGTTTGGCAAAACGATATTGGTCATTACCGTAAGGCTATCTATTGATTTTTTGGATTTTTGCATTCGTTGTCGGTTTTATACTGTCTGTTTTTATTGAATCTTGTTTAGGAATGGTCAAAACTCTCTTGGGTTCTGATCTCTTCGTGCTTTCTTTCTTTGTTGGAATTCTAGATGACTTCCCGAAAAGCAATGGTTGATATCTTAGAAAAAAAAGTACAATCGTTCCTATTATAACGATGGCGGAAAATGTCCAAATAACACTTTTGTTAAATGTGTAATGTTCCGAATCTGAATATTTTTTTTGAGACTTTTTTTTCAGGGCTTGCAAATTGATTGCTTCCAGACCAAACACATCGTGATGATCATCTGTTATTTTGACTACTTTGTGGTCATGATCCAGTTGAAATTGACCGATGTTTTCTAACGTGAGACCATCAGGTGTCTGTAATTTCTGAAACCACTGTTCCACTTCATTCTTTAAATTACTTTTAACAGTAGAAAGATCAGAATTGGTTTGATCAGAAATATACCTAACTAACTGATCATCAACAAGTCCGGGCACATATTGAAATACCACCACTTCTTTTGGTGGTGTAATGATCGAATTTTCTGCATCTATGCTCGCAGATTTTTTTGTAAGTTCAAAAACTCCAAAATACGGTACTTCTGCCTTGTGATGCTTCAGAAGATATTGATATAAAAAATACTCAAAATTCATTTGGCGCAAAACTACATATTTTTGAGGTTAAAGAGAATAAAAAAGGTTGCTTTTTACAGCAACCTTTTGATCTTGATATGAATAATTAAGGTCTAATAAGCAAACTTTACCACTTCAGAACTGTTGTTGCCCGAAATTTTCACCAAGTACAAACCTTTTTGAGAAAGGTTGAGATCGATTGGATTTCCGTTTGCATTTGCTTTTAAAGTTTTGATAACTTTCCCACCGAAGTCATACACCGTAAGGTCTATATTCCCTTTGGCAGAAGTAAACAGTTTACCTGCAGCCACTTGCGATTTTACTCTACCGTTGGACTCAGAAACAGCCAATGTAAGAAGTGTTGTTGGTCCTAGTACAGTAGAATCAGCAGATTGTTTGGTGGCTCCATTTTGCATATCTTTGAAGACAATTCCTAATTTTTGAACTGTAGTCCCAGCTGGTACTGTATTATTACTGTTGGTAAAAGTCTTAGTATTTAGATTAATTGTCCCAACGTATGCATTTGCGACAGAATCCCAATTCATCGTAACACTAGAATTGGTCCAGGCATCATCATATGACGTATTTACAGAATTATCCGCGGATGAAATCCATGTATGAACATAAAAAGTAGGAACTTGAAATCCCGGATCGTAAAACGAATAGTCATTGGCAGCGCCATAAGTCAATTTGAAAACACCAGGACTCACGATTTGTGTCGTAAGCTGTGCAGATACAGCGATGCTTGCAACCAAAGCAATCGCTAAAGAATAAATTTTTCTCATAAATGTTAATTTTTAAGGTCTATATAAAGTCGTTCATCACTCCTCACAAAAGCAATCGTGAACTCTATGTAAATCTAATATTAATTTTAAAACAACAAAGAAAAATTTTTATATCAGACATAAAAAAAACCACAACAAACTGATTACCAAACATAAAAACTTTAATAAATCTTCATAGAAACTCCAAACATGAAGTTAATCCCAGCTTGTGAGAAGTAGTAAGGTCCACTAAAACCGTTATTAACATACTTAACATCTGTGAAATTATTTAATAAGAATCGCAAAACCACTTCATTTTTTGCTAATGGCAATTTGTACGACATATGGAAATCTGGAACCAAATAATCTTTGAGTCTGTTATCGGCGGTCTCGAGATTATCTAAATATTGCTTACCGACATATTGCGCTGTTATTCCAAGATTAAAATTTTTGAATGGCGTGTAAAGAACGTTCGCATTAGCGATCATATTGGGTGAAAATGAAATATCGGTATTCTTTAAAACCGTATCTTCTTCGTTTTGAGCAGCGTTGATCTCTTTAATCTTATTTTGACTCAAAGATAGATTGGCGCCAAACTGGATTTTATCCGAAATTTTCGAATTCGCAGCTATTTCCACACCCAATCTATAACTCCTGTCCACATTCTGACGTATGAACTCTCCAATGTTATTAATTCTTCCGGAAAGCACCAGCTGGTTTTCGTAATACATGTAATAGGCATTCACCGTCACGGCAAGCTTTCCATATTGTTGTTCCAAACCAGCTTCAAAGTCGTGAAGCGTTTCTTGTTTCGTTTCAGAATTAGCGAAAAGATCGTCTCGGTTTGGCTCGCGGCGCGCATTGGCGTAAGAAACGAAAACCTTCCCTTTTGCTATATGATAATTGGCTCCAGCTTTGGGATTGAAGAACGTCCACTTCCGCTTCAGATCTGCACCTTCAGAATCACCTTGCTGCACTATTTTTGTATCGTAATCTATATTTCTAAGCTGAAGATCTCCAAAAATTTCGAATTGCCCTAACTGATAGATTGCCTTTACAAAACCAGACACTTCATTCTTAACCGACCGGTTTCTATAATATTCGAACGCGTTGATCTCCGGCAAGAATACACCAGTTACGTTGCCAAAATGTCTTCCGTAATACTGATTTGCAACTGCGCCAACATTGAGGTCTAGATTCCCCAACTTTCCGTACAATGTAGAGATCACGCCATAGAAATCATTGTCCAGCCATTTCTTCCTGATGAAATCCGAATAGGCTTCTTCTGCACCGCCCACAAACTGGTTGGGCAGATTGTATCGCGCAAAAGGATCACCTTGCTTGTAATTTTCATAGTAACCTTTCCCTTTGGTATAGTGTAAAGTTGTTTCAAGTTTCCACGCGTTGGAAAAACGTTGATTCCATAAAAACTGGTAGTGATTTTGTCTGTAATTATCTGTCTCATTATCGTAATAACTTGTGATACTTTCCCAATTCGCATCATAAATCGCTCCGGAATAATTGAATCTTGGGTTGGTCTCCCAGGTGGCTTTATCAATACCGTTCCAGGCTTGGTAAGTCTTCTCTTTTCCGCCGAAGGCTAATAATCTGAGCTCTGTCTTTTTCTCCTGAAACAAAGCAGAAAAAAGATAGGAATGAAGATCAGAAGAAGCCCTGTCTATAAATCCATCCGAATGGATATGCGTATACCTTCCCATCACAGACAGTCTGTTTTTCCAAAACTTGCCAGAATTGACCTCAGCACCATATTTATAGGTACTGAAGGAACCGTAAGAATCATCCGTCCTTACTGAAAACACATCCGAAGGATCTCTGGAAATCACATTCACACTAGCACCGAAAGCCGAAACACCATTAGAAGAACTTCCGACACCACGCTGGATCACGATCTGCGAAGCCGAACTCGTGAGATCCGGCACATTCACGAAAAAAGTACCTTGCGATTCAGAATCGTTGTAAGGCACGCCATTCAGCATGACATTGATACTTGTTCCCGCAGTTCCACGGATCCTAAAACCTGTGTAACCTACGCCATTTCCTGCATCTGAAGTAGAAATTACGGACATTTGATTCTTCAAAAGAATCGGAAGATCCTGACCTAGATTTTTATCGGCAAGATCTTTTTCAACATTGATGATCGATTTCGCAACCGGTGTTCTTTTGGTGAATTCCACAGCCTGAATGCTTGTAACAGTTACAGAATCTGTAGTTTGTGAAAAATAGAACGGAGCAACTAAGACTCCTAAAAAAAGTAAACCTTTCATTCTTAAAAAATTTTGATTGTTAAAATTTATTTAGAATAAAAGGGGCGACTATAGATATAAATGATCGTTGACGATTGATAAATGATCCTTCTGCAGATAATCAGTTATCATTGATGTTTTATCATTTATAATGAGGTATCCCTAAACAGCATTACCTGTTCCAGGTTCATTGGGTATAATCTCAGCTTATTACAGCACCCCTTAAATTTCTGACTGCGAAATTACAATTATTTTTGAATTAATAGGCTTTATTATTTTTATCAACGTAAAAGTACGATTTCCCATCTTTTGAAACCTCGAACAGATGGGCTGTTTTCCAGGAGAGGTTGGCTTTTATATCATTATAAACAAAAGGAATCACGATCTTATTTTCTTTGTTCACTACGCCAAATTTATTGTTCATCACGGCAATGATCATTGGATTACTCCTGTCACTTTCCAGCACATGCAGCAGCTGATATTGCGGATAGATATCAAAATCCTTGTAACCGCCCACGTCTATGTCATCTTTGCTCACAAGCCCATACATCCCGTTGAGTATAAAAGCTTTGTATTGATGCAGCTCATAGGGTTGAGAACATTTCCCAAGATCAGATTTTTTGTACTGATAGACGCGTTTCCCCTTTTTATTGATCCTGTAGGAGATCAGATTCTTTTCCACCGTTGCATAATCGGAGGAGCCAAAAACCCTGGCGTTTTTATTCGGAGAATTCAGGAGATTACAATCCTCAGAAAAGAACATTGCGATATGATACTCCGGCGCAATCATCACTTTTCCATTTTGATCAACATAACCGGATTTCTGATCGATCTTTTGGGGAATTAATGAAGGCAAAAGCGCTTCATCCATCTGACTAAAAGCTGCAGAGAAACAGCCTATAAAAATTAAGCTAACAAGTTTTTTCATCATATTTTTTTTATAAATGAATTATAAAATCTTTATAAAAGTCTGTGTTTTTCAGCAACGAAAATACAAAAACTATTATTAATACAACAAAGACAAATACCTTACTCGTCACACAACGCTTAAGCCTACTTCTTAGTTTTTGATTTTTAGAAAAATTCAGCAGAAGACAGATCACCAAAAAAAGGATGGCAATGATGAATAAAGGATTGTACTTAAAGGCTTCCAAGAATCTGAAATGCAGCAACTCATGAAAAGCTCTCTGCACACCACATCCAGCGCACTCATATCCAGTGATGGTCTTGAGTGGACATTTTAGAAAATAGGCACTTTTTGATGGATCAATAAAAAAATACAGACCAATTAAACAGACAAAAAAACCACAAAAAACAATTTGGCTTCTATTATTTTTAATTAAACTACTGATTTTCAACTTCACAACAACAAACGACTTGATTTTGTAAAGTAAAAATTAATTTGATTAAATTAAACATTATAGAAAAATTAAATCTAATTTATTTTGAATCTAAATTAATCTAACCATTTAAAAGCGTATAATTTCGTAAATTTGCTCGGTTTGCGAAGAATGAAAACTCTCGGGCAGCTAATACTTCTTTAAAAGCCAAATGCAACAACCAATAATGTAGAATTATAATTGAAATGATTAGCAATCACCTATAAATCTACGCTTAACATTAAAAAGAATTTCTATTTATGAATATTTATCAGGATTACATCCAAGAGATTGAAGAAAGAAGAACCCAAGGCCTTCACCCGAAGCCAATTGACAGTGCAGAGTTACTGAGCGAGATCATCTCACAAATCAAAGATTCTGAACACACACACAGGGAAGACTCTCTTAACTTTTTTATTTACAACGTTTTACCAGGCACCACAAGTGCAGCGACTGTCAAGGCGAAGTTTTTAAAAGAAATCATCCTTGGACAATCTGAAATAGTTGAAATTGCTCCAGCTTATGCTTTCGTATTACTATCTCATATGAAAGGTGGTCCTTCTATCGAAGCACTATTAGATCTTGCTCTTGGTACGGACGAAAATATTGCCAAAGAAGCAGCAACCGTTCTTAAAACACAGGTTTTCCTTTACGAAGCAGACACAGACCGTTTGAAAGAAGCATTCAACAACGGAAATGAAATAGCAAAAGAAATCATTGAAAGCTACGCACAGGCAGAATTCTTCACAAAACTTCCCGAAGCTGCGGAAGAAATAAAAGTAGTAACATACATCGCTGGCGAAGGTGATATCTCAACAGATCTATTGTCTCCGGGAAACCAGGCACACTCTAGATCAGATCGTGAACTTCACGGTAAGTGTATGATGACGCCAGAAGCTCAGAAAGAAATCCAAGCTTTGCAGGCACTGCACCCTGACAAAAGTGTGATGCTGATTGCTGAAAAAGGTACAATGGGCGTTGGATCATCCAGAATGTCTGGTGTAAATAATGTGGCACTTTGGACAGGTAAACAAGCAAGTCCTTACATCCCTTTTGTAAATTTCGCACCAATCGTAGGTGGAACAAATGGGATTTCTCCAATTTTCCTAACTACTGTTGACGTGACTGGTGGAATTGGTATCGATCTTCAAAACTGGGTGAAAAAACTAGATGCCGAAGGTAATGTAATCCGTAATGAAAACAACGAACCCATCCTTGAGGAAGTTTATTCTGTAACTACAGGAACAGTTCTTACTATTAATACAAAGACTAAAAAATTATACAACGGCGATCAGGAACTGAAAGATATTTCTAAATCTTTCACGCCACAAAAGATGGAATTCATCAAAGCGGGTGGTTCTTACGCTATCGTTTTTGGTAAAAAATTACAGACTTGGGCTTCAAACATTTTAGGAATAGAAATCCCAACCGTTTATGCGCCATCAAAAGAAATTACTAAAGAAGGTGTTGGTCTTACGGCTGTTGAAAAAATATTTAATAAAAACGCTGTTGGTTTAGCGCCAGGAAAAGTGCTGCACGCTGGTTCTGATGTTCGTGTAGAAGTTAACATCGTTGGTTCTCAGGATACAACTGGTTTGATGACCGCTCAGGAATTGGAATCGATGGCGGCAACAGTTATTTCTCCTATCGTTGACGGTGCTTACCAATCTGGTTGTCATACCGCTTCTGTTTGGGATAAAAAAGCTCAAGCAAACATTCCTAGATTGATGAAATTTATGAATGATTTTGGTTTAATCACTGCGCGCGACCCGAAAGGTGAATACCACGCAATGACAGATGTTATTCATAAGGTTCTGAATGATATTACCATCGACGAATGGGCAATCATTATTGGTGGAGATTCTCACACAAGAATGTCTAAAGGTGTGGCGTTCGGAGCTGACTCAGGAACTGTTGCATTAGCATTGGCGACTGGTGAAGCATCTATGCCGATTCCGGAATCTGTAAAGGTGACTTTCAAAGGCGATATGAAGCAGCATATGGATTTCCGTGATGTGGTACACGCAACTCAATTGCAGATGTTGCAGCAGTTTGGTGGAGAAAACGTCTTCCAAGGTAGAATTATCGAGGTTCACATCGGAACACTTCCTGCGGATCAAGCATTTACATTCACTGACTGGACTGCAGAAATGAAAGCAAAAGCTTCGATTTGTATTTCTGAAGACGATACTTTGATTGAATCATTGGAAATTGCGAAAGGCAGAATCCAGATTATGATAGACAAAGGAATGGACAACCACAATCAGGTTCTTCAGGGATTAATTAATAAAGCAAACAAGAGAATTACAGAAATTAAATCTGGTGAAAAACCAGCTTTAACACCAGACTCTAATGCTAGTTATTACGCAGAAGTAGTTGTTGATCTTGATATTATTGTTGAGCCAATGATTGCTGACCCGGATGTAAATAACGAAGATGTTTCTAAAAGATACACGCACGATACCATCAGAGATCTTACTTTCTATGGCGGAGACAAAAAAGTAGATCTTGGCTTCGTAGGATCTTGTATGGTTCACAAAGGCGACTTGAAAATCGTTTCTCAAATGTTGAGAAATATTGAAAGAAAAAATGGTAAAGTGGAATTCAGCGCACCGCTTGTAGTTGCTGCTCCAACTTACAACATCATCGATGAATTGAAAGCGGAAGGCGATTGGGAATTACTAGAAAAATATTCAGGTTTCGAATTTAATGACAATGCTCCGAAAGGTGCTGCTCGTACAGAATATGAAAATATGATGTATCTGGAGCGTCCCGGTTGTAACCTTTGTATGGGTAACCAAGAAAAAGCCGAGAAAGGAGACACTGTTTTGGCAACTTCTACAAGACTTTTCCAAGGAAGAGTGGTTGAAGATTCTGAACGTAAAAAAGGAGAATCTCTATTGGCTTCTACACCAGTTGTTGTACTTTCTGCAATTATGGGAAGAATCCCAAGCATTGAAGAATACAAAGAAGCAGTGGAAGGTATTGATTTAACGACTTTCGTTCCGTCTATCAAAGAATTGGTAACTGTGGGTCATTAATAGATTTTAAATTTTAGTCGAAAGACTTTTTTAAATATAAAATGGAAGATTTCTTTTGGAAGTCTTCCATTTTTTGTTTAGAACGCTTCCAGATTAAAATGACCCGATTTTTTTTACTCAATTTTAAAAAACAAGACTTCATTTTTGCTTAACTTGATAGTTGTAAATGATAGTCATCATTCATCACATTCATTCTGTCTTTGACCGTGTAGGAACAGTATTTGATGACGTACATTGATATAAACTTTACTTTTAAACAAAGGAAAAAGTAATTCATAAAGAACAAAAATAAAATCGAGATATGACTTTTGACTTAGAGATGATCAAAAAAGTTTATTCTGACTTCGAAGCCAGAGTGAACGATGCAAGAGCTTTCATGGGAAGACCTCTTACCTATTCCGAAAAAATCCTATGTGCACATTTGGACTCCAAGCAAGTAAAAGAAACCTTCAAGCGCGGAGAATCTTATGTAGACTTCGCACCAGACAGAGTGGCAATGCAGGATGCAACAGCTCAAATGGCGCTTTTGCAATTTATGCAGGCCGGGAAAAAGAAAGTCGCTGTCCCGTCAACCGTTCACGCAGATCACCTGATCCAGGCAAGAGTTGGCGCCGCAAAAGATTTGATTGAAGCTGAAAACAAAAACAACGAGGTCTATCAATTCCTTCAATCTGTTTCTACCAAATATGGCATCGGATTCTGGAAAGCCGGAGCTGGGATCATCCACCAAGTCGTTTTAGAAAATTACGCTTTCCCTGGCGGGATGATGATAGGAACCGATTCCCATACCGTTAATGCTGGTGGACTTGGAATGGTTGCCATTGGCGTTGGTGGAGCGGATGCTGTGGATGTCATGGCAGGAATGGCATGGGAACTGAAATTCCCGAAAATGATCGGTGTCAAACTGACAGGAAGACTAAACGGTTGGGCGGCAGCAAAAGATGTCATCCTCAAAGTAGCCGGAATCCTTACCGTAAAAGGAGGAACCGGAGCCATTGTAGAATATTTCGGAGAAGGTGCAGAATCACTTTCTTGTACCGGAAAAGGAACCATTTGTAATATGGGTGCAGAAGTTGGAGCAACCACATCAATCTTCGCTTACGATAACAATATGAGCAAATATCTCCGTTCAACAGACAGAGAAGATTTGGCCAATGCCGCTGATGCCATTGCTCACGTTTTGAAAGCTGATCCAGAAGTTTTGGCAGAACCAGAAAAATATTTTGACGAAGTGATTGAGATTAATCTTGATACGTTGGAACCTTATCTTAATGGTCCATTTACGCCAGATCTGGCAACGCCTATTTCTCAAATGAAAGAAATAGCTGATAAAAACGGATGGCCAACAAAAATAGAAGTCGGATTGATTGGCTCTTGCACCAACTCTTCTTATGAAGACATCGCAAGAGCAGCTTCTGTTGCGAAACAGGCCAAAGAAAAAAATCTGGAAGTAAAAGCAGAATATACCATTACACCAGGATCTGAACAAGTAAGATTCACCGTAGAAAGAGATGGATTTCTGAAAACTTTTGATGAAATCGGCGGTAAAGTTTTCGCCAACGCTTGCGGACCGTGCATTGGACAGTGGGCTCGTGAAGGTGCTGATAAACAAGAGAAAAACACCATCGTACACTCCTTCAACAGAAACTTCTCCAAAAGAGCAGATGGCAATCCAAACACTTATGCTTTCGTAGGTTCGCCAGAATTGGTCACTGCTTTGGCAATTGCAGGAGATTTGACCTTCAATCCTTTGACAGACCAACTTAAAAACAAAAATGGCGAAATGGTTTTTCTTGATGAACCAAACGGTGATGAACTTCCAAGATTAGGGTTCGATGTGGAAGATCCCGGTTATATTGCACCAGCAGAAGATGGTTCTAAGGTAGAAGTGGCGGTCTCTCCAACATCAGACAGACTGCAGTTGCTAGAACCTTTCACACCTTGGGACGGCAAAAATATCACTGGTGCAAAACTTCTGATCAAAGCGTACGGAAAATGTACAACCGATCATATTTCTATGGCTGGACCGTGGCTGAAATACAGAGGACATCTTGATAATATTTCCAACAATATGCTGATTGGTGCTGTAAACGCCTTCAATATGGAAACCAACAATGTCAAGAACGAAGAAGATGGACAGTACAAACCGGTTCCAGATTCCGCAAGACAATATAAAGCAAGCGGCGTTCCTACCATCGTAGTTGGTGATGAAAATTATGGCGAAGGTTCTTCCAGAGAACACGCTGCCATGGAGCCTAGACATCTGGGCGTAAGAGCTGTTTTGGTCAAATCATTTGCCCGGATCCACGAAACCAACCTCAAAAAACAAGGGATGTTGGGGATCACTTTTGCAGACAAAGATGACTATGATAAAATCCAGGAAGACGATACGATTAATTTTCTTGATCTGGATCAATTTGCACCAGGAAAACAAATATCATTAGAATTTCTTCACGCAGACGGAACCAAGGACGTTATTATTACAAACCACACGTACAATGCAGGACAAATTGCCTGGTTTAAAGCAGGATCTGCACTCAATCTTATTAAATTAATGGAAAAGGAAAACTAATTGCTTCTTTTTTTCATAGAAAATGCCTCCTGAGCTGGAGGCATTTTTTTTCATATTCTAATTTTACAATTATTAGAACTTTTACATTTACTAAAAATTGGTACCGCCTTCCATGATTATTTTTTGATAAATGAACCCGCTTTTTCGCCATTTACTATAACCAAATAAACACCAGTAGATGCATTAGAAGGGATTGCAACTTCTATTCTGTTTGCCCCAGCTATAGCTTTTGCAGAAGTCGAAACTATCTTTTTCCCAGTAACACTTATTAATTGTATGTTTTTCACATCAGCAATAGCGCTATTGAAAACGATGGTCGCTGTATTTGTATCTGCAACTACTTTATAAATTGGTACTGTTGTCGTTTCTGCCATTTTTCCTGCCGCAGAAGTTCCGCCGCCAACTCCTACTGCATTCCAAGCGTTTTTTACCTGTGAATATTCATTGCTTGTAGCGCCGTAAAGATCCGCAGCTGCCTGAAGAGAATAGGTTCTCGCATTCAAATAATTTGAAGCCGAGGTAAGGTAAGTAGCCAAAGTTCTGTATGCAATAGCTGCAGACTTGGTCAATCCCACTCCTGTTACGCTGTACGCAAAACCTTTATCATTGGTTCCGGATCCGCCATTTGTCAATAAATAATACCAATAATTTAGCACACCAGAATTGGTATGCACACCACAATTATCATTTGCAGAAGATGGCGTACATCCTACGACATTCACCCAATATGTACCAAGGTATGTATCTGGCTGCTGATAAGCGTTAGGATTTGCCATATCACGAATAACATAGTTGAAATCCTCACCCAATTTCCAACTGGCTTTTGTAGGTCTTGCCCAAAACTCTACACTATTACCGAAAACATCAGAGAAACCTTCATTCAGCGCACCTGATTCTTTCTGATAAGCCAAATTTGCAGTGAATGTCGTTAACCCGTGTGTGATCTCGTGACCACAAACATCCAACGCAGTCAGTGGCTTGTTGCCATTGACAGAACTGCCGTCACCATAAGTCATCCTTGTACCGTCCCAAAACGCATTAAAGTAACTTCTGGAATAATGAATGTAAGATTTGATGGCAAAATTATTATTATCAATACTTTTTCTTCCAAAATTAGAAAAATAGAAATCCAGTGTTTTTTCTGCACCGTAATGTGCATCCGTTGCGTACTGATCAAGAGTTGTATTCACATTATTCCAAGTGTTATCAGTATCCGTAAAGTCCACAGCTTTGGCGTAACTGGTACCCTTTTTCAGATTATAAGTCTCTACTGCGGCACCGCCATTTCTGCCACTTTCACGCAATCTGTAAGAAGTTGCGCTTATTTTATCAGCAACAATGGCCTGTGTCCCACTGTATGCTGTAACCGCGGTTCCAGGCGAGTTGGTTTCTTTGATGATAGAATCTGTTCCTAAAATAGCGCCCGTTTTGGCATCTACAAAAACGTATTGTCTGCTCACTGGTGCTTGTGCATAAATATCAAATTTATAAGCCAAAGTCATTTTTTTTACATCTAGATCAGAAGGATCAAAGTAATACACCAATTTTGCATTGGGATAAAATGTAGCATTTTCATTTTTCGATTCAGATTTCAAAAATTTTTCTTCCTCAGCATCTTGCCATTTGTAAGATTCGGCTCCGATAAAATTCAAAGCATTGGACAGCGCGATTTGCTCGCTGATCCCTTTTTGCTTTGCTAATGAGGCATTTCCTTGTGTTACATTTTTCACCCACACCCCATTCTGAGCTATTATTTTCCCATCTTTTACATGAACATTCACAATGCCATACTCTACAGGGATTCCGTTTATGGTTTGCTGAAATCGGGAGGTTTCAACACCTAAAGCATCTTTATCAGATTTAATTTTAAAACCCTCTCCTTGCGAAACATTTTTGCCCGCTTCATCATACAATACAGGCAAGTTATTGAAACTTGGCTCTTTTCCTTTATTGAATCTTACATTCTCAGGATAAAAACCATCTTTTCCTGGTGTCACTTTTGCTAAAGAATTCTGAGCAAAAAAATGTGCTGAAAGAAACATCGCAGCAACAATCGTAGATTTGTTTTTCATAAATATTACATGTTTGATTATCTAACCAAAATTAAAAATATTTTATAACAAAAAACATTATTTATTAAATATTTATCAAACAAAAAGCAACTATAGTATTTAAGCCATAATACAACAACAGCATAAAACTAGAATTCAACTTATTAAAAAGATTCGTCTAAAACAAATAATAAACTAAAAATAAATTACAATTTCAAATTAAACCAATCAATCCGATCGAAAAAAATGACTATTTTATCTTAAAACTATTCAAGCACGCAAGCATTAAAATAAATATCAATATTGATGCTTTCAAGACCCGAAGCTTATTGATTATCAATTTAAAACATCCTACAGATCTCATAAGTAAACATCCATAAAACAATAAAAAAAACCCGAAAGGAAAACTTTTGGGTTACGGCAATCACATTTTTTTGAAATAGTGATTTTAAACTTTATTCTCTTGAGATTCCTGCCTGCAAAACTTGGACTCAAATCTCTGTTTCCACATCTGTTTCACTTTGTCTCTTTCTTCCTCGGTTCCGCAGAATCTGGATTCTAATTTCTGTTTCCACATTTCCCCATCATCATGCCCAAACCGTTTCCGATTTCTAAATTTCTCTTTTGCATTGGCCAATCCTCCAAATAATATTTTGGAAATCACCAAAATCCCAAGAGACTGCCAGTAAGTAATTGCTTTCACGCCCAAAACATCAGGCAAAACGATATTCCAAAGCCATTGGAAAAACCAAATAAACAATCCTATTGCGACAATCACGCAAGGAAGTGCTAACCAAAATTTCTTTTTATGCTTGTTCATTTTCTTAAAATTAATTTTTCAAATCATTATAAAGCCGCTGCATCTTTTTACGCAAATGTTTGACCGCATAAGACTTTCTACTGATAATTGTTTTGATGTTTTCACCTTCTGCATCTGCGATCTCCTGTAGGGTTTTATCCTCCAGCTCATTTTGAACATACACCCTTTTCTGCTTTTCTGGCAACTCTTCCAGAGCCTTCATCAGCTCTTCCCAAAAAAGATCTTTGAACATCCCGACCTCAGGATTATTGCTATCATCCGCTAGAAGAATGTCTTTCACATTCAGTTCACCGTCTTCGTCCTGATAGACAAAATCTTCCAGAGATTCTGTTTTCTTCTTGCGGTAACTGTCGATGATTTTGTTCCTTGTGACAGAGTAGAGCCAGGCTCCGACATTTTCCAACTCATTCAGATTGGTAAGTCGGCTGGTTTGAAACCAGACTTCCTGTAGAATATCTTCTGCATCCTCCGTCTTTGCCACTTTAGAATTGATAAAGCGCAAGAGTTGGGAGCCGTAATTTTTTACGACTTCTGTAATAGATGCAGATCTAGTTTCGGTCATTTGCAGTAAAGATAGCGCGTCCATATGAATATGACGCCACGCGAGATGTTTTACTTTAAAGTTTATTGATATATCTTTGATCAGGGCGACGGCCGGGCTATCCAGGGGTTTCGTCTTGTGAAAATCCAACGCCTATTCCTGGCTTTTTCACAAGACCGCTCGTCTGGCTCGCGCCCTTACTATCCCTGTCGCGGCGGCGGCATCCGAGAGAAATATTTTACATCAAAGGCACTCTCATCAATTCGTTTTTCGCAAAGATGATAGAGTTGGAAGGTACATTTCTTGAGATCACGCAATTGGCGCCGATGATGCAGTTATCACCAATGGTTACCCCTTTGAGCACTGTCACATTGCTGTAGATCTTCACATTTTTCCCTATGATGATTGGCGCTGTATTGAATTTACTTTTGTACCATACATATTCCGGTTTGGTATCGAACGCGTGATCGTGATCATAAAATTTACAACCCTCGGCAACACAAGTGTCCTCGCCCAGTTCTATTTTCTCCAGACAGTTGATGGAAATATAATGACTAAGGTCTACATTGTTACCAAAGATCAAATGGCCACCTTTTCTGATTCTGATGGCTGTGTGATCTCTCCAGATGACATTTTTCCCAATCTCGAATTTCGCATTATCATCCAATTCAAAAACAGAAGCCTTCCCCATTCTAAGATCCGAATGTAGCGTCACTCCGGAATGAGCATTGAGGACGCTAAAAGAGTAGAGTTTCTCAATTTTTGCAATTGTTTTGGGAATCAGATTGAGTATTTTATATATTAGATTCATCATACCTGTTTAGTTCTAAAGTGTGCCAGAATCTACAAATATCTCCTGACCCGTGATAGATTTAGAGCGTTCGTCTGACAGAAACAAGACGGTTTCTGCAACGGATCTCATATCGGTTTCCTTTTTCAAAGCGGTCCTTTTGAAGATCCTGTTTTTGTGTTCAGCAGTTAACTTGGCATTCATTGCGGTTTCCATATAACCTGGAACTACAATATTGGACCGGATGCCTCGTTCGCCCCATTCTCTGGAAACATTTTTTGAAAATGACTGCAGAGCACCTTTTGAGGCCGCGTACATTGATAAGCCTTTGTAACCAGTGTGCGCACTGATGGATGAGATATGAATAATGCTTCCCGCAACCCTGTTGTAAATCATATTTCTTATGGCATACTTTGTCAGAAACATCGGAGAATAAAGATTGACATCGAACATTGTTTTCAAATCATCATAATTGAGATTCGTCACAATATCATCGTAAGCTGTTGCGGCGTTGTTGATCAAAACATGGAGCGGAATCTGATTGGTCACAAAATCCCTGAAAACAGACTGTTTGATGTCTTGCGGATTTGACAAATCAAAAACTTTCAAGAAAAGATGGTCGGGATATTGTTTTTCCAAAGCTTTCAAAGCTTCGGATTCTGTTCTGCTGATGCCATAGACCGTATGTCCTTTCTCCAGAAACAACTGACTCATTTCTAATCCGACGCCTCTGGAAACGCCAGTAATTAATACATTCATACGATTTTCTTTTTTCCGGTTCTTGTCAATTCTATTTTTTCTACGAAGCTAATTTTCCTTGGAATTTTGAAATTTTGAATTTTCCCATTCAGAAAATACCGGATGTCTTGTTCTTTCAATTCTGAGTCTGGGAGCAATTCTACATCACAGCAGATGATGTTTCCAAGCACCGCATTTGACTTCCCAAACACCCTTACATTCCTGATCTTTGGATGCTTCGTGAGTTCATCTTCTACCTCGTACGGATTCACTTTGTAACCACCAACATTGATCAATTCGTTTTTTCTGGAGGTAAATCTGAATTTTTTTTCCTCCTCACCAATCCATTCTACAAGGTCACCTGTTGCGTAGAAGTCGTCTATCAAAGTGAGCTGAGTCGTTTCCCCGAAAAGATCTTTATGAATATACAACTCGTCCTCCACTACTTTTACCAAACCAATGTGCTTATCTTGAACTACAAATTCGTCACTCTTAGAAGAAAACAGAGGTCCTGTTTCCGTAGAGCCGTAAACATTGTTGATCCTTGCATTCGGGAAATATTTTTCGACTTGTGAGATCAGATAATTATCAGATTTTTCGCCGCCAATCGTGATTTTTATGACAGAATCAAAAGACTGATGAAGAGGCAAAAGCAATCTGTAAAAAGTGGGTGTTGAGGAAAGATTTGTGATTTTATATTGATCAATGGCCTTGATCACGATCTCTTTCGGCTCCATAAAAACGTTGACCAAAAGATTTCGATTCAGAATGGCCTGAAAGAAAACCTGAACACCGGCAACATGCGTAGGATTGAAGGCAAAACCCCAGACATCGTTTTTCCTTTCTTCAGAAACATTGATTTTCCTAATCAGATTGTTCAGCGGATGCGTGAATTTTCTCGTGAAACCTGTCGTCCCCGAAGTAAAAAGCGTAATCTCAGAAAGGGAATACCGCACAGAAGTAACCAATTCTTCAACAGAATGTAATTTCTTAGGCTGCGGCACCCTTACCAATTGGTTGATTTCCAGATTATTGGTTGCGATTTCTTTCTCAGAAAGGTCAGAATCCATCAACGCGATATGTCTGTCATTGACCAAAGCGAAGATCCAATTCAGAAAAAAGGATTTCAGATCCGGATAAATGTAGCAATCTGTGTAGGCATTGGAAGAATTGATATGTTGCAAGATCTCTTGGTAAGACAAGGAAATATTGCGGTCTATGAGGAAGAACATTACAGTTTGGCGTAGATTTCATTAACCGAGTTTACCAAACCGTCTTCGAAAATATCGATTCCGAATTCCTCTTCAATTTTTACAGTAAGTTCTGCCAAATCAAAGGAATCAAAGTTAAGATCTTCTCTGAGCATTTGTTCCGGGTTTAGTTCCAAAACAGCATCCTCAAATTTATTTATTTTTATAGAATTGATTATATTGAGTAATTTTTCTTCCATCTTTTTTTTGTGTACGCAAATTTACAATTATTTCTGTTTTAAAATAAATTATTTAGAATAAATCGCTACGCAATGTATCAAGACTCCAATTTTAATAAGAATTCGGACTTGTACGTTTCACCTAGTGACACTTCTTTTCCAGTAGTCAGCATAACACACCTAATGTCTATTTTATTAATTTTATCAACATGGAGGATGAATGATTTATGCACCCGTACAAAGTGGTATGGTCACAGATGTGCCAAAGATTTTAAAGTTTCAAGGACGATATATTCCTGATTTTCGGTTTTGAAGTTCACATAATCCTTGATGCTTTCTCCATAGAGGATTTCAACGAAATTGATCTTATGTTTTGTTCCGGACGATTTGACAAAGAAATAATCACTTGCTAAAGTTTCATTATCCGAACATCTTTCCTGCGCTTTCAAAGCACTTTTTTCGAAACGGCCAAACGAAATAGGCTTCAGAAGACAATCGATGACTTGCATCGGGCTTTCCAGCTAACCGTTTTCTTTTTCCAATGGAATGAAATCTCTCTCCAAATCCTTCGTGTTGTATCTTAATAACTGGCTCCGTCCTTCTATCGCTGGCAGCGCTTTTTCAGATTTCTGACAAACCAGAGAGTAGATATCATTAAGTGTATTGAACATAAAATGCGGATTGATTTGGGTCTTCAAAGCCTGTATATTTGCTTCATACAAATCAACGCAACGGTGATCAACATCTTTTGACAGAGATTTTGTGGTGAGCTGTACTTTGAAGACAGCACACAACTGATGAATAATTATTGAGATGGCAGAAGTTTCCGCCCGAGCGTGAATTATACTTTTGGGAACAAGAAACAACTCAGTAAAAAAAATATCAACTTCGAAGAAAAAAACAGGGTACCATAGACTTAAAATGTAACAAATTGAAAGACCGACAGTCTAATTAGGGTACAAACTTCACTATGAAAATCAAATCTACGCTTGTTGTCAGTCTTTTATGCACCAGTCAATTTTACTTTTCACAAGAAACGCCGAAAAAGGAAAGCGAAAAACAAATCGAAACGGTTACGATTGCCAAAACCAAAAAAGCAGTAGAACAAAAAGCAGACAGAACCATTTTTGATTTCTCGGACCAAGCCTATCTCACCACAGGCAATCTGAGCGAAGGGCTGAAAAAACTTCCCGGACTCATCATCTCAGATGTTGCCGGAATGATGTATCAGGGGAAACAATTGGATGTTTACATGGACGGCCGACCGCTCAATATAGGCAGTAACGATCTTAATACTTATCTGGAAGGTATGCCAGCCAATTCTGTAGAGCGTGTAGAGGTCATCACACAACCAGGTGCCGAGTTTCCGGCCACTTCCGGCGGCGCTATTATAAATATCATCACCAATAAAAATGCTAAAAACTACCTATCTGCGACCTATTCCGGAAGATATTCTTTCACCAATGATGATCAATGGCGAAACAGAACCAACAACTCCCTTCTCCTGAATGCAAAAAACAGATACTTTGGTTGGCAGCTTAATTTTGGACAAAACTATCGTGAAAATTACACCAATAGTGTGACCGATGCCATTGCACAGGTGTTCAGCGAAAGAATCCAGCGGGGCTATTTCCTGAAATCTGCTGTTACTTTTGACATTGGAAAAGATCGTTTGCTAGTGAATTATGACGTGGGTAAGAATAATAATGACAATCAAATCCATAGTTCCGGGTACTATCCTCAATTAGACAGCAATCTACCAACTACCATTGTAGATTACACCACACGTGACCAGACCAACAACGAAAACCTCCGTCAGGAAGCCAGTGCAACCTACCAGATAAAATTCAATAATAAAAGTAAGAAACTGGATATCAATGCAACTTATAATCGTTTTGACACAGACTTTCAGCAGAACGGCGTGCGCCGTGAAAACAATGCTCAGACCAATTATCCTTCAGCAAACAGTTCACAGCAAGATGTAGGAACATTACGAATGGACTACTCACAACCGATCAAATTATTAGATGAAGGAAAATTATCATTCGGAGGAATCTATGAAAAATTAAACTTCGAAGCGTTCAACGGCAGTTTTACCAATCTGGATTACAGCAGACAAACCGCGTCGTCTTATCTGGAACTACAGACAAGGCTGAAAAAATTTGATTTCATTCTTGGTTTAAGGGCAGAAGATTATGACATTTCTGGAACTACAAAAAACACTGTGGAGAATGAGATTACGGAATCTGAATTGACGCCGTTCAAGCAGTTCAGATTTTTCCCTAATGCAACAGTTCAGTACAACTTTGCCAAGCAGGTTTACTTGATGCTGAATTACAATAAGAAAATCCAGCTTCCGAATATCAATTCATTAAATCCAAACAATACCAATTACCAGAACGGAAGCATTCAGTTTGGCGGAAACCCGAATCTCCAGCCTACGGTTTTTAATAATTTTGAAGCGAAGATTTCTGCCTTTGATTATGCATTCGTAGGTTATAACGTCAGCGTAGCGAGTAATCAAAATGCGCAGATTGCAGAGAAATTTTATCCTGATGCGAACAACAAAATAATTGACGGGCGAGATGCTTTCACCCTCAGAAACAGTTTTGTGAATCTTTCGGAAATGAGAATCCATAATTTTAATTTCGGCATGCCCATTCCTTTTATGCTATTCACGAAAGGCGTTTCTGAAACGTTGAAAATGAACATCAATCCTGATACTATGAATTTCCTTTATGTGTATGCAGCATATCAGGTGCATGACATTCCTGATTTTAAGGCAAAAGGATTCTGGACTTATAATCTGATGGCACAACTGATCCTGCCTCAGAAAATTAAATTTGTAGCGACTTACAATAACATGACCAAGGGAAACTGGTTCTATTATTTTATGGAAAAGCCTTGGTATCACAGTTTGGATCTCACGGCAACCAAAAAATTCATGAAAGACCAGCTGAGTGTTTCCATCTTTGCAAACGATGTTCTTAAAACCCAGGAAAATGCAGTACGTTCTGTTTACAAAGACGGCCCTATTTTCTTAGGAAACCGTTTCGATGCGCAGAACTTCGGGATTTCCTTTAACTACAAGATTCCCACCCGAAACAAGCTTGCCAAAGAAAACCCGAACTTGCTAAAAAAAGATAAACAGGACGATGGCGCAGGCATCGGTTTGCAATAATTACAACAAATCTGTCACAAAAAAGCCGCTAGACAAAATTCATCTTTCGGCTTTTTCTATTAGGACTCACAAGCTTTCCAAACCGCATCATTCTGAGGAACTGTTGCTGTGATCTCCATATTTTCTTTGGTCACCGGATGAACAAAATTGAGTTTTCTGGCGTGCAGAGAAATACCGCCATCCGGATTGGAACGTGGTGCCCCGTATTTCAAATCACCTTTTATCGGAACGCCTATTTTTGAAAGTTGTGCCCGGATCTGATGATGACGACCCGTTTCCAAATCAATCTCCAGTAATTGATAATTATCCAAAGTCCTGATCACGTGGTATGTCAGGATTGATTCTTTTGCGCCATCTGTTGGCTTTACGAATACAGTGGCTTTGTTCGTCTTCTCATTTTTCTGAAGATGGTGAACCAGTCTTTGGGATTTTGGGATCATTTCTTTCGCCACAAGTGCCCAATATGTTTTTTTGACTTCGCGGTCTTTTACCATCACAGTCAACCTGGAAAGTGCTTTGGACGTTTTGGCATAAATGACTAATCCGGAAGTCGGTCTGTCTATCCTGTGAACCAAACCCAGGAAAACGTTGCCTGGCTTATTGTCTCTTTTTTTGATAAAATCTTTGATCAGTTCCAGCAAAGACAAGTCACCCGTCTTGTCACCCTGAACGAGCTGTCCGGCTTTTTTGTTGATGACCATCATATGGTTGTCCTCGAAAACGATTTGATCTTCAGAAAAATCCTGATTCATAAGTGGTTATTAATTATCAAATAATACATTGTGCTAAAGGCCCTAACAGACGCAGTCCGACTTGAGTGGAAATCCTTTTTTTCCTTGGACTTCAGGTTCTGTGGGACTAGAAATCGCCTGCAAAAAAGATGGACTCCGTCGAACCACTCCGTTAGGTTTGGGAACGGAAGGCGGAAAAGCTGCCATAAAAACCTTAATCCCTGGAAACTCTCTGTCTGTTAAATACAGAAACGATAACGCCGGTAAATAGCCCAATGGTTTTGATCCTTGCAAACTGGGAATCGAATGGCAAAAATGCACCAACGATGCATAGGCCAGCCGCAATGTACATCAGATATACAAACTTTTGATTGAGAAAAGACTGTGCCTGAAACACAAAACTAAGACCTATCAGGACATAAAAAAACCGTTGGTAAAGCAAGTCCGTGATCTCCGGGGAAAACAGGTTGAACCAGCCTACAGCAAGGCAGATCAATGCCAGAATAGATAAAACACCTTGTATGGTATTGGAATTTTTCATTGTTTTTAAATTTTATTTTTTAGTTTGCTTAAAAAGCCATTTTGGGATCTCATCTACCAACTCGGCAGAGAGAATATTGTTGTGGTATTTGTCCTTGTACTCCCAAAGAAAGACATTTCCTTTGGTTTTCATTTCGTCAAAAAACCTGAAATTACTTTGCGGCAAATTGTCCGTATCCAGACTTCCGTGGATGAGCCAAATGGGCAGTTTCGTCAATTGATCCATTTTGTCAAACTGAGAAATTCCGGAAACATTGATGGCTGCTGCAAAAAGATCTGGTCTTTTGGAAATCGCATTGGACGTCGTAGATCCGCCCATAGAAAATCCGGTGATGTAAATCCGGTTGGGGTCTATATTATGATGAATGATCAAGGAATCAATGGATTTCAAAACGAGATCGAGATGGGCATTGGATTGAGAAGCTTTTACATTTATGGTTTCATCGAGATGATAATTGGAAGAACGGATCGGAAACTGAGGCGACAGAACATAGGACGGATGGTTTTCCCTATTCTCCGGAAGCAGCCACATCTTGGACAAAATGCCCATTTGCGCGGTATTATTGGTACCAATGGCTCCAGAACCATGGAAAACCAGGATCAAAGGATACTTTTTGGCTTGATCATTATTTTTTGGCTTTAACAATCGGAAACGGACTTCTGTTTCTCCTTCTTTTAAATTGCCAGCTTTGAAATCTGAATAGTCAAGTTTTTTGATTGCCTTAATTCTTGCCAGACCTTTTAGTGAATCTTTTTTGTCATAGATCTCTGTTCTAATTCCGGATTTTGTTTGACAAATGCAGGAAAAAACTGAGATGATAATGACAACAAATGATAAGAATTTAGTAATTTTCTGAACCATTCTGAATGTTTTAAAATTAAAAACCCTTTCAATGTTTTGATGAATGAAAGGGTTTGATATGTTCTGAAATATAGGATTAATAACTTTCTTTCTCATTTGGAAACTCAGAACTTTTCACATCTTTCACGTATTGTGAAACAGCACCGGTAATTTCTGTGTACAGATCAAGGTAACGTCTTAGGAATTTTGGAGAAAAACCTTGGTTCATCCCAACCATATCATGGTAAACCAAAACCTGCCCATCACAATCCTGCCCTGCTCCGATCCCAATGGTCGGAATCGAAATACTCTCCGAAGCTTTTTTCGCCAACGCTGCTGGGATTTTTTCGAGCACTATAGCGAAGCAACCCAATTCTTCCAAAAGTTGACAATCACTGATCAATTTTTCTGCTTCTGCATCTTCCTTGGCTCTTACTTTATAAGTACCGAATTGATAAATACTTTGCGGCGTCAATCCGAGATGTCCACAAACAGGAATTCCCGCATTGATGATTCTCCTGATAGACTCTTCAATCTCTTTGCCTCCTTCTACTTTGATTGCGTGCGCACCGCCTTCCTTCATCATTCTTACCGCAGATTCCAAAGCTTTTTCCGGATGACTTTGATAAGTCCCGAATGGTAGATCTGCTACCACCAACGCTCTTTCCACGCCACGCACCACACATTGTGTGTGGTAGATCATCTGATCCAGCGTAATGGGCAAAGTGGTTTCGAAACCAGCCATTACGTTTGCTGCCGAATCGCCGATCAAAATAGAATCGACACCGCCAGCATCTACCATTTTTGCAGTGGTGTAATCGTAAGCCGTCAGCATTGTGATCTTTTCCTTATCGAATTTCATTTTGCGCAAGGTCTCAGTGGTGATCTTTTTAATCTCGGAGTGTACAGACATAGAATTATTAATGATAAAATATTAATGATCAATGATAACCATTAATAATGATTGATAAAGTAAGATTGATAATTTATTTCGAATGACGAATTGCAAATCAATTATCATTCATCGATTATCATTTATATAACGACGTGACCTAGCTTGATCAATTTGTCGCGGTTTAAGATTTTGATATTTCTGCCTTCAACAGAGATCAGACCATCTTGTTTGAATTCGGAGATTAAGCGGATGGCGCTTTCTGTAGCAGTTCCTATCAGATTGGCAATCTCTTCTCTCGTCAAAGAAATTTTGATAAAGCCTTCCGGATCCGTTCCTAGCTTTTGTTCCAGTAAAATAAGGATTTCTGCTAATCGCTCCCTCACCGTTTTCTGTGCCAGAAAAGTGACGGTATTGGCAGATTCTCCTAACTCGTAGGCAATTTTCTGGAGCATTGCGTAAGATAATTTGGAATCAACCTGCAGCAAATGAAGAAAAATATCGCCAGGCAGAAACTGAACTTTCATAGGCGTCATCGCTTCGGCATTGGCCTGGAAATTTTCACCACAAAGCAAAGAACGGTAACCTATCAAATCATTTTCTTTGCAGAATCTGAGAATTTGGTCTTTTCCATAAACGCCTGATTTTGATAGTTTTGCAGTTCCATTTTCGATAAAATAAACACCTTTCGGAGATTCTCCATCTTCAAAAACGACTTCACCTTTTGCAAATTCCAAAACTTTAAGTGCTTTTTCATACACTTCAAAATCTTCAGGATTAAGACTTTTTCGCAAAGAATCTTTATGGAAAGCTTTCGAGAAATTTTCTTCGATAACCAATTGTTGTTCAAGAGACATACCTATGATATTTGTCAGCAAAAATAAGACTTTTTACCGCTACATACCAATATTTTTGACGTAATTTTGTCATCCAAATATCTGAGTACTTTTTAATGGCAGAACCATGTTTTCACTGCGGGCAAAATATCGATAAGGAACAAATTCTTTTTGATGAAAAATTGTTTTGCTGCAACGGTTGCCAATCGGTTTATGAAATCCTTAATGTTCATAATCTTGATAATTTTTACAATATCAATAAGCGTTCTGGCATAAAACCCAACAACGAAAACAATTCACAATTCGATTATCTTGATACGCCGGAAATCTCTAGCAAAATTGTAGACTTCTCCGAAGGCGGCACCACGCTTGTGACCTTCAAAATCCCTGTCATCCATTGCTCCTCTTGTATTTGGCTTCTCGAGAGCCTTCATACGATCAATAAGAGCATCAAGTATTCCCAGGTCAATTTTACCAGAAAAACAGTCCAGATTTCTTTTAAAGAAGACGAACTGAAGCTGAGCGAACTGGCAAAATTCCTAACCAATCTTGGCTACAAACCAGTGATCAACCTGGAAACTGCTGATAAAAAACACGATACACTCGACAAAACGCTCCTCATCAAACTTGCGATTGCGGGCTTTGCATTTGGGAACGGAATGTTCTTCAGCTTTCCGGAATATGTTTCTGGAGATGACGTCTGGTTCCATTCCTACAAACACTTGTTTAGGGTCATTTTATTTGTGCTGGCGACGGCCGTGGTGTTCTACTCCGCTTCCGATTATTACAAATCTGCGTGGTATGGTTTGAAAAATAAAATTATCAACATCGACGTCCCGATTGTTTTAGGAATTTTCGTCCTTTATGGCAGAAGTATTTATGAAGTCGCGACAGACTATGGCCCTGGCTATTTCGATACGCTATGTGGATTACTATTTTTTATGCTGATGGGGAAAATGTTCCAAAAGAGAACCTACAACACACTTTCCTACGACAGGGATTACAAATCTTTCTACCCCATTGCGGTTACCAAGGTGGACTTCGACGGCAAGCAGGACAATATTTTACTTTCAGAACTGGCCGTTGGAGACCGTATTATGGTCAGAAATCAGGAGATCATACCCGTTGATTCTATTTTGATTAAAGGTGAAGGCAACATAGACAACAGCTTTATTACGGGAGAATCTGCTCACATTTCCAAAAAACCAGGTGATAAGATTTTTGCGGGCGGTAAGCAATCGGGCTCTGTTTTAGAACTGGAAGTGATCAAAAGCGTAGATCAAAGTTACCTGACACAACTTTGGAACAAAGAAGCTTTCAAAAAATTCGAAACCGGACTTGACACTTTAACAAATACAATCAGCAAATACTTCACCTTCATTATCTTAGCCATCACACTTCTTGCCGGAATCTATTGGGCAAGAATCGATATGAAAAAAATGTTTCAGGTGGTTTCAGCGATTTTGATTGTGGCTTGCCCGTGTGCCTTGGCATTGTCTGCACCGTTCACTTTTGGTCACATTATGAGGATTTTAGGTCGGAATAATTTCTATGTAAAAGATACTTTGACCATTGAAAGACTGGCGAAAATAGACACTTTGGTTTTCGACAAAACAGGAACCATTACTGAAAGTAAAAAATCCAGCATCAATTATGTTGGAACTGAGATCGAAGCTTTTGATTTGAAAAATATCAAGTCGCTTTTGAAAAACTCAAACCATCCGCTTTCCAAATCGCTTTATCATTTTATTGAGGTTAATGATGATTATTTTGAAGTGGAAGATTTTGTAGAAATTTCTGGAAAAGGCTACGAAGGAAAAGTCCGAGGAACGCTTTATAGGATTGGTTCCGCAAGCTTCACAGGCGAGAAATCGCAGGATCTGGAAACGGCGGTTTACATTAAAAAAGATGAGACCTTCGTTGGGAAATTCACTTTCAAGAACGAATACCGAAGCAATCTGTCTGCACTTTTCAGCCATCTGAAAACTTACAGAATCCATATTTTGAGTGGTGACAATCCTTCAGAAAAATCAATTCTGGAAAAACTGATTCCGACTGTTTCTGAGATGAAATTCAACCAGAATCCGGAAAACAAGCTGGATTACATCAAAGAACTTCAGGACAAAGGACAAAAAGTTGCAATGCTCGGCGACGGATTGAATGATGCTGGCGCCTTGAAACAGAGCAATGTTGGAATCGCAATTTCGGATGACAGCAATTCTTTCACACCCTCTTCCGACGTGATTATGAATGGTGAAAAAATCCCAGATTTGGATAAATTTTTGGCACTTGCGAAAGACGCCATCACGATTGTAAAAATCACATTCATAATAAGTTTGTGTTACAATGTTGTCGGTGTAGGATTTGCAGTTACTGGAAATATGCACCCACTTTTTGCGGCGATTTTTATGCCGATAAGTTCTATAACGGTGGTAACATTCACGACACTTTCCACGTGGTGGAGAAGTACTAAGTATTTTAAAATTTAATTGCTTTTATTCTTCCAATACTCAAGTTGTTCCTCCAAAATTTTAATTCTGGCTTCGTATTGCCCTATTAATTTTTCTGATAATTGATTAATTGTGGAATTAATAGCCAAAGCAACTCCCCCTTTTTGTTCAGAATTATTCTGACTTATATTACCCCCACTCAAAAAATCCAAAATATTCATATCTAGAATTTTTGCTATTTTTTCTACTTGAGAAAAATCGGGATTACTTTTATCGTTTTCAAAATTAGAATACGCCTTTTGTGATACACGAAGATTGTCAGCCAGATATTCCTGAGTGAAATTTTTCATTACCCTTGCTCTTTTCAGTTTTTCGCCTAATGTCATATTGGAAATATTTTCTCAAATTTCCATTTTTACTTAGAAAAATAATACACATGACAGTAATTTATGATATAAACTGTATGAAATTTAGTTGATATATTTGTGTAAAACAAATTTTAAAATAAAACGTCTATGAAAAAAACTCATCTATTATGGTTTGCTTTCGTGGCATTCCTTATGTTAGGTTGTAGAAGTGAAAATCTAACATCTGATGATTCTTTTACCAATCAGCAAGCTCAACAGTTCCGTGTCGTACCAAAATCAGAAATCCCGCACATCATCAGTACCTTGCAAGAGGCAACAGACAATTTCAAAGTGCCTTTGAAAAATCATCAGTCGATACAAGGGAAGGCAGAAACCATATTCGGAGATATTAAAAACTGATTATATTATAGAAACTCAAAATGATGGTGCGAATTTTTACATATTTCCAGTACTACCAAATAAGGTTACTGACACATCGGAAACTTATAATCTGGAGATCAAAACTACCACAGACGGAAATACTGTAGAAAATGCAAACATCGTGGTTTACAAGCCACTGAAGATTGGTTGATTAATGGTAATGACAACTACTCTTTATTTTCCGGTAATATAAGCACTTACTCATTAGATGGAAGCTTAGAAACATCTATTGATTATCTTGCTGGTAATGGAGGGTGTACACCGCCGCCTTGCCCTGATTGCCCAACCATCCCTCAAGGCCCAGGTGGCGGAACCGATGGTGGTGGCACGCCGGGCGGCGGATGGACTGGTAACGGATCTGGCGGCTCGGGTGGCGGCACAGGAGGCGGAGGTGGCGACACTGGCGGTGGCGGAGGTGGCGGATATTGCACTACAACCTTACGATGTGCTGAGGACGAAAATGGAGTTTTAAAATGTTGGATGGAAACAGTTTGTACTGGAGCGAAAACCACTGGAGCTTTACGCCAAGCTGTGGCGGAGGTGGCTCTGGTGGCGTGATTACAGTCTATATACCTTCCGTTTATCTCAACAATACCTTAACAGCCATCAATAATTCTTATGCTCTTACTACGGCTGAAAAGAATTTTTTAACCAATAATTCGGCAATTACATCAAATCTTGCTAACTATATAAGAGCCAATAACAACCAGCAAGGTGCTGCTACAATCAAATGGGCAATTAACTATTTAAGCCAACCTCAAAATAGCCAAATTGCCACCTATTATAATCAAAATTCAGTAAATTTGAAAAACATCCTTTTCAATGATACTAATTTGAATGATGCAGATAATATTGCCACCAAAGTTGCTGTTGCTAATGTAATAACAGATTTTTTAAGAGCTAAAAGCAGTGGCAATATTGATCAAATACTTAGTACCAATAATCTAATAAGTTGGGATCAGATAAAAATAAATATAAAAAATTATGTTAAAAGCAAAATCCCTGACGCTGTAAGAATGGGCAAAATGGTGTATTCTTTTTTCAAAGAAAACATCCCAGACACAAAGATCAACGCACTAAACCAAAATTACATAGATCCTTTAAGAAGTTATGTTCAAGCCAACGGAAATGTTAACACGGATGTGCATACAATGAAATGGAAAGACATAGTGGCCTGTTGGCTTTTTGAATTGGGAGATTTTCCCATAAACAATTCTACGGGACTTGGGACAATGCCAACGATAGGATTTGCTGGCGCAGACTATACAATATCAGGCATCCCCAACCAGTTAAACCAAATGAGATATCTATCTGCTCACAAAACATTGAGCAATGGAAGCTTTTCTTCTGGCCCAGTTATGCAATTAAAAAATGATGCTATTAATCAAATAAAATTTCAAAATAATCTATCTCCTTTAAATGGAGAATGGATATTTAATTTCGATGCGGGTGTAGATACTATTAAGAATCTTGATGGTTTTCAATTTACATTGGGGTCTTACCAGACAACAGTTCATATAACCGCTTTAGGAAACAACCAATACAAGTTGACCTTTGTTGTGAAGAACAAAACCGGCTGGACATCTGGAACAAGAGGGCTTAATGATAATGATAATAACCCGAATAATGACAGCGGTTTCCCTGATAAGCCAATAGGAACAGGAATCCATCTTGGGGGTACTATCGGGCAAACGTTTGGCTGGTATGAGATTGTAACTGTACCTTAAATAATTTTATGAGAAATATTATTTTATCAGGATTATTAATCACAACTCTTTTGAGTTGTGATTTTGGCCCTAAAGGTGCTTTAAATGAAGATTTTGAGGAATTTGACAGAACAAAAGATTTACCATTTAGGGAATTAATAGGAGAATATGAATTAGATAAAGATTCGAAAAAAAGATATAATATCAGTGATACAGCAAATCTTAGAATAAACATTGTAAAAGACACATCTTTTATAGTTCGAAATATAGTTAATTACAAAGACCGAACAATAATATATAATAAAACTAAATATAAAACAGGATATGTAAACAATTATAAAGACAAACACCCAAGTCTTTTTTTTAATTTATTTTCGAAAGACTTCAATGGTGGGGGGACAATTAATCTTTATTACCGAAAAAGAGATAGTGCAATAGCCTTATATATTTACACTCCAGTTGTAGAAGCTACTAAAGAAAATAATATGCAGTATATCGAGGGAGATTATCTAAGGTATATAAAAATAAAAGATAGTAGCAAGAAATAATGACAGTATAATAACCCGTAGTGCATTATAAAAAAGGTTACTCATAATACGAAAATTTCGTATATTGTATTGACTATCAATCTAATACGTTATGAATAACCTAGATG
>NZ_AUAA01000011.1 GCF_000428485.1 Epilithonimonas tenax DSM 16811 | reverse complement strand
AAGAAGTGGAAGAATCAGGATTTAAATCTTTCTCAGTACTCAGGAAAACCATAATGATCCATTACAAAGACATTCTCAATTATTTTGAGAGAAGAAGTACCAATGCTTCCGCCGAGTCATTCAATGCTAAAATAAAAAACTTCAGATTGCAACTAAGAGGTGTGCGGGATAAAGCATTTTTCTTGTTTAGGTTGTCTAAGCTTTTTGCCTAGCCCCCAAGTTTTGGAATTGATCCACAAATCCTACATACATTTAAAACAAAAAATCCTAACAAATATTGTCAGGATCAAAATTGTGGAGGATATCGGGATCGAACCGACCACCTTTAGACTGCCAGTCTAACGCTCTAGCCAGATGAGCTAATCCCCCTTTTTGTTTTGCAATGATAATGATTTTATACATTATTCGCAAAATTAAATTCAAATTAATAAAAAATCGGGCTCAAATCAATTTGAACCCGATTCCTGTAAAACGTAAAATTTAAAAATATGAAATCGACATTAGCCGAATTTTACTATAAACAAACCAATTTAAATGGAGATAACATCTGACAAATAAAATAGACAGATGAAATCAATTTTGATTTGATTTTAAATACTCATCGATGATCTCAAACGCGTGCTTCTCGTCTTTAAGATCCACTTTAATAAAAGTGTTGGTTGCAGTGGGCGTGGATAGAAAACTAAGGTAAGAGTTCTCAACATCACATTTTATTCCTGCATCTTCCAGCTTAGACTTCATTAGCTGGATCTCCTGGGGGCTGCTGCTTTCGTAAACAGAAACTCTGGTTGTTGCATCCATAATTCAGATTTTTGATTTTATTAAGCTTAGCAATTTATAAAAAATATACCAAAACCCCAAATTCTTTATCTTAAATTCTCAAATATTGAATTTATTTTATTTAAAACGATCTGGATTTCTTCCTTTGTTACATTAAGATGCGGGCGGAATCTGATGGACTGGTCGCCGCACGTCAATCCAAGAACACCTTCTTCATAAAGTCTTTTGTATAGCCAGTTTCTGGTGTCGTGGTCTTTTAAGTCAAATGCACACATCAATCCTTTGCCTCTGGAAGCGAAGATGTGTTTGGGGTATTTTTGTTCTAATTTTTTCAAACCATCTAATAAAAACCCACCCACAACTTTGGAATTTTCAACCAGGTTTTCGTTCTCAATAATTTCTAAAACCAACTGAAAACGGAGCATATCGATAAAATTTCCACCAAAAGTAGAATTGATTCTGGAGCTTTCCACAAAAACATGATGATCCACTTCGTCTAGCTTTTCTTTGTTGGCCAAGATGCCACAAACCTGCGTTTTCTTACCGAAAGAAATGACATCCGGAATAATTCCCAAATCTTCATAAGCCCACATTTTACCAGTCATTCCGATTCCGGTTTGTACTTCGTCTAAAATCAGAAGAATCTCATTCTCGTCGCAAATCCTTCTCAATTCTGCAAAGAACTCGTTTCTGAAATGATTGTCACCACCTTCTGCCTGAATCGGCTCTATGATGATGCAAGCCACCTCGTTCGGATGGGTCAAAATCGCTTCCTGAATATGAAGCAAAGCCATCTGCTCGTGTTTGACTGTCTCTTCTAGGTTTTCCGCTGTAATAGGGAAATTCAGTTTTGGATTGGTAATTCTGGGCCATTTGAATTTTGGAAAATACTGGTGTTTTCTTGGATCGGAAGTATTGGTAAGGGACAATGTGTAACCACTTCTGCCGTGAAAAGCTTGTTTGAAATGAATCGCAATACCAGCTTCTGTATCAATATCTTTTTGCCAGTTCTTTCTGGTTTTCCAGTCGAATGCGGTTTTCAAAGCATTTTCTACCGCCAAAGCACCACCTTCCACGAAGAAGCAATAAGGCAGTTCTTTTGGGATCGCAACTCTGGAGAAAACCTCCATAAAATCTGCGTATTCCTGCAAATAAACGTCACTGAGCGTTGGTTTATAGATTGCCATTTTCCCCAGCCAATTGGCTTTTTCCAAAATGTAGGGATGGTTGTAGCCAACGGCTGCAGAAGCAAACATCGAGAACATATCGAGATATTCTTTGCCAGTCAATCTGTCAACAATATAAGAACCGTGGGACTTTTCAAAATCCATCACAAAATCGAAACCGTCTGCAAGGATGTGTTTTCCAAGGGTTTCTTTTACTTTATTTTCGTGTACAAGTGTGTTCATTTTTTGTAGTTTGTTTGTTTATGTTGAATCTGCAGCCCGACTTGAGCGGAAATCCTTTTTTGCGTTGTCTTCGAGTTCTATTTCAACAGAAATCGTCTGCAAAAAAGATTGGGAGCGGAAGGCGGATTAAGCTGCCATAAAAATTTTAATTATTTTAATCTAAATCAAATTTTATCCCCTGTGCCAAAGGCAAACTGGTGGTATAATTAATCGTATTCGTTTGTCTTCTCATATAATATTTCCAGACATCTGAGCCAGATTCTCTTCCGCCGCCGGTTTCTTTTTCACCACCGAAAGCGCCACCGATTTCTGCTCCGGAAGTTCCAATATTCACATTGGCGATACCACAATCTGAACCGCCGTTTGAAAGGAACAATTCTGCTTCTCTCAGGTTTTGGGTCATAATTGCAGAGCTCAAACCTTGCGGCACGTTGTTCTGAATAGCGATTGCTTCGTCCAAAGTTTTATATTTTATTAAATAAAGAATGGGCGCAAAAGTCTCGTGTTGAACAATCTCGTAGCTATTCTCAACCTCAGCGATGCAAGGTTTCACGTAACAGCCGGAAGTGTAATCCTCGCCTTCCAAAACACCGCCTTCAACTGCGAATTTCCCGCCTTCGGCTTTACATTTCACGATGGAATCTTGATATTGTTTCACGGCATCTTTGTCGATCAGCGGGCCAACGTGATTTTTTTCGTCAAGCGGATTTCCGATTTTCAATTGTCCATAAGCTTTTACCAAACGGTTTTTCACTTCGTCATAAACAGATTCGTGGATAATTAATCGTCTTGTGGAAGTACATCTTTGTCCGGCAGTACCAACTGCACCGAAAACCGCACCGATGATACTCATATTGATGTCGGCATTTTCTGTAATAATAATGGCGTTATTTCCACCCAATTCCAGAATTGATTTGCCGAAACGTTTTGCCACATTTTGCCCCACGATTCTTCCAACTTTGGTAGAACCAGTGAAAGAAACGAGAGAAATTCTTTTGTCATTAACCAACTTATCGCCAATCTCGTGGTCTGCAATGACCAAAGTTGAGATACCTTCCGGAAGGTGATTTTCTTTGATCACTTCTGCCATAATATTTTGGCACGCAATGGCACAAAGCGGTGTTTTTTCTGATGGTTTCCAAACAACAACGTTTCCACAGATCCAAGCTAATGAAGCGTTCCAGGCCCAAACTGCCACCGGAAAATTGAATGCGGAAATCACACCTACAATGCCTAGCGGATGATACTGCTCGTACATTCTGTGGCCTGGTCTTTCGGAATGCATGGTGTAACCGTGAAGTTGCCTGGATAATCCTACTGCAAAATCGCAGATATCGATCATTTCCTGCACTTCGCCAAGACCTTCCTGCAAGGATTTCCCCATCTCATAGGAAACAAGTTTTCCGAGGTCATCTTTGTATTCTCTCAATTTATTTCCAAACTGACGCACCAGATCGCCACGTTTGGGAGAAGGAATCTGTCTGAATTCTTTATACGCTTCTTGTGCTTTTGCTACCACTTTTTCGTAGTCATTCGCGTCAGAAGTTTTGACTGAGGCTATTTTTTTTCCATCAACTGGAGAATAACTTTCTATATTTTGGCCGGATGAGAAAAATTCTAATCCTGTGGAAGTTCCGTTGTTTTCGGCTCCGACACCTAGCCTTTTCAGGTTTTCTGATATTGAAATTGAGGACATATAATTTTATATTTTTAGAAGTCTCTAAAGATAAAAATATATTTTGACCGACAAAATTTAAAACTAACAATCGTTAGTAAAAGCCTTAAAAAATTTGGTGTTTTTAACTATTTTGAATGAATCTAAATTGGATATTTTTCCCTATTTTTGAAAAAAAATAAAAATGAAAGGACAGACTCAGGATCAGGAAAAAAAACTGCCCAGATGGAAAAGTCTGCTTAAAAAATTCGGTATTGGTGGGATCATCTTCTTTACAGTCAAAGGCATCATCACATCTACCCTGATCTATTTTCTTGGTAAGAATTTCTGGATCATCATCCGGGATTATGTAGCGCAATGGTTTGATTAATAAAGTTCTTCCTTTTTTGAAAAAATCCGATCCAAAGAAAACTCACCCGATCCCAGGATCAATATGGTGAGATAAAAGAAAAAATACATGATACTTAATTCTTTCTCTCCGTAAGGATCTGCACCGTGCACTACAAAGAACGCTACCAGCATTGTAATCATCAGAGGAACCACCGCAAATCTCGTCAGAAATCCAAAAATGAGAAATACCGAACATAAAAATTCGGCAAAGACAACCAGGAGCAAGGAAATCGCGGACCCTAATCCCAGAAAATTCATAAATTCTATCTTATCATTCGCAATCAGCATCTCGAGTTTTGGCAAAGCGTGCGTCAACATCGATATTCCTACGAATAACCGAAGCACTAAGATCAACCCGTTTAACACGGTGTCATTAACTTTTGACGAATTAAAATTTCTCATTTCCAGAATCAATTTATCCCAAAGCTAACAAAAAAAATCCTTTATAAAAAAGGATTTTGAGGGTTTTTAACGGTAACCAAAATTTTTGAGATCTCTGTCATTTTTTCGCCAGTCTTTTTTGACTTTTACGAAAAGGCTAAGATGTATTTTTTTTCCAAAGAATTTTTCCAAGTCGATACGCGCTTCTGTACCTACTTTTTTGATCATTTCGCCTTTGTGCCCAATGATGATTCCTTTCTGTGTATCACGTTCGACGTAGATGATAGAATCAATAATGATCGCACCTTCTTTTTCCTTAAACTGTTCCGTCACTACTTCTACAGCGTAAGGGATTTCTTTTTCGTAATTAAGAAGGATTTTTTCACGGATCGCCTCATTCACAAAGAAACGTTCCGGTCTGTCCGTGTACATTTCCTTATCGTAATACGGCGGATTTTCTGGCAGCATATCTTTCAGCTTCGGAAGGATGACGTGCGTGTTGAACGAGTTTAAAGCAGAAATCGGAAGGATCTCAGCTTTTGGGATTTTCTCATGCCAGTCTGTTGCTATTTTCTCAAGGGCTTCCTGATTGGTCTGATCGATTTTATTTAAAAGCAATAAAACCGGAACAGGGATTTTGTTCAGCTTATCAATCAGGAATTCTGACTGTTCTGCTTTGTCCGTCACATCTACGATAAACAGGAAAACATCTGCATCCTGCAAAGAATCCTTCACTACATCCATCATTTTTTCCTGCAAACCGTATTTGGGATCCAGGACACCTGGCGTATCAGAAAAAACGATTTGAAGATCTTCTTCATTATAGATCCCGAAAATCCTGTGTCGGGTAGTTTGTGCTTTTTGAGTTACAATTGCCAGCTTCTCTCCCATCAATTGATTGAGAAGTGTTGATTTTCCGGCATTTGGTTTCCCAACGATGTTTACGAATCCTGCTTTGTGCATTATCTTGAATTAAATGATTAAAAAATTAAAAGATTAAGATTTTAAAAAAATTTGAAGTCTTTAAATAATCGATTAACAATCTGCAAAGCTACGGAATTTTTGAGGTATGATTTTTAAATTTGTAAAATTAACACTACCAACACTTTGTATTATATTCAGTGGATTTCCTGTACCTTTACCATCACATAAAACCAATCAAATATGCCTTATGAAAAAAACGCTATTATTTGTTTTTGCAACCCATTTGCTTTTCGCACAAAACTCAGAATTATTAAACACCAATTGGCAAGTAACGAAAGTTGTCGGCGAATTGTTTCCTACTGATCAACTTCCTCCACAGATGCCTTATCAGCAGGTTACTACTTTTAGCTCAAACCCTTCAAGGCTCAGTTTGTCTTTTTTCAACAATGTATCTAGTGATTTAACTTACAGTGGGCAAAACATTTTTATAGTAAACAGTAAAGTTTGTACTTTGGCGGACTATTGGGGTGATAATGGTCAGGTCAACCAGTTTTTTGGATTGTTGTGTGATTTCTTTAAAAAGGATAACAATTATTATTATACTATTTACAATAATGGAAATGAAAAAACCTTAAAAATTAGCAATGCCATATTCCAAGAAGTTCATTTCAAATCAGTCCACTTAAGTACAAAAGACAATGAACTTGTAAAAGCTGTTCTCAGCCCAAATCCGGTCAAAAACACCTTAATCATTACTTATCCTACCGATATCACGACAGCAAAAATATTTGATTCAGCAGGTAAAGTAATTTACAACAAAAAAGATGAAAATAAAAAAACCTTAACTATTGATATGCGAAATTTCAAAAGTGCCGTTTACTACATCCAGTTAAACGACAAGGAAACATATAAAGTTATTAAAGAATAATTATTGAAAAATCAATAAAAATCGGTTCAAATTTGGGCCGATTTTTTTATTTAAAGTTTTACCTTTGGCGCTTTACATTTCAACCATCATTTATGTTTACAGCCAAAGAAATTTCAGAGATCAACGCACTTCTAGTCCCGGAAAACAATATCGTCATCGTCACACATCACAATCCAGACGGCGACGCCATTGGTTCTTCTCTTGGTCTGAAACATTACTTGAAAACCAAAGGCATAGAAGCGACGGTCATTGTTCCCAACGACTTTCCAAAGTTCCTGAAATGGATGCCGGAAGCGAAGAAAATCGTCATCGCAGATTACAAAAGAAAAGTGGCCGGCGAAGCGATCTACAATGCGGATGTTATTTTCTGTCTGGATTTTAATTCACCGATGAGAATTGGAATTCTGGGCGATTGGGTCACGAAAGCTAAGGCTAAAAAAATCCTGATCGATCACCACCAGATGCCTGAGAAATTTGATTATGTGTATTCTGACACCACGATTCCTGCGACTTGCCAGATGGTTTACCATTTTATCCAGGAAAATCACGATGAGAAATCTGTGAATCTGGATATTGCACAATGTCTTTACACCGGCATAATGACCGACACCGGTGGCTTCCGATTCCGCTCTACGAGTGCCAGCACGCACAGAATCGTCGCTGATCTGATAGAAAAAGGCGCTGATCCAGCAGTGATTACTTCCAACACTTGGGACACGAATACCATTTCCCGACTACATCTACTCTCGCTGGTTCTCAGCAGGATTGAATTGACGAAAGATGGTAAAGTAGCCATCCTCTGGCTGAAACGTGCAGAACTGAAAGAATATGGCTTTGACAAAGGCGATACAGAAGGTTTCGTGAATTATGGACTGAGCGTTCTTGGGACCAAAATGGCGGTGTTCTTTATGGAAGATCTGTATGAGGAGTTCATCAAGATCTCTTTCCGTTCCAAAGATGCTGTGGACACCAATCAGTTTGCGAGAAAACACTTCAACGGTGGCGGACACATCAACGCTTCCGGTGGGAAATATTTCAAATCTATGGAGGAAACGATTGAGGATTTTAAGAAAAAGATTGAGGCGGAGGAGTTTTAGCATTGCTATAATAACGCCAACAACAATTTAAAAATTTCTTTTACTGCTTCAAGGAATAGCCATTTTCAAATTAAAGACCAGTTCGTCCCTAGCCCCGATGGGAACGGCATCCTTTTTCTTTTCCGTTAACTTCGGCTAGGCTCAGGCAACGGAAAAGAAAAAGATACAGTGGACAGCGGGAATAGCTCCTAAAAATCTATCTCATCAGAACGAAGACCAATGCAATCATTGCCGGCAAAGCCTGAACGAAAAATATTTTCTTCGAGGCTGTAAGTGCACCGTAAACTCCTGCAACAATCACACAAACTAAAAAGAATATCGCAACATTTCTTGCCCAAATCTGGTCGCCAATCAAGAAACTCCAGATGAGTCCCGCCGAGAGAAAGCCGTTGTACAAACCTTGGTTGGCGGCTAGTTTTTTGGTTGGTTTGAACATTTCTTCTGCAAGTGAACCTTTGAAGGTTTTTTTGCCCAAAGTTTCCCACGCGAACATTTCCATATAAAAAATGTAAAGATGCTCAATTGCAACGATGGCAATGAATATGTTTGACAGGATTTCCATTTTAAAGAACGAATTTTTTCGGTAAATGATGCAGCAGTTCTGTGTTGATGATCGCAGCACAAACTTCTGGTTTTTCCCAGTGGCCGTTGTGCCCGCAGTCCAGAACGTAGGATTTGATGTTCGTATTATCCGGCAGATTCTTGATGGTTTTCTCTGCATTGACTGCCGAATCGTGTTTGCCGGATAAGACAAGGATTTTGCCTTCGAAATTTTCTAAAACAGATTGTCTGTCTGGCCGTTCTATCATTCCTTTTTGGGATGCCAAAACGCCTTCTATAGAAGATGTGTAAGCGATTTCTTTGGCCAATTTTATTTTGGATTCGAGAATATCGTGCTCGTTGGGATTGAAGAGATTTGGGACGCCGGCATTTACGAAAGCTTTGAGGTTTTCTTTGATAATTCTCAAACCTTTTGTTCTGGTCTGTTTCTTTTCCTCGTCGTCTGCGAAATAGCTTGAGAAAAAGAGCGTAAATGACTTCAAATCTTCAGGATATTTTTCTGCAAAAGCCAAGGAGATGTAACCACCCATCGAATGCCCCAGCAAATGAAACGCATCTAATTTTAAATGATCGGTCACTTTCTTAACTTCTTCTGCCATCCGATCCATCGTTTGGACTTCTGCCACCACTTCTGACCTTCCGAAACCCGGCAGATCGATCTTTATCAAGTTAAACTTGTTTGACAAAAACATTTGCAAATCATCCCAAATGGAGAGATTCTCCATAAATCCGTGGAGTAGAACCAGGTTTTCTGTTCCGTTTCCTTCTATCTTGTAATTCAGCATTATTTATAGTTTGATGATGATTTTGTCGGCAAATCCAGAACTGTTCATAGATTCATACAGTTTGAAGGTCTTTCCACCGTCACTGCTAGAAAAGTTTCTTTTACCGCTTCTTACGTCTACCTTTCCATTGTCATTTTCGGAAATACTTTGGCTGATGTTTCCTTCAAATTTAAGATTTTTAGGAGAAGTCATTTTCGCTATTCCGTCAACAGTGAGAAACTGCTTGCCGTCTGCCTGTTTTCCGGAAACTTCGTATTCATCCTGACCTATTTTTTGAAAAGTAATCTTTCCTGTTCCTTTGAGCATATCATGCGACAACCTGTGTGTTCCCTCCATATTGATGAAACCGCGGTTGCCGAGAATACTGTCGTTGATCTTGGTTCTCACCAGATTAATAGAATCTATGATTTTTGCACTATCTACTTTGGGAACCTTGCTCTCTGAAGATTTGTTGCAGGAAAACAAGGCAAGCAAAATAACAATTGAAAACAGGTTTTTCATTGGTCAAATTTTCCCACTAAAATAACTAAAAAAGAGCGTCCGGCAGACACTCTTCTTTATAATTTAGCTATTTTTTTTTATTTTTTTTTCCGTACAGTTCTTTTTCTTAGGCGCTCAGTTCAGAGATCCCGTAGCGTTCGGACTTTGTGATTGCCTATTCGTTCAGCATATCTACCATCGTTTTATCTTCAAAATCGTCTGCAGGCTTTACAACGATCGTAATATTATCTTTTTTCGACGCATTAGCCTTTGCAGATTCTATTGTTTTTGCAACTTGCGAATGGTCAAAACCAATCACTTTCAGACTGTTATCATTTAGATTTTTCTTCTCTTCCTGATGATAAAATACGCGTCCATCCTTTCCCAGAATAAAGGTGATGGTATTTTTAACATCAAAATCTGCGGTGACTTTGTTGGGATTTTTCGGTACGTTTGCGAAGTTGATAAAACTTGGCTTTGAAAAACTAGCGGTAAACAAAAAGAAAGTAATGAGTAGAAATCCACGATCCACCACTGGCGTCATATCTGCTCGAACTGCATTTGTGCTGCTTCTTTTTCTTCCTTTGGACTATTCTTTAATTTGAAAACCGGCCATAGCATCAAAGTTTAACAGCTGGTATTTAAACAAGAAATCCATAACAATTTGCCATCATTATGGATTTTTGAATATAATACCTGTAAGTTATTCTCTAATTCTATATAAAATTAATATTCATTAAATTATGAATTTTGCCACTGGTCCCAAGTCATTTCGAACTTGATTTCATTTTTACCGTGTTTGCCTACTTCTTTCCATTCCGCTAATCTATAGAATTTTTCCGCTCTTGTATGGGGTTCTGTACCCAGCCAAACTGGCGTTTTGGTCTGCTGGAAGTACCAGTTCAGCATCATATTATGAAGTTGTTTTCCGATGCCCTGGTCTTCAAATCTTGGCGCCACAAACAATGCCCAAACATTATTATTTTCTGTATCGATGATTGCAAAACCAACGATCAGGTTTTTAATTTCACAAACCCAGCCTTTCCCTTTTTTAGTCAAAAAATCCTTGTAATCTTGCTCCGTCACAAGATCCGGACTGGACAGTTTGTTCTCTTTTACAGACTTGCGAACATCCTGTATCTGTTTGATATCTTCTATTTTAGCGTCTCTAAAATCCATATTTTTTTTGTTTTAAAATTTCCAAATTAGTGGAATGTTGCATTTTGCACCTACTTTGACTTCGCCCACCATCCACTTTTCTTTTCGCGGAAATAGCTGCCAAATATAATTAATTATTATTCTTATAAAAATCGATTCCACATTTCAGGAATTTTTTAAAGTCCTCTTTTGGCATATAGCCGGACACCGGAATGTTGATCACCTTCTGATCTGGTGTCACCAGAACGTAATGTGGCTGGGAATTGTTGTTGAAATTTACTTGTTGGAACAAGCTCCATTTGTCACCAATGGTTTTGATCTTTTTCATCTGACCTTCACCCATATCGATTTTGATCTGCTCATTTTCTGGCAACTCTTCCTTGTCATCCACATAAACCGAGGCAATGATCAGATCATTCTGAAGAATTGGCAAAATATCATCCTGACTCCAGACAAACTCTTCCATTTTTCGGCAATTCTCGCAGCCGTAACCTGTAAAATCTATCAAAACCGGTTTGTTCTCTTTCTTAGCAACTTCTATGGCTTCAAAGTAATTGTGATACGGTTTAAGACCAAGAATTCCGTCTGATTCTTTATGGAAATAGCTAACATTAAGTGGCGGTAAAATACCGCTCAACATCTGCAGTTTTGGTTTCTCTGAAGGTATTAATCCCTGAATCAAATAAACAACGAACACGATTCCGAATACGCCCAAAATCCTTCTTCCCAGACTGATCTTCGGTGTTTTGTCATCGTGCGGAAATCTGATCTTTCCGAAAAGATAAACCACCAATCCAATCGCTATGATGATCCACAGTACGATGAACAATTCTCTTTTCAGTAAGAATGTTTTGGAAACCAGATCCGCTTTTGAAAGGAATTTGAGAGCCAAAGCCAACTCGATGAAGCCAAGAACCACCTTCACGGTATTCATCCAGCCTCCGGATTTTGGCAAACTCTGAAGTGCCTGAGGAAACAAGGCCAACAAGCCGAAAACCAAGGCCCAAGCCAAGCCGAAACCAGCTAAAGCAAAGGTCAACAGCGTCGGAACATTCGTAGCGCCTGCAACGACGCCACCGAGCAAACTTCCCAAAATAGGACCCGTACAAGAGAACGATACGATCACCAAGGTCAAAGCCATAAAGAAAATACCGATCAATCCACCAGCTTCTTCTGCTTTGGAAGATTTGTTGGCAATAGAACTTGGCAAAGTAATCTCGTAATAGCCAAAAAAGCTGAGTGCAAAGAACAGGAAGATGACAAAGAAAACTATATTCAGCCAGATATTGGTTGAGATTTGATTAAAAATATTGCCCGAGATCCCATCAATAATATGAAATGGAATACTCAATAAAACGAAGATCAACAGAATGAAAAATCCGTAAATGAACGCATCTCTTTTGCCTTTTGCTTGGTCTTTATTTCCTTTGGTAAAGAACGAAACCGTCAACGGGATCATTGGGAAAACGCAAGGCGTCAGCAAGGCAATCAGGCCGCCAAGAAAGCCAAGTCCCAGAACCAGCCAATTGTCATCTTTAGGTTTTTGCTGAGCAGTTCCGCAGTTGGTCAATGGATTTTTGAAATCTAATGATTTTATTTTTAGGCCTTCCTGCTTTTCATTATTGATGGCAGAAACAGCTGAGATTGCCGCCTTAGTTTCTGGAACAGCAACCACACTGCTATCTGTTTTTACAGTTTTAATGTCTTCAACTTTTGTTTCTGAGCTGGCAGTTGCCACCAACTGTTTTTCAAACTCTAAAGTATTGGGTGCCAGACAAACGCGGTCGTTACAAGTCTGATACATTATTTCCGCTGTGATTGTGGCAGGCTTGGACGCATTTTTCGGTTTGAATTTCTGCTTAAAAACCACTTTATCCGAATAATAAACGATCTGTGCTCCGAAAGCTTCCGAGAATTCGTCGTGCTTTTTCCCCACTTCTACAACTTTTCCAATTAATTGGATGCCGTCTTTTGAAGTGATCTTAAACTCCGTCGGGATTCCGGAATCGGGCGGGAGATCTTTGGAATAAATGTGCCACTTGTCTTCGATTGTTCCGGTCAAAACCGCTTCATACTCATCTTTCCCAACGGAAACCACATCAAATTTGAATTTGACAGGATTTTTGATCTGAGCGCTGAAGATGGTGATTATAAATATAAAAAGTGTGGATAACACCAGTTTTAGATCTTTCATTTTATTTCGCTTTTACCACAATAATTTAAAGACTTTCATGTCATTCCATAGAAATCAGAGGCATTTGGAATTCTACGGAATGATAATATTGTGGGTTAATATTTATACTTTTAAAAATAATTCAGCTCCAAAATTATCTATTGCTGCAAACCTTCCGTCTTGCCGAAAAGGTAAAACTCCGAGAATCCGATCGTTAGCATCACAGAGAAGCCAGATTTTTCGCTTGGCTAAAATAGATAATTTTTCGTCCTTAAAAAACTTCGAGACTTTCTTTTTCCCAATCATTCCGATAGGAAAAAACACATCGCCTTCTTTTTTCTTTCTCAATTTGAGAGGATGCTTAATCTTTTTCTCATCGATTTTCCAATGGCACTTTCCAAATTCCTGGATTTCTTTTTTAATATTTTCTTGAATTAAGACCTCATTTTCATTGATCTCCAAATTAATCTCATCATTATCAGAAATAGAATATTCCAAAACCGATTGAATGATCAATTCATTTCTATTGATCATTAATTGATATTCTGAATTATAAAACAAACTTCCGGTTTGTGCCGTGAAGATTTTTTCCATTTCTTTTTCGTCATTAAAACCAAATCGATTCAAAATCTCAAAACGAACAAGATTTGATTCATTCGAGAATTTTCGTTTATCAATAATTGTTTGTCCGGTTTCAACATTGGTTTTAAAAGCACTCATTTTTTCATCAATCAAATCTTTCAGAAAATCTTTGGTCTGATTGAGAATCGCCATACTTTTAGAAAAATTCTGCAGGAATTGATCATTAATCTTCATTAATTCAGGAACCACGTGATGACGAACTCTGTTCCTCAAATAATCGTTTTTTTGGTTCGAGACATCTTCACGAAATTCAATATGATTTTCTTTTGCAAACCCATAGATCTCATGTTTAGAAAAGCTCAGCAGCGGACGAATGATTTTATGTTCATTCGCAGGAATTCCACTTAATCCTTTGATGCCAGACGCTTTGGAAAGGTTGATAACAAAAGTTTCCAGCTGATCATTGAGATGATGCGCTGTTACAACATATTCGAGATGATGTTCTTTTTGGATGTTTCGGAAAAACCGGTACCGCAAATCTCTCGCCCACTTCTGAATAGAATTTTCTGGTTGATGGTCTTTCTCCGAAACTTCATACAAATGAAATGGAATTTTGCAACGCTCACAAAAGTCAGAAACAAGTTTTTGATCCAAGTTAGAATCCTCCTGACGAAGATGATAATTGATATGAACAACTTCAAACTTAAAACCTAAAACTTTGAACAGATGAAGCAAAACCATAGAGTCTACACCTCCACTCACGGCCAAAAGGTATGTTTTTTGCTGCGAGTGCGTTAGTAATTGCTCAAGAGCATTTTGAAATTTTAAGAGACTTAACACAATTTTATAACGTAATATTAAGTTACAAACACAAATATACGTTTATTAATTCTTACTTTTGAATCGTTCAAACTGCTACTCAGAACTATCTATTTAAAAACGATTGAATACGGCCACTGAAATCGCAACCTTGTACTTCGAATATTTGCAACAGGATGCCAGCGATTGCATAAGACCAATAAAAAAACAATAAATATATACTTATGAAATTATTTAAAATTCTGACGATTGCCGTAATGGGACTTTCCCTTACCTCGTGTGTCAGCAAAAAACAATTCGACGCCCTCAATCTCAACTACAAACAATGTATCGAGGATGCTGGCGAAAGAATGCGTCAGATCCAAGATCTGAAAGGTGAAAACGGTTCACTTAAAGGTCAAAATGATCTTTTATTAGGACAAAACAACGCTCTAAAATCCAGTTTGGACGCTTGCTTATCCAACGCAGGAAAAGGATCTGCCAACATTGACAAACTGGTTGGTGAGATCAACGCTTCTAATTCTTATATCAAGCAATTGATTTCCGGAAAAAGTAAAAACGACAGTTTGAATCTTGCATTATCCAACAAACTGAAACGTTCTCTTGACAACATCGCAGATCAGGATGTGGACGTCAAAGTTCTGAAAGGCGTTGTACTGATCTCATTATCAGATAAAATGCTTTATCAAGTTGGTAAATACGAGATCCAGCCAGCCGCAGCAGATGTGTTAGCCAAGGTGGCAAAAGTGATCAACGATTACGACACTTACAGCGTTTTGATCGAAGGTAATACAGATAATACGCCACTCAACAGCGCCAATGCACCGAAAGACAATTGGGATCTTTCTGCACTACGAGCGACAGCGGTTGCAAAAGTTCTACAAAACCAATTTGGCGTGAATCCTAACAGAATCACCGCTGGCGGTAGATCTGAGTACAATCCTAAAACCACCAACGCGTCTGTTTCTGGAAGAGGTGAAAACCGTAGAACGGAAATCATCATAATGCCGAAACTGGACGAGTTTATGAAATTAATGGACATTGCTCCTGTGAAGAAATAAATGATCAACACTGAATGCTCAATGATTCATTTTGAGTTCAGCATTAAACCTTGTCAGAAATGGCGAGGTTTTTTTGTGCTTGTATTTGGGATCGCTGTGGATCCGTCACGCAATCAACATTGGTTTATCATTTCAAATTAGATTAACTTTGGTCTTTAAACAAAAAACGCTGAACTCCCAATGAGCTATTTCGAAGAATTAGACAAAGAGATGGACCGTTATCTGGAAGACACTGCTTCCGAAGAACCTGCGATCCTCAAAAAACTTAGAAAAGAAACTTATCAGAAAACAACGCAACCTCACATGATCTCCGGCTATTTGCAGGGTAGATTGTTGAGTATATTGTCGCATATCATTCAACCTAAAAATGTTTTGGAAATCGGAACTTTCACGGGATACGCAGCGCTAAGTATTGCGGAAGGCTTGCCAAAAGACGGAAGAATTTTCACGATTGATAAGAATGAAGACTTAGCTTACATTCCACAAAAATATTTTGCAGAAAGCGACTATCAAAACCAAATCGAATTCATCATCGGTGATGCAAAAGAGGAGATCAAAAAACTCGATAAAATCTGGGATCTCATTTTCATAGATGCAGACAAAGAAAGCTATCTGGCGTATCTGAAACTCATCAAACCCAACCTAAGATCCGGAAGCATCATCCTTATCGATAACGTGCTTTGGTACGGAAAAGTTTTGGAAAACAATCCCAAAGACCAACAGACAGAACAGATCAAACTCGTGAATAAAATCGTGGCCCAGGATCCCGATTTCGAAAATCTAATCTTACCTTTGCGGGACGGATTGCATCTTATCAGAAAAAAATAAAATTCGTACTTTTAAATTCGTAATCCACAACAAATGAACAAAGGAATTTGCAATGTTTCCATCGCGCCACTGAGAGCTGACTGCTCCGATAAGAGTGAAATTGTCACACAGCTTCTGTATGGTGAATCTGCAGACATCATAGACGTTTCCAATAACTGGACAAAAGTCAGGACGCATTATGACCATTATGAAGCCTGGATGGATACGAAACAAATGACGCCCGTTTCAGACGAATATTTGGCTTCAAGAAAAACCAACCTCATCAAAGAACCTTTCCAATCTACGATGTTGGAAAGTGGTAGAACATTACTTTCTATGGGATCAGAGGTGACTTTTGAGACCAGTTCTCCTACGCGAGGACACAACCTTAGCGAAAGTATTGTGAACTGCGCCAAAGAATTCCTGAACGTGCCTTATTTGTGGGGCGGGAAAAGCTTTTTCGGAATTGATTGTAGTGGATTTACGCAAATTATCTATAAAATACACGGCATCAAAATCCCACGAGATACTTACCAGCAGGCAGAAATGGGTGAGGCTTTAACCTTCATCGAGGAAGCTAAGCCTGGTGACCTTGCATTTTTTGAAAACTCAGAAGGGCGGATTATTCACGTTGGATTTATCCTGGCGGATCAAAAGATCATTCACGCACACGGGAAAGTAAGAATCGACAGTCTGGATTCTTCCGGTATTTTCAACAAAGATCAGAATAAACATACGCACAAATTGAGGTTTATCCGGTCGTACTTTTAAACACAGAATTAAAAATAAGATAAAGCAAAAGCTTCCAAATTTTGGAAGCTTTCATTATTTATTTAGATAAAATCAATTCAGCAGATTCCTGCTTTTCATTTCGACTTTTAATTTATTAAAGTTTGTAATATTGGCTATCAGAATCGAAATAAAGACGATTGGTAAAACTGTAAAAACACCAAAACCTTTTTTAAGTGTTATAAAAATTGCAGTTGCAATCAACAAGACAAAAACAATGATAAATCCAATAAAAATACCTTTTGCCGTCTTGTAACTCTTGATCAGCTGTTCATTATTCAAATGCGCCAAACTTTCTGAATCTTTCATTTTTATTAATTTGATACTGTTTTTACAACTTAAATTCCAATTTCACATTGAAGAATCTTCCCGTCAATCTTACCGGCACCGGATAATACAGTTGGGGCGAAGAATTGACATCGCTGATCCACTGGTTCGCAATGGTATTATTGATATTAAATGCGTTAAAGATCTGAACGCCCAAAGTCAATTCCTTGAATTTGCCCCAGAAATTCCCGCCTGCTTTGTTGTCTTTCTGATCGATAAACACCTTGGTCAAACCAATATCCACTCTCTTGTAAGCTGGCAAATTTTTCTGATAACGGTAAGCCGCCAAATAATCCGGCAATCCGTCAGCATCGAATAAAACCGGCGTTCCTGATGGCAATCCGCTGGCATACGTCAGTGTCAAATTCACTCTCATACTTGGAAACTTCGGCATATAATCCTGATAGAACATAGAGAATCTGAAACGCTGATCCGTAGGTCTCGGGATGTAACCCATGCCTTCTATATTTTCATAAACTCTGGCATAACTTGCAGACACCCAAGAATCAATCCCCGGAACGAATTGTCCGAACAATCTCGCGTCCAAACCATAGGCATAACCTTCGGCGTTGTTTTTACCAGAATATCTCACCCTCACATTATCCATATAATACGGGATCAGATTTTCCATCTTTTTGTAATAAGCCTCGGTTGTTAGTTTGAAATTTCTTTCCTTGATCTTGAATTCATAATCATTGGCAAGGATAATCTGATAAGACTTCTGAGCGGTAATATCTGAATTGAAAGCACCTGTCAAATCCTTGATCTCTTTATAAAATGGCGCCTGGTAGTAAACCCCGCCGGCCACTCTGAATAGCATATCGGTATTGGCCCACTCTGGCTTGATCGCAAATTGAAGTCTTGGACTGAACAAAGTTTCTTTATTAAAACTCCAGTTTTGAACCCTTGCACCTCCGTTTATAAATATCTTGTTGGTTCCCCAGAAGAATTTTTTGGAAAATTGCGCAAAAGCAGAAACTCTTGTCGGATTGATGTCATTCTGCCCGGCGATATAATATTTAAGATTAAGGGCTGACGCATCCAGATTTCCCGGGATCACAAAATCTCTTGGATTGCTGTAACCTATAGAATCTACAAACTGCCACTCATTGGTGAAGTCCTTGATCATTTCCTGCTCGTATTTTACACCGAATTCGAAATCTGTATTCACATCCGGAGAAAATTTGGTTCTGAACTGTGATCCGGCCACTCTTACTAATAAGTCATTTCTGGCGTGGTCTATCTGTCCACCGGCATCATAACCGGCAACGGGATTTCCGTCCTCATCAAAAGCTTCCAAGATGTAACCCGACGCGATGGAATAATATTCTCTTTCTCTGTTCTGATAAGCAAAATTATCTAGTGACAAATGCCATTTTTTATTAGGTTTGAAGTTCACACTTACCGTTCCCATCATATTTTTGTACTGGTCATCCTCCTGTCCGTTGTAGAAAACCGTCAGTTTCAAAGGTTGCAAAACACTGCCAAAATCCACTTCTTTTTGTTTCGGCACCATCTTGTAATCATTCTTGGCGTAGTAGCCTAAGAATGACAAAGACCATTTATCATTGAACTGGTAATTAAGGTAAGCCTGCACATCCATATATTGCGGATTGAAGTCTGTATCTTCATTCAAAGTATTGAGAACCAGATTCGTATTTCTGTAACGTCCGGAGATCAAACCAGTAAATTTTTTGTCTTTGGATGCAAATCCTGTCGTGAGTCTTCCACCAATCAAACTCGCTTCTCCAGACACCTCGAATTTATCGGGCTGTCTGTAATAGATATTAAGCGCGGATGACATTTTATCACCATATTTTGGCTCAAATCCACCAGCAGAAAAATTGATTGACGATACCATATCTGGATTCACGATACTCATCCCTTCCTGCAGAGAATTCCTGATGAGAAACGGTCTGTAGAGCTCGATATCATTAATATAAATCAAATTCTCATCATAACTTCCACCTCTTACCATATATTGCGAACTCAGTTCCGCATTGGAGTTCACAGAAGGCAAACTTTTTAAAAGTCCTTCTACACCACCAGCCAAAGACGCTACTTCTCTCGCCTCTTTCGCAGAGATCTCTACGGAAGTGATATCGTTGGTCCTGTTCTTGGCTTTCTTCTGAAAAACTACCTCCTGAATTTCGTTTTCTTTGATCGCAGAAAGAAATAGAACATTGATATTCTGCGTTTTCGGTGTTGTTTTGATGACTTTGGAAAAACCTTTAAAATTCTCTTTCTGTACTTTGACAGTCTGTTCAGAATCTGAAAGCGGGACTTTTGCAAATCCATTTTTATCAGTTTGATAACTTTGGTTGTTGTACGTCACGTTGGCTTCGGAAACCGCTTTTCCGTCCTCGTCCAACACTTTTATATTAATCTGAGAAAATGCCAACAACGGCAGAAAGAAAAGAATGAAGAGAATATAGTTTTTCAAAGTTGTAATTTTTTTTCGATTTATACGTTTGCAAATGAAGCTTAGAAAGGCAAAAATAACAATTAATCTAAAGAACGAAAGAATATTTATAATTGTTATGCAGAAATTTGATTAGTTTCATAATAATCCTCTGTCAATGATGAAAAATTAAATATTATTTAAAATCGCCCTCCAGAACAGCCATAAAAAAGTCCGGCATTTTACCGGACTTTCAAATTTTATAATATCGCTTCTCTTATTCTCGTCAGTTTACCAAGCAAATCATCCAGCAGATCCAGCTTCAGCATATTGGCACCATCAGATTTTGCAACAGAAGGATCGGGATGTGTTTCTATGAATAATCCGTCTGCGCCCACAGCAATTCCTGCTTTGGCGATGGTTTCTATCAGTTCCGGACGGCCACCAGTCACACCAGAATTCTGGTTCGGCTGTTGCAAAGAATGCGTCACATCCAAAATCACTGGCGAATATGCTCTCATCGTCGGGATCCCACGGAAATCTACCACAAGATCTGTGTAACCGAAAGAGTTTCCTCTTTCTATGATTGCCGTTTTATCATTTCCGGAATCTCTCACTTTCTGAACTGCAAACTTCATCGCTTCTGGTGAAAGGAACTGCCCTTTTTTAAGACTTACTGCTTTTCCGGTTTCTGCCGCAGCGATCAACAGATCGGTCTGTCTTACCAAAAATGCCGGAATTTGCAAAACATCCACATATTCTGCAGCCAAAGCAGCGTGACCGTTCTCATGAATATCTGTTGTGGTGGGAATATGGAAGGTCTCTCCTACTTTTCTAAGGATCTTGAGCGCTTTCTCATCGCCGATGCCTGTGAAAGAATCCACGCGGCTTCTGTTGGCTTTTCTGAAACTTCCTTTGAAAATGTAAGGAATATTGTATTGATCAGAAAGCTTTACGATGTGCTCTGCGATATGCAAAGCCATTGTTTCGTCCTCTATGGCGCAAGGTCCTGCGATCAGGAAAAAGTTTCTGGAATCTTTGTGATGAATGTTATCTAAATATTGTATCATTTATTTTAAGATATTAGATGTTAGAAACTAGATTTTAGACTATTCTTTAATGCTAAAATTCGAGTACAAATATACGGAATTAATACAGGAAAATCTTTCCCGGTTCAAACTATCAAAAGAGTTGAGATTATCTATTTACCAAATTTATTGATGATCTTTTCAAACGTATTGCTATTCCTGCTTGTCATTTTATCTTTCAGGCTTTTTCTGCCGAGGATCTTCCCGAAAGTGGAATCCAAGGTTTGACCTTTTGGAACCTGCCAATAAAAAATATGATTGATGATTTTTCCTTGTTCGCCTTCTTCTTTCGTCGCTTTTTCGAATTCTTCCAGCAAAGTTTCTTCTACTTTTTCGCTTCCGAGGAAGACGTAATTATGAAAACCTTCGAGCGCCGGAAACGGATCGTTTTTGAAAATACAATTGATTTCTTCTTCATTTTTGACGAACAGAAAAGCGTCATAACTGAAATGCTCGGACATTGCTTTTTCCAGAATATTTTTCGATTCTACGACATCTTTGTCCGATTGAAATAAAATATTACCGCTTGCCAAAACCGATGAGACATTCTGCATTCCTGCATCCGAAAAGACTTTGCAGACCTCAGCCATTTTCATATTGGTTCCTTTAACGTTGACACCGCGGAGAAAAGCACAGAAGTTTTTCATAATTAATAGGTGATGGTTGATAGGTGATAGATGATGGTTGATAGCGAAAATAATGGTTAATTCTTAATAGTTAATCTTTAATTCATTATTAATTATCGCCTTACCCATAGCCCCGATGGGAACGGCATCCTTTTTTGTCATTGTCTGAGGGTAGCCGAAGACAATGACAAAAAAGATACAGTGGACAGCGGGAAACAGCTCCTGAAAATTTTATTAAATATAGCACATAAAAACGTCCCGAAAATTCGAGACGTTTCATTTAATTTATTGTGTGGCCTTCATCAGCTGTTTGGTGATTTGATCCATCTTTTCGGCTTCGTAGGTGGTATCGTAATCTTTCATAATATCGAAGAGATAGGAGTAGAATGATGTGACTTGCTGCACGTCATCTGCCTTTTTAAAGGCTTTTTCTTTGCCCATCTCGTGAAGATCCTTGATAAAACCATTGAATCGCTTGTCTATCACATTGAGTGAGTTGACCAGATAGGCGTATGCTTTTTCTTTTTGTCCGATTTTGTTGTAAGCATCTGAAACAGCGCCTACGATGAGAGAATACTCCATTGGTTTGGTTTTCATCTGACGGCCTGCATAGACCTGGAATTTCGGCGATAATCTGGTGTAATAATCGTACTCATCAAAGATTCCTTTTTTAAGCTTCTCTGCCAACTGAAGGCCTTTTTGTTCCTGTCCTGCAACGATGTAGGCGTAAACGATGGAACTTAGAGATCTTGGATCGTTGTATTTGGAAACCGGTATTTCGCGGTTTGCAAGATCCAGGATTTCAATGGCTCTTTTCTTGTCACCCTTCAAGACCAATGCTTCTGCCGCGCGACTTGCCGATGATCTGTAGCTCACGATGTTCTGCGTACATGTTTCATCGAAATGGGTTTTCAGGTCTTTGAAATTTCCCCATCTGTAGTTTTTCACCACTTTGTAGAGTTCGTCTGCGTTTACCATTCCGAGTTCGCCATCCACGGATTCCTCTGTTTTGACAGGTACCAATCTGTAACTGTGACCATCAAATTTCAAATAGTTGGAAAGGAAAAACAGGTTGCTTGGGTCGTAGATTCCGCCACTGGAGAAGTTGATCGGGCGTTTCCAGTCGAAGTTGGCCAGGATATCCATCATCAGCATATTGTTTTTGAACATGCTGGATCCTTTGTAATCGATGATGATTTGTTTCTCGGCGTTTTTTGCTTCTGCTGGTGTGATGATTCCTGCTTTCACGGCATTATTCACATTCACGGGAAGTACGAATTTGGAAACCGGAAGGAAGTTGAATTTCTCATAACGTTCTTCGCCAAAGATCATTTTCACGATCTCATCTTTCTCCGGGGATTTCATTTTCAGGAAGTTAACTGCTTCTTTCAAAGTGATAGAATCTTGGGTCAGATATTTTCTAAACTGAGCCAATTCTGTATCTGGTGCGCCTTGGTCTTTTAAGTTGGCGAAGATATTGGACCAGTCGTCTTTTGACATCATATAGACTTGATCATTGGAACCTTCACGGTAATCTTCGTGTGTGAGAGTGGACGGCACGGGCATGGCGTTATACGTTCTTCTCTTTACCTGATCAATATTCCAAGGTGTGGAAAGCAAAGTAAAATTGACCACTTTCACATCCGGACGGAACTCCTCCGTTTCCTGAATGGCCCAAACCGGATACGTGTCATTATCACCATAAACGAACATAATGCCGTTCTTCGGAAGTGATTTTAAACTGGAATAAGCGTAGTCGTAAGCGGCAAATCTCTCACTTCTGTTGTGAACATTATAGTTCTGGAAACCCATCATCAATGGAATCCCTAGTAAAATGACACCTGCAATAATCTGCGCACCTTTTGTTTTTATTTTTTTCTGAAGCAGCCAATAGATCGCAGCCACTCCAAGACCTATCCAGATTGCAAATGCGTAGAAAGAGCCAACCATTGCATAATCTCTTTCACGGGGTTCGAACGGTTTCATTCCTGTATAGAACACGATCATGACACTTGTCAAAATGAACAGCGACAATACCGCATAGAACCTTCCAAAGTCTCTGTTCAACTGGAAGAAAAAGCCTATCAATCCAAGAATTAGTGGTAACATAAAGAACTTTACTGTACTTTCATTCTGGAATTTGGCCGGCATCTCTGCCTGATCGCCCCACATATTATTATCAATGAATGGGATTCCTGTGATGAAGTTACCGTTGGTATTTTCCATATGACCTTCTACATCATTCTGTCTTCCGGAATAGTTCCAAAGCAAATATCTGACGAAGTAGAAATAATTCTGAAAGGTGATAAAATAGTCAAGATTCTGAGCCAAAGTTGGACGCTGAACATTGATCAAACCAAATTGCTTTGCCTTAAGATAATCATCCATCTTGATAGTGCCATTATCGAATTTCTGCCGAAGCTCATCAAAGAATTGCTTAGCTTCGGCACTTTCTGCCACCTGCTCATTCCCATAATTGAAGGTAAAATCTGGTGCGCCATACATTGAGATGTAATTGGGCATCACAGATTTGTCCTCACTGAACATTCTTGGAAACAAACTGACGTGTTCCGGACTGAAAACATAGTTGAACTTCTCTCCTACCAGACGATAACGCCCTGTCTGAGAATCTTTCTCGTACGTATCACCGGTTTTTACAGTCTTGTAACTTCCGTCCTCATTTTTCTGGATTCCGTTTGGATCGAGATAAGCGGTGTAGTTTTGACCGTAAATGGTTGGCCAGTCGCCGTACTGTTCACGGTTGTAATAATCCAACATTCCCAAAGCGTTATCAGGATCATTAAGGTTCATGGGCGGGTTTGCATTTGCACGGATTGGGATTACCAACCAGCAAGAGAAACCAATCATCATATAAACAATGGATAAAGCCATCGTCTGATAGAGAGATTTTCCTGTTTTTTTTGTATAAGTAATTAAAAGGTAACAAAGTACAATCAAAATAACAAAAGCAAAAACAGTCCCGGAATGGAAAGGCAATCCTAATCCGTTGACAAAGAAGACCTCCGATTTCCCGAATAATGTCATAATCACTGGGAAAATGATTTTGAAAACGATAATCAATATTAATAAAGTCACCGCATTGGCTATCAAAAATGATTTCCAGGTGAACTTATAATTTCTGGTGTAATAGATCAGACAAACTGCTGGCAAAGCCAACATACACATCATGTGAACGCCGACAGACAAACCGATGATGAAGAATAATAGAATAATCCAACGCTCATTGTCTTTTTCAAGATATTCATTTTCCCATTTGGTGATAAGCCAGACGATCAATGCAATGAACATACTCGCCATCGCGTACACTTCGCCTTCCACCGCTGAAAACCAGAAAGAATCTGAAAATGTAAAACACAAAGCACCTACAGCTCCTGCAAACAAAGTCGCAATCTCTTCGGCAATCGTAATATTTTCGAATTCTCTGTTTAATAATCTTCTGACAAGATGTGTGATTGTCCAGAACAAAAACAGGATCGTAAATGCGCTACACAACGCAGACATTGCATTAATGACCAGCGAATAATGTTGCCCGTCACCAAAAGCAAACAGTGCTACAACAGCTCCCACCAATTGAAACAATGCTGCTCCAGGTGCGTGAGTCACCTCCAGTTTTACGGCGGACGAGATATACTCTCCACAATCCCAAAAACTGAAATTAGGCTCTATGGTTGATAGATAAGTGATGAATGCAATTGCGAAAACGACCCATCCGAGAATGGTGTTCCATTGTTTAAAAGTCCAGTTCTTCATATGATAACAAGAAATATCGGCGAAATTAACATTTTTGATTTAGTTATCGGTGCTTTTAACAAAAATTAAACTTTAGAATTGAATGTGAAATAAGGATTATTTAGGGATTAAATTACAACATATCAGACGTATAACATATTAGTAGCGTAAAACTAAAAAACTTTGCAATTTTTTTTTTATTTTTGCAGACAGTTTTTGAGAGAAAAAAATGATATAAAATGACGAATGTATACGATAATATTCTTGGTTTGATTGGCAACACCCCGTTGGTCAAATTGAATCACGTTACCAAGGACATTCCTGCGACAGTATACGCTAAGTTGGAGTCTTATAATCCAGGCCATTCTACAAAAGATAGAATTGCCCTTCACATCATAGAAAATGCAGAAAAGCAAGGCCTTATCAAGCCGGATTCTGTCATTGTTGAAACCACGTCCGGGAACACCGGATTTTCTATAGCGATGGTTTGCATCGTAAAAGGTTACAAATGCATCCTTGCCGTAAGTGATAAAACCAAAGCAGAAAAGATCGCCTATCTGAAAGCATTAGGCGCAACAGTGTATGTTTGCCCCGCTTCTGTTCCTGCAGATGATCCGAAATCTTATTATGAAGTTGCAAAAAGAATTGCACGAGAAACACCTAATTCGGTTTACATCAATCAGTATTTTAATGAACTGAATATTGATGCGCATTACCAGACAACAGGCCCAGAACTTTGGAACCAAACGGACGGAAAAATCACGCACGTTTTTGCTTGTACAGGAACCGGAGGTACACTTTCCGGAACTGCAAAATATTTGAAAGAACAAAATCCTGATATCAAAGTCATCGGTGTAGATGCGGACGGATCTATCCTGAAAACTTACCACGAGACAGGAAAAATCAATAAAACAGAAATCCATCCTTATCAGATCGAAGGTCTTGGAAAAAATTTGATTCCGGGTGCACTTTTATTCGATAAGATTGATGAATACATAAGAGTCAATGACGAGATGTCCGCTTACAGAACACGCGAAATTGCTTTGAAAGAAGCCATAATGGGCGGTTACACTACTGGCGCAGTCACTCAGGCTTTGATCCAATATGCGAATTCTCACGAGTTCACAAGTGATGATCTGGTTGTATTAATCTTCCCGGATCACGGCTCGCGTTACATCACCAAAGTGTACAGCGACCAATGGATGGAAGAGCAAGGTTTTATCAATAATTGTTTCCACAATTACGATGAGATCTTCAAAACAGAAATTATCAAGTAGAATAAAGATAATAGAGTAAAGATAAAAGACTCAATAGCGTCGGCTAAGTCCGATGACAATAAAAATATCAGTTAGAAAAATGGACATTTTTGAAAGAATAAAACAGAATCCAGGTCCTTTGGGACAATTCGCAGATTATGCAGAAGGCTATTATATTTTCCCAAGACTGGAAGGCCCAATTGGTCCAAGAATGAAGTTTCAGGGGAAAGAAGTAATTTTCTGGAGTGCCAATGATTATTTGGGACTTTGCAACCATCCTGAGGTTTTGGAAGCGGATGCAAAAGCGGCTGCAGAGTACGGAATGTTTTATCCAATGGGCGCAAGAGCAATGTCTGGCGAGACCGATCAGCATTTGCAGTTAGAGAGAGAATTGGCAGAATTTGTTCAGAAAGAATCCGCATATCTTTTGAATTTCGGTTACCAGGGAATGGTGTCTTGCATCGATGCTTTGGTTTCCAGAAATGACGTGATCGTTTACGATGTGGATTCTCACGCTTGTATCGTCGATGGCGTTAGATTGCACTCTGGAAAACGCTTCACCTACAGACACAACGATATCGCCAGTCTTGAAAAAAACCTACAAAGAGCCCAGAAAGTCACCACAGAAACCGGAGGCGGAATCTTGGTAATTACCGAAGGGGTTTTCGGGATGAGAGGACAGCAAGGGAAATTGAAAGAAATTATCGCACTTAAAGAAAAATATGGTTTCAGAATTTTGGTGGATGATGCGCACGGATTCGGAACACTTGGTGCCACAGGCGCTGGTGCTGGAGAAGAGCAAGGCTGTCAGGATGAGATTGATGTTTATTTCTCTACTTTCGCAAAATCTATGGCTGGTTTCGGCGCGTTCTTAGCGGGAAACAAAGAAATTATCCGTTATCTGAAATTCAATCTTAGATCTCAGATTTTTGCAAAATCTTTGACAATGCCAATGGTAATCGGAGGTTTGAAGAGATTGGAATTGTTGAGAACGAGACCAGAGATCAAAGCAAAACTTTGGGAAAATGTTGAAAAACTTCAAGGCGGACTTAAGAAAATCGGATATAATCTGGGAGATACAAATACTTGTGTAACGCCGGTCTTCATCCAAGGAAATCCTGTTGAAGCAATGCTCTTGGCGAGAGACCTTAGAGAAAATTATGGCATTTTCACCTCAGTTGTTTCTTATCCAGTGATTCCAAAAGGAATGATTCTTTTAAGATTGATTCCAACTGCATCTCACACAGACGCTGAGATCAATGAAACACTCGAAGCTTTCGAAGGAATTTATAAAAAACTGGAAACTGGTTATTACAAAGAATTGGAAGCTCAACAAATTAAAGAACAGAACTTACAATTTAAAGAAATTTAAATTTCGGTTTTCATAAATATAAAAACGCCTAAACTATAATTGTTCAGGCGTTTTTTTTCAATTCAATCTTTCCGACCAATTGATTTCCTCAGGTAATTCCATATTTGAAAACTCAATGTGGATGACTCTGCGTTTTTGATGGTTGGTCGTTCTGTTTGAACCGTGAAGAATCAAAGGTTTCATAATCATAATTCCACCTTTGTTTACGGAGCAGATTTCCTCGGTTTCTACATTCCAGTCGATAGTTTCCGGCCGGTAGATTTCTTTGCTGTGGGAGTTTGGAACGACTTTCAACGCGCCGTTATTCTCATCAGTGTCATCCAAATGGATTCTAATCGTGAAAATATTTTTCAAATAATCAATCGGAGGCTGAACAGCAAATTGATTCTGCTTCGTCGTCCAAGGTCCAAAACCACTTAAATCCAATTTCTTATCGACCGAAATCGTCAAATCCTGATGATAGGAAACATACCAATTGGATTTTTCAGGTTTATCAAAATAGATGCTTTTGACCACGAAATAATCATTTCCAAAAACTTCATTAATGATTTGCTTAATGTTATCATTAAAGATAAATCGATGACTTTCCGGAACTTCTTTCAAAAATTGTCTAATGGCGAAAAGGTCTTCCGATTTTCTGAAAGTTTCCTTTGAAGTATCGATGGAACCAATGACATTAATGATTTGATTGATTTCTTCGTCAGAAAAAACACCATTGATGATTGTGAATCCTTTGTTGGAGATTTCGGTTTTATGGTTTTCTAAATGCATTAAATTATATGATTAGTAAAAATGCTAAGACAATTAATATCAAAATACAAATATTAATAATCCAATCTGTTTTTTTATCTATTTTAACTCCAAATAGAAACTCAATTATATTTTTGGGAGGAATCATTATAATAAAGTTAAAACAAGTCCTAATTAACCTTCTTCAAATCCAAATCTTCAAAATCAAAACTAAAATCCGTCACATCAGAAATCGGTTTCATTTTCGCAGAAACAGCTTTTCCATTTTCATCAAAATTTAAAATGAAAAAAGAATCGGCGTCATAACTTCTGTCATCCCATTTCACCACAAATGAATTGGCAGAATAGGGAATCAAATCGCCTTTCAGCCTTGGAGAAGATTTGCTAAGAATTCTGTAAGCTTTTCCAACTTTCGTAACTTCAACAATCCCAAACCACTCATCTTTGTACCAACCGATGAATTGGTCGTCTTTCAAATCAGATTTAAACTTAGAAGCTTTGTCAAAAACTTCTTTCTTTTGTTTTGCATAAAATTCTTCATTTTTCTTATTTCTGTCACCATAGATTTTCAGCCAATCCCGGTTTTCAACCTTCAAGTAAGCGTCTTTTACAGAGTTTGTAATCGCAGAAAAAGCAGCGCCAGATTGTTGATTCGTCAAAACCACGATTCCCAATTTCATATCCGGAATCAAAGTAAAATGCGTTACCGTCCCAATCAAACCTCCGGAATGCTGAACTTGCAAATGGCCTTTCACATCGCTCACAAACCAACCCAATCCATAACCGTAAAAATGTGTGTCGTAAGGCGAAGTCATCCCAACTTTGTCCGGAATCTGAAGACTCCAAAGCTCGTGCGCATTTTTCTCAGAAACCAAACGTTTTCCATCTTTGGTCACAAAACCATTCAGAAGGAAATCTGCCCAGGTCGTCATATCTTTGATGTTACTCATAATTCCGCCTGCCGCGTTCGCAGTTTCATTCCAATCGTGTGGAACTGCAATCGCTTTTCCATCCACTGGCGCGTGTGCATCGATGATATTTTGGGAATTTTTTGCTCGGTTGTAAGAGCCGAAACTTGCCGTCATCCCGACAGGTTTCAGAATTTTTTGCTCGATGAAATCTGCCCATTGCAAACCAGAAACCCTGTGAATCACTTCGCCAGCAACGATGAACATAATATTGTTATAATCCAAAGTTGTTCGGAAAGGATTTTCTGGTTTCAAATAACGAACATTGTGGATGATGTCATTGACAGTCAAATTGCCACCTTCCGGAAAAAACATGAGATCGCCTTGTCCCAAACCAAGTCCGGCTCTGTGCGTGACGAGATCCTTAATTGTCACATTTTGAGAAACGTACGGATCCGCCATTTGAAATTCAGGAATGTATTTGCTGACTTTGTCATCCCATTTGATTTTCCCCTCGTCAGCCAGAATCGCCAAAGCCGTACAAGTAAAGCCTTTACTGTTAGAAGCAATTCCCACCAACGTACTCTCGTCCATCGGCTGATTATTATTGAGCGAACGGACACCGAAACCTTTGGCGTAAACCACCTTTCCGTCTTTCACAATTCCGACGGACATTCCCGGAACATCAAAGGTTTTAAGTGAATTCTGAATCAGTTGGTCGAGTTTTTTTTCTTCGATTTGAGCATTGAGCAAGAAAAAAGAGCAAAGAATCAAGAAAAAAGAAATTTGTTTTGTCATTTTAAAAAAGCTTTTGACGAAGATAAGAAATTGTAAATTCTAATGATAAATTGTCGATGGTTAATTATCTTTACCTTTCAAATTATTAAAACTAATCGTAAAAATTATGTCTTACTGCGCAGCCATTGAAACCATGAAACCAGAAGAGCGAAAAGCATTGCACAAAAATTACCACGATAACCATTATGGTTTTCCGATTCATAATGATGATGAGCTGTTTGGAAGATTGATCATGGAAATCAACCAAGCCGGACTGAGTTGGGAAACGATTTTGAAAAAGGAAGAGTCTTTCCGGAAAGCTTACAGTGATTTCAGTATAGAAAAAATTGCGGCTTACAACGAGAAAGACCGTAACAGATTATTATCCGACGCAGGAATTATCCGAAATAAACTGAAAATCAATGCCGCAATAGAGAATGCTAAAACGATTTTGGAACTGAAAAAAGAATTTGGTTCGTTTGAAAAATGGCTGGAATACCACCATCCGAAAACCAAGGAAGAATGGGTAAAATTGTTCAAGAAAACTTTCAAATTCACAGGTGGAGAAATCGTTGGCGAATTCCTGATGAGTATTGGCTTTCTGAAAGGTGCGCATTCTGAAAGCTGTAAGATTAATGAAAAGATATTTGCAACGAATCCAAAGTGGAAAGAGAATAAATAATTGAAGACACTTCCGCTCCGATCAGTGTGACATCTAATAATCGTACGGGAATGGATTGTCAGTCTGAGCATACTCGAAGACTTTTCAACATTGTCAGTCTGAGGCTCTCGAAGACTTTATCATTTCTTAACTTTTTCAGTCTGAAAAATTCGCCTTAAATTTGTAGAAATCTAAGAAAAGTAAATGGAAAGTAAAAAAGAATTCTTCCTCGAGTGTTACAAACTCGGGATTATCAAATTTGGACGTTTCACACTGAAAAGCGGGATTGAAAGTCCGTTCTACGTGGATCTTCGTCCACTCGCTTCTGACCCAAAGATCCTGAAAAAACTAGCCAATTATCTTCTGGAAATGCTTCCTTTGGATAATTTTGATATCATCTGTGGTGTTCCTTATGCGGCACTTCCAATGGCAACAGCAATGTCCCTTGAAAGTTATATCCCACTCATTATCAAAAGAAAAGAAGCCAAATCTTACGGCACCAAACAACTCATCGAAGGAATTTATGAAAAAGGACAGAATTGCCTTTTGGTAGAAGATGTGATCACCTCAGGAAAATCTCTCGTAGAAACCATTGACGAAGTGGAAAATGAAGGCATCAAAGTTTCTGACATCGTAGTGGTTTTGGACAGACAGCAAGGCGGCAAAGAAAAATTAGAAGCAAAAGGTTATAAAGTTCATTCACTTTTCAACATTTCTGAAGTTGTGGAGATTTTGAGGGAAGTGAATTACATTGATGAAGATGAAGTGGTCAGGATCAAAGATTTTGTGAACGGGAATCAAGTGGTTTTCGAAGAGACAAAACGCCTGTCTTACGAACAGAAGCTGGAAGCTGCAGAACATTCTTTTGCCAAAAAAATCCTTGAGATTGCCATTGAAAAAAGGTCAAACCTCATTGCTTCTGCCGATTTTATTACCACCAAAGAATTGTTGGACTTTGCAGATTTTGTAGGTCCACACATCGTAGCTTTGAAAACGCACATCGATATTCTGAACGATTTTGATGCGGACGAAACTATTCTTCCCCTTAAAGATCTGGCTACGAAACATAACTTCCTTTTGATGGAAGACCGGAAATTTGCCGACATCGGAAATACACAGGAATTGCAGTTTTCTTACGGTACTTATAAAATCTCCAACTGGGCAGATCTTGTGACTTCACACGTGATCGGCGGCAGCAAAAGCCTGGATTGCTTTATGAATGTGGGTGTCGTCGCGATCTTAGGAATGTCTTCCCAAGGTACATTGACGGATTCACATTACCGTGAAGAAGCGCTTAAAGTGATTGAAACTCATCCAACCATCATTGGTTGCGTGGCTCAAAACGAAATTTCTGACCAACTTCTACTCTTCACCCCAGGCGTCAATCTTGGAGAAACTGGTGATGATAAAGGCCAACAATACAATTCTCCGGAACACGTCATCAAAAATTACGGAACCGATTTCATCATTGTTGGACGCGGGATTTACAAATCCGAAGAACCGGAGCAAGAGGCTTTGCGCTATAAAAACGAAGGTTGGAAAGCATATTTGGAAACGCTTTAATCTTTTTAAAAAAATATTAATAATAAAACCCTTTCGAAGTTTCAACTTTTGAAAGGGTTTTTCATTTCTGTCAGTCTGAGGCTCTCGAAGACATATAAAAAACTCAAAAATCTTCAGATTTTTTCCTAATAAAAATTACTGATTCGGAAACTTTCTCTTGGAGAGATTTGGCAATTTCTCCCATTCGTCGTTGATGATTGCTTCTTTTTTTGCTCTACTCCAACCTTTCACTTGTTTTTCAAAAGCGATCGCTTGATTCACATCATTGAATTCAGTGTAATAAACAATTTCAACTGGTCGTCTTGTGTAAGTATAAGAATTCGGGTTTTGTCCATTCTGATGATATAGGAAACGTGTTTCTAAATCGTTTGTAACTCCGGTATAATAAGTACTATCTGTACATAATAAGATGTAGACGTAATATCTTTTCATAATTGTGTTTTAATCAAAGTTAATTAAAATTGGAAAAAGCATAGCTTTTTAGTTTTTATATGTCTTCGAGAACCTCAGACTGACAGATAAAAAACTTTAACAAACATAAATCACACTTCATCAAAAAAAATCATTAGTTTTGATAAGTACTGATTGTTCCTGATGAAGCGTTTTTTTTGTGTCCTGGTTTCGATTTCTTTTAATTTCTGGGCAGTTGCTCAGCAAGACAGCATTCGGTTGAATGTCAAACTGAACGACGATCAAAAATCGATTTCGGTAGAACAGACTTTGGTTTACCACAATCCGCATCAGAAATCCATCAGTCAGATCAAACTTCTGAATTGGGTGGCTTCCTATCAGAAAAGGAAAACACCACTTTTGAAACGCAAAATAGAAGACCGAAAGAATGATCTTTACTTTGCAAAAGACGATCAGTTGGGAAAACTGGAAAGTCTGCAATATGCTTACAACAACAATTTCTCTGAGATCCTAGATACAAAACAGGAAAACATTTTCATTCCACTTTCGGAAGCTTTGAAGCCCGGAGAAAGTATCAGCATCAATTTAAAATATCAAATCAAGCTTCCAGACGCCAGATTTACAGGTTATGGCATCAACACGAATCACATTCTGCTGAAATACTTCTTCCTTGTTCCTGATACCTTTGAAAATGAAGAGCAAACCAACTCTTTCTATCGTGATACGGAAGAAACAGCCAATGCCGGTTCTTTTTGGAAAGTGAATTTTGAAGTCCCAAAAAACTGGAACATCTATTCCAACCTTATTCAAAATAATGATTCTGGGTTTGAAGGCACATCTGTGAATGATCCGGAATTTCAAATCTCAAAAGAGATCTATTCAGATTTTTTCTTAAACATTGATGGACAAAGTGTAAAGGTGAGTCTAGGCTATCAGGCCACAGCATATCAGCTTCAAATTTTAAATTCTGTTCTGACGAATCATTTAAAATTTATCAAAACGACCACAGGAAATCTTCCGGAAAAGCTTTTCATCACAGAAAAGTTTTTTAAAAAGGAAGAGTTTATTGGGATTGATGATATCAAATTCTGGAAATTCAAATTCCAGATGTTTACAGACTATGAGAAGGCAGATCTGGATTACTTCAGCATCATTTGCAAAAAAGTGATGGATGAGTTTTTCGTCACCAACAAAACGCAGGATCACTGGCTGAAAAACGGATTGAAGTCTTACCTCGAAATTCAGTATGTGAAAAAACACTATCCGGATCATAAATTGATCGGAAATCTTGCGGACAATGCCAACATTTTCGGGATCAAACCTTTAAAGATCTTTCACGCTTCAAAACTGAAATTGGATGAACGTTACGGACTAGCGTACCACTATATCTATACGCAGAATCTGGATCAGAAGATCACCACGCCTTTTGATAAATTGAGTAATTTCAACACCACCGCGATTAGCCAATTTGAGACCGGAAGTTTGCTTAATTACATCTCCGAATATCAAGGCAACGATACATTTGACCACTTCCTGAAGCAGTATTTTTCTACTAATTACAAGCAAAAAGTAGTAGGCAGTGATTTTTTAAAAAGTCTCGAAAATCATTCTGAAGGTAAATCTGCTTTCCTGAAACAGATGATGTCCGAAAAGCACAGAATCAACTTTAACCTGAGAAATTTTAAGGAGCAGCAGGATCATTACGCGGTCCATATTGATAAGAACAACACACAGATCATTCCTTTAAAAATAGAAACAGAAAATAAAGCGGCCGAGAAAACCACTTACTGGCAAGACGGAAAAGACGAGAAAAAGGATAGCATTTCTGTCCCTTCCAAGCAAGTTGATAAAATTGTTTTGAATGATGATTATATTTTTCCGGAAAGTAATTTTCGGGATAATTACCTCTACACGAGAGGCATCTTCTCTAATATGAAAAAGATCAGATTCAAATTGATCAAGGATATCCAGAATCCGGAATACAATGAGATTTTCCTGACTCCACGACTTACTTTCAACGCCTATGATAAAATTCTTTTTGGGATGAATTTTAAGAATCAGGGGATTTTTGATCAGAAATTCGATTATTCTGTAACACCCTATTACAGTTCCGGAACCGGGCAACTGACAGGCTCTGGCTCAGTCGGCTATTCGCTTTTGCCGCCAGATAGTTTTTTCAGAAGCTGGAATTTTGGCTTATCTGGTTCTTATTTTCATTATGATAATAATTTGGCCTACAAAAGATTTAGTGCTTCTACCTCACTTAATTTTAATAAGAATCCAAGAAGCGCGATTGGACGAAGCCTTTACTTTTCCTACAATTACTACGAACGTGAACTCTCGGAAATCAGGATTCTCAATAACGATTATGCCAAATATAACCTTTGGAATTTCGGCTATTCCTATTCAGATAACCGCCTGATCCACGAGAAATACATCGGCAGCAATATCCAATGGATGGACGATTTCCAGAAGATCTCTGCAGAAGCGTTTTACCGTTGGGAATTTGCGAAAAACAAGAAGATCAGTTTCCGTTTGTTTGCGGGTTATTTTGTCAAGAACGAAACCAAAAATAATCTTTTCAATTACGGGCTCTCCAGGGTTTCCAATTACTCTTTTTCCTATGGATTACTGGGACAAAGTGCCACAACGGGGATTCTTTCTCAGCAATTTATCCTGGCAGAAGGCGGTTTCAAATCTTTGTTTAATACGTCTGTCAATCAATTTATCACAACTGTCAATGTAGATTCTCATCTTTGGAAATGGTTCAATCTTTATGCGGATGCTGGCGTTTATAAGAATAAGAACAGCGCAGCTCAATTCATTTGGGATTCCGGTATCAAAGTCAAAGTCATCCCTGATTTCCTGGAAGTTTACTTTCCCGTAGCCTCTACCTTAGGCTTTGAACCGTCATTTAAAGACTACGGTTACAGAATCCGCTACACATTGGTTCTGAATCTTGGCGCACTGATTAATAATCTGCGACGAGGGGTTTTCTAAAAATAAAATCATACTGCGTTAAAAAACAAAAAAGGCTTCCAATAGTAGGAAGCCTTATATGATTAAGAATTAATTAAAATTATTTTTTAATAATTTTCTGAGATACTTTTTCTCCGTTTACAGTACCAGTTACGATATACATCCCTTTTGCAAGAGAAGACACGTTAAGAGTAGATCCTTCTGTGACTTTAGCAGTTTTCACAACCTGACCAGCAGCGTTGATAATCTGGATATCTGAAGTCTTAGCGAAAGCGATAGATTCTGCAACTACAGTGTTTTTAACTAAAGTAGAGTTAGCTTTTGTTAAATCAGATACAGCTAAGCCTGGAGCCACAGTTCCAGTAATCACTACATCATCAACACTGAAAGTTCCTGTTACAGCTTCTGCACCGTAGAAGTAAAATCTAAGCGTTACAGGACCAGCTGTAAAACCACTTGCAGGAGTCACTGTACTTCCGTTTTGTCCTAAAGAAATATCATTTACAAAATGAAATTCGTTTGACCCAATCACTTCTAACTCAGCATTTGCTGGGCTGATAGATGCTGGCAAGTTTGTAGCATAATTATTCACACTTGATCTAACAACATAGTTTCTTGGACCAGTACCAGATCTTTGTGTTCTGAATGTAATAGACGAAATAGAAATAGTGTTGTTGCTTGCAGGTGTTAATGTCACTTGAAAATACTTAGTCGCATCTGGCGCCGTAGCTACCGTTCCGTTTGTCCAAGCAAATCTATTTCCAGTTGTAGTAGCGTCAAGACCACTTGCTGTGAAAGGTGTAATAGTAAGATTACTTCCTACCAAATCACCATTATCAGGAGCTGGTGCTTCTAAGAAATCATAAGTTGCTGTAAAAGATTGAGCATTTCCGAAGATTGCTAATGTAGCAATGCTTAAAATTGTAAAGATTTTTTTCATTTTATTAAAGTTTAAAATTGTTATACAAAAATAAGTAAAAAAGCGCTCCCATTTGCAGAGCACACTTTTTTAACATATCTATTTGATTATTTTTTGATTATTTTTTGAGAAACCGCTTGTCCATTGACAACACCCGTTACAACATAAGTTCCTTTTGGTAAAGCCGATACATCTAATCTGGAGTTGTCAGAAACCTCAGCCGTTTTTACAACTTGACCAGCAGTATTGTAAACTGATACTTTTGCAGAAGCTCCGAAAATAAGTTCGTTTGCGACCAATGTGTTTTTAACCAGGTTAGCTTTTGCCTTTGTAGCATCTACCACAGCCATTGTAGGATCTGCATAAACAATCACGATAGAAGTGATGTAAGAAGCACTTGCTCCTCTTTTGATGGCGAAAAATTTGTAATCAGTTGAAGCTAAATCTGCAGACCATCCTGTAGTAGAAGCTGCACCCACCTGAGTACCTCCAGTTACATTATAATCAGCACTTGTAGAATTTACCAAACGATCTGTACCTCCGTAAAGAGAAGATTCTCTAGCCGTACCTGCAGAATTGATCGTCACACTGATCAGTTTACCTGGCAAAGCCGCTGTGTTATAAATGACACCATTGGCTGCCTGAACCTGTAATAAGGTTCCAGCTGTAGTTGGATTGACCGGCTGATTAGCAGAATTTCCAGTAATTGCTTTACCGCCAAATGCAACGCCATCTGTTGTCCAAGTTCTCTCGGCTCCAGAGCCATAATTACCAGTACCAATTGCAGCCGTACCTCCAGTGCTCGCTAGATTGATGGTCACAGTTTTTGTCTGTGCATTGATACTTGCAGATAAAGCAACTGCGGCTAATAAAGAATAGAATTTTGTCATAATATAAGATTAAATTGTTATTGTTTTTTTTGTTTCTTTTGTCTGTGGCAAATATAAAATTTTAATGCTTACTACAATTTTAAGAGGCCGTTCCCCGTTTTAAATAATTGTTAATTCGTTCCAACGCCTATTATTAGTACTTTTACACATCATAACAAAAGGGTGGCTAAGATAAATAAAATTTTTCTGTTAACATTGATTTTTTTTGCACTAATCCCGGTTAATGCACAGATTTTCAGTTGGAAAAACCCCAATATCCCGCAAGATTCTATCAAAAAAGACAGCATTCTGATCGCCAAAATCAACCAGGACTTTTTCACCAAAGACACGCTTGACTTTATCAAAAAACAAAATAAAGTGATTTATGATGAAGAAGTGCTGGTAAAAAATGACAAGAAAAGAATCCTCGGCGAGCTCAATTCCAAAGGATCCATCATCAGAGGAATCACGTTCGGAAATAATCAGGGATCTTCTGTCCAAAGTTCTATGGATATGCAAATCTCAGGAAAATTGAGCCCGGATGTTTCTATTCTGGCTTCTATATCGGATCACAATCTTCCCGTTCAGGCAGATGGTTACACACAGACTTTGCAGGAATTTGACAAAATATACTTGCAGCTTAATATCAAAAATCACAGCATCATAAGAGCCGGACATCTGGATCTTAATGATGAGACCACGTACTTTGGACGTTATCAGAGAAGAAGTATGGGATTACAGTTCCTCACCAGTTGGGAAAAGAATGGGAACAAAACCGCAATAGATGTTTCCGGAGGTGTTGCCAGAAGTGAATTTTACAGGATGCGTTTCCAGGGAATAGAAGGAAACCAAGGTCCTTACAGGTTGACAGGGAAAAACGGCGAGCTGTTCATCACAATCATTTCAGGTTCCGAGCAGGTTTTCATTGATGGTGTTTTGATGAAACGCGGCGAAAATCAGGATTACATTATCAATTACAACACTGGAGAAATCACCTTCACCAGTTTCCGTCCTATTTACAAACAGAACTTCATCAATGTTTCTTATAATTATACGAATCGGAATTACACCAGATTTCTGATCACAGGAAATATAAAACACCAGCGCGAAAAGCTCAAAGCGAGATTGAGCTGGTTTATGGAGAACGACAACAAGAATGCACCACTTTCCCTCAACCTGAGCGAAGAAGATCAACTGCAACTCGCGAATGCAGGAAATGATCCCAATCTGATGTATTCTCAATCCGGTGTAGAAACCGAATATGATGTCAACAAGATCCTCTATAAAAAGGTATTCTCAGGCAATTCCTTTCATTATGAATTCTCAACAGATCAGACACAAGTCCTCTATCTGGTGTCCTTTACATATTTCGGAACCGGAAAAGGTGATTATCAGCTGCAACAAACCACCAATAATGGCCGTGTATTCCAATATATGGGAACAGGATTAGGCGATTACCTTGCGGTTCGCAAACTCCCTGCTCCAGAAAAGTCTCAGGTCTATTCTGCCAATGTAGAATACGCCTTGAATGAAGGCGTCATTGGGACAGATGTCTCTTTGAGCAATTATGACCTCAATGGATTTTCATCAAAAGACAATGATCAAAACATTGGTTACGCCGCAAGACTCTATGCCAACAAAACGTTCCGAAAAAACACCTGGACAGGAACGCCGATGTTGGAATACCAAATGATTCAAAAGAACTTCCATATTCTGGACCGCATCAATAATGTAGATTTCTGGAGGGATTTTAATTTGACCAATGAGTTCAGTCAGATCACGCAGAACCGTTTCATTTTTTCCTTCCTTAATGATTTTGGTAAGACATCAAAGATCAATTATAAATTAAATTACCTGGAGGAAACAGACACATACAAAGGCATCAAAAATGACCTAGATGCTGTCTGGAAAGTTGGCAAATTCAATAATCTGGCCGCCATTTCTTACCTAGACACAAAATCGACAGATCTTAATACGATTTTCATTAGAGGCGGAATTTCAACAGAGTTAGCAGGCAAAAAGGGAAGCTGGATGCTGGGCGGATCTATGGAACAAAACGAGAAAAAATACAATGCCACTCAAAATCTGGATGTGACAAGTTACAGCTGGAAAGAATTATTCATCCAGAAAAAAATAACGGACTCCTTAAGGACCAAATTATTAACGAAACTCTATTTCCGAAGCAATGATTCTGTGCAGGACAACCGTTTGCTAAAGGTCAACAACCTTGTCGGAATTATGGGAGAAAGCCAGATCATCAAGACTGAAACGACACAATTATCTACCTTGATGCATTACAGAAAGTTCTTTTATGAAAATCAAAGTCTTGCGAATGACCAGAATCAGGATTTTGTGGTCGGGAATATCCTCTACAACCAGCAACTTTTCAAAAACGGGATGCGGCTACAGTTTTTCTACGAACTCGGAAACGGGCAGGAAGCGCAGCGCGAATTCCAGTACATCAAAGTCACAGATGGGCAAGGTGTTTACAAATGGACAGATTATAACAACGATGGCATTCAGCAATTAGATGAATTCGAAGCGGCGGAATATGCAGATTTAGCCCAGTATATTAGAATTTATACGAATAGTGTGAATTATCTGGCCTCGAACAAGAATAAACTTCAACTTGCCTTGTTTGTGAATCCATCAGTGATCATCAGTTCTAAAAATGAATTTTTGAAACGGTGGAATGTCAACCTGTCTTTGCTTTCTCAGAACTCTTACCTCAAAAATGATCAGGTTCTGGTTTGGAATCCATTCAAAAAAGAAAACGATCAATTGCTGAAAACACAGAACATACTGGCTGGTGCAATATTCAACTCCAGTGACAAATCTGGATGGAATGGCAGTTACCGGTACACAGACAATGACAATCTGGTGAATGCCAATTTCAGCAATGAAGCGCACGGTCAGAAGTCTCATTTCCTCAATATTGGCTACTCGTTTACAAAATCGTTCAGGACAGATTGGGAAAATTCTGTCCAAAATGTCACCAACAGTTCTCAGGTTTATAATACACGGAATTACCTTCTTCAAAATTGGGAGACCAAGCCCAAGGCGACTTACAAACTCACAGAAAGTTTACAGACGGAGCTCTACGGCGCACTGCGTCAAAAGAAAAGAACAGACGGCCTGGAAATGCTGAAAACCTACGAGATTTCCGGAACACTGCAATGGGAAAAGGCGAAAACCTCTGTCCGGGCTAATTTTTCTTTTATTAATAATGATTTTACCGGGAATAATTACAGCATTGTCGGAAATCAAATGTTGGAAGGACTGAAGGTCGGTAAAAACCAGGTCTGGTCATTATTCGTTCAGCAAGCCATCAACGCCTTCATCCAACTGAATGTGAATTACGAAGGGCGGAATTCCGGTGAACGGACGATTCACATTGGAAGTATGCAGATCCGGGCAAGCTTTTAATTAATGATAAATTCATAACTCACTCCTAAACCTCGTTTCGGCTCCACTCGCTCCAGCTTCCCACATAAAGATTCGGGATTTCAAAACCGGCGTGATCCAATGCCAATAAAGAATGACAAGCCGTAACGCCGCTTCCACAATGGAAAATGATTTTGTCTGACGCTTTATTTTTGAAAAACGCAGTATAACTATCCTTCAGAATATCAGGAGATTTGAACAGTCCATTTTCGTCCAGATTCTCTGTAAAGGGGAAATTCTCCGCCTTCGGAATATGTCCAGCCACCAAATCAATAGGCTCTGTAATTCCTTGATAACGTGTACACTCTCGGACATCGACAATCAAAAAGTCGGGATTTTGCGTTGCAGTTTTTACATTATCAATCGAGACTTGTGGCAGTTGCCACTTGTTACATCCCGAAACGTAATTTGCTTCAGCATAAGATTGATCACCGGAAGCAACAGGATAATGCTGACTTTCGGCAAATTGGAAACCGCCATTCAGCACCCGGACATTCTGGTGACCCACGGCTTTTAGCATCCACCAAAATCTCGCGCCTGCATTTGCCCCATTTTTATCATCATAGATCACCACTTCAGAATCTTTATCAATCCCTAATCTACCCAAGGTTTTTATGAAAGTTGAAAAACTCGGAAGCGGATGTCTCCCGCCCATTTTGGGATCATTAATATCTGCTAGATCCGTATTCAAATCCACAAAAGCGGCATTCTCTAGATGTTTTTTCTGATATGCTTCTTTGGCATCCGGACCAGTTCTCACATCAAAAATCCGAAGACCGGCATGGTTGGAAATTAGAAAAAGCTCATCGGTACTGATAATTGAATTGGTTTTCATAAAGATGGGATTGATAAAATTTGGATCTTAAATTGTAAGGTTTTAAAAGTATAAAATTAAAATAATACCAGAACCTCGCAAATTATTTCACCGCATTTGTTTCACTACTTGCAACAATCGAAGTCTTTTGCCGTGGAAAAATTTTAGCCCAATATTTAAATTAATTAGATTTGCGAATCAATAAAAGTAAAAATGGAAACACCAACAGAAAAAATCCTCATCACTGGCGCACTGGGCCAGATCGGAACGGAGCTCACAGTACGACTGTGTGAAATGTACGGTAAAGAAAACGTCATCGCATCCGGACTTGACAAATGGAAAGAAGGCATCACAGAAGCCGGCTATTATGAAAGACTGGATGTCACCAATTTCCAAGCCGTTACAGAAGTGATCAGAGAGCACCACATCACGACGGTTTACCATTTGGCCTCTCTCCTGTCAGGAACATCCGAAAAGCAGCCTCTTTTCGCCTGGAAACTGAATCTTGACCCATTGATCCACCTTTGTGAATTAGCGAAGGAAGGGACGTTAAAAAAGATATTCTGGCCAAGTTCTATCGCAGTATTCGGAAAAGGGATCCCGAAAGAAAATGTGGGACAGGAAGTGGTACTTAACCCAACCACCGTTTATGGGATCTCCAAAATGGCAGGTGAGAAATGGTGCGAATATTACTTCGAAAAATATGGTGTGGACATCAGAAGTATCCGTTATCCTGGTTTGATTTCCTGGAAAGCCCCGGCCGGAGGTGGTACTACAGATTACGCGGTGGAGATCTTTTATGAGGCGGTAGAAAATGCAAAATACACCAGCTTCATCAAGGAAGATACAGCGATGCCGATGCTTTATATGGACGACGCAATAGACGCTACAATTAAGCTGATGACCGCTCCAAAAGACCAGGTGAAAATCCGCTATTCTTATAACCTTGGCGGGATGAGATTCACACCCAAGGAATTGGCTGATGAGATCAAAAAAACAATCCCGGATTTTGAGATCAGATATGAGCCGGATTTCCGTCAGGCGATCGCAGATTCCTGGCCGGCAAGTATTGATGATTCTGCCGCAAAACAAGATTGGGGATTGGATTATAAGTTCGATATTTCATCAATGTCAATAGATATGATCAATAATTTAAAAATTAAATTAAACAAATAACAAAACCTCAATCATCAATTGAAGTTACGTATGTTTTAACATTTGATTTATAATTATTTATAACCAAAATATAAATTCCAGTTTAAGTGATCTTACTAACATTCAATATATCAATTACAGAAAAAACAAGAGAAGCCAATAAAAAATTTTCTGACGATGAATTGATATCATCTATCGAAGAAAATACCAAGATCATTTTGCTTTTGCTGGAATTGCACGAGTATCACGCCACATTTTTTGTGGAAATCTCTATTGCCGATAAGCTGCATAAACTACTGAAAAGCCTGTCACTTTCCGGTCACGAGATCGCACTTTACAATGTCAATTCTGAAGCAGAAAGCATTGCAAAAACGAAGCTGAATCTGGAGCACACACTCAACAAACCCATCAAAGGATTGAGGCAAAAAGCACACCGTCTACCCTACCCGGAAATCAAAGAACTGGACTTCGTTTACGTCTCGAACATTGAGGATTCGAAGATCGATTTTCTATGGCGAAAGCTGACCGCAAAAACAGAAATCTACACCGAAAACGAACTGACGGTTGTCCCCGAAAGTCAGTCACCCTATTCGCAGCTTCCGTTCAATGATTATGTACTCCAGGTGACACCGATGAAGTATTATGAGAGTATGCTTTTGGAAAGTCTGAAGTCGGATGAATATGTCATGATCTATGCCAATGCGTGGCAACTTTACAGCAAAGACAGGCTGCCATTTGTGTTGCCTTTTTACAAGAAGATCAACCTCGACAGAACTTTCGAAGACCGGCTGGAAAGTCTCTTCCAGTTCATAGATGAGCACGAAATTGCCGTTTCCAGAATGAAGGATTATCTGTTTTGACATTAAAAAAAAAAAAAAAAAACCATTCAAAGTTTGACACAGACTTATTTAATTGACATGAATTGGGAACGTATGTACAGTAATAAGCATTTTAAATGAAGCCGTATAAGTGATTTAATCTTCAATAACCACTCATTTCATTAACCGAAGCTGACGAAAACCATACAGAAAAGCCTGTTATCATTGATCCGATAACAGGCTTTATTATATGAAAGGACAGGCCTTAACTTAGTTCAAAAACGGTAATTTCCGGCAATACGCCGACTCTTCCCGGATATCCGATCACGCCAAAACCACGGTTAACGTAGAGATATTTCCCTTCACTTTCGTAAAGATCTGCCCATTTTGGATACTTGTACTTTACAGGCGACCACTTGAAGTTCTTCAGATCGATTCCGAACTGCATCCCGTGCGTATGTCCAGAGATCGTTAACTGGATGTTTTTTGGGTGGTTTTTCACAACGGCATCGAAATGTGAAGGGTCGTGTGACATCAGGATTTTTGCAGCATCTGCAGGAACATCCTGAGAAGCTTTATCCAGATCACCGAATTGCGGAAAAGGTGGAATCCCCCAGTTTTCGACGCCCAGAATATAAAGTTTTTCTCCATTTTTCTCAATGATCCGGTGTTCATTTCTCAGCATTTCGAATCCGGCTTTCTTCTCATACTCTATGAGCTGAGGAATGTTTTGCGCTTTTTCTTCTTTATTTTTAAAATCACCATAGTCGCCATAGTCATGATTTCCGAGAACTGCAAACTTGCCGTCCCTGCTTTTGATCTGAGAAAAAAGATCAATAAAAGGAATGAACTCATCTGCATAATTGTTCACCATATCTCCGGTAAAAAGGATCAGATCAGCGTCTTGCTTATTGATCAAATCGATTGCGTGCTGTAAGTGTTTTGGATTTTGAAAACTTCCACTGTGAACATCAGAGATCTGAACAATCCTGTAACCTTTAAAAGCTGCAGGAAGATTCTTTAGCTTCAACCTTACAATTCTCGCTCTGTGGCGGTATTTCCCAAACACAATTCCGTCCAAAACCAAACCCGCTAACAACGCTGCCGATCCCAAACCTACCAGACTCACAAACTTTCGCCGTGATGGATAATCGTGATTTTCTGTCGCCACATATTGATATCCAAAATTGAACAATCTAAACATATCTTCTACCAACAGGAAGACAGCCACCAGTAATTTTGGTAAAACGAAGATCAGAATAGTGGAAAATACAATCTGAAAACTCAAGTAATCGTGAGATCCTCTGTTGAAAGTAAGAACGGAATAAAGTAAAAATCCGTAGATCACAACCGTCGGGATCCAATAGATGAATTTTGCATTCTGATTGGAATAAACGGTTTTAAAAGCTTGATAAACATAGACTTCCAGCAATAAAAAAATGCCCAGAAGAAATAAAATATTCTTTTGCATACTGATATTAAAAAAAACAAAAGGAATAATAATTTATTCCTTTCATATTATAAACGTTTAAGTTTTGATTTTACTTTAAATTTTCCCTTCTGGAAATTTATAGACCACGCAGTTGATATTCATCCCTGCTCCAACTGATGTAAAAACAATGTGAGAACCCGGAATGAATGCCTGACCCTCCAGTTTACCTTTCCTGATCAGATCAAACAAAGTAGGAACAGTTGCTACAGATGAGTTTCCAAATTCCTGAATCGTCATTGGAGAGATCGCGTGATCATAATCCTTCTGTCCGTACAATTTGAAAAGTCTCCCGATCATCGCATAATCCATTTTGGCATTGGCCTGATGAATCAGTATTTTGGTGACATCAGTAATATCAAGATCTGCTTTCTCGATTGTTTTCTTGATAGCGTCTGGAACATTCTTAAGTGCGTATTCGTAGATTTTGCGCCCTTTCATCTGGATGTATTGTCGGGCTTCTTTGGACTCCAGGTTCAGACTTGGGCCATTGGCAAGATAATTCAGCTCTTCGCCGTTATCACAAAGTGTACTGTCCGCCAGAACGCCTACCGTTGTGTCTTCTGTAGCAGTCACTACCACAGCACCGGCACCATCAGCGAAGATCATCTTATTTCTGTCAAATTCATCAGTCACACGACTAAGTGTTTCCCCTCCAACAACAAGAATTGTTTTTGCCTTCTTAGCTTTTATCAATGTATCTGCAAGAATAAGAGACTCTACCCAGCCCGGACATCCAAAAATCATATCATAATTGACACAAGATCTGTTTTTGATATCCAATTTATTCTTCAGTCTGGCTGACAAAGAAGGCATAAAGTTGGGAATCCCATCCGTATCCACTTCCCCAAAATTGGTAGCGTAGATGATATAGTCGATATCTTCCTTGTCAATGCCTGCATCCTTAATAGCTTCCACAGATGCTCTGAGACCAAGATCCGAATTGAAATCTTCCGGACTCAAATATCTTCTTCTTTCGATCTCTGTGATATCCACAAATTTCTGAATTATTTCTTCCGTTGGCTTCTCAATCAGTTGATTATTATCATCATAGAAAACAGAATCCTTGAAATATGAACCTTCTATTATGTTTTCCGGAATGTAACTTCCGGAGCCAATGATTATTGTATTAGGCATTGATTTGAATAAAATTTAGTATGCAAAATTACATAAAAATTAATAGTTGGAATTTTTATTTTGTGATTTTTTTAAGACTCTCATAATTAATCTGTTATAAATCCGAATTATAATCAATCAAATTCCATTTTTTAATTAATATTTGAATTTGACTCACAGAATCTCTATTTTTGATGAATGTTTGAATTCCAGACCATCGACAAAGAAACTGAAGAAATTCTCCTCAAAGAGAAGGGCAGCAAATTCATCGGTTTTGCGTATCCCGTCCATTCTGAATCTGATATCAAATTAAGATTGAGCAAACTTCAGGAAATCCATTCAAAAGCAACGCACCACTGCTATGCGTACAGATTGGGAATCATTGGAGAAAATTACAGAGCAAATGACGATGGCGAACCTTCCGGAAGTGCGGGTTTACCAATTTACAATCAACTTCTTACTCATCAGATCACCAATGTTTTGCTTGTGGTCATCAGGTATTACGGTGGAACAAAACTGGGCGTTGGAGGACTGGTGAAAGCCTACAAAGAATGTGCAAAATACACATTGGAACACACCAAGATCATCACAAAAGAATTAGAATCCCAAATTGAATTGAAATTCAAATTCTCTCAGCAAAACGTGATTTTTACGTTGCTTAATAAATATGATGGTAAAATAAGCACCTTCGAGGCCGAAGATATCTGTACCATCGTTGCAAACATCAAAACCTCAAAAAAAGAAAACATCTCAGAAGAATTATCCGAGATGCTTTTGGAATTTAATTTTATCTAATTTTTAATCTCTTCTGCCCATCAATAGTGATGCGAAATACATCAGCTGAGCAAGCGAACCCAAGGCAGCCACAACATAAGTTCTTGCCGCCCATTTCAAAGAATCTTCTGCCCCAGCGTACTCTTCACGGGAAACGGTTCCTGTAGTTTCCAACCATTTCAAGGCACGATTGCTTGCATCATATTCCACTGGTAATGTGATAAATGCAAATAAGGTTGTGATTGCAAATAGCACAACACCGATTGCTAAGACAATTTTGCTGCCACTCATCGCCATCAGCACAATACCACCCATCAAAACAAACTGCAAAAGGTTGGAACTGATGTTGACAATCGGAACCATTTTTGATCTCAACTGCAACATAGAGTACCCTACAGCGTGCTGCACAGCGTGACCACATTCGTGAGCTGCAACGGCAGCAGCCGCGGCGTTTCTTTGCATATAAACTGCTTCAGAGAGATTGACAGTTTTGGTCTCCGGATTGTAATGATCTGTCAATTGCCCCGGAACAGAAACAACTTGAACGTCGGTAATACCGTTGTCTCTCAGCATTTTTTCGGCAATTTCTTTTCCAGAAAGTCCATTTCTAAGATGAACTTTGGAGTAATGTTCGAATTTGGATTTCAGTCTGGAAGAAACAATCCAGCTCAACAACATAGAAATCCCAATAATTAAATAGTAACCAGTCATTTTATTTTCAATTTATATTAAAATAAATTACACGAATTTGAGTAAAAATTATGCCAAAGCATTGCTTTTTTTTGCTTAAAAACTATCTTTGCTTTATCTATTAAACAAGAATATGGCAAATATCAATATAAAGCAAGTAGTTACTGAAAAAAATCAGATGGATTTTATCAAATTCCCGATGGAACTTTACAAAAACAACCCCAACTATGTTCCGCCATTGATCAATGAAGAAAGAAATATATGGAAAAAAGAAGAAAATCCGGCACTGCATTATTCCGAAGCGAAACAATTTTTGGCGTATAAAAACGATAAGATCGTAGGCAGGATTGCTGTTTTGATTAATAGAAAGGAAGAGAAAGAACTCGGCATCAGCAAAGTGAGATTCGGTTGGCTGGATTTTATTGATGATGCAGAGGTCTCCAAAGCGTTGGTTGATACTGCCATCAATTTTGCAAAAGAAAACCACATAGAAAAGATCGAAGGTCCAATGGGATTCACCAATCTGGACAAAGCAGGCATGCTGACAATGGGCTTTGATAAACTGGCAACAATGATCGGACTTTACAACAATGACTATTACCCGAAACATTTGGAAAACCTGGGTTTGGTCAAGGAAAAAGAATGGGTAGAATTTGAGTTACAGTTTCCTGAAATTTTACCGGAAAAAGTGGAGAAATTCAGTTCTCTGATCGCTCAGAAATATAAATTGAAAACATTAAAATTCAATCATAAAAAAGAAATCCTGCCTTATGTAGAACAGATGTTCAAATTGTTGGATCAGACTTATAAACATCTTTCTACTTATACACCAATCTCCGACGAGCAAATCAAAACCTACAAAGAAAAATATTTTGGTTTTATAGACAAAGATTACATCACTTGTGTCGCTGATGAGAATAACGAATTGGTGGCTTTCGCAATCACAATGCCTTCCTATTCCAAAGCCCTGCAGAAATCCAATGGTAAACTGTTCCCTTTCGGCTGGTGGCATTTTTTACAGGCTGGGAAAAAGAATGAACGCGCAAATTTCTACTTGATCGGCATCCATCCGGAGTACCAGCGAAGAGGCGTTACATCCATTATCTTCAAAGCGATACAGAGGAACCTCAAAAACAAAGGCATCAAGTTTTTGGAGACCAATCCCGAGCTGGAAGAAAACAAAAGCGTCCAGTTGCTTTGGCAGGATTATAATCCGGTGAACCACAAAAGAAGAAGAACCTATGCTCTAGAAATTAAATATTAATTAAACGATTGTTTAACAAAATATAATTACCGAATAAGAACACCAAACTCTTAAAAAAAATTCAGATTGAAAAAGCAACTCTATATCTATGCGGGCTTGATAATTTTGTTTGTGGCTTATAATTTCTACAAACCCATCAAAGACGAAAGAACAGACACAGTGATCAACATCTTGTTTGCCAGCGTATTGTTTCTATATATTGCTTACATTGCCTTCTTGGTTCTGAAGAAAATAGGCAAGAAAGAGAAATAGAAGCTTATTTATAACCGTTCTAAATTTACAAAATGCGACTTTTCTCTGCTTTACATAAGGCTGATAATTTACTATATTAAATCTTTATTTAGTATTTTTGCATAGTTAAATTTAGATCTTATGAATTTACCCGAAAATTATATTCCAATCCTTATTCAGGCAGCCGTTGGTCTTGGATTTGTAGCAATCTCCTTGCTAGGAGCTCATTTTTTGGGTCCACAGCAGAAAAAAGGAAATTCTGCAAAAAACCAAGCCTGGGAATGCGGAATTCCAAGTGAAGGTAACGCGAGAACACCATTTTCTATTAAATATTTCTTGACTGCAGTATTGTTCGTGCTATTCGATATAGAAATCGTATTCTTCTATCCTTACGCTGTCAACTTTAGAGAATTTGGAATGGAAGGCTTTGTGGCCGTACTTACATTTGTTGCTATTTTCTTTGTCGCTTTTTTCTACGTTTGGAAAAGAGGTGCTTTGGATTGGGACAAATAACTGAATGAAGTAAAACTGCGAAATCGCAGAATCGTAAAATTGTTCATCATTTTGACAAATTAACGATTTAACACTTTAACAAAAAAAGAAAAAATGTCAGATAACAAACCAGTAATTATAACAGATGCACCCGCTCCCCCAGGATTTGAAGGAGAAGGATTTTTTGCAACGAAACTGAGCAGTGTCATTGGGATGGCAAGAAAGTTTTCACTTTGGCCTCTACCTTTCGCTACTTCTTGTTGTGGTATCGAATTTATGGCGACATTGAATCCAACCTACGACGCTTCAAGATTTGGAATGGAAAGAAACTCTTTCTCTCCAAGACAGGCAGATATGCTAATGGTTTGTGGAACCATATCGAAAAAATTAGGCCCCGTTTTGAAAGAAGTTTACACCCAAATGGCTGAGCCAAAATGGGTAGTTGCAGTTGGCGCATGTGCTTCCAGTGGTGGTATTTTTGATACGTACTCCGTTCTTCAGGGGATTGATAAAATCATTCCAGTAGACGTGTATGTTCCAGGATGTCCACCAAGACCAGAACAGATCATCGAAGGTGTAATGCAAGTGCAGGCTTTGGCAGAAAGTGAAAGTCTAAGAAGACGAGACATGCCAGAATATCAGCATTTACTGGATTCTTACAACATTAGCAACTAAGGAAGATGACGAACGAATTTGTATTAGAAGCAATCACGAGAGAATTTCCCGAATCTGTGATTTCAAGTTCAGAGCCGTATGGAATGCTGACGGTTGAAGTTAAAAAAGACGACATCAAAAAGATCATTCATTATCTCAAAGATTCTACTTTAGAAATCAATTTCTTGACAGACGTTTGTGGGATCCATTATCCTGAAACACCAGAGAAAGAAATTGGCGTTGTTTATCACTTGCATAATATGATGACCAACTTCAGAATCCGTCTCAAAGTTTTTATGACGAGAGAAAATGTAGAGGTAGACTCTTTGACAGAACTATTCGCTGGTGCCAACTGGATGGAAAGAGAAACTTTTGATTTCTACGGCATCAAATTCAAAGGACATCCGGATCTGAGACCCATCCTCAATATGGAAGACCTGGGTTACCATCCGATGCTGAAAGAATACCGATTGGAAGATGGAACCAGAACAGACAAGAACGACAGTATGTTCGGCAGATAAAATTAATATAAGTGATAGATCAATGATTATCAATTATCACCTATCAATTATCAATTATAAAGAATATGAAAGATAACTCATTATCTAATATACTCAACCAGCACGAAAGTAAAGAACAGATCGACGGGCAATTATATACCCTGAATCTGGGACCTACACATCCAGCAACTCACGGGATTTTCCAGAACGTTCTTACTATGGACGGTGAGAGGATTCTTCACGCTGAGCAAACTGTAGGCTATATTCACAGGGCATTTGAAAAGATCTCTGAACGCAGAAACTTTTCTCAAATCACAACCCTAACCGATAGAATGAACTACTGCTCTGCACCAATCAATAATTTGGGTTGGCATATGACAGTTGAGAAATTGATCGGGATCAAAGTTCCAAAGCGTGTAGATTATATGCGTGTGATCTTGATGGAGTTGGCAAGAATTGGTGACCACCTGATCTGTAACGGTGTTACCGGAATGGACGCCGGCGCAATTACAGGATTGACTTATATGTTTATCGAGAGAGAACGCATTTATGATATGTATGAGCAGATTTGTGGTGCAAGGATGACGACCAATATGGGTAGAATTGGCGGGTTTGAAAGAGATTTCACACCGAAGTTCCACGAGTTGTTGAAAGACTTCCTGAAAACTTTCCCAGCAAGATTTGCAGAATTCGGTCAGCTTTTAGAAAGAAACCGAATCTTTATGGACAGAACCATCGGCGCAGGCGCAATTTCAGCAGAAAGAGCTTTGAGTTACGGTTTCACTGGTCCTAACCTCCGTGCAGCTGGCGTAGATTATGACGTACGCGTTGCACAGCCCTACTCTTCTTATGAAGATTTCGATTTCATGATTCCTGTAGGAACTGCCGGTGATACTTATGACCGTTTTATGGTTCGACAACAAGAGATCTGGGAATCTTTGAAGATCATCAACCAAGCTTACGACAATCTTCCAGAAGGACCATTCCACGCAGATGTTCCGGATTTCTATCTTCCTGAAAAGGCAGATGTTTACAACAAAATGGAAGCCTTGATTTACCATTTCAAAATCGTAATGGGAGAAACAGATGTTCCTAAAGGCGAAGTTTACCACGCTGTAGAAGGTGGAAACGGAGAATTAGGATTTTATCTCGTGAGCGACGGCGGAAGAACGCCTTACAGATTGCACTTCAGAAGACCTTGTTTCATTTATTACCAAGCTTATCCGGAAATGATCACCGGCGCTGTAATATCTGACGCAATCGTAACAATGTGTAGTATGAATATCATTGCGGGAGAATTAGACGCATAAATGAAATTATAGATTTTGGATTATAAATTTTAAATTAATCTAAAATCTTTAAATCTAAATTAATATCAAAATTGATAAGATTTTTAGAACCACGATTTTCATCTAAAATCTAAAATCTAAAATCTAAAATCTTTTAAATATGAGCGAAACAATTGCTTTTAAACCTGAAAGCTTAGCGCAGGTTCATAAAATTATGGCGAGATATCCGGAAGGCAGACAAAAATCTGCGTTGATTCCTGTCTTGCACATTGCACAGAAAGAATTTGATGGTTGGCTGGCTGTTCCAGTGATGGATTATGTTGCAGAAATATTAAGTATCACGCCAATTGAAGTATATGAAGTTGCGACTTTCTACACCATGTTCAATATGAAGCCAGTGGGAAAATATGTTTTGGAAGTTTGCAGAACAGGACCTTGTATGCTGAACGGAAGTGACCATATTCTCGACCACATCAGAACGAAATTAAACATTAAAGACGGCGAAACTACAGCAGACGGACTTTTCACCCTGAAACCGGGAGAATGCCTTGGCGCCTGCGGTTATGCACCGATGATGCAGTTGGGAAAATTCTACCACGAGCATTTGACCATCGAAAAAGTGGATGAGATTATTGACCTTTGCAGACAAGGCGCCATCGATTTAGGTTAAAAATAAATTTTAAATTAATTAAAAAGGCGTACCGCAAATAGCCACAAGCTAAAAGCCATTCGCTAAAAGCATAAAACAATGAGTAAAAAACTTTTACTTAAAAACGCACATATTGAGGGAATCCGTTACTTCGAAACTTACCGAAAAAATGGTGGTTACGAAGCGGCAGAGAAAGCGCTTAAAATGAAACCTGAAGAAGTTCTTGAAGAAGTGAAAACTTCCGGACTTCGTGGTCGTGGTGGCGCGGGCTTCCCTACTGGAATGAAGTGGAGTTTCCTTGCTAAGCCAGAAGGCGTGCCAAGACACTTGGTTGTTAATGCCGATGAGTCCGAACCTGGAACTTTCAAAGACAGATATTTGATGGAGTTTCTTCCTCATTTATTAATAGAAGGAATGTTGATTTCTTCTTTCGTTTTAGGTTCCAACGTTTCATACATCTATATAAGAGGAGAATATTCGTGGATTCCAGATATTTTGGAAGAAGCCATCGAAGAAGCCAAGGCTGCTGGATTTCTTGGAAAAAACATCTTAGGAACTGGTTTCGATTGCGAAATATATGTTCAAAGAGGTGCAGGAGCTTATATCTGTGGTGAAGAAACGGCATTGCTGGAATCTCTTGAAGGTAAAAGAGGAAACCCAAGACTAAAACCACCTTTCCCGGCTATCAAAGGACTTTGGGAACGACCAACGGTGGTGAACAATGTTGAGACGATTGCTGCAGTTGTTCCAATCATCGATATCACTGGTGCCGAATATGCTAAAATAGGTGTTGGAAGGTCAACAGGAACGAAATTGATTTCTGCTTGCGGTAACATCAACAAACCAGGCGTTTACGAAATCGATATGACCATTACCGTTGAAGAATTTATTTATTCTGATGAATATTGTGGTGGCATCCCGAATGGTAAAAAACTGAAAGCCTGTATTCCTGGTGGAAGTTCTGTTCCAATCGTCCCAGCAAATTTATTACTGAAAACCATCAATGGCGAACCAAGATATATGAATTACGAATCCCTTGCTGACGGTGGTTTTGCTACCGGAACGATGATGGGTTCAGGTGGATTTATAGTTTTGGATGAAGACCAATGTGTGGTCAATCATACAATGACATTAGCAAGATTCTATAACCACGAGAGTTGTGGACAATGTACACCTTGCCGTGAAGGAACGGGTTGGATGTACAAAATCTTGAAAAAAATTGAAAAAGGAGAAGGTAAAATGGCAGACATTGATTTGCTTTGGGATATCCAGAGAAAAATCGAAGGGAATACCATTTGTCCTTTGGGAGACGCCGCTGCCTGGCCGGTTGCTGCTGCTATCAGACACTTCAGAGATGAGTTTGAATGGCACGTCAACAACCCAGAGTTGAGCCAAACCCAAAATTATGGATTAGCTAATTATGCAGATCCAATTCCGGCAGTTGCCAAATAAGAAGTAGAAGATAGTATAATGAAGAAGTTCTTTGAATTGATTTTTGTGTTTTTTATAGGGATGAATTTTGTTTTTGGACAAAGTTTAGGAAAAGATACAACTCAAATTTGTCACTATTTTGATTCTTTTGAATTACCTCAAATTAATAAAAAGAAGAGTTTCAAAAAAGGAACAATGTTCATTTTTTGGGGTTGGAACAGAGCTGGATTCAGCAAGTCAGATATTCGTTTCAAAGGAAATGGCTATGATTTTACATTGAATAATGTAGTTGCTCATGACAGACCATCAGAATTAAGTATGGCATATATAGATCCAACGAGACTATCCATTCCTCAATTTAATTTTAGGTTTGCTTACTTCTTGAAAGATAATGTAGCGCTGGTTGTTGCTCAGGATCATATGAAATATGTGATGGATCAGAATCAAATCGCAAATTTCAGAGGAAATATCTCAGATCCTACTTATGCAGCAATGGTTCAGAATGGTCAGGTTAATTTAGCTGATGAGCAATTCCTTACCTTTGAACATACAGATGGACTGAATTATGTAAATGTTGGTCTGGAAAAGTACAAAAATCTGTTAAGCAAAAAGAATTTCGATATCTTTTGGGCTTACGGAGGTGGTGTTGGCGCTTTGATGCCGAAGAGTAATGTGAAATTATTCGGGAATGAAAGAAGCGACAGATACCATTTGGCAGGATTCGGATTGGATGCGAGATCAAGTATCAATCTTGTTTTTTGGAATCACATTATGGCAAGAGTAGAAGGAAAGTTTGGTTACATCAATATGCCAGATATCAAAACCACTCTTAATAATAAACCTGATAAAGCCATTCAGGACTTTGTATTCTACCAAGTTAATTTTGGAATCGGATACGTTTTTAATAGAAAATTAAAGAAATAAAATATACTCTCAGATATATTTTAAATTATAAATAGAATTGACAAAAGATTGAGGACGAAGGTTTTATTAAAAATCTAAATCTTAAATCTAAAACCTTGAAATATGAGCGAAGAAGTCAAAAAATTTAAAGTGACCATAGACGGACAGACGACTGAAGTTTTGCCTGGCACTTCTATTTTGGAAGCTGCAAGACAAATCGGTGGAAAATCTGTGCCGCCAGCGATGTGTTATTACAGCAAACTGGAAACCAGCGGAGGACGATGCAGAACGTGTTTGGTAGAAGTTTCCAAAGGTTCCGAAGCAGACCCGAGACCAATGCCGAAGTTAGTCGCAAGTTGCAGAACTGGCGTGATGGACGGGATGGAAGTGAAAAACCTTAGTTCCGAAAAAGCACAAGAAGGTAGAAAAGCGGTGACCGAATTCCTTTTGGTAAACCACCCTTTGGATTGCCCAGTTTGCGATCAGGCGGGAGAATGTCACCTTCAGGATCTTGGCTACGAGCACGGAAATCTGGAAACCAGAACGGAGTTTGAGAGAAATACCTACGAAGCAGACGACATCGGTCCTTATATCAAATTAAATATGAACCGTTGCATCCTTTGCGCAAGATGTGTATTGGCAGCGAACCAATTGACAGAAAAAAGAGAACACGGCATCCTTTACAGAGGAGACCACGCAGAGATCTCTACCATGTTGAACAAAGCTTTGGACAATGATTTCATCGGAAACGTCATCGATGTTTGTCCAGTTGGCGCATTGACGGACAGAACAGCAAGATTCACCAGCAGAGTATGGTTCACAAAACCTTACAACGCAAGTTGTACCTGTACCAAATGCAGCGGGAAAGCAGTCGTTTGGATGAAAGGTGATGAAGTTGTCCGGGTAACGGCAAGAAAAGACCAGTACGACGAAGTAGAAGACTGGATCTGTAACGAGTGTCGTTTTGAAAAAAAAGACACAGCGCTCTGGACTATAGAAGGTCCAAGACATATCGACAGACATTCTGTAATCTCTCTTAATCATTATGAGAAAAACACAGACAGTTACAACGTTTTAGACAATCCTGATGCCAAAGAAATTGGTGTATTAGACGAAAAAGAAATTGAAAAATTAGATAGTTAACAAAAATTTAAACTCAACTTTTACAAAACATTGAACTTTAAATTTTGAACTTTTAAAATATGGAATTACTGACTTTTAAAATCATACTAGTACTTGCTCTTTTCCTTTTGGCACTTACTGTTGCTGCCTACTCTACTTGGGCAGAACGAAAAGTAGCGTCCATCATGCAGGACAGGATTGGGCCCAACAGAGCAGGACCTTTCGGACTGTTGCAGCCTCTGGCAGATGGTGGTAAATTTTTCTTCAAAGAAGATTTTACACCGGAGCACGCTGAAAAGTTCCTCTTTATATTAGGACCATCGTTGGTCATGTTTATTTCATTGATTACAGGCGCTGTAATTCCGTGGGGCAAAACATTGAATTTCGGAGGCGTTTCTTATGACCTACAGGTCGCTAATATTGATGTTGGTGTTTTATTCATCATCGGAATGGCCTCCATCGGCGTTTACGGCATTATGATCGGAGGTTGGGCTTCCAATAACAAATATTCTTTGTTGGGTGCAATCAGAGCTTCTTCCCAGATGATCTCATACGAGCTGGCAATGGGATTGGCACTGCTTTCCATCATTATGATGTCGGGAAGCCTTGATCTTAAAGTCATTACGGAGACCCAAACCACCGGAAAAATATGGGGATTTATCCCTTCAATTTCCGGGATCAACTGGAATATTCTCTACCAACCGTTGGCTTTCCTCATATTTTTCATAGCGGCCATGGCAGAGACCAACCGTCATCCTTTCGATTTGCCAGAATGTGAATCTGAATTGGTAACCGGCTACTCTACCGAATATTCATCTATGAAATTGGGTCTTTATATGTTTGGGGAATATGTGAATATGTTTATTTCCAATGCATTTATGGTCGTTCTATTCTTCGGAGGGTACAACTATCCTGGAATAGATTGGGTGACTCACAATTGGGGGGAAAATGCAGCGGGCATATTGAGTATAGTCGCTTTCTTAGTAAAAACAATCATTGGAATCTTGATCTTTATGTGGATCAGATGGACCCTTCCGAGATTTAGATATGATCAGTTGATGCACCTTGGATGGAAAACTTTGATTCCTTTGGCACTGATCAATCTCATGATCACAGGTGCTGTGATCTTAGCATTTGGAAATTAAAATTGAATAATAATTAAAGATATAGGACAAGAACGGTCTAAGATCTAATGTCTAACATCTAATATCTATCATAAATGAAACTTACCAACAGATCAAAAGTTGTTTCCAATAAAGAAATGACCTTGGGCGAAAAGATCTACTTACCTGCGATATTCAAAGGGATGGGAATCACTTTTAAGCACGCTGTAAGAACCGTGATGAAGGGTGCGCCTGCGGTATATTCTTATCCTGAGGTTCAGAAACCTAGAGCAGAAATCTGGAGAGGCCAACACGTTTTGAAGCGAGACGAAGAAGGCAGAGAAAGATGCACCGCCTGCGGACTTTGTGCAGTGGCTTGCCCTGCAGAAGCCATCACCATGACAGCCGGCGAAAGAAAAAAAGAAGAAAAAGATCTTTACCGTGAAGAGAAATATGCTGAGATCTACGAGATCAACATGTTGAGATGCATCTTCTGCGGAATGTGTGAAGAGGCTTGTCCAAAATCTGCCATCTACTTAACAGACAGATTGGTGGATGTGGAACAAAACAGAAATTCTTTCATCTACGGAAAAGATAAATTGGTGGAGAAAATTAATGCAAGGATTGACATCACAGAAAGACAATCTGAGAAACAAAAAAATGCAGTAAAATAATGGATCAGATTTTATTTTTTATCGTCGCGTTTTTAGCCATAGCAAGTGCCGTTTATTTCGTATTTGCAAGAAATCCTTTGTACGCGATCCTTTCACTGATTGTGACGATGTTTTCCATCGCCGGGATGTACATTCTTCTTAATGCCCAGTTCTTAGGTATCGTTCAAATCATCGTTTATACAGGTGCAATTATGGTATTGTTCCTTTATATATTAATGATGTTGAATCTTAATAAAGAAGACGAAAGCAAAAAAGACAAGCTTCCAAAGTTCATCGGGATCTTCTCGGTTTGTATCTTGTTTGTAGGAATGTTAGGTGCTTACAAAGGACTTTCTGGAAACACAACAGCTGCAGACAACATCGACCACTCGGTTGGTTTGACCAAAAATCTGGGAAGATTATTGTTTAACGAATATGTATTGCCATTTGAACTGGCTTCGATTCTTATTTTAGCAGGAATCGTTGGCGCTGTTCTCATCGGTAAAAAAGATTTATAAGATTATGGGAGGAGATGTAAATACATTTATACAACATGTACCATTGGAATATTTTATTATTCTATGTACGATTATGTTTTGTCTTGGTGTTTTGGGAGTTTTGCTTCGTAAAAATGCCATTGTGATATTAGGATGTGTAGAATTGATGCTTAATTCCGTGAATCTTTTACTGGCAGCATTTTCTGCTTATAAAGGTGATGGCAACGGACAACTTTTGGTGTTCTTCATCATGGTGGTTGCCGCAGCAGAAGTAGCTGTAGGATTGGCAATTATTGCAATGATGTACAGAAATACCAAATCTGTGGACGTAAGTATTTTTAATAAATTAAGAGGATAATAAAAGGAATGGAAAATTTAGTTTACGCGATTGTACTTTTACCTTTAGTTGGATTTCTCATCAATGGACTTTTCGGGAAAAAACTTCCGAAGATGCTTGTTGGAGGATTGGCGACATTGGTAGTTTTTGCTTCGTTTGTTATCACAACAAGTATATTTTTTGGATTCAAAAACGAAAGTGGACCCATTGTCATCAAAGCATTCGAATGGTTCAGAGTGAATGGGATCCAGATCAATTTCGGATTTCAGGTAGATCAGCTGTCATTAATGATGGTCATGATTATCACCGGCATCGGATCACTGATCCATCTCTACTCTATTGGTTATATGAGTCACGACCCTGGTTTTTATAAATTCTTCACTTACCTTAATCTATTCATTTTCTCTATGTTGCTTTTGGTATTAGGAAGCAATTATCTGATCTTGTTTATCGGTTGGGAAGGTGCAGGACTTTGTTCTTATCTATTGATCGGATTCTGGTATACCAATGAAGACTATGGAAAAGCAGCAAGAAAAGCTTTCATTATGAACCGTATTGGCGACCTTGGATTACTGATCGCGATCTTCGCCATTGCTGCTCAGGTCAATGCCATCGATTATCTTTCTGTAGCTCAAAACGCTTCAAGCTTTGAGCTGGACGGAACACCAATTATTTTTATCACAGCTTGTTTGTTCATAGGAGCAACTGGTAAATCTGCGCAGGTTCCTTTATACACCTGGTTACCTGATGCAATGGCTGGTCCAACGCCGGTTTCCGCTTTGATCCACGCAGCTACGATGGTGACAGCGGGTGTTTATCTGGTAGTAAGATCCAACTTCTTGTTTGTCCTTGCACCTACAGTTCAGGATGGGATTTTGTTAATAGGATTCTTGACCGCAGCATTAGCAGGTTTCTACGCACTTCGTCAAAATGATATCAAAAAAGTATTGGCATATTCTACAGTTTCTCAACTTGGATTTATGTTCATCGCTTTAGGTCTGGGCGCTTATTCTACAGCAATGTTCCACGTGATGACGCACGCTTTCTTCAAAGCTTTATTATTCTTAGGAGCTGGTTCTGTCATCCACGCAATGAGCAATGAGCAGGATATGCGTTTTATGGGCGGACTGAAAAAATATATTCCCATTACACACATCACTTTCCTGATCGGAACCTTGGCAATCTCAGGATTCCCATTGTTATCAGGGATGATTTCTAAAGACGAAATTCTTGTAGCAGCTTTCGCTAAAAATCCAATTTATTGGGTGATGCTATTTGTTCTGGCAGCTATTACGGCTACTTATATGTTCAGATTGTACTATTTGACTTTCCATGGAGAATTCAGAGGTACAGAAGACCAAAAACACCATTTGCATGAGAGTCCTGCAAGTATGACTTTACCATTAATTGTATTGGCAATCCTTTCAGTAATCGGAGGTTTTATCAATCTTCCTCACTTCATCGGACACGGTCATTACTCTAAATTAATGAAATGGCTGGAACCTGTTTTGACAGAGGAGAGTTTCAAACAGATGGAAAATACACTTTCCGGAGTCAATTTCAATACAGAAATGATTCTTTTGGGAGCAACGGTACTGATGTTCTTTACAGTTTGGTTCTTTGTTAGAAACACTTATGTGAAAAAACAGAAAAGAGCACTTCCGGAAGAAAGCTATACAGGTTGGGAAAAACTATCAGCAAGAAAATTATTTGTTGATGAAATCTACAATGCGTGCATCGTAAGACCTTTCGAAGAAGCTGGTAAAGCAGCAGCGATGTTTGACAAAGCAATTCTGGATCCTATCGTGAATTTCATAGGATTAGGCGCCGCAGATTCCGGAAGAGCGGCAAAACGCCTTCAGAACGGAAATGTAGAAAACTATGTGCTAATTATGTCGTTGGCTGTAGGTATCGTATTAATTGTTAACTTTTTATTGAAATAAATAGATAATGTCTTATTTACTATTAACATTATTACTGTTACCTCTTGTAGGTTCGGGTTTGCTCTTTTTCTGGAAAAATGCTTCCAGTAAATATGTTGCTTTGGCTTTTGCTCTTGCACAGATGTTTTTAGCATTTTATATGTTGGGGAATTTCGATTTCAATCCGACTGTTGATGCGCCATTGCAATACGAAATCACTTATCCTTGGTCCAGCTACATCAAAAGTAGTCTGAATTTCGGGGTTGATGGAATGAGTATGCTGATGGTTTTATTAACGAACATCTTGGTTCCACTAATCGTTTTGTCTTCTTACAATGAAGCAAAAGGTTATCCTGCTTCTTTCTACGCACTGATTTTATTAATGCAATTCGGATTGTTGGGTGTTTTCACTTCCTTGGATGGCCTGTTATTCTACATCTTCTGGGAAGTCACATTAATTCCAATCTGGCTCATTGCAGGAATCTGGGGACAGGAAGATAAGAGAATCAAATTCACGACGAAATTCTTTGTTTATACCTTCGTGGGATCGTTGTTTATGTTGATCGGTTTGATCTATGTTTACAACCACGCAGCATCTTTTGCTTTGACAGATCTGTATAATGCAGACCTTAATATCAACGAGCAGAATGTGATCTTCTGGTTTATCTTCTTTGCTTTCGCAGTCAAGTTGCCAGTCTTCCCTTTTCATACTTGGCAGCCAGATACTTACACCTACTCTCCTACGCAAGGATCGATGCTGCTATCAGGCATTATGCTGAAGATGGCTGTTTACGGCGTTTTGAGATATCTGTTACCAATCACACCATTAGCCATTGGCGGGATTTCCGGAGAAATCGTAATCATACTTTCTGTCATAGGCATCATCTATGGTGCTTTGATCGCAATGATCTCTACAGACAGCAAACGATTGATCGCTTTTTCATCTCTTTCCCACGTTGGACTCATAGTCGCTGGTATTTTTTCCTCCGCAGTCGTTACAATGAGAACAGGTTTGACTTTTGAAGGAGGACAAGGCGCCATGATCCAAAGTTTTGCTCATGGGATCAACGTGGTAGGCCTATTCTACTGTGCAGATATTCTTTATAAAAGATTCAAAACCAGAGACATTAGAAAAATGGGTGGTTTGGCGAAAGTCGCTCCTAAGTTTGCCATCTTGTTTATGATCATCTTATTGGGTGCAACAGGAGTTCCACTGACCAACGGATTCATAGGAGAATTCATCTTACTAAAATCTGTTTATGATTATAACTTTATCATGTCTGTAATGGGTGGATTAACATTAATCCTTGCTGCAGCTTATATGCTGAGATTTTACGGAAAAGCAATGTTTGGAAAAGGTGACGACGCTGTTCTTGCAACCACGAAAGACCTTAGCACTGTCGAGTTTTCAGTACTGTCAAGTTTAGCAGTATTTGTACTAGCTTTGGGTGTATATCCGCAGCCGGTTATAGAAATGGTAACGAGCTCCGTGAGATTTATCTACTCATCAATGATCAATTAATAATATCCTGATTGAGATATTAAATTAAAATAAATAATCAAATTCAAAACGGACATCGGATTTCCGAGTTCCGACGAAACAAATAAAAGAAATGAGTGTTTTAATAGTTTTATTCCTTACAGCAATTCTTGTATTATTCTCGGGTGTTTTCGAGAAAGGAAAATACGCAAGATATATTGGGATCGCAGGATTGATGATTGGTTTATATATCAGTTTTCTTCCGGAATGCGAATTTTTCGCTCAGTACAGATCGATGTATGAATACGGGAACAATGCTGCTCTCTTCACCAAGATTGCAGTCGTTGTCACTTTACTCATATTCTTTTTGGGCGGCTTTGCATTCAGCAACCACAGGAGCCACCAGTCAGAATTATACGCCTTGATGCTTTTTGCACTTTGTGGCGGCGTCGTCCTATTCGGATTCCAAAACCTTGTCACCTTATTCTTAGGAATCGAAATCCTATCCATTCCCTTATATGTGATGGCAGGAGCAGACAAGACAGATTTGCGTTCCACAGAGGCATCTATGAAATATTTCCTTCTGGGCGCCTTTGCAACGGGATTCTTATTATTCGGAGTGGCATTGGTGTATGGTAGCACAGGCAGTTTTGACCTTTACACGATCCACGACTTCGCCATCAACAATCCAAAGAATCTAATGCTGATTATGGGCGCTATACTGATGCTGTGCGCATTGGCATTCAAAGTGTCATTGGCACCGTTCCATATGTGGAGTCCGGATGTTTATCAAGGTTCCCCTTCATTGATTACCGCTTTTATGGCATCCGTGGTTAAGATCTCAGGATTCTTTGCACTGTTCAAATTGATGACGATTGCCTTCAACGGTATTGCCGGCGATTGGATCAATGTTTTGGGCGTATTCATCATTTTGACTTTACTGTTGGCCAACGTGATGGGATTGGTACAGACCAATGCGAAAAGGATGCTCGCCTACTCTTCCGTTTCCCATGCCGGGTACATCGCTTTGATATTTTTTGGGATCAATAATTTCTCTACTTACATTTTAGGATATTATTTATTCGCTTACTCATTGGCAACCGTTGGCGTATTCATCAGTTTGATTTGGGTAGAGAAGATCAAAAAAGAAACATCTTTTACAGCATTCAACGGATTAGGTAAAAAAGAACCAGTCCTGGCAGTAGTCTCCACAGTTTCTATGTTATCAATGGCTGGTATTCCTTTGACAGCTGGTTTCATCGGAAAACTAGGAATTTTCAATCAGGTGATCAGCGGACATTCAGAATTTTTGGTTTTAATCGCCGTTCTAGGTTCCGCATTGAGTATCGCTTACTATTTGAAACTCATCATCGCCATGTTTTTCTACAAAGAAGACCACTTCCAAAATACAGAGAGAGCAAGTATCACTTACAAAATCGTCTCTGTATCCATCGTTATAGCTTTGGTATCTATGGGCATTGTCCCAGATCTGTTTGCAAGACTATTTGGATTGTAAGCATCCCATAAAAATAAAATATAAAACCTGACTCTATATGAATCAGGTTTTTTTTATGACAATTTGGGCGCCTTCATCCGCGCTCCGTTCCCGCTTTTTTCTGTCATTGCGGCAGAGTTCTTGTCATCCACAGCATTTTTTGACAAACGCAATCACAGAAAAAGAGCTCCACTCAGCTCGGGGCGCGCTTCGCGAAATTCACGATTTCTAACCTCCATTAAAATTTTCAGTAAATGGGCATTTTCAATTCCGTCAAAAAACCTAACTTTAATCAAATTTTTAATTCAATGAAGAGACTAGTCCTTTTTTTCTGTTTTATGACAGCCACCTTCACTTTTGCACAAGCAAACGCGGTCGAAGAAAACTACACCAAAAAAGAAGTTTACATCCCTATGCGAGATGGGACAAAACTGTTCACCATTATCTACACGCCAAAAGATATTTCCAAAAGCAACAGATACCCGTTCATTATGAACAGAACCTGTTACAGCATTGCGCCCTATGGAGAAACTGTTTTCAGAAAAAAACTAAGCCCCAACAAATTCATTGAAAAAGAAAAATACATCTTCGTTTTTCAGGATGTCCGCGGCAGATATATGAGTGAAGGCACCTTCACCAATATGACACCCCAAGTAGATCACAAAACCAAAAAAGATGTGGACGAAAGTACAGATACTTACGATACCGTAGATTGGCTGGTAAAAAATGTACAGAACAACAGCGGAAAAGTGGGACAATACGGCACTTCTTATCCTGGGTTCTATACAGCAGTAGGCACCCTATCCAATCATCCCGCTTTGGTAGCATCGTCTCCCCAAGCGCCGATCTCCGATTTTTGGTATGACGACTTCCACCACAATGGCGCTTTTCTGATGGGTTATTTCAAAACGTTTCCAGTCTTCGGCGTTAGCAAAAGCAAGCCGGAAAAAGAATCTTGGTTTGCTGATAAAATGATAAAACCAACTTCAGATGATGGCTATCTTTTCTACAAAAATATGGGAACGCTGAAGGATGGCGTTGACCAATATTACAAAGACAACTTCTTTATGCAAGAAATCGTAGATCATCCAAACTATGATGGTTACTGGCAAAAAAGAAACCTTATCCCACATCTTAAAAACATCACCCAGGCGGTAATGACCGTTGGTGGCTGGTTTGATGCCGAAGATCTGCGAGGTCCTTTGGAAATTTACAAAACCATAGAAAAATCCAGCCCGAAAGCGAAAAACACGATCGTAATGGGTCCATTTTCCCACGGCGGATGGAACTATGATACAGGAAAACATTACCATAATGACATCTACTTCGGAGACAGCATAGCCACCTATTACCAGAAAAATATCGAGCAGCCTTTCTTTCACCACTACTTGAAAGAAGATGCTAAAACTACTGCCAAACTCCCGGAAGCTTATATGTTTGATACGGGAAAGAAACAGTGGTCACAATTTGAAAACTGGCCGCCAAAAAAAGTGGTCCAGCAAACGTTCTATCTGAACAGTTCCGGTACTCTTTCGGCGATAGGTGAAAATCCGAAAACCTTTGCATCTTATATCTCGGATCCGAACAAACCCGTATTAAGCAGTGAGAATTATAAAGATATGAATGGCTTCACTCCGAGGAATTATATGAGCGAAGATCAACGTTTTGCAAGCTACAGACCAGATGTTGTCACATTCACCACAGATATTCTTGAAAATGATATGACTCTGGCTGGAGAAATCATATCCAAATTAAAGATCGTTTCTTCTTCTAGCGACGCAGACTTTATCGTGAAATTGATAGACATCTATCCGGCAGACGAAAAATCAAATGCAGATAAGCCCAACGTAGTCTATGCCAACTACCATCAGATGGTAAGAAGCGAAATAATGCCTGCGAGATTCCGAAATAGTTTTGAGAAACCAGAACCGCTGATTCCCAACAAAAGCGCAACAGTCGATGTAAAACTTCAGGATGTGTTCCACACTTTCAAAAAAGGACACAAGATTCAGATTCAGGTTCAGAGCACCTGGTTCCCACTGATGGCTATTAATCCTCAGAAATTCTTGGAAAACCCATACAAAGCGACGAAGGATGATTATGAAAAGGCTGAAATCAGGATCTCCAGCGGAAGCACCATAGCATTTGATGTCTTAAAATAAAAAAACAAGAAAGCACAAACCTGAGTTTGTGCTTTATCATTTGACGTACTATTGGTTTCACATCACCGCAGCCCGACCTGAACGGAAATCCTTTTTTGCGTAGGGAAAAGCCTTGGCAAAAAAGATTGGAAGTGGAGGGCGGAAAAAAGCTGCTAAAAAAAATATACTTTATAACGACTTGATCACTTCTGCCGCAATGGCGTAAGATTTTTGCTTGGCTTGGAAGTCATAAATGTTTCCGGAAACGATGATCTCATTTGGTCGGAAATCTTTCACAAACTTTGATAGTTTTTGTTTCAGCGTTTCTTTGTCGCCTACAAAAGTTTTCGCGGCCATCCTGTTAAGATGGAGAGAAACCTCGTCCGACATATTCGCTAGATCTGTCTCATCTGGTGGCAAAAGCGGCTGTCTTTGATCTGTCAAGATATTGACAAAAGCCTGAAAATGTGATGTTGACAAGTAATGTGCCTGATCCACAGAATCTGCTGCAATGACGTTGATACAAACCATCACGTATGGCTCATGCCAAAACTCGGAAGGCTGAAAATGTTCTCTGTAGATCTCCAAAGCAACTTCCAGCTGCGACGGTGCAAAATGCGCTGCAAAGGCATAAGGCAATCCTAATTTGGCCGCCAAAAAAGCCGAATCTGTGGAACTTCCCAAAATATAAATAGGAACATCTGCACCTTCTCCGGGAATCGCTCTTACTTTCACTTCCGCATTGGCATTGGACATATATTTTTGCAGTTCTTTGATATGGAACTCAAAGTTATAGGCAGGATTGAAGTTGGCTCCCCGCAAAGCAGTAGCAGTCAACATATCCGTTCCGGGCGCTCTACCCAAACCAAGGTCTATCCTTCCCGGATACAAACCGTCAAGCGTACCAAACTGTTCCGCAACAGATAAAGTGGAATGATTGGGCAGCATCATACCGCCGGAGCCAACTCTCAAGCTCTTCGTTTCACCTGCTACGTGACCAATGAGGATAGAAGTGGCTGCACTTGCAACATTCGGGAAATTATGATGCTCTGAGAACCAATACCTCGTGAAACCTAATTTCTCTGCCTGCTGCGCAGATTGTACAGATTTCTGAAAAGTGTTATGGATATCATCGCCTTTGACAATGGTCGCAAGGTCTAGAATTGAATATTTGATTGACATATTTTATGATTTATACAAATGTTTAATTCAAAAAACAAACCACTGATGACCAGATAGAAATATCAGAAATTTTGTCAGCATTTAAAAAATTTTTCCAGTAGATCACAATCAATTGAAAAAATTATTACATTTGCTACAATAAACTATCAAAAACATTACAAATGGTATCTACAACTTCAAAATTTGTTGCCGAAATGATCGGCACTATGGTTCTTGTATTAATGGGCTGCGGAAGTGCAGTCATTGCAGGAGCTGACGGAACAACAGGCGTTGGTCTCCTGGGAATTTCTTTTGCTTTCGGGCTTAGCGTCGTGGCAATGGCCTACGCCATCGGTCATATATCAGGCTGTCACATCAATCCGGCTATTTCTATTGCCATGGTGGCTGCCGGCAGAATGAAAATCGGAGAAGCCGTCTATTACATTGTTGCTCAAATCCTTGGAGCAATTATCGGCGCCGGAATCCTTTACGTTATTTTCACCAATCATCCCGGTGCAGAGATGAAACCTTGGGCGTTGGGATCTAACGGCTGGGGAACTGGCTATCTGGATCAGTATAACACGTTAGCTGCTTTTGTGGCTGAGTTTGTCTTCACATTTATCTTTCTGCTGGTGATCTTGGGATCTACTTCTACCAAGAATATCCATGGCGGTTTTGCAGGTTTGGCCATTGGACTGTCCTTGGTTTTGATCCATATTGTTGGAATCAAAATCACGGGTGTTTCTGTGAATCCTGCGAGAAGTATTGGTCCGGCAATTTTTGCAGGCGGAGAAGCTCTTTCTCAGATCTGGCTATTCATTGCGGCTCCTGTATTGGGTGGCGTTTTTGCCGCATCTGTGTATAATCTATTGATTGAGAAAAAAGAAATTGCATAAGATTAACTTCATTAATAAATTTAAAATCCTGTCAAAAATTATGACAGGATTTATTTTTTGTTTTTCACTTCGAAGAAATTTTTGAATATCAGTTCTTCTTTTTTCCCTTTCAATTCAAACTTTTTGAAAAGTAAACTTCTGGCAATATTTCTCATAAAATGGTCTTTGTCGCAGAGTTTCCAGTAAGAATCCTGGTGGATCATCTTGGGCTCGCGGATTTTGTAGAACTCGGTTTCCCAGTTGTCTTCGTTGTGATAAAACTCTATAATGCCACAATGTTCCGGAATATCTTGATGGTCTAGCATTCCCATTGGCAAAAGAAAACTGAATGCATTGCAGATGTAATCGCCACAGCCAATCTTATCGTGTTTCAGGAATTTTTCTCCGGTTTTCTGATTGGTGTATTTTTTTTTGAAATCGTTTTTAAAGTCAGATTTTGAGAGTTTAATTTCAATTTCGTGGCTGAAACCTTCGGCACTGATCAACAGAATATCCGCTTCCCAGTCTGAGTGGAAAAAATTGGTCAAAATCAGTTCTTTATCAAAATCGCAATTGGTAGTAAGGAAGGAATGGACGAGTTCTTCTATTTTAAGCATTGTTAATGGATCTAATATTTGCGGACTGTAACGTGGTAACAGCTTTGTTGTTTTTCTTTGATATAAAAGATCCGTCCTAAGTTTTTGTAATAGGTCAGGACTTGTTCCAGTTGGCGTTCCAATTTGGTATTGACCTGCAGTTGATGATTAAAGCGGACATATGAAATATCAAAGGAGTTCCCGTAATTGTGGGAACTAATCCCTAATGATGCATTGGAATTGACTTTTCGTAATCTGAACTGGTCTTCCAACGTTCTTGTGACAGAGGAAACCACGAAAAAACTTTTGGTTTCTGTAGCGAATTTGTTTGCCATATGCTCCAAGGTAGTCCTGGCTTTCTTCACCAGATAGGGACGGCTGTATTCCAACGTCTGCAAACGGTAGCCACGGGATTTCTTTTTTACTTTCACAAATTTTCCTTTCGCAACGTACCTATCGACTGACTTTGTGGTTTCTAATAGATCAATTCCAAAATTCTGCGACGCTAAAAGATGCGGCTTGTATAATGGTGATGGTTCTATTGTCTGTGCTGTTTTGCGGGTTATGTGTTTTTGAGCATTGCCCAATGAAAAGCAAAGCAAAAAAAGGAGTGAAAAAGGAGATGATCTTCTGATGGCCAAATGTGAATTGATTACCAAAGCCCGCAGCCCGACTTGAACGGAAATCCTTTTTTTTGTATTGGAAAAAGCCTTGGCAAAAAAAGATTGGGAGTGGAAGGCGGATAAAGCTGCCATAATTTTTACTGTTTTTAATATTTACGATACCAAAAGACTGCAACCGCGGATGTCCGAGTGGTCTATCCTTCCCAATACATGAAATTGGCCGTTTTCCAGACGACCGAGATCCTGCGTTGCGATGAACGAGCAGGAATGTCTGTTGGCGAGATCTATGATGTTGATAGCGCCTGTTCTTCCTTCTTCTACGTAGGAAAATGGATCTTCTGTATTTCTGATGAGAATCCGCATCCACTTGGGACTTTTATACATATTTTCTCCTAAAGAGTAAGCTTGGGAAAGCAGTTCTGTCATAGAGTATTCTGAATAGATCTTCTCGGTTTTGAAGCCTTGTGCGAAAATCGTCAGCAGTTCATCTTTTGTCATTTCTTCCTTTCTGCCTTTCATCCCTCCTGTTTCTATGACGGTGAGCGTGTTTGAGAGTTGGAGTGTTTGCGAGGTTGAGCTGAGGAAATCTATGAAATCTAACAATGCGAAGGAAACGCCAAAAAGGATGACTTTCTTGTTCGACAAGGTGTGAAGCAAATTGAATAAATCCTGGTGGTTGTAAAGGAAATAGCCGTTTTCCTGTTTTCCAGACTTTTTGATCAGAAAATCGACCATATAGATCAGTGATGAATGGGTATTTTCGGAATAATTGGGGAGCAGTCCCAGGAAAATGTAATCTTCCGGCTGTCCTATAAATTCTGCAAAACTGTTATAAATACTTTGTTCGTACAGGGAAAAATCGGCGATGTAATGTTTGGAGCGGTTCATCTGGGTGGTTCCGGAACTTTGGAAATAATGATCCGCGACTGTATTTTTGTCTAAAACCAAATGATTCTTGAACATCTCAATCGGTAAAAACGGAATATCAGAAAACTGCGTCATGGTTGAGGGATTGATGTTAAGGTAATTAACAAATTTTTTGTACACCTCTACATTGTCATACTGATAATGAAAAGTTTCCAAACAAGCTGCCTGGAAATGGGATTCTGTTTCTATGTCGAAAATATTCTGCTTCATTGTTTTCAAATCAAATATTGAAATTTAACCTTCGAATTTTTTCACTTCGAATACTTGTCCGTCATACACACCGTAAGTGAAATAGACGATCCAATCTCCAAGGTTGATGTATTTTGCGCCTTTTTCCAAGTCAAAAATCAAAGGAAGATGGCGGTGTCCAAAGACGAAATATTGGATAGCTTCGGTTTTCAGTTTTTCTTTTGAATATTGGATAAGAAATTCTTTGTCTTCTCCCAGAAACTTCTGGTCTTCAATGCCGGAAATCAGTTTATTTTTCTGAGACATATAATTGGCAATTCTCATCGCAATATCTGGATGCAACCATCGGAAAGCCCACTGAGCTAGCGGATTTGTGAAAACTTTCTTCATCCTCTTGTAGCCTTTGTCACCAGGTCCTAGACCGTCTCCGTGGGCTAAAAGGAATTTCTCATCTGCAATTTCGTAGTATTGTTTTTCAAAATAGACTGGAATTCCCAATTCTACTTCGAAGTAATTTTTCATCCAGAGATCGTGATTACCGACGAAGAAACAGATGTCAATTCCAGAGTCTTTCAGCTCCGCAATTTTTCCTAAAACGCGGATATATCCTTTTGGCACTACATATTTCCACTCGTGCCAGAAGTCAAAAAGATCACCCATCAGAAAAAGCACCTGTGCATCTTTTTTGATCGTATCCAGCCAGCGGATAAATTTTTCTTCGCGGATTCTGCTTTGCTGCAGATCCGGAACGCCAAAGTGCTGATCGGAAGCGAAATATACTTTCTTGCCCGGAATTAAATCGATTTGCATAAGGTCTCCTTAATTACTGTTTAATCAAAATTGTTACGTTCATCGTTCTGATCTCTTTTGCTGTAGATCCACATTCCAATTCCCAGACCAACGACTGCAGCAGAGGCCGTTAACAAAGCTCGGGATAATTTATCCGGTGCATCATTTCCGATGAAATTCATTACAAAAATAATAACAAATGTAATGACACCAATTAGTATGTATTTTATTAGACTCGAATTCATCTCTACAATTGATATGAAATCATAACACCACCTTTGAAAGGTACAATCTCCCCACTCTTGTCCCAGTTTTCTACACGGTCGTATCTGTTTTCCTGAGTTGCCGGTAAGTACTCGACATAGCCTTTGTAAAAACCCTGTTGGTTGCCAATTCCTAAAAACACATCCATATTCCAACGGTTTCCAATCTGGAACTGGTAACCTGCGGTGACACCAAGCATATATGAAAATCCTTTTTGATAAAGCTGATCGTAACGGTAAGGCGTAATTTTACCCTCTTTGTCTTGGTATATATCGCTTTTCCAATAATTCCATTTTTGAATATTGTACACGCCAAAACCAATGCTTGCGCCGAGGTAAAAATGTTTGAAGGCCTGATCAAAATAATATCTTCCTTCCAAAGTTCCGATGGCAAACAAAGCCTGGTGTCCGCCGAAAGATTTCCAAGGTGAGAAAAAAACGTCTGCCTGCCCTGTCAGATGTTCTGTAAAGCCGTGTTCTACGCCTACATTCAGCATTCCTAATGGCAAGAATAAAGCATTGGCTTTGAGATAAGTTTCGTTTTTTTGAGAAAAACTAAAAAGTGAAAGACAGATTAATATAACTGCTAATAATTTCTTCATCGTTATTTTTTGTTCAGGATTTCGTTCATTTTTGCGGCATCTCTATTTTCTTCTTTTGCGAAGTTTGCTGCCATTCCTGCGAACATTTTTGCTTCCTCTTTTTTTCCTAATTTATCATACAATGTTGCCAAAATACTTGTAGAATCAAAATTCTCTGAAGACATCACCACTTTCTCTGCCCATCTCGCTGCATTTTGCAAAGCTGTTCCCGTAGACACATGATCTGCAAAAACACCTGCTGCAGCCAGTAATTCTGAAGCATTAAAATCATCTGGGTTCTTGTAATATGCCAAAGCTGTTTTTTCGTAAGCCGAATAATTCTCGTGAGAGATGTAATAATTCAGTTTATAAATATTGAGGCTTTTGACAAGATCTTCTTTTGGAAGCAAACCTTCACCTTCTTTCAAAACCTTGGCATCGTTGATCGTTTTTGTTTTGTCATCTGTAGCAGATGTTACGATTTTCATCAATTTCAGGTAATTGTCAAATTGGGCGTAATTTTTTTCTGTCAGTAATTCTACAATCGCAGCTTTGTTGGAGGTAAAAACTTTATAATTGGCGTCGTCCACAGACTGTGTAAAATTAAGAAGTGCATTCACCTCTTCTCCGGTAAAAGTTTTATCCTTTTTGTTTGAAAAATATCTTTCTGAGGCTTGTTTTGCTAAGATTGGATCTTTGCTGGCGTGAAGGTTGATAAAATTAAGTAAAGCAGGCTGGTCTAATTTTCCTTTCAGAAATTCGTCTTTCAAGTTCGTGTTAACCAATTCCGGTTTGTTGTTTTTCTTTCCTAATGCCAAGAAATCTTCGGTCTTGAGATAGCCTAATTCTTTTCCGACAATTTCTCCTTCTCCATTGAGGAATAACAAAGTGGGATAACTTCTGATACCATACTTTGCAGCCAGCGAAGGACCTTCGCCTTTTTCCATATCAAAATGGGCGTTGATAAAATTTTTATTGTAATATTCTGCTACATTTGCATCGGTGAAGACGTTGCGCTCCATCAGTTTACAAGGTCCACACCAGGCGGCGTAAGCATCAAGAAAAATAAGTTTTTTTTCGGTTTTGGCTTTAGTTAAAAGCGTGGCAAAGTCTGAATCTTCAAACTTGATATTTTGCTGTGAAAAACCAAGCTGAATGGCGAATATTAAAAAGAAAGATGATATTTTTTGCATTCTGGGAATAAATCGAATTATCTTGCGAAGATAACTATTCTGTAAGAATTGGCCGAGTTTGAAATCCTAAAGTTTTAATTTTTTAACTTTGCAAATATCTTGGGAGACTTTGAACGGATAGACTGATAGAAAATAAACCTTAGATTATGGGTTGTAATTTACACATTCAGTTTGTCATTCCGTAGGAATCTCAACGGTTTATATGGATCACGTCCAGTCGCTGTCGTTTGGTTTCTTACGGAATGATCGTGCTGAAATGGATGTGGAAAGCTTCAACTTTGCGAAGCGCAGCCCGACTTGAGTGGAGCTCTTTTTCTGTTTCGTTGCCTGAGCGTAGCCGAAGGTAACGAAACAGAAAAAAGCGGGAACGGAAGGCGGAATAGCTGCCCACGAAATTAATTTTTTATTGACATTAAAATATGAGGAAATTATCCTTACTTTTTACGAAAGATGGCTTGCAGTGGCAGATTTCTAAATCCAAAAAGGTTTTGGAAGAAAAGATCTACCTGCAGAATGAGGAAACGCCGGAGCATCTGGTGAAGGAAAAACTGGATGAAATCTTGGCTTCGGAAAAGTTTTCTGAAATAGCTGTGATCTCTGCCATCAATCATTTTTCTGTGGTGGAAGAAGGTTTTGAGCAGCACGATTTGGGCTATGACCTCATTGCTTACAATTCGGACATCAAAAAAGAGTCTGAGGAGCTGATGTTGTCTGTGAATAAGAAATTTGGAGTTCAGTTTTATTACAGTTTTCCGAAAGATTACTATCAGAAAATCAAACAGTTGGAAGTTCCGGTTCATTTTAATTTTTCTGGTGAGAAATTTCTGAATACACTGACTGTGAAAAACAGAAAGGAAATCCACGTGAATCTGTATCATCATCAGGCGGAGTTTTTTGCCATCGAGAATAAAAAACTGGTTCTCTATAATAATCTGGATGCGACTTCGGAAGTAGATTTTCTTTATTTTATTATGTTCAGCTTGAGCAAGATAGACTTCGGAACTGCGGAAACTTACTTTTACATTTATGGAGAAACCACGGAAAATGAAACGTTCATCTCGGAGATGCAGAAATTTGTACCCCATCTGAAAATCGTTTTCGATAACCTTCATAAGAAAAATTTTGTTTTAAATTAAAGACAAACCATATTTTAAATCTCTCGCAGATGATGCAAATGTTGCAGATGGGATGCACAAATCTGCTGAATCTGCGACATCAGCGAGAAAACAATTTCAACTCTAAGAAATTAGGGATTATCATTTATCAACGATCAATTATGTATAGAATCATCTCCGGGAAATGGAAAGCGAAGAAAATTGCGGCTCCAAAAAACTTTGAAGTAAGACCAACCACAGACTTTGCTAAGGAAGCGCTGTTCAGCATCATCGAGCATCGTTTTGATTTGGAATTCTGCTCTGTTTTGGATCTTTTCGCAGGCATTGGTTCTATCACTTTGGAGTTTGCATCCAGAGACTGCCAAGATATTACCGCAATAGAACTGAACCCAAAGCACGCCGGATTCATCAATGCGACAGCTCAGGAATTGGGAATGGGATTGCAGGTAAACACCCAACGTTTTGATGTTTTTGATTGGCTGAAAAGAAAGAAAAATCACGAGAAAAAATACGATATTATCTTTGCTGATGCACCTTTTGAGACAGATGAAAAACAGTATCTAAATATGATAGATCTGGTCATCTCCAACGAATTGCTGAAACCAAATGGGATTTTTATATTAGAACACCAGAGCAGATTAAAACTGGCTCATCCTAATATGACAGAATCTAGAAAGTACGGAAATATTAAATTTTCTTTCTTTGAAGCGCTGCCTGTTTCCGAATAAAATTTGAAATGAATATGAAGGATTTCAATATCAAATTTTTAAGCCTCATGATTTTATTTTTCAGCTTAAAAATCTCTGCCCAGAATTCTTACATCAATCAATACAGATCTGTTGCGGCGGACCTTTCCAAGGAATTTGGGATTCCGTCCGCTATTATTCTTTCCATCGCTTATGTAGAAACTGGCGGTGGCAACAGCAAACATGCGCAGACACTGAACAATCACTTTGGAATGGTTGGGAAGAATACCGTGAACAGTTCCAAATTCAAAAGTTTTGAAAGTTCTAAGGCATCTTTTCGCGCTTTTTGTGAGATGATTGCGCGAAAAAAATACTATCAAAAACTCAAAGGAAATTTGGATTATTCTGCATGGCTAAACGCCATTGCTTCTGCTGGATATGCCGGAAAACCGGCGGAATGGAAGCAGAAAATCAATACAGTTATTAAGAAATTTGGACTATAAATGAAAATATAGAAATATAAAAATGCCTTGGAAATCCCGAGGCATTTTCGATTAAAACAAAACAGGTTTTGCAAGATCAATCTTCACAGACTTCTCTAATGATGCAAGCGCTTTTTTCAACACTCTTTGATGGCAGCGTTTTGATGATGTGCATCAAGACCTTCTCGGCTTTTCTGGAGCTCGTGACAGATAAAGGTCGTCCTATTTTTCTCAAGCTTTTTCTTTTCTGGTATTCAGGAACCGAATTTTCAAGCATGGCTTTCAGGTCTTGTGTTGTTTCTTTTTTTGATTTTGCAATAGCGGTTAAATAAATTGACATTTTTATAGATTAACTAAACGCTTCCATTTGAATATTTTGAAACGTTGATTTCAAATAATCCTTATAATCCTTTTCATAATAATCGATACGTTTTTGTGTTGCGGCTTTTTCCATATCGTGGAAATGAAAACTTCCCAAATGAGACATTCCTGTAAACGCATTCATCCTGTGAAAACCGAATAAAACGCCTTCATCGACAGAATGTTGATTGAAAAATTCGCCTTCCAAAGTGAAAGCCGTTTCCGGTGCATTCCAACTTGTGGTGACGAAGTAGTATTTCCCGTTCATCAGTCCTCCTGTTCCGTAATTGATCTCAGGATTCACCCGGGAACGTCCGTCGCTTTTGTAAATACCGTTGTTGTGACCAGCTGTAAAAACCTCGTCGATATAAAGTTTCAAACGGTTCGGAACCTGGAACCACCAAACCGGAAAATGGTAAACGACAATATCTGCCCATTTGAAGTTCTCAGCTTCTTGGGTTGCGTCGAAATCATCATTGACATTGGTAATTCTAATGTGAAATTTTTCATCTTCAAGAACATCTTTAGTCCAATTGGTAATGGTTGTATTAAAGGTTCCGCCTGAATGTGCAAAGGTCTGACCGCCATTGATGACCAATATATTTTTCATGAATTTATTTTTTAAATGATTGATACAGCAAATTTCCGACATAAAAATGAATTATAAAAATAATATAAATAATACATTTGTATTATAAATATAATGAGATAATGATCAATCTGGAATGGCTCAGAACTTTTAAAAGTGTTTACGAAACGCAATCTTTCACCAAAGCTGCACGAGAATTACACATTTCTCAGCCCGGCGTGAGTCTTCACATCGGTTCACTGGAAGCATATGTTGGTTATTCTTTGTTCCAGAGAGTTTCCAAAAAACTGATCGCCACGGAGAAAGCTAAAATCCTTTACAACTTCACGCTGGAACCTCTTCTGAAGCTGGAAGCTGCGGAAAAGACCTTTCACAAAACTACTAAAACCGAACGCGTAACAGTGAGCATTGGGATGTGTTTTGAGACTTTTCAGTTTACTTTAGAAAAGCATATTCCTACTTTGGATTTCAATGTGATTATTAGATTTGGATTGTACGAGCAGATGTTTTCTGACCTGGACAGCGGACTTTTAGATCTGATCATCACGCCCAAAAAAGCCAACATCAAGACTCTGAAGTTTGATACCTTTTCCAAAGAAAAAATTGTGTTGATCAACGGGAGCGGGACAGATACTTCTGAGCTGACGACATTGCTTAAAAACCAAAAAATAGAAGAAGCGGAAGCCTGGCTGAAACAGCAGATCTGGTACAGTACCGCGGCAGACATGGAACATTTAAATCATTTTTGGAAGCTAAATTTTTACCGGCATCCGGATTTCCGACCCAATTATATCGTTCCTAATATTTGCTCAATTGTCCGATGTTTAAGTGGAAATTCTGGATTTTCCGTTGTTCCTGATTTCCTCTGTAAAGACGAAATAGAAAATGGCGGCATAGAGATCGCTTGGGAAGGCAACCAAAAGATAGAAAACATTCTCTATTTTGGAGAACGGCTGAAAAATCCTGTCCAAAATGAGGTCAATCTGATCAAAGACATCTTCCGGAAAGAAAATTTTTAAAGTATAATATGTTCCAGATCTATTGACTTGCCAAAGAATTTCTTAGAAATCTTTTCAAAATTCTTCGTGATATCGGAAAGACAAAACTGGTAAGCAGGTTTGTGATTTTCCTCGTTCAGAAGCTGGTGTTTGTCAAGAATCATTTTCAGTTGATTGGCAACAATATTCGGAGAGTCTATTACCCTGACTCTGTTTCCGTAATATTGTTTGATCTCGTCTATCAACAGTGGATAATGCGTGCAACCCAGAATGAGGGTCTCTATATTCTTTAGTTTACTATTGCTCAGGTAATTATAAATAATAGAATGGGTAATCGGATGATTTTTAAAACCTTCTTCTATCGCAGGAACCAGAAGCGGCGTTGCCAACTCATCTACCTTGATAAACTTATTATGCTTGCGGATAGATTTCTTATAAAGTCCGGAATTGACCGTTGCTTTGGTTGCAATCACGCCCACATTATTGTGAATCTCGTACGCTACTTTTTCTGCCACCGGGTTGATCACATCTATCACCGGAACTTTGTCTGCAACCAGTTCCTGAACTTCCTGCAAGGCATTGGCCGTCGCAGAGTTGCACGCAATCACAATCGCTTTACAGTTTTTCTCTAACAGAAACTGGGTGATCTTGGTAGAATATCCCACAATCGCTTCCCTGGATTTTTCGCCGTAAGGAAGGTGTTTGGTATCGCCAAAGTAGATAAGATCTTCGTTTGGAAGCAGTCTTTTGATTTCCTTTGCAACCGTCAAACCACCAACGCCGGAATCAAAAATCCCGATTGGCTGATTGGCTGAAAGATGAGAATAATCGGCTTTTTTCTTTTTCAAGATATACTCTTTTATCTATTATTTTGAACGCAAAGTCCGCAGAGTTTTCTTGATAATTACGATGTTTTTAAGTTCGCAAAGACGTCAAAACCCAGCAAAGATTTAGCCTGACAAAAATAAGAATTTTATTAGAAGTTTTACTTTCAGACCATAAATAAATCACTCGCAATTCCATCTGCTAAAAACCAATGTTTTTCAGGGATTAAGAGGTGCTTATTTTCTATGATCAAGATTCCTGATTCTAATTTATTTTTAATTTCTTGGTTCAAATAATCGGTTATTTCTGATGAAAAATTTTGCTTAATTTTATGTAAATCGACGCCCCAAATTGTCCTTAGACCGATCATCACCATCTCATTGAAACGGTCTTTTTCGGAAAGGATTTCAGTTTCTTTCGGCAGGATATTTTGATTGATATTTTTGATGTAAAGTGGATTGTTGGCGATGTTCCAGCTTCTTTCCAAATGTCCGTTGTAAGAATGTGCCGAAGGACCTATTCCCAAATAAGGCTCAGATTGCCAATATGCGGAATTGTGTTTGGAATGAAAACCGGGCTTTCCGAAATTAGAAATTTCGTAATGGTCGAATCCACTTTGTTTCAGAAAATCAGACATATAGTAGAATTCCTGATTCTGCTCGGCTTCTTCCGGAGGTGTAATTTTCCCATTCTGGATCCATTTTTCCAGAGCAGTTTTGGGCTCAACAGTCAAAGCGTAAGATGAAACGTGTGGAACCTGAAGCTCAATTGTTCTGTTTAGGTTTTCTTTCCAGATTTCGAAATTGGAAGTGGGTGAACCGTAAATCAAATCGATGCTGATATTTTCCAGGCCAAAATCCTGCGCACGTTTGATAGAACTGTCTGCTTCAGAGGCATTGTGCGCGCGGTTCATCAGCTTCAGATCTTCGTCAAAGAAACTCTGTGTTCCTATGGACAATCGGTTGATCTCTGTCTGTGATAATTCTTTGAGGAAATTTTTAGTAAGGTCATCAGGATTAGATTCCAATGTAATCTCTATATTTTCATCAAAACTGAAATATTTTTGAAATTCGTCTATCAGAGACTTAATTTCATCAACATTTAAAACGGAAGGTGTTCCTCCACCGAAGTAGAGTGATCTGAGCGTTTTTTTTTCGAGTTCGTGATGCCTAAGTCCTATTTCTTTTTTGATGGCCAAAAGCATCTCATCTTTCAGACTGAAAGAAGTTGAAAAATGAAAATTGCAGTAGCTGCATTTTTGTTTACAGAAAGGAATGTGAAGGTATATCAATTAATGATAAATTATAAATGACAAATGATAATCTACAAGCCGCAAAACAGCTGAAAATTATCTGTAACGGAAACCTCTTGAATTGATAAAATTATCGATATTGAAACCAATGCTCAACATAAAACTATTCCCGAAGTTTTCCGTCAGTTCTGAAACGCCGAAGTTGTAAACACCTCCAAACGTGAAGTTGCCGACACGTCCTTTTATGATGGGTGACATTCCCAGATTCTGGCTTCCAACAGCGCTTTTTGCACTTCTGAAACTGATTCCTGCCGAAATATTACTTTTCTCACCAAAGGCCGTTGCCATGATGTTGTAATCAAATATTCTTGCGGAATTGGTGTTCAGATTCATCATCAAAGACGGTGTCAAAAATATACCGTCCGTAAAGTGCCAGTCGTATCCTGCATTAAGATAAAACTTAGTAGGTGAAGGTTCTATCCCATTAACAATCGGTAAATCATTACTGACCGGAATGTCCACCACAGAAACACCCGCAAAGAAATTGCTGTATTTAACCGCAGCTCCTAAATTAACGTAGGCCAAAAAAATATCATTCGTATTCTCTCCCAAAACCTGGTCACCCTCTTGCGCTGCATTGATCTGGGTATAATCGATATTCATATTATAGAGGTTGGTACCAACCCCAAAGGAAAATTGATCCTGACGGCCTTCCTCATCACTTAACGGGATAAAATAAGACGCACCCAACATCAATCCGTTTGATGAGATAGGACCATTCTGATCTCGGAAAAAAGCGATCCCCGCTCCAACTCTGTCAAAAACATTAGCGTGTAAACCAATAGATTGTACATTAGGAGACTCACTCAATTGTGAAAACTGTTTCTGATAATTAAGATTTAAAACCACATCATCCGTTTTCCCCAATAGTGCAGGATTGAACAAAAAATCGCCATCAACCAGATATTGCTGGTAGAAAGGTAAGGTTTCCTGAGCTTTTGAACCCACAGAAAAAACTGCAAAAAGCAGTATGCATATTTTATATAAAAAGTAGTTTTTCTTCACAATACAAATATATAAAACTCTAGTTATTATCTAAATACTTTCTCCAACGTTCCGATGCATCCTGCATATCTTGTGGCATTGGGCTTTCAAAGTACATTTCTTTCTTCGTTGTCGGGTGTATAAATCCCAACGTATGCGCGTGCAATGCGTGTCTTGGCAGAACTTCAAAAACATTCTGTACAAACTTTCTGTATTTTGGAAGATCTACTCCTCTCATGATGATATTACCTTCATAGCGTGCATCATTAAATAAAGTGTGACCAATATGTTTGAGATGCGCGCGGATCTGATGGGTTCTTCCTGTTTCCAGTTTGCACTCTATCCAGGTCATATAACGGAATCTTTCCAAAACTTTGTAATGTGTAACAGCATGCTTCCCGTGACTTCCGTCTTCATAAGTGTACATCTGCATTCTGTTTTTGGGATGCCTTCCGATGTGTCCGGTGACAGTACCGGTATCCTCTTTTACATTACCCCAGACAAAGGCCCAGTAAAGTCTTTTTGTCGTACGGTCAAAAAACTGCTTTGCCAAAAAACTTAAGGCATATTCTGTTTTTGCAATGACCAATAATCCGGATGTATCTTTATCGATCCTGTGAACCAGACCTACTCTATCCAGATCAGAATTATAATTGGGATCTTTTGAAAAATGAAAAGCCAGTGCATTTACCAAAGTCTTATCCCAATTTCCAAATCCCGGATGCACTACCATTCCCGGATCTTTGTCCACAATAATCAGATCGCTATCTTCATAAACGATATTAATTGGGATATCTTGTGGGATGATGACATTTTCTCGTGGTGGATGGGTAAGAAGCACACTCACCTCGTCACCGGGTTTCACGCGGTAATTTTGTTTGACAGGTTTTCCGTTGACAATGACATTGCCTGCTTTGCAGGTTTGAGCAATCTTATTTCTGGAAGAATTCTGACGAAAGATCAATAAAAATTTATCGATTCTAAGTGGTTCCTGTTTTTTATCAACCGTAATATGCACATGCTCGTACAACCCACTGTTTTCTTCATCAGCAGAATGGTCATCATTGCTTAATTCCTCTTCCAGGAAATCTTCGGTCTCGTCTAGCATATTCTAATTCTAAAAAGGCTTCAACTGATGTCGAAGCCTTTTGTTTTTTTTATTCAATCACCACCTTTTTCGGCTTTGGTTTATCTACTGGTTTTGTAGATTGTGGTGTCGCAGTTTGTTTTACTGTTGAACTGTTTGTCGCAGTAGGTTGTGCACTTGTCGTTTTCGGTTTGGCAGCGCTGGGCTGCGTTGTTCCGGAAGCTGAAGGCGTATTAGAAACTGGCGGTTTTGTAACTGCCGGTCTCTGCTCTACTGTAGGCGGGGGAACTTCATTATACTGTATTGGTGCTAATGTTGTGTCGATCTTTGGTCGGTACATATCGTCCAGCTGCTGTATTTTACCCTGCATTTCGGCTGGTGTTTTTTTACTGACCCAAAGATCAATCTGCATTCCCTGATCTCTTAATGACCCAAAGCCAGGATCTTGATAATACACAATATCGGACTCATCCTTACCTCCGTCTTCGTGATCTACAATGCCGACCTCGAACAAAGCCTGCCCAATAATTTTCTTAGCTTCCTGCACGGTCCTTCCTACTACATTAGGAATAGAAACATTTCTCAGAGGCCCGGAACCAATAACCAAATCAACAACAGAGAATTTAGGAAGCAGTGTTCCCGGTTTGATACTTGTCCCGTTGTATACGATTCTAAGAACCGCATCTCTCTGAATACTAGGCTCAAAAATGGTATCACCGACTTTCAATCCAACTAGATTTAATTGATTAAAAGCCAAGCCCTTGTATCTGTCAATAATATCAGGAACGGCCACTTTTGCCCAGGTTCTGGGATTCACTTTCAAAACTATGGATCTTCCACTTTTCACACTCGCTCCAGGCGATGGGAAAACGGCCAAAACCTGAAAAGGACGGAACTTGGGATCATACTTAAAACTATCAACTTCGTATTCCAAACCGGAATCATCAAGAATTTTGATAGCATCGTGTACTTTCATATTCATCACATTGGGCACAGGAACTTCATCCCCGTGATTGGTATGAAACTCCAACCATCGGAATGTAAGCCAAACCAAACCGGCGAAAAACGCCATTGCTAAAACGATATTAAGTAATACTTTCCAGTGGAAAAGCGATTTGAACATAATTATTCTTTTTCAGAAACGTAACGCAAATATAGATAATTAAATTGTATTACTCTTTTGTATGCACTTTAAAAAGCTATTAAAAAAAGAAAATGGGCGGTTTGGTTTAAAAATCTTATTTTTGCACTTTGAAATACATATGGAGTCTATACAAGTTCACGACAAAAGTTTCGTACCCTACCTGAAACACGATGAAATTCAGGCAATTATAAAAAATCTAGCAGAGAAAGTTTACGAAGATTACAAAGATGAAACCCCAATTTTCATTGGTGTTCTGAATGGTGTGATTATGTTTTTCTCAGATTTTTTAAAATATTATCCTGGTAAATGCGAAATCGCTTTTCTACAGGTAAGTTCCTACTCTGGAACGCAATCTACAGGAATTGTTTATAAAAAAATGGAACTAACGAAGGATGTGATGGATCGTCATATTATCCTGATGGAAGATATTGTGGATACAGGTAACACTTTAGAGAATCTCTTTGAATATTTTAAAAATACCCAACGTCCAAAATCTTTAAAAGTAGCTTCTCTACTTCTGAAGCCCGATGTTTTCAAAAAAGATTTTATCGTAGATTATGTGGCCAAAGAAATACCTAACAAGTTTGTGCTGGGCTATGGATTGGATTATGATGAATTAGGCAGAAACCTACCGGACCTGTACCAATTGGAAGAAGGTAGAATCAACCACTAATTTCTACACCGTATAAAAAGAAATAAATCTAAATAAATTAAAGAAATATGATCAATATTGTTCTCTTTGGTCCTCCGGGAAGTGGAAAAGGAACCCAAGCTCAGCATTTGATTGAGAAGTATAATCTAAAACAAATTTCTACAGGAGATCTTTTTCGTTACAATATGAAAAATGATACAGCACTGGGAAAATTAGCAAAGTCATACATCGACAAAGGGCAATTGGTTCCGGATCAAGTGACGATCGATATGCTAGTGGACGAATTGAGAAAACCGACAGAAACCAAAGGATTTATTTTTGACGGATTTCCCAGAACGGCCATTCAAACAGACGCTTTGGAAAGCATTGTGAAAGAAGAGTTAAATGCTGAGATCAGTGTTTGTCTCTCTTTGATAGTAGATGACGAAGTTCTGGTACAAAGACTTCTGAAAAGAGGCGAAACCAGTGGCAGAACAGACGATTCTAAAGAAGAGATCATCAGAGATAGAATCAAAGAATATTACACCAAAACTGCAGAAGTTGCAGAATTATATAAAAATCAAGGCAAATATGCAGAAGTAATTGGCGTTGGCGACATCTCCGAAATCTCTGAAAAACTATTCGCCGAAGTAGAAAAAATTAAATAAAACTTAGATTTTTTAGAGAATAGATGGTGGACTTTTTTATCAGTCTACAATCTATTCTCTATTTGTCTATAATCCCAAACAATATGTCAAATTTCGTAGATTACGTAAAAATCCATTGTAAAAGCGGTCACGGCGGTGCTGGATCGGCTCACCTTCGTAGAGAAAAATACATCCCAAAAGGTGGTCCGGATGGTGGCGACGGCGGACGTGGCGGTCACGTAATCATGAGAGGAAATGCTCACGAATGGACACTTCTACCCCTTAGATACACGCGTCACATCAAAGCAGAACGTGGCCATAACGGTCAAAAAAACCAGCTGACCGGTGCTTACGGTGAGGACGTTTACATCGATGTTCCAATGGGAACTATCGCCAGAAATGAAGAAGGCGAAATCGTTGGCGAAATCCTGGAAGACGGGCAGGAAATCATTCTGATGGAAGGCGGAAAAGGGGGAAAAGGAAATGAGCATTTCAAATCCTCTACCAACCAAACGCCAAGATTTGCACAACCCGGAATGGACGGCCAGGAAGGTTTTGTCACTTTTGAATTGAAATTGCTTGCTGACGTTGGATTAGTCGGTTTCCCAAATGCCGGAAAATCTACACTTTTATCATCTGTTTCTGCCGCAAGACCAAAGATCGCAGATTATGCATTTACGACTTTGAAACCGAATCTGGGCATTGTGGAATGGCGTAATTACAAATCTTTTGTAATGGCAGATATTCCCGGAATCATAGAAGGTGCAGCAGAAGGAAAAGGTCTGGGACACAGATTCCTAAGACATATCGAAAGAAACTCCATCTTATTATTCTTAATCCCTGCAGATTCCGAAAGTCATTTTCAGGAATTTAAAATTCTCGAAAACGAACTGAAAGAATATAATCCTGAACTTTTGGACAAAGATTTTCTCCTGTCTGTCTCAAAATCTGATCTTTTGGACGATGAATTGAAACAAGAAATTGCAGCAGAATTTCCGGAGAACAGACAACCCCTATTTTTCTCTGGCGTCACCGGAGAAAATCTTCAGGAACTGAAGGATGCGATCTGGAAGAAGTTGCATGGATAAAAGTTAAAAACTATAGTGATGAAAAAACTTTTTACAATTTTATTTTTATCAACATTTTCGATTTCCTTTTCACAGACTCATTTCGGGGGCAGGTATCATTTCGGATTATTTGATTCCAATACTTCTGGTTTTTAAAATAGAATTAGTTTCTTCCAAATCGGTTTGGGATATCATTTTAAATAATTTGTTTTTTTCGGAACAACTATTAAAACAATTACATCAAAAAAAAAGCACAATGAAATATTTATTAAGCCTTGTAATGATCTTAGGACTAATGTCCTGCACCACTTCTCAGGTTTCCAAATATTCTAAAATAGAATATGAAGTCGGACCGTGTTTCGGATTTTGCCCCATTTTTAAAATGACTATCGATAGCGAGAGAAATGCAGTTTTGGAAGCGGAGCATTACAATTTTTCCCAAGGAGAAGGCCGAAGTGACTTGGACAAACCAAGAGAAGGCACCTTCAAATCTGTCATCAATGCAGAAGATTATCAAAAATTGACCTTATTAACGGATGCCGCGAATGTAAAAACACTGAAAGACAGCTACATTGACAAACGAATAATGGATGCTTCTAAAAGCCATCTCAGAATCTTCTTCTCAGACGGAAGTAAGAAAGACATCGCCATATCTGCAGGGGAAAAACCCGAAAAACTGGTAGCACTTTACACCTATATGACTGAGCTGAAGAAAAATCAGAAGTGGGAAAAAGTTAAATAATTGTTATTTCTAACTTTATTTAAAATAGATTACCTTTGTATCATATTAATTCCTCCTAAATATAAGAAGGAATTTTTACTTTTTTTAAATTAAATAAAATATTCCATTTGAATTTTGACGAATTAGGCTTAATCAAGCCAATATTAGATGCATTAAAAGCACAAGGCTACGAGCAGCCGACACCAATACAGGAAAAAGCAATTCCATCTATTCTGCAAGGCAGAGACCTTTTGGGAAGTGCACAGACAGGCACAGGGAAAACAGCGGCATTCGCCATCCCTATTTTACAAAATCTATCTTCTGCAAAAGAACCACATAGAAATCAGATCAAAGCATTGATCCTGACACCCACGCGTGAACTAGCCATACAAATTGAAAAAAACTTCCAGGATTACGGAAAACATCTTAAACTAAAATCTTTGGTGGTTTTCGGAGGCGTGAAACAACATCAGCAAGAAACACAACTCAGAAGAGGTGTTGATATTCTAATCGCTACTCCAGGAAGGTTATTAGATTTTATTTCCCAAGGTATTGTAAAACTTCATCATTTGGAAATTTTTGTTCTGGATGAAGCGGACAGAATGCTGGATATGGGATTCGTTCACGATGTGAAAAAAATCTTGAAACTGATTCCGGTAAAAAGACAAAACCTTTTCTTCTCTGCCACCATGCCGAAGGAGATCGCAAAACTAGCTGCTGAAATATTGGTAAATCCAGTAAGAGTAGAGGTTGCGCCAGTTTCTTCAACTGCAGATACGATCCAGCAAAGTATATACTTTGTAGATAATGGTAACAAAACAGACCTCTTGATCCACCTTTTGGAAGATCCAAAATTTGATCAGGTCCTGGTATTTTCAAGAACCAAACATGGCGCTGATAAGATCGTAAAAAGACTTCATCAGTCCAACATATCTGCAGAAGCCATCCACGGAAACAAATCTCAGAATGCCAGACAAAACGCATTATCCAACTTCAAATCGAAAAGAACAAGAATCCTGGTTGCGACAGACATTGCTGCAAGAGGAATTGATATTGACGAACTGAAATATGTGGTGAACTACGAATTGTCAGACGTTTCCGAGACCTACGTTCACAGAATCGGAAGAACAGGAAGAGCAGGATCAGAGGGGACATCTTTCTCATTCGTAGATGCTTTGGATCTTGCGAATCTTAGAAACACAGAGAAGCTGATTGGGAAGAAAATTCCGGTTGTAGAGGATCATCCTTACCACACAAACAATCTTGTGGAACAAAAGCGAGACAGTAACAACAAGCCTTTCAATCCAAGGCCAAGAACTGGTGGAACTGGCCAACGCACAGAAAAGCCTAAAAATAAAAGCAATTTCTACAGAAAAAAATAAAACAAAAACCGGAAGCAATGTCCGGTTTTTTTTATTTTAAAGACGTATTTTATGATTGATTGAAACCAAATATTTTTAAAGCATTCTCTGTCGTGATCCTATCAATCTCAGAAAAATCTTTTCCGTAAATATCAACCAATTTTCCAGCAATCAATTCCATATATGAGCTTTCGTTTCTTTTACCACGACAAGGAACAGGCGCGAGATAAGGAGAATCTGTCTCCAAAACAATTTTATCCAGCGGAATTTGATTCAGGAATTGATCGATCTTTCCATTTTTAAATGTTACTACTCCACCAATTCCTAAAACAAACTGAAGGTCTATGGCGTGATTGGCTTGTTCAAGATTTCCAGAAAAACAATGGAAAATGCCGCGCAATTTTGGATGTTTTTTTCTCTCCAAAACTTCAAACGTCTCATCAAAACTATCTCTGGAGTGGATCACAATCGGAATATCTTTTTCAATTGCCCAATCAATCTGTTGTTCGAAAGCATTAATTTGAATATCCAAAGTTGATTTGTCCCAATACAGATCAATCCCAATTTCACCAATGGCTACAAAATCTCTTTGATTAAAATAATTTTGCACCAGTTGCAACTCGTTTTCCCAGGAATCTGGCTGCACAGAACAAGGATGCAGTCCCATCATAGAAAAGATCTTGCCAGGATATTCGGTTTCCAAAAGAAGCATTTTCTGATGTGTTTCGGAGTCAATTGCCGGAAGGAAAAATTGCTCCACGCCTTTGTCCATCGCGCGCTGGATCATCTCTTCACGATCTTCATCAAATTGCTCGGAATATAAATGAGTATGTGTATCTATCATTTTTCGCTTATTAGTTGTTGGTTGATTGTTGTGGGCTATCAGAAGAGTGCTATCCACTAATAACCAACAACTATCATCCAAATATTTTATGCTTCACCTTTTTCTGCTGATCAAGGATTTTTTGATTGATTTTTTGTAAAAATTCCTGATATTTAGGATTTTTATCGTCATTGGTTTTGTGATTCAGTGCCGCAAGGATTTTATTATTTTCATTAATGAAAACCTTGGTCTCATCTGTAAAGTAAGCATTTCCAAACTTTTCCCAGATGTACTGTACAGCCTGAGAATTGGGATGAATCATATCATCCTTATAAAATCGATAATCACGGAGATCATCCATCATCAACTCGTAAATTGGAAGATAATGGCAATTTTCCTTACCCGAAATAGACTCGTGAATGGCAGTCATAAGTTTCGATTTACTTAATTGATTCTCAACAATACCATCTTTTGTATGACGAACCGGCGAAACGGTGAACAAGATCTGAACATCTTTTTTACAAATATCTTTCAGAATATCAATTGTTTTGATGATAGATTCCGTTAACTCCTGATGGCCTAGAAACCGCTTTTCAAAAAACTTCTGCGGAATCTTGTGACAGTTGGCTACCAGTTTTTTCTTCGGTAGAAATTCATAAATATAAGACGTACCGAATGTGATGATTACAAAACTGGTGTTCTGCAAAAACTGGTTGGCTTCTTCAATTTTTCTATTGATTAATTCCAATGATTGTTTGGCAGACCGCGCATCAAAAGAGGAATGATGATCCAGGCTGATGTAATTTTCATTGGCCAGAATCAAATCGTTTTCCTGATATTCCTTAGCATCATAAATCTGCTGAATCGCATGGTTAATAGAATACGGATTGAAAATCGTCCCGAAAGGATTGTTCAAAGACTGGATTTGACCTTCGGAAAATTTCTCGTGCATCTCCGCCGCAAAACACGATCCCATAGAAAAGATGCAATCATCCGTTCCTATTTTTCTCTCACTTACATTAATATCTACTTCTGTCCTGAATTTCATTTCTTTAAAATGTAACCAATTATCAATGTATAACTTTACCAATGTTAAAAATTATTGTTGGACTGGCAAACTGATACATTATTATATTAAGATTCTCTTCTCAAGAGGTAATTTGCCAATTCTCGGAATGGTAATTTTTTCTCATCTGGAAGATTAATGGTGTCAAGGAAACTTTGTCCAATCTCGTTGTGCTTTTGAATCAGTCTAAGAACTTTGTCATCCACTTTTGTTCTCCGGAAGATCTTCTCGACGCTGTAAACTTTGTCAACATTATCTGTTTTTTTCGAATACCAATAATTGAGTTCAGATAACTCTTCAGGATTGGCGTGTTCCAGAGCCAATAGATAAAGAATGGTTTTCTTATTTTCGTATATATCACCAGCGTGCTTTTTGCCAAACTGCTCCTGATTTCCGAAGACATCCAGGTAATCATCCATAATCTGGAAAGCAATCCCGATGTGTTTTCCGAAGTTGTACATCGCTTCTGCGTCTTCTTCCGACGCTCCTGCAATCAGTGCTCCGATTTGAAAAGAAGAGGCACTCAAAACCCCAGTTTTGAAAGTGATCATTTGGATATAATCATCGTATGTCACATTCGACATATTTTCGAAATTGATATCAAACTGCTGACCTTCGCAAAGAACAGCGCCAGTTTCAGAAAATATTTTGATGCATTTTTTGAATAATTCCGGTTCCAGATCTTCAAAGAATTGGTACGCTTTGATCAGCAAGGCATCGCCGGAAAGTATTCCAACATTAATTCCGTGAAGAGTGTGGATTGTTGGTTTGTTTCTCCTCAATGGTGCTTCATCCATAATATCATCGTGGATCAAGGTAAAATTATGGAAAAACTCGATGGCTAAAGATGGTTTCAAAGCCTTTTCCAAATCACCTTTGAAAAGATCGCAAGCCATAAGCAACATAATAGGACGAAGCCTCTTGCCACCGTGAGAGATGATGTAATTCATTGGATGGTACAACTCATCCGGCTTATTGGTAAAAGTGTATTTTTCGATAGCGTCTGCTACAATTTTTTGATACTGATCTAGAAACTCCATTTAAAAACTTGTTTGACGCAAAAATACAATTTTTAAAAATGTTTTACCAAGATTTTGAATCTTGTTTTTGAGGTTTTATGTCGCATTTTGGTCATAAAAAAAAGCTTCCCAAAACTGGAAAGCTGTATTTTTAATAATTGATTTAAAATTTAAAAAATCAATACCACAAGAAGATAAGTAATTCCTGCAACAATCGCGCTGATAGGAATCGTAAGAATCCAAGCCCAAAGCAAACTTACGGTAATTCCCCATCTTACGGCTGAAACTCTTTTTGTCAATCCAACGCCTATGATTGCTCCTGTCACAGTGTGTGTCGTAGAAACAGGTATTCTCAATTGTTCTGTAATGAAAAGCGTGATTGCCCCTGCTGTTTCCGCAGCTACACCTTCTAATGGCGTCACTTTGGTAATCCTGGTTCCCATCGTCTTAATGATCTTCCAACCACCACTCATTGTACCCAAAGCGATTGCTAAGAATGAAACTACTGGTACCCAAAGATAATGTTCTGCAAAGAAGTTGAATCTTTCAGCTTCCGGAATATTAAGATACAATGGATCTTTCATCATGTTCACATGGAAATAGATCATCGCTGCTCCTATGATTCCCATTACTTTCTGGGCATCATTGGTCCCATGTCCAAGGCTAAATAAGGCTGAAGAAACCAACTGTAACTTTTTGAAAACACGTTCCGCTTTATGTGGATTCGCTCTTTTACAGATATTAACGATAATCAAGGTGATGATAATAGAAATCGCCATACCAATAAGCGGCGCCATAAAGATGAACAAGAAAATAGGGATGACCACTTTGTACTTGACCACATTCTGCGTAAAAAGCTGCACAAATGCCTGATAGGCCTTTTCGAAGAATGAATAATCTGGATGTGTGATCGCGATCAAATGATAATCCGTGATCAAAGCGTGCATCAATGCTGCTCCGATAAATCCACCGATCAACGTGTGGGATGATGAGGATGGGATTCCAAACCACCAAGTCAATAGATTCCAAGCAATGGCAGCGATAAGACCCGAAAAAATAACTTCCAGGGTGATGAAATTCTCATCCACCGTTTTGGCAATCGTATTACCAATTTTGAATTCGCCTACGACGTACGCGGCAATGAAAAACGCTGCAAAATTCCAAAATGCGGCCCAAAGGACAGCTTGAAAAGGTGACAGTACTTTTGTGGAAACAATGGTTGCGATGGAGTTAGCTGCATCGTGAAAACCATTGATATAATCAAATATTAACGCAAGAGCGATAATGATAATGAGTAGAATTGGAAAATCCATTCGTTTATTTTTTGATACTGCTTTTTAAGCGTATTTGATAACTATGCTCTCCATGGTGTTGGCAACATCTTCTGCTTTGTCTGTAACGATCTCCAGATAGTCCAGGATCGATTTCTGTTTGATAATCAACAATGCATCATTGGTCTCAAATAACTTCACGATAGCCTGGCTCAAAACATCATCTGCGATATTCTCGTAAGAATTGATCTTGATGCAAGATTCTCTAACCTCATTTGGATTTTTGAAATCTTTTAAGTTTTCCAACGCTTTCTTGATTTCGATACAACATTTGTAGATCAAAAGAGAAAACTCTGTGTAAACTTTATTTTCCGGGCTTTTATATAAGTAAATATATTTTGCAGAAGCGTATATATAATCAGCTATATCATCCAATCCAGAAGCCAAATAGTTGATATCCTCTCTATCAAACGGCGTTATAAAGTTTTCACCTAGCTGCACATAAATCTCGTGAGTCAAATCGTCTAATTTATGCTCGTAATCACTCATTTGATTCAACAACGTTTCATCATTGATATCAAATTCCAGCAATCCGTCGTGAAATGTTTTTGACATCTCTACCAAGTTGTCTGCCACACGAAGAAACAGTTCAAAAAAGATTTTATCCTTAGGCTGAAACGCTCTGAAAAGATTACCTATTCCCATTATTTTTGTTTAATTTGTGCAAATATGACCAAAAAACAAAAGGCAACGGAAATTTTTATGTTAATTAATTATTAAGATTAAAAAACACAAAAACCTGCTGATTAGCAGGTTTTTACGTATTTCATTTTTATTTAACTTTCTGTTTTTTTACTTATTGAGCTACTTCTGCTCTCATTTCTTTTCCCCGAAACTTCATACTAGTCAATCCATCCATAACCTCATTCTTGTACGACTTTTCAATTTCGAAGAAACTGAATTTGTCAAGAATTTCGATCTCGCCGATGTCAGCTCTTTTCTTGGATTTAGAAGTCGCTTTATTAATGATCTCCAGCATGTCAACTTTCTTCAATTGGTCTCTTTTTCCAAGATTGAAGAAAAATCTTACCATATCTTCATTGTTACGTTTTGGCTTACGGTCTCTACCGCCATTTCTATCGCCTCCACGGTCTCCTCTATTATCTCTGTCTCGGAAAGAACCACCATCTCTGGATCCTCTGCTGTCTCTGTCTCTGCTGTCTCTGTCTCTGCCATCTCTGTCTCTTCTTCCTGGTTTCTCGTCTCTACCAGCACCGAATTTCTGATCAGCAAGATCATTACTATTCTGGTAGTAAAGTGCCATTTCTTTCAATTGGAATTGCAATAACTGGCTCACCAACTGCTCTTTTGTAAACGCTGAAAGATCTGGGATCAAGCTTTCGTCAAAATCAATAACATCTACATGTTCTGTCAATAATTTTTCGAAAACACCACCTACCTGAGCTTTGATAATTTCTTTTCCGGTAGGGATTTTCTTTTCTACCATCTCGATCTTGGTTTCCGCCTTGATCTGTTTCATTTTTCTGCTTTCCTCTGGTTTTGCCAAGGTCATGGAGATCCCGTTTTTACCAGCACGTCCTGTTCTTCCACTTCTGTGAACGAAAACTTCCGGATCATCTGGTAAAGAGAAATGGATCACGTGCGTCAAAGAGTCCACATCCAAACCTCTGGCCGCCACGTCTGTAGCGACTAGAATATCGATGTTTTTCAGTCTGAATTTCTTCATCACCGTATCTCTCTGAGCCTGAGAAAGATCACCGTGAAGGGCATCTGCCGCATAACCATTCTGCATCAAGAAGTCTGCAACCTCCTGAGTTTCCATTCTTGTTCTACAAAAGATGATAGAATACTGGTTTGGATTGGCATCGATAAGTCTTTTAAGAGCTTCTTTCTTCTGCCTGTAACCTACCACATAAAATTCGTGAAGAATGTTTTTCTTTACCTCATTGACAGACCCAACAGAAATCCTGTGCGGTGTTGTCAAATAGTTTTTAGAAATACGTTCTACTTCTTTGCTCATTGTAGCAGAGAAAAGGAATGTCTGTTTTGTATCTGGCGTTTCTCTAAGTATGGTTTCCAAATCATCTTTGAAACCCATAGAAAGCATTTCGTCAGCTTCGTCTAAAACTACCCATTGTGCTTCAGAAAAGTCCAATGCTTTTCTGTTGATCATGTCAATCACACGTCCTGGAGTTCCCACGATGATCTGTGGTTTGTCTCTAAGAGATTTGATTTGATCCATAATACTGCTTCCACCATAGACTGCTGTAGTCTTGATGTCTCTAAGGTATTTAGTATAGTTTTTGATGTCTTTGGTAATCTGGAGGCAAAGTTCTCTAGTAGGGCAAAGGACCAAAAATTGGATTTTACGACTTTTGTCGTCTATCATATCCAAAATCGGAAGCGAAAACGCTGCTGTTTTGCCTGTTCCTGTTGCCGCAAGTGCGATAAGATCGCGTGTATCTGTGGAGATAAAAGGAATAGTCTGTTTTTGGATTTCTGTCGGCTCTACGAAGCCGAGGTCGCCAATCGCCTGAAGTACTTCAGCGCTAAGATTGGATTCCGTAAATAAATTCATTTAAAAAGATCGTCTAATAATTGATGCAAAGATACACTTTTTATTTTTGATAACAAAACGACTTCTTTTTTAACAATTCCTTATTACAGAAAATTAATATTGGGAAGATAGATAGTGAAACTAATAAAAGTATAATCCGAGGCATTAGAAACACTAGTTAAAATTATTTCCTCACGACTTTTAAATGTCAGTCTGAGGCTCTCGAAGACATAAAAAATCAAAATCCAAGGGATTTTTCCAAATACATAATAATTGGAAAATTTTCTTTAAAGAAGATCTATAATATTTTAGCCTTTCTTCAATATGGAAGCTTCGCTGAATTTTATATGTCTTCGAGAACCTCAGACTGACAAACTATTAATCATCTTCAAAATAACTAACACTCTGCCACATTCACGGCAACAGCCAAACCACCTTCTGAGGTTTCTTTATATTTGGAATTCATATCCAATGCCGTTTCCCACATCGATTTGATGACACTATCCAAAGACACTTTTGCTTTCGAAGGATCGCCGTCCAATGCTAGAGATGCAGCCGTTATAGCTTTCATTGCGCCCATAGAATTCCGCTCGATGCATGGGATTTGAACCAAACCGCCAATCGGGTCGCAAGTCAAACCGAGGTGATGTTCCATGGCTATTTCCGCCGCCATCAAAACCTGCGCTGGCGTTCCGCCGGAGATTTCTGTAAGTCCAGCTGCGGCCATTGCTGATGAAACGCCTACTTCTGCCTGACAGCCACCCATGGCTGCGGAAATGGTCGCATTTTTTTTGAACAGAGTGCCAATTTCGCCTGCAACCAAGAGGAATCTCACAATATCTTCTTCAGAATTAAATTCGGTGAAAACCTGCGCATACATTAGAACAGCTGGGATCACGCCACTTGCACCGTTTGTAGGCGCTGTAATAATTCTGCCAAAAGACGCATTTTCTTCATTGACAGCGAGGGCAAAACATGAAACCCATTTGGTCACAGAGCTGAAGGTTTTCTGGTCGTTTTTCACCATTTCGAACCACTCGTTTTTATTTTTGTAAATCTGTGTTCCCAGGAGTTTTTCATTCATTTCGAAGGCGCGTCTTGTAACATTAAGTCCGCCGGGAAGAATGCCTTTCTTATTGATGCTTTTGTACACGCAATCCTTTATATGATCCCAAATCTCTAATGCTTTCTGTCGTGTTTCTTCGTGGGTTCTCCAGGATTCTTCGTTATGAAAAACCAAATCGGAAATTTTTCCAAGCTTCAGTTTTTCGACATATTTTAGAATGTCGCTGCCGTGGTGGCAAGGATAAAGGGTACGGACACAACGGTCTTCCATCGAATTATCTTCTGTGGTAGCGACAAATCCACCACCTACTGAGTAATAATCCTGACTGAGTTCTTCTCCGTTTTCAAAGATGACTTTAAAGATCATTCCGTTGGGGTGAAAATCCAAAGATCTTTCCTTGTTAAGGATCAGATGATGGCCGTACAAAAATGGCACCCAAACTTCTCCACCTAGTAAGATTTGTGCTTCTGCTCTTATTTTGTTGATTTTGTCATCAATCTTATTGGTATCAATGGTTCGAAAGTTTTCGCCGCTGAGGCCTAGCATTCCGGCAATATCTGTCCCGTGGCCAACGCCTGTTTTTGCCAAGGAGCCAAAAAACTCAACGAAGACTTCTTTCACATCCTGCAAGGAATGCTTACTTTGGACCAGATCCAGAAACATTTTTGCGGCGTTCCAAGGTCCCATTGTGTGGGAAGATGAGGGTCCGATTCCGATTTTTATGATATCAAAAACACTGATAGATTCCATTAAAACAAATTGATTGCGGTAAAAGTAATTGATTTTTGAAGTTTATGCAATTTTAAATTTTAACTAAGTCAAGAATTGAGCTACAAAAAAGATTAAACCTAAAGAGTCCACAAAAATTTTCACTAGTTATTAAACATATTTTAAGGTTCGCAAGGGCGTAACACTTACCAAAGAAACATAGCTACATAGTATAGCGATTTCTGTAGAATGATAAAAATGTATTGGATACTGACTGTGGTTTTGGATCCGAATCCGCAGCCCGACTTGAACGGAAATCCTTTTTTGTGTGATTCGAGTTCGATTTATACTGGCATCGTCTACAAAAAAGATTGGGAGTGGAAGGCGGAAAAGCTGCCCAAAACACGGATCAAATTTAAACAAAAATCGTCTTCAGAATCTCGGAAACTTCTTTGTGCTTGGTCACCGGGAAAAGGTGGGTTGCATTTTTGATGACGAAATCCGGTTGGGAGTTTTTGAGCGGGAACACGATGTCTTTGTCCGCTAGGATCTGAATAACGTCTGGGATCTTATCAAACTTCCAATGGGCGACTTTGTCCATAGACCACTTGAGGTAATACGGATCTTTGACCCGGAAATACTGTGTGAGTTTTGGGTTTTTGGGATCAAATAATTTTCTGAAAAATGCATAGAAAACCGTGCTGCTGTCACTGAAAACCCGGAGCGGAATGTATTGGATCGCATTGGTCTTTTGACCAGCTCTGATGAGTTTTGATTTTTCTGCATCGCAGCGGATACTCCCCAAAATGACGATTTTTTTCGCAGGTTTTATCTTGTGAATTTCCTGAACGATAATGCCACCAAAGGAATAACCCAAGAGATAAAAATCTTCGGAATCATCGATGGATTCTGACATTCTCGTGACATAGTCGGAAAACTCTTCATTACGATTTGGAATCAGCCAGGGAATGTGAACGACCTCAATGCGTGGATTGAAAGTGAGTTTTTCCAGGACTTTTTCGTCTGCGCCGAGACCGCTGATGGTATAAAGTTTCATTATTCAAATTTAACAACAAAAAAAGAGCAGAAAAAATCTGCTCTTCAAAATTATCTATTTTGTGTCAAATTATTTTACGCTGATTTTTACTTTCATATCCACCTCATCTTTGACCATGACATCTTGCATTGTAGATTTGTAAGCCACATCAAATTTCTGTCTGTCGAAGGAGAATTTGTCAGACTCCAAAGTCACAAGACCTTTGGCAGAAGTGATCTTTGCTGGGAAAGAAACTGGTGCTGTTTTTCCTTTTACTGTCAAGTTTCCGTTCACGACAAAGTTGTAATCTTTGTTTGTGTTTTTCTTTACAGAAGTGATTTTGTAAGTCGCAGTTGGGAATTTTTCCACTTCGAAAAAATCACCATTTTTCAGGTGACCGTTTAGTTTACTTTGGTATTCTCCGGTAAGATCTGTAGCAGTCAAACTGGTCATATCCAATACGAAAGTTCCACCTACCACTGCTCCGTTCTTAAGAACAAGGTTTCCAGATTTTACGTTTACAGTTCCGTCGTGAGAAGATGCTTCTGTTTTAGCGATTTTATAACCCCACCAGTGTACGTCTGAGCTTGTCACTTTTTTTGTTTGTCCGAAAGCCAGTCCGCTGACCAATACTGCAAGTAATGCTACTTTTTTCATTGTTTTTTAATTTTTTTAATGATGCAAATCTACTTAGAATCAATCAAAATAAATGTTGATGTATGATAAGTTTTTAAAAAATAAAGCCCTCATCCGAAAATGAAGGCTTCATATATTGATGTTTTTTGAAAAATTTTTTGATTTCCTCGATCCTAAAAGGATGAAAAAATTAGGATTTACTTACCTAATGGAATATTGTAACTGAATCCTACACCAATCGCTCCAGCGTTATAATCCTGATCACCAATTTGGCCTTTATCTCCTGTAAATGTTTTGTTGTACTGCGCAAAGAAGTTCCAGTCACGGTTGTGGTAACCAATTTCAGGTTTGATGTAGAAACCGCCATCTGGTCTTGCTACACTGAAATTTTCTGCCACTTGATCATCTCCAACGATGAATCCGTAACCCACATCAGCTCCGAAATAGAATCCCATTTCTTTTGGATACACTCGGAAAAGTGCAGCAACAGGAATAACACCGAAATCGTTATTTTTAACTTCTACGCCGTTCTGCATTCTATCTTTTCCAAAATAGTTATTGTAACCTGTCGCAATACCTAAACCAAAACCTGGAGTCACCAAGTGCTGGTAAGATAAATCCACACCTAGATTTGCTGCTGTATTTCCACCTGTTGAAACACCACCGTTCAAACCTACTTTTAACATATTAGTCATATTAGCACTTTGTGCAGACAATAATCCTCCTGCCAAAATCCCAGCTCCTAATATTAATTGTTTTAAAGACTTCATATTTTTAAATTTTAAATTTTACAAGGTACTTACTTGTAAATACCGTGCCAAAAAAGCAAATTGTTTGATCAATCTAACATTATCAAAATTAATATTCTAATTTTCAATATTTTAAAATCATAATTAAATATTAAAATTTATTCACCAACCCATATTTTCACCATTCTTGCTTTAACAAAAGCAGATTTTGACAGTCAAACAAAAACATATCACGCTCATGAATAATTTCCTCCACAATAAACACTTGCTTGCCAGAGCGGGTTTTGGCATTCATCACAATGATATTGAGAAACTGAAAACCGCCAGCCATAAAACACTTTACCAGCAACTAAAATCAGTTTCTGACTACAAACCAATCGGTATTACGGCTTATCAACTTTCTTATCCGCAATATCAGGAAATGGCCAAATCGGGCGATAAAAAACCAGTCAATCTCTACAACAAAAACCACAATGCAGCCATAGGAAAAGCTTGGCAGGATCTAATGATCAACAGCCAGAGTCAGCTTCGAGAAAAAATGGCGCTTTTCTGGCACGGTCATTTTGCGACAAGGATCCAGCAATCGCTTTTCAATCTTGACATTATTAATATTTTCAGGAAGAATGCACTGGGAAGTTTCCGCGAGTTGGTCTTTGAAGTTTCAAAATCGCCGGCGATGCTTACTTTCCTCAATAACCAACAGAACAAAAAAGCGAAACCCAACGAAAATTTCGCCAGAGAATTGATGGAACTTTTCACGCTTGGAAGAGGAAAGCTCTACTCTGAAAAAGACATCAAAGAGTCTGCAAGAGCTTTCACAGGATGGAGTTATGATGAGAATGGCGAGTTTCACGAAAATCTAAAACAACACGATGCTGGGGAAAAAGAATTTCTTGGAAAACGAGGAAATTTTACCGGGAGAGACATTATGAATATGATTCTGGAAAAACCGGAATGCGCGGAATTTATCACCACAAAAATTTACAAATACCTTGTTAACGAAACGCCAGACGATCAATTAATCAAATCATTGAGCCAGAAATTCTACGGATCAGACTATGACATTTTGACTTTATTAGATGAGATCTTCCTCTCTAGCTGGTTTTATTCTGAAAAGAATATTGGTGCAAGAGTCAAATCTCCGATTGATTTGATAGTAGGAATTCGCAGAATAATGCCGATGGATACGAAAGATGGAAACACGATTTACAACTTCGAAAGACTTCTGGGACAACAGCTTTTACAACCGCCCAATGTCGCCGGCTGGCCATCCGGAACGGCGTGGATAGACAGTTCTACCCTATTATTAAGAATGAAAATCCCATCCGTAATGGCAAGCTATAAAACCCTAGATGTAGAACCGAAACCGAATGACGACGTGAATATGGGAAAAAATGAAAACAAAGTGGTCGTGAACAGCAACCAACATAAGATCATCATCCACTGGGAAAGCATTTCCAGGGTTTTGGATGAAGATCTTTTCAGTCTGCTGTTACCAAATCCAACCGAAAAACTCAGAAATACGATCAATCAGTTTAATACTGAAAAAAGCAGAAAGCACCTGATGATTAGTATCATGTCAACGCCGGAATATCAACTTTGTTAAAATAAGCCATTATGATTATCAATAGAAAAACCTTTATAAAAACCAGCAGTTTTGCCGCCGCCTCTTTTCTGTTCCCAAATTTCCTCAATGCGCTCACACTTCCGGAAGCCATTGAGATGAATGGAAAAACCCTCATCATTCTTCAGCTTTCTGGTGGAAATGACGGGTTGAACACGATCATTCCCATCAAAAATGACATCTATTACAGTTCCAGAAATCGGATTTCTATCAAAGCGGACCTGGCGCTTTTGCTGACCGATGAAGCGGCTATCAATCCAAGCCTGAGGTACTTCAAAGAACTATATGACAACGGCGAATTGGCGGCCTTGAACAACGTTGGCTATCCAGAACCGAACAAATCCCACTTTAGAAGTATGGATATCTGGCAATCCGCAAGTGGCAGTCACGAAATCATCAATTCTGGCTGGCTTGGAAGATACTTGGATGAAGCTTGCCACGACTGCACAAATCCGACACAGGCAATTGAAGTTGATGATTTATTAAGTCTCGCAATGAAAGGTGAAAACAAAAAAGCAATCGCTTTGAAAGATCCTAAAAAACTATTCGATAACAGTCAGGAGTCGCTTTATAAAAAACTGGCGGCGGACAATCACGATCACGATCACGATTTGGCGAGTTACCTTTACAATACGCTCGGAAATACGGTCAACAATTCAGAATATATATTTAAAGAAAGCAAAGCGAGACCGACGGACAAAGTTTATCCGGCTACGCAAATTGGAAAAGACTTCAAGACGATTGCTTCGCTCATTAAATCTGATATCAACACGCAAGTTTATTACCTTTCCCTTGGGAGTTTTGATACACACACCAATCAGAATCAAAGGCAGAATCAATTATTCAAAGCCATCGATGAAGCAATTGAAATTTTTGTGAAAGACATGAAAGAAAATGGAAAATTCAATGATGTGATGGTGATGACCTTTTCAGAATTTGGGAGAAGAGTTTCCCAAAATGCAAGCAACGGAACCGACCACGGAACAGCCAACCAAATGTTCTTCATCAGCGGCGGACTAAAGAAAAAAGGACTTCTGAATGCCCTTCCTGACCTTACAAAACTGAATAACGGCGATCTGATCTACACAGAAGATTTCCGAAAAGTCTATGCAACAGTTCTGAAAAGATGGCTGAATACCGATGATCAGAAAATCCTTGGAAAAGATAATGGTTACTATGATTTTATTTAGTTATAAATTCAGAAAACAACATTTATAGTTTACATCAATCATCGTTTTTGATGTAAACATCTATTTATATTGTGCACAATATAATATGACGTCATACATTTGCACCATCAAATAACAATCAAAATAACAACAAAATGAAAACATTGTACACCATTGGCGCAACAGCCACAGGAGGAAGAAACGGAAACGTAAAAAGTGACAACGGCGTTCTTGACTTAGAAGTCAGAATGCCAAAAGGTCTTGGCGGAGCAAATGATGATTTTGCCAACCCAGAAATGCTTTTCGCGGCAGGCTATGCGGCTTGTTTTGACAGCGCATTGAACCTGATCATCAAACAGGGTAAAATAGAAACTGGCGAAACAACCGTTACCGCCAAAGTAGGAATTGGACAAATCGAAAATGGTGGTTTTGGACTGGAAGCAGAATTGCATGCTAACATTCCGGGTGTCAGTATTGAGCAAGCTCAGGACTTGATTGAAAAAGCACATCAAATCTGTCCTTATTCTAATGCAACAAGAGGAAACATCGAAGTCAAACTGACTGTCAGCAATGACTAAATAAATCTGACATCTTTCAGATGTAAGCATTTTGGCCTATGAATTTGAAATAATCCATCCTATGGAAGATCTACTAAAATTGGATAAACAGTTGTGCTTCTCTGTTTATGTTTTGCATCGTGAGATTATGCAGCGTTACCGTCCGATCCTGAAAGACATTGGGCTGACTTATCCGCAATACATTACGATGATGGCGCTTTGGGAAAAAGATGATCTTACCGTGAATCAAGTTGGAGCAATCCTGCAATTGGATAACGGCACTTTGACACCTTTGCTGAAAAGACTAGAATCCAAAGGTTATCTGACCAGAAAACGAAGCACAGAAGATGAACGCGTCGTCAAAATTTATTTGACAGAAAAAGGTCGAAAAACCAAAGAAAAAGCGACTTGTGTCCCTACGGAATTGGCCACAGCAATGCACGTAAATCTTGATGAAATAGAGCAGCTGAAAGCGCTATCAGATAAAGTCGTAAAGCAAATGAATGACTAAAAAAAGAGCTATTTGGCAAACCAAATAGCTCTTTTCGTTTTTATCAAGCCTCAATTAATACTCAAACAAAACACTTCCCCAAGTGAAACCACTTCCGAAAGCGGACATACACACCAAATCGCCACGTTTCATTCTACCTTCCAGGATGGCCTCACTTAGAGCAATTGGAATAGAAGCGGCGGTTGTATTTCCATATTTTTGAATATTCACGAAGACTTTTTCGTCTGGGAGATGCAACAATTGTTGAACGTATTGTGCAATTCTGATATTCGCCTGATGCGGAATAAGTAAATCCAAATCACCAATAGTTTTGCCTGCTTTTTCCAAAGCTTCCAAGATCGTTTCCGGAAAACGCGTCACGGCGTGTTTGAAAACGAAGTTACCATTCATCACCGGATAGATATCTTCAGCCTTCAAAGAATCAGGATTTGAGAGTAAGGTATCACTCCAGCCTAATTTGGTTCCCGGGAATTTCACGGCCAGTTCTTCTGCATATTTACCTTCAGAATGCATATTAACGGCAAGGATTCCGCCTTTGTCCTCATCTTCACTTGCAGACAAAACCACGGCACCAGCACCATCTCCGAAGATCACAGAAACGCCTCGTCCCGCATCCGAAAAATCCAAACCAAAAGAATGGATCTCTGCGCCTACCACCAATACATTTTGATACAAGCCAGATTTGATGAAGGCATCTGCAACGCTCATGGCATAAACAAAGCCTGAACATTGGTTTCTGACATCCAAAGCACCGATGGTATCGCAACCCAACATCTCCTGCAAAAGAACACCGGAACCCGGGAAGTAATAATCCGGAGACAGTGTTGCGAAAATAATATGGTCTATATCTTTGGCCGTCATTTTCGCGTTTTTTAGTGCGATCTCAGAAGCTTTCAGCCCATAATAGGACGTAGATTCTTCTGCGTCTATCCGGTTTTTGCGGTGTCTTCTTTCTTTGATGCCTGTTCTCTCTGTGATCCACTCATCATTGGTGGTCATCAATTTGGAAAGGTCATCGTTTGTTACAATATTTTCAGGAACGTAATGTCCTACGCCTGAGATTACACTTTTGATCATTATTTCATTTTAAAAGTACCTGCAAAAATAATTATTTTATTGCTTACATAGGTTTTTTTATTAGAAGTTAGAATTGATAGGTTGGACAACAGATTGATTCACAATCAAATAAATACGACATAATAGATAGTTCTTTTGTCTTGACACAAAAGGGTCGCAAAGTCAAGACTGGGAAAATCAGCTAAATTTTAAATGAATTCTTAAAAATCCAAACTTGCTGCCAGCGTTTTTTCAGCGCCAGCTTCAAACCGTGGATTTTTATTTTCCGTAATTTCTTCTAAAATTCCTTAACGCTTCTTCCTCTTCCAATGCCGAAGCAGTTGAAAGCTAGAATGGATGACAAATGTTGATTGTTGCGCAGCGCACCCTGCCTTATGTCAACTTTACTATTTATTTTTATGTGAATCGATGAACCAATTCGTTAGGTTTGAACGAAAATCCTTTTTTGCTTCGCCCTCGCCTTCTATTTGAGCTAAAATCCTCTGCAAAAAAAAATTGGAAGAGGAAGGCAGATACAGCTGACCCATAAATTCTGCAGGCTATTTTCACAAAATCATTGTAATTTTATTTAGTTTTGCGATATGCCAATAGAACAGAAATACAAATCAAAGCACTGGGAATGGATCGATGTGATTGCACCGACGGAGGAAGACCTGCTTTTTTTGCATCAGCGGTACCACATCAATCATCTGTTGTTGGAGGATACAGTAGATCCTAACCACCTTCCGAAATATGAAGAAGTGGGCGATGTGAAATTCTTTCTGACCCGTGAAGCGACGGATCTGGAACGCCGGACGCTGAACACCATCAGCGATATCAGCAGCAAACTGGGTATTTTTCTGCTTCCACATCTTATCATTACGACGCATAGAACCAAAAGTAAAAGTATCAACGAACTGTGCTCGGAACTTGATAAAGAAGGTTTTGACACTGTTAAACGGGACGAACTGGCGTTGCGGTTGGCTCTTAAAATCATGAAGAGTTTTGATGACGAAAGCAGCAATCTTCTGGAAATACTGGATGCGATGGAGAACGAGATATTCCTGAAAAACACCAACGACTCCGTGCAGATCCGAAGGCTATATAAAGTAAAACGCAAATCCGGACTCAACACAAGAGTCCTGAATATGTCCGGCGAATGGATCTCGAAGTTCAAAACGCTGGATCTGGAAGATGTACAGGTGATGGATCTTCTTGACAAACAAAAGGATGTAACAGCGGACTATGACCATTTGAATGCGCAGACCACCAACCTCATCTCTATGTTCCTTGCCATGTCTGATCAGAAGGCCAACCAAGTGATGAAACTTTTGGCGATCTATTCGGTTTACTTTTTACCAATCACGTTCATTGCCGGACTGTATGGAATGAACTTCGATAATATGCCGGAACTGCACCATAAGAATGGCTACTTCATCACGGTAGGCGTAATGCTGACCATTGTCGTCGTGACGTTTATCTATATGCGCAGAAAGCGTTGGTAGCCTCTATGAATGCAGAATGGATGATGTTCTACAACGTCGAGAATCTCTTTCCGCCGGATTCGGAAGATGCCGACCTTCCCAACTCAGGATTTCGCAATTGGGACGACTACAAGTACAATCTAAAGATCAGACAACTCAACAAGGTCTTCCGGTTTATGGAGGAAGATTACGGGCAATTACCCTCTATCATTGCTTTGGCGGAGATTGGCGCCAGATCTGTTTTGGATCAATTCCAAAACTTGGGGAGAAAGATAAAAATTAATAATTTTGAAGGATGTTAAATGATGTCGAACTCCTTAAATTATTTTT
>NZ_AUAA01000010.1 GCF_000428485.1 Epilithonimonas tenax DSM 16811 | reverse complement strand
TTCCACGCAGAGGAAAATCATCAACGGTTATTTCCGGAACAAAACCTTTTGACTGTAATAGCAGAGAAGAAAACTCTTTCGGAGCAGTATTTTTCTCTTCAAAATAGATGTGCAGGATTTGGTTTTCTTCTTCAAATTTTACAATCTCAAAATACTCAATGAGAAGTTCCGGCAAAAATAATTTAAGGAGTTCGACATCATTTAACATCCTTCAAAATTATTAATTTTTATCTTTCTCCCCAAGTTTTGGGATTGATCCAATTTCAGTAAAAATGATAAATCAAGGCAAGCCTAAGCTGTAACCCCATAAAAGCAAAAAACCATCACATTGCTGTGATGGTTTTGCTCCTCTTCTTGGGCTCGAACCAAGGACCCTCTGATTAACAGTCAGATGCTCTAACCAGCTGAGCTAAAGAGGAATGTTTCTTTTTGCTTTAAGCGTGTGCAAATATAGAAACTTTTTTAAAAACTCCAAAACTTTTTTTGAAACTTTTTTATTTTTTTTTAGCTCAAAGCTTGCACTATCAGCTTAACTATATCATTTCCAAATATTAACACCATCAGACCTAACAAGAAAATAACACCTACCATTTGTGCATTTTCCAAAATTTTCTGCGGCACAGGTTTTCTTGTGATGATTTCCCACAATGTAAACAGAACATGACCGCCATCTAAGCCTGGAATTGGGATCAGGTTAAGAAAGGCCAACCAGATAGAAAACTTAGCCGTAAAAGACCAAAACTGCTGCCAGTTGATAGAAAGGTCGCCATCTTTGGTTTTATCCACGTGCATATTGTTTACAATTGCAATGGGTCCGCCTACTTTTTTGTAACCTTTAATGGTTTTGTTGAAGATTAATTTGAATTGTTTGACCTGATAAGTCAAACTTTCAATGGTTCTTGTGTAACCTCTGCCCACAGATTCAGTCAATGAAAAATGATGAAGGGTTACCATTTTTTTATAATCTTTGTACGAGGCAACCCCGATTTTTCCTTCTTTGTCCACAGGAACTGATACCGGAACCAAAGTCTGTCCACGCTCAACAACAAAATCAACTTTTGATCCTGCTTTCTTAGAAACAATAGGCGCTAACTCATCGTAGTACTCGATTTTTTGATTATCGACACTCACGATTTTGTCGCCAATTTTAAGACCTGCATCCAGCGTTGATTTCTGAACCACTGTATCTACCGTTGGGGCAATTCTCGGCATCAAAAAAGCTTTTGGAGTATCTGCTTGCAAAACCAAGGCTTTTCCACTGTCGCTGGTCGGAAAAGTCACTTCTTTTCCGTTTCTAAGAACCGTGATATGATCACTCAACAAGACATCCAACGATAATTTGTCAAAATCTTTTTGCGTTTTGCCATCCACTTTTAAAATTTTATCGCCGTTTTCAAAACCCATTTTCAAGGACGGCTCAGAGTAATACATTTTACCGCCCAATTTCTCGGTATCATAATTCTCCTCACCATAGAAATAAGATAATGAGCCGAAAATCAACCAAGCCAAAAAGAAGTTAACCGTTACACCGCCAAGCATAATGATCAATCGTTGCCAAGCTGGTTTCGCACGGAACTCCCATGGTTGAGCAGGCTTTTTCAATTGCTCAGTATCCATACTTTCGTCCACCATTCCTGCAATCTTTACATAACCTCCGAAGGGAAGCCATCCGATTCCATATTTTACACCTTCGTGCTTTCTCCAATCCGAATCCGGAAGCGTAGAAACATCGATAGGTTGTAGGACTTTTTTACCGTCTATTTCAACTTCTTCTTCTGTGGGTTCATTTTTAGAAAGAAACCGATATTGCCATTTTCCGTTGATTTTTTTCATTGCGAAAATGGAAAAATACGGGTCAAAGAATAAAAAGAATTTGTCTACTTTGGTTTTAAACCATTTCGCCGGCAGGAAGTGCCCAATTTCGTGTAGTGTTACAAGGATAGAAATGCTCAGGATAAACTGAAATATCTTTAATGCTAATTCCATTAATATGTTTTAAAATTATAAGTTGTCAAAGGTAATCAATTCGTCAGAAAGTATACCCATGAAAAAACAGAGCCTTTTTGTCAGAGTTATTTAGTTTTTACGTACAGGGTTCAGCCGTTTTGGGCAGCTTTATCCGCCTTCCACTCCCAATCTTTTTTGTAGACGTTTTCAGATTCAGTAGAACGTGAGTACACGCAAAAAAGGATTTCCGTTCAAGTCGGGCTGCGGGTGATTCGATGGATAATTAATGTGTGGGTATTAATTATTATTCAGTAATTTTAAATCCTTAATCGAAAATAAAATCATGTCAAATATTCAAATGATTATAGAGGAGAGAGCGGCTGACATCGGGAATTTTCTGGTGGGTAGGTTGCTGCCTTTTTCTCAGAAAAGAAGTGTAGGGCCGTTTGTTTTTATAGACCATATGGGACCGGCAGCGCTCAAGGATTACGAAAACCTGGACGTGCCACCACATCCACACATTGGACTTTCCACACTGACATTTTTGTTTGAAGGCAGCATTATGCACAGAGATTCTATCGGGACAGAGATCGAGATCAAAGAAGGCGCAGTCAATTGGATGACCGCCGGAAAAGCCGTTGCACACTCCGAAAGAACACCGGAATATATGAGAGCTTCCGAGAAAAATCTTCACGGATTGCAGATTTGGGTAGCATTGCCAAAGGAATTGGAAGATATGGAACCGGAGTTTTGTCATATTAATAAAGAAGATATCCCAAGCTGGAAAGACAATAGAGTGGACTATAAATTGATCGCAGGAGAAATCCTCGGTCGCAAATCGCCCGTTCCCGTCTATTCACCATTATATTTCCTTGAAGTGAAAAATACTTCGCAGGAAGATAGAGAAATTATTTTGGGCGATTATCTCTTCGGGGAATCATCACTATACATTCTGGAAGGGAATATTGAGAGCGAGGGCAATCTTTACAATCCGAAACAGATCCTTATTGCAAAAGATGCAAAGTTTTGTCATTTCGTGTTAAAACCTGTTTCTACGGTTTACATTTTCGGGGGCGAGCCGTTTCCGGAACCCAGACATATCTATTGGAATTTCGTTTCATCAGAAAAAGAAAAGATTGAAGCCGCCAAAACCAGATGGGAAAACCATGAGTTCCCGAAAGTCATCCACGATGATGGCTACGTTCCGCTTCCGCCACAGCATAAGAATCTTAAACTGAAATAACGGATAGAAAAACAGTTTGTATTTATGGTGTTATAACCCAAAAGAGATCAATTAAAACAAGAAAGACCGGGAAATTGCTCCGGTCTTTCTTGTTATAATTAAAGTTGTAGTGTGATTAATATGCAGGATTCTGTGGAAAGTTTTTGTTTTGATTAAGATCAATAACGGTTTGTGGTATTGGTCTCAGAATTTTCTGCTGTCCGTTGTTCCCTGCAAAGTTAGATGCATTGGTGATTTTGTAATTATAAAGAACAGCGCGCTGTACCAGTTTTCCCGTTCTCTTCAGGTCAAACCATCTTGTGTATTCTCCCAACATTTCTCTGCCTCTCTCATCAAGGATATAATCTATGTTGAATTCTGCAGCTGTTGCCGCTGTAACGCCAGCTCTGGTTCGTACAGCATTCAGTCTTTGAAGTCCAGTCCCTGCATTTCCTGCTTTTAAATAAGCTTCAGCCGCTACCAGGTACGTCTCACCAAGTCTGGCTGTTATGATGTCTCTGGTGCTCACTGGTCCAGTGCTGGACGGCGTCGTAAGTGATGGATCATCAAATTTTCTCACAGGAATTGTTTGGGCGTCTATGTTTTTTATCAACGTGTATGCTGCGGAATAAGTTCCCCAATCGTGGTATACGAATGCCGTTGATAACCTTGAAGCGTTGGCTGTCATCCAAGTTGTTTTGTCCGTAGGTGTAAACCATTTTGGAGCGTAGAAATGTCTTACTTTCACGTTGGGATCTCCTGCGTTTCTGTAAAAAGGATAGTAAAGCACTGTTTTTGTTGCCGATTCTTTTAATTCTAAAATCTCTGTCATAAATGTGGCATTCCATCGGCTATCATTTTTTTCAAAAAGCCCCAATGCATAGTCTGTAGGACAAAGGTTGTAGCTTCTCAGTGGTGCGCCGGTTTCCGAACCTCCCAGATAGGAACTGAAAAAGTAGAATTGCTTGTTACCCAAAGTTGTAGGTGAAGAAGAAGTGGAATTAAAGTCATACTGAACGGAAAATATAGTCTCGGCGTTCAAATCATTTCCTGGCGTGAATAGTTGCGCAAAAGCTAATGTCAAGGATTGACCAGCGATGGCAGCATCTGCATAACTAGCAGCGGTAGCAAAATCCGTGGGCTTGCCAAACGTCTCGTATCCGCGTGTCAAATATACTTTTGCCAAAAGATCATTGACTGCTCTTTTGTTGACTCTTCCTGCGGTGCTGTAAGAAGATGTCCCAACACTAGCAAGAGAGGCTGTCAAATCCTGGATAATAAAATCGTAGACCTGTTCAGCGGTATTTCTGTCAAATTGCAAAGGAACAGGTGATGTGAAGTTTTCTGTCACGATTGGTACGCCTCCATAAGTCTGTACCAATAGGAAATAAGCATTAGCTCTTAGGTATTTAGCTTCACCTACCAATACAGGAACATTAGAATTCTGTTGTGTAATGGTAGAATAATAAACGGTCTTGTTAACCGATTGTATCAATTGATAACAACTCGTGTAAAGCTGGTCAACACCTTCTGCAGAAGGAATAAGCTGTTTGTATTGGCTCAATCCTGCAGGTTCCGGAGTTCTACCTTCTGCGTACATGTCTGTACCAGACACAAACAGCCAAGGATCGCCTCCGTAGATTCCTTTAAGCCAAGCATAATTGGAATTGACTAATAATTGGAAACCGGAAGCGGTGGTATAGGTTTCCTCTGCTGTAACAAAAGACAAACTGTCCTCTTCTATAAAATCATTGCATGAGCTGAATAATGCTGCAACAATACCTAATATAAATATGGATTTTTTCATGAGATTTATTTTTTTAAAATTTAGCACTTACACCAAATTGAGTTGTGATAGATGCTGGTCTGTTGATACCAAAAGCTGCACCTGCCCATTCAGGATCATACCCATCAAATTTTGTGAATACGAATGGATCCAAGACATTGACGTAGATTCTTAAGTTGTTTATTTTCAGTTCTTTTAATAAGCTAGAGCTGAACGTGTAGCCCAAAGATATGTTTTTAACTTTCACGAAGGATGCATCTCTGTAATAGGCCATTCCGGATGTCCAAAAAGCGCCCGCTCCTGTAGCAATGGCTCCTGGTCTTGGATTTTCTGTATTGGGGTTAGAATCTATTCCGGTACCATTTGTTGGGATGAAGTAATCCATTTTAATTTTTTGTCGTCCTCTGTCCGATACATCTGCAAAATTTCTGTGGAATGTACTTAGGACGGTTTGTCCTTGGTTGGTTATGACTGAGAAATTGAAATCAAAGTTTCCAAAAGTCAATTTGTTATAAAAACTGCCTTGCCATTTTGGAACAGAACTGCCAATGACTGTTCTATCATCGGAATTAAACTTGCCATCACCATTGATGTCTTTTGGTCTTGCCATTCCTGGTGATTGTCCATAAGAAGCAGCTTGTGCAGCTTCGCTTTCCTGCCAAACACCGTCATAAATGTAGTTGTAATTTGGATTTAGGTTAGAGCCAAGAATCAGGTTGTTTCCAATGTCACTCACGCTGTCTTGCCCGTAGATAGAAACCAGTTCGTTCACGTTTTTTGTAAAGGTGAAGGTTGTTTCCCAGCTGATGTTTTCGCTTTGGATATTTTTCGTGGTTAATAAAACCTCAACCCCTTTGTTACGGACAGATCCGACATTGGAGAATGTATATCTATAACCTGTTTCTGCTGGTAGTTGTTGTTGATAGATCAGATCTTTTGATAATCTGTCATAGACATCCACTGTACCTGTGATCCTGTTTCTCAGAAAACCGAAGTCTAGTCCAAAATTAATCTCTCTTGTTTTCTCCCAAGTTAGATTTTTATTTGCCAAAGCATCGGTTTGCCAACCCGAAAGCAGATTTGCTCCGTTGGCATAAAATGTTTGCTGATTAAGTAATGCTTGAGTCGTATAAGGAATAACATTATCATTTCCTGTATATCCTAAACTCGCTCTTAATTTTAAATCTGACATTACTCTGTTGTCTTCCAGAAAAGATTCTTTGCTCACTCGCCAAGCTAATGCTACAGATGGGAAGTTAGCCCATTTGTTACCTTCAGAAAAAACGGAAGAACCGTCATATCTTGTAGAAGCAGTCAACATGTATTTATTTTTATAGGCATAGTTCAAACGTGCGGCAAGAGAGCTTAATGTTCTCTTAGTATATCCAGAATTGATCTGGTAACTTGTTTGTACTCCAGAACCAAGATTATAAATTCCTGTGTCAAATGGTTGCCCGTTGGAGTAGGAATAATAAGACATATCCTCATTATAAAAAGTACTTTGCAATAATAACAAACTGAAATCGTGGTCATTACCAAAGGTGTGCTTCATGTCTATTTGATTATCCCATGTGTAATTAAAGTTGTCAGTTCTTCTGATAGAAGAAGAAATACGTCTCGAAATGGCCACACCGGCATTAGTCTCTGCACCATAGGCCGCTCCTAATTGGGTGTTGGAGAAACCTGTGGAAAACGTAGTTTTGAAAGACAACCATTTTTTAGCTTGATACTGGAAGAATACGTTCCCTAAAGCTTGCCAGACTTTCTCAGTCTGGGAAGAATTGGCAATTTCACTCAGTGGATTTGGTGTACTTGTTTTATCGATGGCGGGCGTTGTGCCATCGGGATAAAACAGTTTTCCCGGTAAGAAAAATTTGGTTCCTACGATTTCATTACCGTTGGCGTCTATTGCCCAGGGTGACATCAGTGGACTTAGGCGGAAAGCCTCTTGCATAGCAAGGTCACTGCCTAATTCTGTAGTTATTTTTGCTACTGTTACGTTAGCTCCGGTTGTAAATTTTTCATTGATCTTGTGTGTAATTCCAAGTTTGAAACTGTATTTATCCTGCGAATCTTTATCAATCAAACCTTCATCTTTTTGAACGCCAAATGACATATTGTAAGCAAGACCTCCATCAGATCTGCCGGACAAATTTAAATAATGGTTTTGCGTGGCACCAGGTCTTAGCACCGCATCATACCAATCAAAACTATAACCACTTTTCGCCCTGGAAACCAACAGCGGACTTCTAGCACCCGATAGAGCTGCCAATTGTTCAGGGGTTTGCGTAAGCGGGTTGGAACTCATATAAGCCACCTGATGGAACTTCCACCATTCTGCACCAGTCATCATTTCTGGTAATCTTGAGGCATTTTTGACACCATAGGAAGTTTCAAATTGTACAGAAAGTCCACGTTTTGCAGAAGAGCCGCTTTTTGTGGTGACGATCACAACCCCACTTGCTCCTCTGGAACCGTAGATTGATGCTGAAGATGCGTCTTTCAAAACGTCCATCCTTGCAATGTCCTGAGGATTAAGGAAATCAATATTGTCCAAGGGAACACCATCTACCACGAATAGAGGATTTCCGCTAGCAGTCAATGAGTTATTACCACGGATGACCACTTTGAAACCGTCTCCTGCACGGCCTGTGTTAGACGTAATGTTGACACCAGGTGTACTTCCCTGGATCGCTTCCAGAGGATTGGTGTTGTTTCTTTCTGTTATTTTTTCGGAGCTGATGGTGCTTACAGATCCGGTAAGGTCTGTTTTTTTGACACTACCATAACCGACTAAAACGACTTCTTCGATTTTTTTTTCGCTTGCCGTGTCTTTTTTTATGCTGCTGTCAGTTTCCTGAGCAAATGCAACAGCGGAGGAGAACAAAAAGAAGACTGCAATTGTTTTCCGAAAATCTAAATGCGGTCTTGTGAGTTTTTCATGTGGCATAACTTGTTTTTTTTGATTATTAATGACTCAATGCAATCGATTGCACAGCATCAGAAAATTTTTTTCCTATATTAACATTTTTTTAATATGCTGTTATATATATGTTAATAAAAAAGATGTATTATTGTTTAAATGCCTGATATTCAAATCTATTATTTTTTGTCGTTAACTGGTTTTGTGCATCCAATTGCTATAAAAGTTACGTTTTTAGCACAAGTTTTATCCAGCGGATTTACAGAAAACACAGGCTGAAAAAACAAATCCTAAAAATTTTTAAAAAAGTGATAAAAATCAGTTCGTGTGAGACGCGTAAAACTCACCTAAAAATTGGAGGTGTTCGCAGTCGTGTAAAATCTGTTAAAGTGCGCGGTGTTAAGCACTTTATGATGAACTAAAAAAACAACAGAAGCACCTAAAACTTAGATGCTTCTGTTGTTGTATGAGATCAGCTGCTGTCCTTAGAAAGAATAAGAAACGCCAAAACTGCCATTATTGCCTGCTTCTACAAATGCGCCCCAGTTTTCTGTGAAAAAATATCTTGCGCCCAGATAAACACCCAAACCGAAGTTTCTACCTGCTATTCCTACATTAGCTCCAGGATAAATATCCAGTTCCGCTGGTAAGGCCAAAGTCTCCTGAAGGTGGAATCCGATACGACCAAAGACAAATGGGTTGTCTTCATCTTCATTAAAGTAAATATTGGCGCCCGCTCCTACAGAGATCAAACTGTTAAGCCCATAATCATAGCTCGCAGCAATCCCAGTTCCCAATCCCCAAGCATTGATTCCGCCCTGTGCTTTCTGATCACCAATACCAGTCCAGGCTTGCGAAAAGCCAAATACACCTAAATTAATTGCTACAAATGCAAACATCTTTTTCATAATTCAAAAAATATAGTTTCTAACGTTGTTTTCCTGATTTTATTTTTCTTTCTCACCAAATGAAAATAGCAGATAAAACAGAAATGGAAGGATGAAAATGCTACCAAGTAAAAGCGCCCAACCCAATGCAGCAATGGTTTTAGGCGCTGCACTTTCGTCAAATAAAGACAGCGAACTGCCATTGGCAAATAGGATAATATCTGGATTATGCTGATACGTGGCTGCTACCAAAATCATAATGATCTGAAAACCACCAAGAACTCTTGCAAGTAGAAAATTACTTTTTTTAATCGCATCATTGGTGAATAGCAAACTGATGGTTGCCATTGTAATCGCAATGATTCCCAACGCTTTTGAAAATATCCAGTTGAGCAACGGGATATCAGAATAATACGCACTTACAAAAACCAAAACGCCTGTGACCACAACATACAATGCGGTTTGTCTTGTTTTGTGGATCATAATTGGTAAAACATCACTGCTGAATCTCGCTTGATGAAGAGAAAACAAAGATGCAAGATAAGCACAAAGTGCCACCGTGAAAAATCCCACGCAAACACCAAACCAGTTCAGCCAGCTGAAAATATAAAGACTCAGAAAGTCTTTTGCTTCCGTATCGATGGAACCGGAAATAGTTGCCGCCGCAATCATTCCTAAGAAGAACGGCGTCAGTAAGCTGGAGTAATAAAAAATCTGGGTGTATAGTTTCTGCCAGCTGTCGTGCACAGCGTCGTAATTTCTAAAGGTGAAAGCTGTGCCTCGGGCAATGATCCCCACCAACATCAAAACCAATGGAATATGAAGATAAGTCGAGACTGTTGTATAGATCGTAGGAAACCCCACAAAAAGTATCACAATTGCGATAATCAGCCACATATGATTGGCTTCCCAAATGGGTGCAATCGATTTCAACATGATTGATTTTGTCTTGTCTCGGTATGATTTTCTTGAGAATAATTCTATAATTCCAGCACCAAAATCTGCGCCGCCAGTAATCAGATACAGGCATATCGCCACCCAAAGAAATGCAATTACAACGTATATCATTTTTTAAGTTTTAATGTTTTTTTCAGACTTAGATTAAAATAAAAATTTAGAAACAAACCTCTTAACGCTATCCAGTATGAAAAGTCTCTCATCTCTCAGTCTATTAGCTAATGTTTCTCTCCTTTAGGATTATAATGAGGATCTGTAGGGTCGTAAAGTTTCGGAACCATCTTGATTTGTCTTACTAAAAGAAAAACAATAATTAATGACAGCGAGAGGAAAACCAGGGTGAAAAAGTAAAACGAATACTGGATTCCCGGCATTGGTGTTACTGCATCAATGGTTTTCATAATGCCATAGATGATCCAAGGCTGTCTTCCAACTTCTGTCACCGTCCAGCCGGCTTCCAGAGCGATATATCCAAAAGGAATAGCTGCCACGAATATTTTGAGGAACCAGGATTTCGTCAGCCATTGTTTTTTCCAAAAACTGGCGATGAGATACAATCCGCCGATGCCCATCATCACACTTCCAAAAAATATCATAATCTGAAAAGCGTAATGTACCACAGCAACGGGCGGCCACTCATCTTTTGGGAAATCTTTGAGTCCTTTCACTTCGGAATTGAAATCGCCATTGGCCAGGAAACTCAAAACTTTCGGCACTTTGATCGCGTATCTTACCTGTTCGGTTTTTTCATCCGGAATGCCGCCTATGACAAAGCTTGCGCCCTTTTCAGTTTCGAAGTGCGCTTCCATGGCTGCCAATTTGATGGGTTGTCTTTTGGCGACAGATTTTGCCGCAATATCACCACTGATTGGTGCCAGCAGAGCTCCAAAAATGGCAAAGCCAGCAGAAATCCTGAACGCTTTTGTATGGAAACTGATATTTCGTTTTTTAAGAATCATTAAAGCGTGGATCCCTGCCACGGCAAATCCAGTGGCTGCAAATGCGGCGACTGTCATATGAAAAGCCTGCGGAAACCAAGCCTCGTTGAACATGGCTTTTATAGGATCAATGTTCAGATATTGGCCATTAATATAATCGAAACCAGCGGGACTGTTCATCCAGGCATTGGCAGCAACCACCAGAATCCCGGACGCCAATCCGCTGACACCTACGACGACACCACAAAACCAGTGAAACCATTTGTTGAACTTTTCCCACCCGTAAAGAAAGAAACCAATCGCAATGGCTTCAATGAAAAAGGCGGTTCCTTCTAATGAAAAAGGCATCCCGAAAATTGGACCTGCGTGTTCCATAAATTTGGGCCAAAGCAACCCAAGTTCAAAAGACAACATTGTACCCGAAACGGCGCCGGTTGCGAAGAGAATTGCGACACCTTTGCTCCAGGCTTTGGTGAGACCTTTGTAAACCTCGTCTTTGGTTGTGAGATATTTGTAATGGGAAAAAGCCATCAGAAAAGGCATCACCATCCCAACGCAGGAAAATATAATGTGAAAGCCCAGAGACATCGCCATCTGCGATCGGGCAGCCATAAAATCATCCATAATCTAAATTTAATGGTAAAGTTAGACTTAATTTAAAGACTTCTGACAGAATAGTCGGAGACAATTGTCATATTTTCCAACAAAAAACGATTTAAAAAAAGTGGCTAATTTTTCTTAAATTTGCATGTCGTAAAGACAATTTTAAATTTTCAAGAATTAATAAAAATAATGGATTTGCTATTTCGATTTCTAAATCCACAAAATCTAACATCTCAATAAAATATGTTACCAAAAATAAATCCCCTTCATACTTCCGCCTGGAAAGCGCTTAATGATCACTTTGCAAATAACGATTTCGAACTGAGAACACTTTTTCAGTACAATGAAAACCGTTTTAACGAATTTTCATTAGAAACAGAAAATTATCTTTTCGATTATTCCAAAAACTTGGCAGATTCCAAAACCATCGAATTATTGCTGGATTTGGCGAAAGAAACAGCATTGCAATCAGCGATCAAAAGTATGTTCGCAGGAGACAAAATCAATGAAACGGAAGACAGAGCAGTACTTCACACCGCTTTGAGGGATTTTTCTGAGAAAGAGATTTTGGTAGATGGCGAAAATATCAAACCGGGAATCAAAAAGGTTTTGGACCATATGAAAGCTTTTTCGGAAAGCGTCATTTCCGGTTCTCATAAAGGCTTTACCGGCAAAGAGATCACAGATGTTGTGAATGTTGGCATCGGAGGTTCAGATCTTGGACCAATGATGGTTTGTTCTGCGTTGAAGCATTTCAAAACCAGACTGAACGTCCATTTCGTTTCCAATGTGGACGGGAATCATATGGCTGAGGTGGTGAAAGACCTTGATCCGGAAACCACATTGTTCATCATTGCTTCCAAAACATTTACAACGCAGGAAACGATGACCAATGCCAATTCTGCAAAAGAATGGTTCCTGAAATCTGGCGCAACTGATGCCGATGTTGCAAAACATTTTGTAGCTTTATCAACTAACATTCAGTTGGTTAAAGCGTTCGGGATTGCGGAAGAGAACATCTTCGAATTCTGGGATTGGGTTGGCGGGCGTTACTCGCTTTGGAGCGCCATCGGATTGAGTATCGTTTTGTCTGTTGGTTACGAAAACTTCGAACAATTATTAAAAGGTGCGCACGAGACAGACGTTCATTTTCAGACTGCGGAATTAGATAAAAACGTTCCGGTTTTGATGGGACTTTTAGGAATCTGGTACCGTAACTTCTTTGCAGCCAGTACTTATGCTATTTTGCCTTACTCTCAGTATCTTGACCGTTTCGCAGCCTATCTGCAACAAGGCGATATGGAAAGCAACGGAAAATCGGTTGACAGAAACGGTGAATTTGTAGAATATGAAACAGGACCGATCATCTGGGGAGAACCTGGAACCAACGGTCAGCACGCGTTTTATCAATTAATCCACCAAGGAACAGAATTGATTCCGGCAGATTTCATTGCTTATGCAAAATCTGTGAATGACGTGGGTGAGCATCAGGATATCTTGTTGGCCAATTATTTTGCACAGACCGAAGCTCTGGCTTTCGGGAAAACAGAAGATGAGGTTTTTTCTGAATTAAAATCATCAGGAAAATCTGAGGAAGAAACAGAATTCCTTTTGCCATACAAAGTTTTTGCAGGAAACACGCCCACAAACTCATTCTTGTTCAAAGAATTGACGCCGTTCACATTAGGGCAATTGATTGCTTTGTACGAGCACAAGATCTTTGTTCAAGGTGTGATTTGGAATGTTTTCAGTTTTGACCAGTTTGGTGTTGAGCTAGGAAAAGTATTGGCAGGAAAAATCCTTCCGGAATTGGAAAGCAATGGCGAAGTAGGAACGCACGACAGTTCTACAAACGGACTGATCAATTATTATAAAGGAAATAAATAAAAAAATAGATGTGGTGTTGGGAAAGGAACACTTCATTGTTCAAATTAATCTAAAAGTAAAAAGAAAGTAAAAATGGCACAAATTCTAGACGGACTCAAGGTCTCAAAAGAGGTAAAAGCTGAAATCAAAGAGGAAGTTGAAAGAATCCTCGCCAACAATAGAAGAGCGCCACATTTGGTTGCGATTTTGGTTGGGAACAATGGCGCAAGCAAAGCCTACGTCAACAGCAAAGTGAAAGATTGTGAGGAAGTTGGATTCCAATCTTCATTGATCAAATTCCCAAGCACGGTTTCAGAATCGGAATTGTTGGAAAAGATTGATGAGCTTAACAAGTCAAAAGCAGTAGACGGATTTATCGTTCAGTTGCCTTTGCCAAAGCAGATCGATCAGGAAAAGATCATTATGGCGATTGATCCGAGAAAAGATGTGGATGGTTTCCATCCGGAAAATTTTGGTAAAATGGCTTTGGAAATGGACACTTTTCTACCAGCTACTCCATTTGGGATCTTAACCTTATTGGAAAGATATAATATTGAAACAAAAGGTAAAGACTGTGTCATCATCGGCAGAAGTAGGATCGTGGGGAAACCAATGAGCATCCTGATGGGAAGAAAGGATTTCCCCGGCAATTCTACGGTGACCCTTACACACTCTTACACAGAACAGATAGAAGAATATACAAAGAAGGCAGATATTGTGATCACGGCTTTGGGCGATCCTAATTTCCTGAAAGGAGATATGATCAAAAAAGGCGCAGTGATCGTAGATGTGGGAATCACACGTGTAGAAGACCATTCTGAAAAAGGATATCATCTCGCAGGTGATGTAGATTTTGACAGCTGCGCAGAAAAAGCAGATTGGATCACACCTGTACCTGGTGGAGTAGGACCAATGACGCGTGCGATGCTGATGAAAAACACCATCATTGCCTATAAAACTTCGGTTTATAATGACTAAAGAAAAAGAAGACTTATTACTAAAAGAAGGAAAAATGCTCCCAGTGATGGAGCATTTTTACACTATTCAGGGAGAGGGATTTCATGCGGGAAAAGCGGCTTATTTCATTCGTTTAGGCGGATGTGATGTCGGCTGCCATTGGTGTGATGTGAAGGAAAGTTGGGATCCAACCCTTCATCCCTTGATGGATACGGAGGAGATTGCAAAAACTGCAGCGAAACTTTGCAAGACCATTGTTTTGACAGGCGGCGAACCGCTGATGTGGAATCTCGATATTTTAACTTCAAAGCTGAAAGAGTTGGGCTGCACGATCCATATCGAAACTTCAGGCGCTTATCCTATGAGCGGACAGCTGGACTGGATCACGCTTTCTCCAAAGAAAACCGGACTTCCATTGGCAGAAATTTATAATGTTGCCAGCGAACTGAAGATGATCATCTTTAATCAAAATGATTTCAAATTTGCTGAAGAACAAGGTTGTAAAGTGAATGAGGATTGTGTCCTTTATCTTCAAAGCGAATGGAGTAAACGTGATGCAATGTATCCGAAGATCACAGATTTTATTCTGCAAAATCCACAATGGAGATCGTCTATCCAAACGCATAAGTATTTGAATATCCCTTAAATTTGATCTATGCAGAGGCTTCGGTATTCCAGATATTTTAAAACATTTGTCATTCTGCTTGATATGATTCTCGTATCAATGGTTTTTTGTTTTTATTATTTCAGGAATTTTGAAGTTAAATATGATTCAGAAACGTTAGAACAGAACCTTTTATCCATATTACTGCTGTGTTTTTTCTGGATACTGCTGAGTGGTAGAACCAGATTGTACCACATACCTAGAAATGTGACCTATACCATCTACTTGGAAAGGATCCTTATTCATGTGTTTTTCTTTTTTATAGGGGTTATTCTCTTAGCAAAAGTCAGTAACAATGATTTTCTGAAAACCGAACGCTTCTATCTTGCCGGTATTCTGTTGTTGGTCGTGATTCCTATCAAGAGTTTTATCTACTTTCTTCTGAAATACATCAGAAGTATCGGGATCAATCATAGGAATATCATGTTTATTGGCGAAAATGCCTCTTCTGATATCCTCGCAGAGCTTATCAACCAGCGAAAGGACTATGGATACAAGGTTTATGATTATCCTTCAGAACATTATAATATCAATGATATTGTGATGTTTTGGAAAGACCACGGCATCCATACCATCTTTCTGCCGTCTGAGCATTGTCTGGAAAAATCTTTTGAAAATGCACTTTTCCGCCAGGCAGAACTTAATAAAGTGAAGATTTCTTTGGTGCCGAATATCATTCAGAACGATTTTTTCGAATATGAGTTTAGCTATATAGAAACCATCCCCATTCTTTCCCAGGCCAAGTATCCGCTTGATTTTTTTACAAACCTCACCATCAAGAGAATTTTTGATCTGTTGTTTTCGGTCATTGTTTTAATTGGAATCTGTTCTTGGCTCTTTCCTGTCATCATGCTGCTAATCAAACTGGATGATGCAAAAGGCTCCGTATTTTTTATTCAAAAAAGATACGGTTATCACGATGAGGTTTTTGACTGTCTTAAGTTCCGGACTATGAAATCTAGCGGAAACGCATCAGATAAAACCACTGATGCTAACGATGACCGAATTACCAAAATTGGAAAGTTCCTCAGAAAAACAAGTATGGATGAATTGCCTCAGTTTATCAATGTATTGATGGGCGACATGACGGTTGTAGGGCCAAGACCACATATGCTTCTGGTAGATGATTTTTATAAACCTAAAATCAGCAGATATAGCCTGCGGAGTATGGTAAAGCCAGGCATTACAGGATTGGCACAGGTGAGTGGATTGCGCGGAGATGAAGGCGATATGAACATCGGGATGAAAAAAAGAATCCTAGCAGACTCATTTTACGTTAAAAACTGGAGTTTTAGCATGGATATTGTAATCATCTTGAAAACCATATTTTTAATCATCGTCGGCGACAAAAATGCACGCTGATTTTTATAAGAAAAAGAACTAATTTTGTTTTTATGTTAAAACGACTATTTACATCCATAGGCGAATATTTCATATTGTTAGGAAAAGCGCTCAGCAAGCCACAAAAGAGAAATGTTTACCTCAAATTATTGGCCAGAGAGTTCTATGATCTTGGAGTCAACTCTTTCGGACTGGTATTATTCACATCATTTTTTGTGGGAGCAGTTGTAGCGATTCAGATGTTTAACAACTTCAGTGCGTCATCATTTCCGATTCCCAATAGTTTTGTAGGCTATGCAACCAAAGTCGTTTTGATTTTGGAATTCTCGCCGACGATTATCTCAGTCATTCTGGCTGGTAAAGTGGGATCTTACATCGCGTCCAGTATTGGCACCATGCGCGTGACAGAGCAGATAGACGCTTTGGATATTATGGGTGTCAATTCTGCTAACTTTTTGATCTTACCAAAGATTGTTGCAAGTGTCGTATTCAATCCGATATTGATTGCTATTAGTATCGTGATGGGCATTGCAGGTGGATACTTTGCAGGGGCAGCCACAGGAAGTTGGACCAAAGCTGACTATATAACTGGGTTGCAGATGTATATGCCAACCTATTTTATTTGGTATGCATTTGTGAAGACGGCCGCTTTTGCATTTTTGATTGCTACTATTCCAGCTTATTTCGGTTATAACGTAAAAGGTGGATCTTTGGAAGTTGGTAGAGCGAGTACACAGGCCGTGGTATGGACAATGATAGCGGTGATTATCATGAATTTAATATTAACCCAAATGTTACTAAGCTAATGATAGAAGTAAAAGAATTAAAAAAAAGCTTTAATAATGATGTTGAGGTTCTTAAGGGTATTACGACCACTTTTGAAACAGGAAAGGTTAATTTGATTATCGGGCAAAGTGGATCAGGTAAAACGGTATTTTTGAAATCGCTTCTTAATGTGTATGAACCATCTAGTGGTAGCATTTTGTTTGACGGAAGAGATATCATGACCATGTCCCGTGAAGATAAACAGGTGCTGCGTTCAGAGATCGGAACCGTTTTCCAGGGAAGTGCACTTTTTGACTCGATGACGGTGGAAGAAAATATCAGTTTTCCTCTGGATATGTTTACCAATCTAACTTACCGCGAAAAAAAGCGGAAAGTCCTGGAAGTCATAGGCAGAGTTAACCTGGAGAAAGCGAATAAAAAATTCCCTTCCGAGATTTCCGGCGGTATGCAGAAAAGGGTGGCCATCGCAAGAGCGATCGTCAACAACCCCAAATATCTGTTCTGCGATGAGCCCAATTCCGGACTAGATCCCTATACGTCCAATGTGATAGATGATCTGCTTTTGGAAATTACCAGAGAATACAATACCACCACCATCATCAACACCCACGATATGAACTCTGTGATGACCATTGGTGAAAAAATCCTTTATCTGAGATTAGGCATCAAAGAGTGGGAAGGCGATAAGAATATGCTGACAACGGCAAAGAATAAAAACCTGATAGACTTCGTTTATTCATCAGAACTGTTCAAACAGCTGAGAGAATTTATGTTGGAAAATGATCAGACAAGTTTAATTAATGATAAAACAGAAGACAATGAAAAGACTAATTAGTACACTAGCTATATTCGCAGGAATGATGGCTTATTCGCAGGTTACATTTGGATTAAGAGCCAATGCCTTGTTAGACACTTCATCCGCAAGTTGGGAGAATTTTAAAGGCGCAGTAAACAGTGCCGTAGAAACAAAAGGAAATAATTCAACTGGATTCAATGTAGGTCTGGCGGCAAAAGTTGATTTTCCTGTAAGTGGATGGTTTGTAATGCCGGAAATCTATTACACCTCTTTCAAAAAAAGTGTTCAAACCAGTGGCGATGTAGAAATAGAAGCTAAAAGTAACAGGATAGATGTTCCTGTTCTGCTAGGACATAATTTCTTACTAGGAAAATTAGCGGCTTTTGTAGGTCCTGTTGCTTCCTATAATTTATCTGGAGATAAGACCTATGAAGACTTTAAGGTCAATGCAAAGAATGAATTTACAGTAGGTTATCAGTTTGGAGCTCAGGCGACACTTTCCAAATTTGTTCTTAATGCCAGGTATGAAGGTGCATTTTCAAAAGATTCCAGAAACGTCATTGATATCGCAAGCGGCGATACAGTAATCAGATACGACAACCGTCCAAGTATGTTCATTGTTGGTATTGGTTACAACTTCAATTAATATCTTCATTGATAAAATATGAGAAGGCTGGAAAAATTAATTTCCAGCCTTCTTCATATATAGACCTTAAAAATTCACAAAATCAATACTTTGTGAGAAACTTGATTTTGTTTGACAAATGTAAAGGGTATTATTAAATATTTGTTTAACTCAATAAATAAAAAACAGAACAATATTAATATGTTTTGTTTATTTTTACATAAAATTAGTATTAACAGGAATGAAAGTAATTCTCGAGCATATTTCCCCGGACGATAACAGCTCTTTCAAAGTATTGCATATCAAGGATATCCCGATATCGGAGCTGAACTGGCAGTACCATTATCATCCGGAAATTGAAATTGTTTGTGTATTGAAGGGAAAAGGGACAAGACACGTTGGATATCACAAAAGCCACTTCGAAGATGGTGCGCTTGCACTGATTGGTTCCAATATTCCACACTCAGGATTGGGTCTCAACGCGACAGATCCTCACGAAGAAATTGTTATTCTGTTCAAAGAAGAGATCCTTTCTTTGCCAGAAGGTGAGCCGGACAGTCATTCTATAAAGAGACTATTGGAGATGTCAAGATATGGCGTTCTATTCTCCTCTGAAGTAAAAAAAAGGATCATTCCTAAGTTAGAAACCATCGCAGAATCCGAAGGTTACACCAGATATTTATTGCTTCTAGATCTCCTTTTTGACCTTTCAAAAACAGAAGATTACGAATTGCTGAACACAGAAATTATGCCTTACACGATCGTCTCCAGAAACAGAGTCAGGTTGGAAGCGGTTTTCACTTATGTCGAAAATGGATATCAGAATGAGGTGGATATCCAGCAGGCTGCAGATCTTGCCAACCTCACCAAACCGGCGTTCTGTAATTTTTTCAAAAAAGCAACATCCATTACATTCGTAGAGTTTGTTAACCGGTACAGAATAGATAAAGCATGTATTCTGCTTTCCCAAGAAAAAAGCATAGCAGAAAGCTGCTATGCTACAGGTTTTAATAATATTACTTATTTTAATAAGATATTTAAAAAATATACCAAGACAACGCCTGGTCAATTTATAAGAAGTCTTTAATTAAGAAAGACTTCCGCTATTTAAATTATTTTCAACGCGTTGTTTTTCCAACTCGGCTTTTTCTTTTTGAAGCTGTTTGAATTCATTCCTGATCTGTGCTTCCCTGACAGCATTGCCTTTGCTGACATAGCCGACCAGTCCGCCTATGATCAACCCTATTCCAATTCCAGAAAGTGCACCGTAAATGACTCTTAGATCGATTGCCATATCATTCAGATAGAACAGCAATGCGCCCAATCCCAATAAAATGACCCCAATAACAACTAAACTTTTCATCTTTTATGTTTTTAATTTGATATAAATTTAAACAAAAAATTTAAAGTTTACCACCAGCTGCTTTATAATATTGCAAAGCTTTTGGCATATCAGCATTCAGGTCTGCAATTCTGTTAGCAGGATTTGGGTGTGTAGAGAGGAATTCCGGCGTTCTGCTGCCAGTGGAAGATGCCTCCATTCTCTGCCAGAAAGATGTCGCGCTTCTTGGATCGTAACCCGCCATTGCCATTAGCTGTAATCCCATCTCGTCCGCTTCAGATTCCTGCTTCCTTCCGTAAGCCAAAAGTCCTACCTGCGCACCCACAGGATACACTTTTTCAAAGACGCCTGCCCACTGGCTGTTAGACATAGATCCACCAATCAGACTTCCGCCATACTGAGCCAGCATTGCCTGAGAGATTCTTTCGTTTCCGTGGCCAGCTAGGGCGTGAGAAACCTCGTGACCCATGACAACCGCAACGCCGTTATCATCTTTACAGATGGGCATGATGCCTGTGTAAAAAGCTACTTTTCCACCAGGCATACACCATGCGTTGAGTTGCTTGTCTTGGATCAGATTGAATTCCCAACTATAGTTAGCCAGATCAGACTCTCTTCCAATGTTTTTATAATAGGCATAAGCTGCATTTTTAATTTTTGCCCCTACATTTTTCACCCGGTTTGCATCAGATGTTCCTGTAACTACTTTTGCGCTGGAGAGTGTCGTTCTGTATTCAGAAGCTGCAGCAGTAGCAATCTCACTGTTATTGGCAATCTGTATAGAAGATCTGCCGGTTACCGGATTGGTAACGCAGGCAGTAACGGCTAAACCTGCTAGTATGAATGTCGAAATTTTTACAATTTTCATCGTTTTATATTTTAAATATGTTTTGTGCTTTACAAGTTCTGTTCCAAAAATTATCCCTTGTTCAGGAAAGCATCCCAACCTTGCGCTGTTAAGGGAATCAATTGGTTAGATCCTCTGGCGATTAGGAAATTGCCTTCATTGTTTTCTGTGGCGTGACCAATGATCGTGAAATCTGGATGGTTTCTAATTTTATCAAAGTCATTCGGGGAAATGGTGAATAGCAATTCGTAATCTTCACCACCGTTTAGTGCGGCCATCGCGGGATTGAGATTCAGTTCATCTGCTGTGTGGATGGATGTCTCGTCCATCGGTATCTTCTCTTCATAAAGATTAAAACCCACTTTGGACTGGTCTGAAAGATGAAGAATCTCTGAGGCTAAACCGTCAGAAACATCAATCATTGAAGTTGGAAGGATACCCAATTCTGCTAATTTTCCTTTCACATCAGTTCTGGCTTCCGGTTTCAGCTGTTTTTCCAGGATGTAATCGTATCCTTCCATTTCTGGCTGCATATTAGGGTTTGCAAGAAAAACAGAATGTTCTCTTTCCAGGATCTGTAATCCTAAATAAGCACCGCCAAGATCTCCGGTAACCACCAAAAGATCGTTTGGTTTTGCACCATTTCTTTGAACGATATTTTCTTCTTTTTCCAGTCCAATTGCTGTGATGCTTAATACTAAACCAGCATTGGAACTGGTTGTGTCACCGCCAACTAAGTCCACTTTGTATCTGTTGCAGGCTAGTGCGATGCCGTCGTAGATCTCTTCCAAAGCTTCTACAGGAAAACGGCTGGAGACCGCTACGGAAACCAGGATTTGAGTGGGCGTTGCATTCATCGCAGCAATATCGCTGAGGTTTACGACAACAGCTTTGTAACCCAAATGTTTCAAAGGAACATAGCCCAGATTAAAATGAATGCCTTCCGCCAGCATATCTGTAGAAACGACTAGTTTTTGACCTTCCGGATCAATAATTGCAGCGTCATCGCCGATCGAAACTTTTGTAGAATTCTGAACGATTGGAAAACTTTCCGTCAAATGTTTTATCAAACCAAATTCTCCAAGTTTGGAAATAGGCGTAAGTTCTTGTGATTTATCTTCGAGCATTTTTATAAATAATAATTGATTAGTGGTGATTGATTAATGACAAGCGAAGAGATCTTTTATCGATTATCATTAATCGTTTATTTGAATAGTTCTGGACTAGCATTCTCCGGACGGAAAGGCAAAGTTTTGAGGAATTCTCTGGTGATCACCTTTACGTTCTCAGACTTGAACTCGTCCATCACCAAAATAATATCTTCCGGTGGCGTGGTGATTTTTCTCAGCATAATATCAATCCAAACTCCTGTCGCTTCTGCAGTTGCACAATGTGTCCCATCTGGCAGATAAAATTTGTGAACAAACTGATAGATAGATCCATCGTCTGAGATGGCAGCCACTTCCAGCCCAACGAAAACCGTCTGATCTGCATAGATTTCTTTGAAGAAAGAATAGCGCTCGTGCAACATCACAGGACCTACGCCCCAACGGTTGAGCTGTGTCAATCCAATTTTGTTCTTATTGAGAAAAGCCATTCTCGTTTGCGAGCAGTAGTCAACGTAGGTTGAGTTTCCCAAATGGCGGTTGGCGTCTATATCGCTCCATCGCACTTCAAATTTATGGTAATAAACAGACATGTTTTTGATTTTAATATTTCTTCAAAATTAACCATTTGAGATGGATCTTAAAAATGTAATTTTGTGCATCGAATATAAACCAAGTAAGTTGTGGCGTATTGGTTTTGTATAAGTTTAAATTAATGTCAAAAAAGAAAAAAATAATCATCATTGGTGGAGGTGCAGCTGGTTTTTTCACAGCAGCAAATCTGGACGAGAACAAATTCTACGTCACGATTCTCGAACAAAATTCCGATGTTTTACAAAAAGTGAAAATCTCCGGAGGTGGACGGTGCAATGTGACACACGCTTGTTTTGACCCCAGAGAATTGGTGAATTTCTACCCAAGAGGAAATCGGGAATTGCTAAGTGTTTTTACGAAATTTCAACCGGCCGATACGATGGACTGGTTTGAGACCAGAGGCGTTCTTTTGAAAATTGAAAAAGATAATCGAACCTTTCCGGAATCAGATTCTTCGCAAAGCATCATCAATGCAATGGTCAATGAGGTTAAGAATAAAAACTTCGAAGTCAAAACCCAGGTATCTGTCTCTGATATTGTTAAACATGATGACGCTTATTTGATCAAAACAAAACAAGGCGATTTCTCAGCAGACATCGTGATTTGCACCACAGGAAGTTCGCCGAAGTCTTTGAAATTAATTCAAAATCTTGGACACAACATCGTAGAAGCTGTTCCTTCGCTTTTTACTTTTAATATCAAAGATCCTTTGCTGAAAGATCTTCCCGGAACCAGTTTTGAAAATGCAGAAGTAAGTATCCCAAGTCTTAAAACAGAAGAATCCGGACCGCTTCTCATTACACATTGGGGACTTTCTGGTCCGGCCATTTTAAAAATATCGGCTTGGGAAGCCAGAAACCTGGCGAGGCTGAAGTATCATTTTGACATCGAGGTAAATTTTATTTCAAAACCTATGTCGGATGCTGAAGAATTGTTAAAAGAATTTAAAAACAGCAATCCGAAAAGATCCATCGGGCAATCCAAGATATTTGAGGTGACCAATCGTTTTTGGAATAAGATTCTTGAGGTCAACCACATTGATCCAGACAAGCATATTGCGAATATCTCCGGAAAAGAAATGGCGACGATCTTGGAAAACCTCTGTGAGAAAAAACTGAAAGTCACTGGCAAATCTACTTTTAAAGATGAGTTTGTAACGGCAGGTGGCGTAGATCTGAAGGAAATCAACTTTAAAAATATGGCTTCGAAGATGGTTCCTGATTTTTATATTGCTGGTGAGGTTCTTGATATAGACGCAGTTACAGGCGGGTTTAATTTCCAAGCATGCTGGAGCGAAGGCTGGCTAATTTCGCAACATCTTAATTCTTTATAATCAAATCTTTTCCTAACTTTGACAAAGTAACTAATTATTTAAAAATATAATGAAATTTTCAAAAAATATGACCAAGAGTCTTGTTTTGTCAGTGTTTTTCGTACTTGCAGCCTGTACCACCCGGGTAGTTTCTCCCAACAAGCCGATGCATGATAATTCATTAGATCTTTACAAAAAATACACCATCCAGACCAAGGATGCAAAATCTCAAAAAATAGAGGTCTTGAAAGTAGATGCCACAAAGATCTACGGTAAAAACAAAACCGGAGAAATGGTAGAAATTGAGAAAAGCGAAGTGAGGGAAATCAAAAAACCAGACATCGTGTTATCAGCTATCATTGCGATTGCAGCGATTGCAGCGGTTGTTTTTATTCCGATTTAATCGGGAGTAATGCTGGGATTTTTCAAATCAAAACGAATCATCTACAGAGGGGTTCTTTTCAGTGCTTTTATTTATTTTTTTGGTTTGATGTTGAAGATCACTTTAGACTACGTTCCGACAAGCTCTAACGTGAGTTTTCTGATGATAAAGCAAACCGAAGTCACGACCAGACCAGCGTATCTTCACCTATTTTACATACACGTTTACAGCAGTATTTTCGCTTTGATGGCAGGATTTATTGCTGTTTTTTTTGATCAAAACCAGCGGTACCTTCATCGGTTTTCTGGCAGAATATATGTTTTTTTAACCTTGTTGTTTTCATCGTTATCAGGCGTGTATATCGGTGTTTTTGCCAATGGCGGTTTGGTGGCAAAAGTCTCATTTGTATTGCTAGGGCTTCTTTGGTTTTATACCACGTACAGATCCTATAAAGAAATAATAAAAAGGAATGTCCAGCAGCACAAGTTCTGGATGTGGCGGAGTTATGCCCTGGCGCTTTCTGCGATCACTTTGCGGATGTGGAAGGTAATTTTAGTATATTTATTCCACCCGAATCCTATGGATGTTTATCAGATCATCGCTTGGCTCGGTTGGGTTCCAAATCTTTTGTTGGTAGAATATTTAATTAAAAAACAAAAATCATGAAAACGAATTTCTTAGTGGCCTGCTCTTTTTTTGCATTGGTCATATCCTGTGAAAAAGAAGCCAAATCCGAGGAAAAAGCCAAAACAGATTCGTTGGTTTACCAAAAAGAGATAGAGCCGGAATTGCATAAAGAATGGTACGGCATCTATACCGGCGACTTCAATTCTGAACCAACACCTACTGACTATGGCAGCAGTATTGATGAATACAAAAAGATCTCTGTGAAGATCAACAGAATTACCAAAGACAGTGTTTATGGATATTCTCTTGTCAATGGGAATCTGAGACCTTTCCGTGGTATTGTCAATGAGAACTCGTTAGCCTTCATTCTGGATGAGCCTGGTAATGATAAGTCAGACGGCAGATTTCAGCTGAAACTCAAACAAGACAGTCTCATTGGAGATTGGTCAGCGTTTAATAAAACGTCAGTGAAATCGCCAGAAAAAACCCTGAAGCTTGTGAGGAAAGAGTTTGCCTACAACCCCAATTTTATGCTTTCCAAAGAGAATTCTGAGGAAAGTGATTACGGGAATCCCGTGGACTGGAAGAGCGGAAAAGTGCAGAAAAATTCTGACGTCAATGATGACGGAAAAACACAGACGTACGAAAACACGTTTTACAGAAGTGCTTCGGATCATGTTTTCAAGATCAATGCTTCAAAACAAAAATTGACAGAAATGGATCTGAAAAACTTGCGGAAACTGGATCTTCAGATCATTAGAAATACCGTTTTTGCACGGCATGGCTATTCTTTCAAAAAGGAAACTTACCGTCAGTTCTTTGAGAATACAGATTGGTACGTTCCTGTTTCTAATAATGTGGACGCGGATCTAACGCCGCTGGAAAAAGACAATGTTGCACTACTTGCCCGCCTGGAAAAATACGCCGAAGATCATTACGATACTTTTGGGCGGTAGGATTTTGATTCAATTAAAAATAAAATAATACATCCGGCAAAGTAGCACAGAATATCGATCCAGCTGAAAGAATTTCCTAAAATGATCATCACGATCCTGTTGTCTTTGAATCCCAATAATTCTCCGAAATGGAAGTACTGGAGAAACTCTATGAAACAAGCGAAAATAAAGATTCCGATCATCAATTTCAAAGCTTGTAAATCGAAGAATGCTTTGACGAAATAATAAATCAACATGACCACGAAAACATCACCCAGATAAGCTCTGACGAAGAACAGGTCTTTCAGTTTTGTAGCTATTAAAATTTCCACCAGGAAAATGAAGATGGCAATGAAAATATATTTTATGTTGAATTTCATAGGTGAAGTTTATATTTGGAATGCTTTCCTTTCCGATGTTCAGAATTAGAAGTACGATTTTGAAGTTGATCAGGATAGTGACTCCTAAGGATTCAAATTTAAAAATAGTATTCGACATCTCCATCAAATCGGACAAATCAATATCTTTGAGAAAAATAACTATGAAAAAACTGATGTTACTTTTCGGAATTTTATCCGGTGTTTCTATATGTTCTCAGACAACAGAGGCTGTATTAAAAGACAATGTCTATGAGATGGTTGATAAAATGGCAGAATTTCCCGGAGGAACTCCTTCATTCAGAACAGAATTTGCAAAAAATGTGAAGACTGGAAAAATAAAGCAAAAAGGCATTTCACGTACAGAAGTTACTTTTATTGTGGAAAGAGATGGTTCTGTTTCTAATATTAAAGCAACAGGAGATAACGAAGTTTTCAATCAAGCAGCCATCAAAGCTGTCAAAAAAATTAAAACAAAATGGAAGACAGCAACAGTTAATGGAACGCCGGTAAGATGTAGATTCAGGTTTCCAGCGACTTTAAATGTTGAGTAATTATTTCGGTTTGATTTTTGACTGTATTAATATGAAATAACCACAAAATTTTTAACAATGAAAAAGTTACTATTAATCTGTTCATTGGCATTAGTAGCCACAAGTTGTATCCCAGACAAAGACAAGCGCGAACAACGAAAAGACGATCACAGTGCCGAGCATATGAGGAATGAAGGTGTAGATACTGCAACACTTTCCACTGATGCGAAAAAAGTAGATACAGTTGCTGCTAAAAAGGATACATTGAAGTAGAGATTCTACTTCCCAATCATCTTTTTAATCGAATTCAGCTTCATCAGAGCTTCAATTGGCGTCAAGGTATTGATGTCAATTTTTGTGAGTTCTTCACGGATATTTTCCAGAACAGGATCATCCAACTGGAAAAACGAAAGCTGAAGATTTTCTTCCGTCACGCGTTTTATTTTCTCGCCAGAATCTTGTGTGGATCTGCTGGATTCTAGAGTTTTCAGGATCTCATTGGCGCGATTGACGACTTTTGAAGGCATTCCGGCCAGCTTTGCCACGTGGATACCAAAACTGTGTTCACTTCCGCCAGAAATCAGTTTTCTAAGGAAAATAATCGTTCCTTTCGCTTCCTGAATGGAGACGTGGAAATTCTTGATCCGTTCAAAGTTAATGGACATCTCATTCAATTCATGATAATGTGTGGCGAACAAAGTTTTCGGCTGTGTCGGATGTTGATGAAGATATTCTGCAATCGCCCAAGCGATGGAAACACCGTCGTAAGTAGAAGTGCCACGCCCAATCTCATCCAGCAAAATCAAACTTCTGTCTGAGATGTTATTAAGGATATTCGCGGCTTCATTCATTTCCACCATAAAAGTAGATTCGCCGGCAGAAAGATTGTCCGAAGCACCAACTCTCGTAAATATTTTGTCTAATGTGCCTATCTCAGCGTGTTTCGCCGGAACAAAACTTCCGATTTGAGCCAACAAAGAAATAATCGCCGTTTGTCTCAGAATCGCTGACTTACCAGCCATATTCGGTCCGGTGACCATAATGATTTGCTGAGAATCTCTGTCCAGGAAAACATCATTCGGGATGTAAGATTCACCAAGTGGCAAAGATTTTTCGATAATTGGATGTCTTCCTTCCTGAATGTTGATGGAGAAAGAATCGTTGAGAATGGGTTTGGTGTAATTATCTTCAACCGACAATTCTGATAAACCAACGGCACAATCCAATTCCGCAATCAATTTTGAATTTTCCTGCAACTGATCGATATAGATCATCACATTGTCGCAGACATTTCTGTAAAGTTTAAATTCCAGAGTGCTGATTTTATCGGTAGCACCAAGGATTTGGGTTTCGTATTCTTTCAGTTCTTCCGTAATGTAACGCTCAGCATTTACGAGAGTTTGTTTACGAATCCACTCAGCCGGAACTTTATCTTTATGCGTATTGCGTACTTCGATGTAGTAGCCAAAAACACCATTGAAGTCGATTTTCAAGCTCGTGATTCCGGTTCTTTCGATTTCTCGCTGGCACATATCATCCAGAAAACCGCGTCCTTTATTTTGAATATTTCTGAGGTGGTCCAGTTCCTCTGAGATGTCTTCTCGGATGACATTTCCTTTATTGATGTTCACCGGAAGCTCATCGTTCAGATGGTTTTTAATAAAATCAATGAGGTCATCCAGGTTAATAATCGGATCCAGCCAAGCCAGAACATCCGGGAATTTCAATAATTTGGTTCTGATTTCCTGAATATTGACAACCGATTGACGGACATAACCTAATTCTTTAGGTGAGATCTTTTCAGCGGCCAGTTTTCCTATCAATCTATCCAGATCAGAGATGCCCTTTAATAGATCTTTAATCTCATATTTCAAAGCCTCTTCTTTGCTCAGGAACTCGATGAGGCTGAGCCTTCTGTTGATATCGCTGATGTTTTTTAAAGGTAAAATAATGCGTCTTCTCAACAATCTTCCGCCCATTGGCGTGCAGGTTTTATCTATGATGTCAAGAAGTGATTTCCCTTGCTGACTGGCAGAATAGACGATTTCCAGATTCCTCAAGGTGAAACCATCCATCATCAGATACTCATCCTGTGGGATCAGATTGATTTTTGTAATGTGCTGTAAAAGAGGGTGGTGTGTGTCTTCTACCAGGTAAGCAAAGATGGCTCCGGCTGCGGTCAAGCCCAGTTTATGTTCCTCGATCCCGAAACCTTTCAGAGATTGGGTTTTGAAATGGGAAGTCAGCTTTTCATAAGCGTACGGATATCGGAAAGCCCAATCCTCCAGCTTGAAAGCACTTTTATTTTTTAACTGGCTTGGTAGTTCAGTTGTTCTTTGGTAGATAATCTCACTCGGGTCAAAGGTGTGAACAATATGCAGCAGTTTCTCCAGATTACCCTCACTCACGAGAAATTCTCCGGTGGAAACATCTACCAAAGCCAATCCGTATTTTTCTTTTTCTTTGTGAAGAGAAAGCAGAAAATTGTTTTTCTTGGAACTCAGAACCTGATCGTTAAACGTAACACCTGGCGTTACCAATTCTGTCACGCCGCGTTTTACAATGCCTTTTACGGTTTTCGGATCTTCCAGCTGGTCGCAGATCGCAACACGCAATCCGGCTCTCACCAATTTTGGAAGATAGGAATCTACGGAATGATGCGGAAATCCAGCCAACTCAATATGGCCTTCACCATTGGCTCTTTTGGTCAAAACAATCCCGAGAATCTGAGACGTTTTGATGGCATCTTGCCCAAAAGTCTCGTAGAAATCTCCCACGCGGAACAGCAAAAGCGCATCAGGATATTTGGCCTTGATGGTGTTGTATTGCGTCATTAAAGGGGTTTCTTTCTTTGCCAAAGTTCTGATTTTAGAAGCGCTAAAATACGAAATTAATTGTGAGAATAAGAGATAGATCCGAGCTGTATTCTTGCGGTTTTTCTCTTTTAAAGCCTTTTGTTATTGGATTTTGGCAAACTTGCTGTTGCCTCAAAAGAAATTTAAAAATAATCCGTTTAATTCTTAAATTTGGCTAATGAAAAATTATCTTTATCTCCTTATCATATCATTTTCTTTAATAAGCTGTTACACCTACAGGGCAAAGTCTGAAAAAGAGACTACTGCACAAGAATTGCAAAAATCTGAGGCTGACTCTAATGATGCAGCAGGAAAGGCCAACGCTTCGCAGCAAGCAAAAAATCAGTCCAAAAGTCCCAGAAGATCTGTGACTAAAAAAGATAATAGCCCAACTCAACCGGCGAATATAGAGGAAAAACTGGAGGCTAATAAATACTTTAAAATAGAAGCAGGCGGCAGACCTTATAAAATACAGGTTGACAAATGGGAGAGTGACACTTTGGTAGCACACGTTATTCATAAACCTACAAAGATCCTCAAATTTCACAAAAACCAAATCAACCAAAGTACCATTACGGAAAGACGATTCTCCCAACCAACGGCAGATATCATCACGGTGGTAGCTTATGTGGCTGTGGGAGTAGGCATCTGGGCGCTCATAAAATAGCTTTTAAATGATATAAGTTTCTGAATAGTTTTGACAAAAGTTAATGTTCTTTTCAAAATAAAATTAAGCATTTGTTTAATTTTAAATCGAGATCATAAATAATATCAGTCGAAAATTATTTACAGTTATTCCAAATAGTCTCATATTTGTATTCACAAAAGCTTTAAAATAAAATTCACACCAGAATTTTGAATATAATCTACTGATTGACAATGAAAATCGAGCAAATATATACCGGATGTCTTGCGCAGGGTGCGTACTACATTGTTTCCGAAAACGAAGCAGCCATCATAGATCCGCTGAGAGAGATCAAACCATATCTGGAGCGTTTGGAAAAAGACCAGGTCACACTCAAATATATTTTTGAGACCCATTTCCACGCAGATTTTGTTTCCGGACATTTGGATCTATCTAAAAAAACTGGTGCGCCAATCGTTTACGGACCAACGGCAAAGCCAGAATTTGAGGCTGTTATTGCGGAAGATGAACAAATCTTCGACGTAGGAAAAATCAAAATAAAAGTACTTCACACGCCAGGTCATACGCTTGAAAGTTCAACTTATCTTTTGATAGATGAGCGCGGAAAAGAAACAGCCATTTTCTCTGGTGATACCTTATTCCTGGGCGACGTTGGCAGACCAGATCTGGCACAAAAAGCAGGGGAGATTACAGAAGAGGATCTTGCCGGAATGTTGTACGAAAGCCTTCACAGCAAGATCTTGCCTTTAGATGATTCTATCACCGTGTATCCCGCTCACGGCGCTGGTTCTGCCTGTGGAAAGAATATGCAGAAAGAAACGGTGGACACTTTGGGGAATCAGAAAAAGACGAATTACGCGCTCAATCAGCCAACTAAAGCAAGTTTTATTGCTGAGGTTCTGGATGGGTTGACGGCGCCACCAAAATATTTTGGGATGAATGTTGCCCTGAACAAAGGTGGCTATGAAAGTTTCGAAAAAGTGCTTAAAAAAGGAAATAATCCCATCTCAGTAGAAGATTTTGAAACAGCGGTTGAAGAAACGGGCGCCTTGATCTTGGATACGAGAAGTGCGGCAGATTTCCATAAGGGTTTTGTCCCGAACTCAATAAACATCGGACTCAAAGGTGATTTTGCCCCTTGGGTGGGCGCGATGATTGTGGATGTACAGCAGCCTATTATTTTGGTTTCTGATCTCGGAACAGAAGAAGAAGTCATTACCAGACTAAGTAGAGTAGGATTCGATAACGTGGTTGGGTTTTTAGACGGCGGTTTTGAACGTTGGAAGAATTCTGGTAAAGAAACAGATGAGGTCGAAAGAATTTCTGCCGAACAGTTTGTGACTGACTATGTTGTAGGACAAAAAGTGATCGATGTCAGAAAAGAAACCGAATACGAAGCAGAACACATCGATGAAGCTTACAGCAAACCTTTGGCTTATATTAATGATTGGGTGAATTCAATCGATAATTCTGAGCATTTCTACATCCATTGTGCTGGCGGTTACAGAAGTATGATTGCGGCCAGTATTTTGCAGTCCAGAGGTTATAGAAACTTTACGGAAATTGAAGGCGGTTTCAATTCCATCAAGAAATTCGATAATATTCCGACGAGTAATTTTGTTTGTCAGACAAAAACTTTATAGAGTTTGGATGGACTTCGAGAACCTCAGCCTGACAAAGTCAAACAAAAATTACAAATACCTAAAACCTAACTTCTAAAACCTAAGATTATGTCTCAAAAATTTCAGGAACTTATACAATCTGAACGTCCCGTTCTTATTGATTTTTTTGCAACTTGGTGTCAGCCTTGCAAAGTGCAGTCTTCCGTTTTGAATTCTGTAAAAGAGCAAGTCGGCGATAAAGCCAGAATTGTTAAAATAGATATTGATCAGTTTCCGTCAATCGCTAATGAATATAATGTGCGAGGTGTTCCTACTTTAGCTGTTTTCAAGAATGGAGAAATGCTTTGGAAGGAAAGCGGTGTTCACGATGTTAATTCTTTGGTTGGGTTGCTGGAGGGCTATTCTAATTAATTATAATATTTCCATTAGAATCATAATTAAAAGTCCAATCTCTGAGTGTAGTTGAAGTTATATTTCCATAATAATCATACTTAATTTCTTTGTATTTCCTAAAATTATTTTTAGAAATCGAACGATAGAAAAACTCATCCAAAAGATATAATCTTTTCCAAGGATTATAAGAATTGTCGTAATCTTCGAAAGTACGAACTGTTTTCTCATTAGTGTTCACTCCATCTTTTTGGAAAATGTATTCAGACTTAGTTAGATTGCCATTTGAGTCATAATAGAATTTTTCTAAATATGTTGGAATATAGTCATCTGGAGGAAAAAATGGCATTTTTGGTAGAGTTGTAATTATCTCTGTTAATTTACCAGATTCATATTTGTATTGTTGTTTTTTGTAATTGTATTCGTGTCCGTCTTCAAATTCTCTTTCAGAAATTTGGTTACTATTATTCAAAATAAAATATTTAGAATTTTTTGGAACTGTAAAATCAGGCGATGATGAAAAATTTTCTATTAAGACCGTATTTCCACTATAAACCAAAGTTGTATAGACTTTATCTGAAAAGGAGCCACCAAATCCTGTTGAGCCAGAAACAGGTAATAATCCTCCCGTTTTTCTTGTTAAACGCTTGTCATTATCATATTGAAAATAAACATTTAGGTCTACATTATTATTAAATATAAAACCTGAATATAAGACAAGGCTACTCATTTTGGTAATTAATGGCTCATTATTTTCGAAAATTTCATCCTCATTATCTCTTGAGCAAGAAAATAATATAAGGCTTAAAAAGAATAACGTAAAAATGTTTTTCATTGATTAAAGTTTTTTACAAAACTAAGTAATAATCTCAAACCCATCTCTTTCATTCAAAAACGGAAATTTACTCCGAAATTCTTTTAATTCTTCCAGATTCCATTCAGCAATAATAACATTGTTTTCTCGGTCGGAAATTTCTCTTCCGTCCGGGAAATAAACCAAAGAACTTTCTTTATAATCAAGCTTATAGCCATCAATTCCAATCCTGTTCAGTCCAAAAAGAAACGCTTGATTCTCAATTGACCTCGCTTTCAACAAAGATTTCCACGCTTCAACTCTGGAATTTGGCCAGTTGGCAATATAAAGAACGGCGTCATAATCATCCTGATTTCTGGAAAAAACAGGAAAACGCAAATCAAAACAAACCTGCAAAAGAATTTTAAATCCCTTGTATTCTATGATTTTTCTTTCTGTTCCAGCGGTGTAGATTTTGTCTTCTCCAGAATAGGAAAACAAATGTCTTTTGTCGTAATGTTCAAAGCTGCCGTCTGGAAAAACGAAATAGAAACGGTTGTAGAATTTGCCATTTTCCTCTACAGAAGCACTACCTGCAACGGCCGAATTTTTTGATTTAGCAAAAGATTGCATCCAGTACAACGTTTCCAGATGTCTGTCCGCAACTTCATCAGCTTCCATACAAAATCCGGTGGAAAACATTTCTGGAAGCAGAAAAATAGCCGCTTCTGTGGACGAAAATGCGTTCTCTATCTTTCTGAAATTCTGTTCTTTATTCTTCCAAGTGATATCCAGATTGATACCGGCGATCTTGAGTGTTGACATAACCGAAAATTTTATAACGCAATTTATCACTTTAAAAATCGTTTTTATGGATCAATTGAAAATTTCCGGTTATGTACGAAATCATTATTTATCATAAATAAATCTTAAAAAAAAGGCTTCAGAATTTATTATTTTGAGTTAAAGTTTCCCAAAGAACTGTTAAAAGAGTTTGTATTAACGTGTTGAAAATGATATAATTGTAATTTTGTTCCACCAAAAAATACATATAATATAGATCATTTATGAAGAGATTTCCACTGTTATTAGGATTGTTTTATTTGATCACCACCTCGTTTTATCCATCGGGTTCCGAGAATCTACCTGAGACGGCGATCACAATAAAGGAAGTCAAACTAAGTCCTAAAAAGAATTCCGAACCAGCCAATGAGGCGGAAGAAGTGTACAAGAATCTACAGTTTGAAGGAGAAAAATTAAATTTTGAAGTCTTTGAAAAAGCATTTTTAGGATTCCAAAATTTGAAAAAATCCGGTAAATTGGAACCGACAGCACATCTGCTTTCGGTTTGTGATTTTAGTCTTTCTTCCAACAAAAAGCGCCTTTGGGTTGTTGATACCGGTGAGAAAAAATTACTGTTTAATTCCCTGGTTGCTCACGGGAAAGGAACGGGCGAAGAGTTTGCAATGAATTTTTCCAATACCGAAGATTCCCACCAGTCTAGTCTTGGCTTCTACATTACAGAACAGACTTATGAAGGTGATAATGGTTATTCTTTGAGATTATTCGGGATGGACAAAGGTTATAATGATGCGGCTTTGGAAAGGTGTATTGTGATGCACGGTGCCCATTATGTGAGTGAAGATTTTATCAAAGCTGAAAAACGCTTGGGAAGAAGCTGGGGTTGCCCCGCGATTCCAAGAGAGCTGGCTCAGCCAATTATCAATACCATCAAAGACAGAACATGTCTGTTTATTTATTATCCTGATCAGAATTATCTTTCAAGTTCAGAATGGCTGAAAGGTAGTGCGCAAAAAGACCAGATCCTAAATGCGCCAGAGCAGAAAATGGCTACGAATTAATTTTATTTTACACTGTATCATCTAAAAAGTATAATGTAATATAGACAAAAAGTCCCTTCAGAATTTTCTGAAGGGATATTTTTTTACTGAGGGTTTTTTACCAACAATCGGAAACCTTCTCCGTGAACGTTGATGATTTCTAATCCGTCATCTTCTTTCAGTAGTTTTCTCAGCTTGGCGATGTACACATCCATACTTCGTGCGGTGAAGTAATTCTCTTTTTTCCAAATCTTTCTCAATGCAAGATCTCTCGGCATAAAGTCGTTTCTATGGATGCAAAGCAGTTTCAGAAGTTCATTTTCTTTAGGTGACAGTTTGTAGTCATTTTCATTCACGCGAAGTTGTCTCAGCATAGAATCAAAGAAAATATTACTGATCTTGAATTGTTCCTGATCTTCATTTTCCAGAACGGCACTTCGCTGTAGAATGGCTTTGATCTTGTACAGCAGAAGCTCCGTATCAAATGGCTTTGTGATGTAATCATCTGCACCTATTTGGTAACCTTTCAGGATGTCTTCACGTAGATTTCGGGCGGTCAGGAATATGATGGGTGTATTTTTATCTATTTTCTTCACATCTTCTGCCAGAGAAAATCCGTCTTTTTTTGGCATCATGACATCAAAGATGCAGATGTCGAATTCTTTTTCTGTAAACTCTTTCAGTCCCATTTCTCCGTCAGTTGCCAATGTAACCTCGAAGTTGTTTATCGTAAGGTAGTCTTTCAGAACGGCGCCAAAACTCTGGTCGTCTTCTACTAATAATATTCTATTACTCATATTTTTAATTTTTAATTTGATTAATAATTGATCGGAGATAGATGATGATTGATTTTTATAAGCGTTGATAAACCATCATGTATCATTGATGTTTTAAACCATCGGTAGCTTGATTGTAAACGTGCTTCCTTTCCCTTTGTTCGCATCTACGGAAATCTGCCCTTTATGGATTTCAATGATTTTTTTCACGTAAGACAATCCAAGTCCCTGTCCTTTAACATTGTGGATATTTCCTGTTTCTTCACGGAAGAATTTCTCGAAAATCTTAGTTTTGTTGATGGCATCCATTCCCATTCCTTTATCAGAAATTTCGATCACGTAGAAATTGGCTTCATTTCTTGTTTTTACCGTTATTTCCGGTGTTTCAGGAGAATATTTGTTGGCATTATCCAGGAGGTTAATTAAGGCATTCGAGATGTGAAACTCATCCACCAGAAAATGATACTTCGTGGCATTAAAATCCGTTGTCAGCGATCCATTTCTCTCATCTACGATCAGTCGGAAAGATTCTGTAACACTTTTTATCAGTTCACGAACGTTGGTTTCTTTCAAATGCAGCGGCATCTCGTTGCGTTCGAGTTTGGACATGTTCAGAACTGTTTCTACCTGTTTCTTCATTCTCAGGTTTTCCTGCTTGATGAGTCCGGAGTAATATTTCACCTTGTCCGGATTGGTTGCGATCTTGTCATTGGCGAGAGAGTCTGCCGCCACAGAAATGGTAGCCAAAGGTGTCTTGAACTCGTGGGACATATTATTGATAAAATCGGTCTTGATCTCAGCAATTTTCTTCTGACGCATCATATAATTAATGGAAATAATATAAATCCCAAGAATCGTCAGCAATGAGATGAAAGTTCCCAAAAGCATCGGCAAATTATGTTTTACCAAGGAATAATCTTTCCTAGGAAACACGATGGCGAGGGTATAAAGCGTTCTGTCCTTGCTGTCTGTGAAAAGTGGATATGTGTAATTGGTCTTGTCCTTTTGATCCAGATAAATATTGTTGGCAACAGTCGTTAGTTTGTTGTTTTTATTAATGACGCCAAAACCGAATTTTGTATCAATCCCTTTAAGTTTTAATTCTTTACTGATTACAGAATCAATAACTCTGTTGTCAACCCGTTTTTCAATGGGCAGATTGGTGGCGCTCAGTCTTGCAAACTCTTTCATTTGGAAAGAATTGTTATCAATATCTCTGCTGATATTGGTCGTAAGCGGCTCCGGAGAGCTTCTTTTCAGCTTCAGTTGACCTTCATCTTTGTAAAGTTTCGTCGTATAAAGCGTGTCACCTTTTGCAGAAACTGGGATGTTTTGTTTCTCTACAATACTGGTTTGAAAAAGGATATTAGAACGGTTTGCAGAGTCAGAACTTTGCTGTATGTATGTTTTGGTTGGCTGATTGGAAGAAGCAAGAACCTCTTTTCCGACACCGCCATAGGTCTCATTCCAATATTTATTAACCTCGATCTGATTCACTTTTTGAGTAGAAGTTTCTAAGGCTGAGTACACTTTGTTAGAAAAATCCTGCTCCAGCGAGGTGTATAATTCTTTGATCCAATACAACTGCAAAGAGACAAACACAATAAGCGATATGGTCATAAATACAGAAATGATTGGAATGAATTTATTATTCATATAATATTTTAATTTTGAAAAGTTAAAATTACTGATTTTAAGAATGTCTCCATAAAAAAAGACCCTTGAAATTATTAAATTTTTCTTAAAATTGACAGATTTAACGTTTTATTGTGAATATCAAAAATGCTGCCATAAGAAAAGTTTGGTGTGATTTTTTATAATTAAGTTTGTAAAAATAGATAACGCTATGAATTCAGAAATTATTTTTAATGCAGATCTTGATGCCACAAGCATTTACGTAATGAAGGTTTTCCCCGCAGATGTAACAACCGTCTGGGAATATTTTACACAAGCGGAATTGATCGATCAATGGTGGGGACCAAAACCCTGGCATTGCGAAACCATCCAAATGGAATTTCGGGAAAACGGAAGCTGGCATTACGCGATGGTTGGTCCAAATAGCGAAAAAGCGTTTTGTGTTGTGAATTACGGTGAGATCAACCAACACAGAAGCTTTGATCAGGAAAGTAAATTTTCTGATGAAAAAGGAATCATTGACGAAAATATGCCCGCAACAAGTTGGCTTTTTGGCTTTACGGGTGTGCAGGAAGGCACAAAGCTAACCGTCAATATCAAAGTATCTAGCAAAGAAAAAATGCTGCAACAGCTGGAAATGGGCTTCGAAGATGGCTTCAAAATGGGCCTGAATCAGCTGGAAGATTTGTTAAATCGTTAATTTGTTAAATGGAAGCCGACTTGTCAGCTCTACGATTTAACGATTCAACAAAATGATTTAATCCAAAGGGATTTCCTCATCCTCAAAATACTGAATAATCGCTTTTTTCATCAGAAGCGATTGTTCATTTGGTTTCAGTTCAGGAAGATCATCCAGTTTATCGTAATGTGGCCAGCCGTCTTCATAATGCGTGAATTTGTAGTAGCCGAAAGGTTCCAGCAATCTGCAAACTGCGATGTGTAAAAGATTGACTTTATCGTCTTTCGTAAATTTCTGCTGCCCACTTCCCAATTCCTGAACACCAATGATGAACAGCAATGTATCGATTGGCGGATTTTTCTCAGTTTGAAAATTGATTTCAAAGAAGTGTTCTACTTTTTTCCAAAGTTCTGCTTCGCTCATAGTGAATATAAATGATAAGTGATAGTTGATAAATGATTTAATTATTGCTTTAATAATTTTCTGTAAGAAGCTGTTACTTTTATAATTTCTTCGGTTCTAGTTTTTAAATCAACTAATATTTCTGCCCTTACAAAATTAAGTTCTTCTATCATTTCCAACCAAAAAAGAGTTTTGTTTGTTTCTTCGATTACGATTGATAATTTAGAAAATCTCTCTGCTTTTGAACGAGCTCTACTCATAGCTCTATAATTTGCAGCCATTGAACTTGAGGAGCGGTATATTTGCTTTCGAATAACAGAGAAAGCTTCTTTGTAAGGAATTATTGAAAACTCCTTAATAATGGTAATTGCTATTTGTTTGGTCTTTTGAGCAAATAAGGCGTTATAATCTACATCCATATTCATCATTTATCGCTTACCATTTATCGTTTATTTTTAAAAGAAACGCGTATTCCAAAGCAATCTCCTTTAAACTTTCGAATCGGCCGCTGGCACCGCCGTGTCCGGAGCTCATATCGGTTTTGAAGATCAGGATATTATCATCCGTTTTCAGTTCTCTCAATTTTGCTGTCCATTTTGCTGGTTCCCAATATTGGACTTGAGAATCGTGAAATCCTGTGGTTATTAAGATGTTAGGGTAGTTTTTTGCTTGGATGTTATCATAAGGCGAGTAGGATTTCATATAATCATAATATTCCTTCTCATTGGGATTTCCCCATTCATCGTATTCTCCCGTCGTCAAAGGAATGGTATCGTCCAACATCGTCGTTACTACATCTACGAAAGGAACTTGCGCCACAATTCCGTTAAAAAGTTCCGGATTGTAATTCATCACCGCGCCTACCAAAAGTCCGCCGGCACTTCCGCCCATCGCATAAAGGTGTTTTGGAGACGTGTAATTTTCTGATATTAAGTATTTTGCGGCATCAATGAAATCAAAAAACGTATTCTTTTTCTGAAGCATTTTTCCGTCCTCATACCACTCTCTGCCCAAGTATTCTCCGCCTCGGATGTGTGCGATGGCAAAGATGTAACCGCGATCCAGCAAAGATAATCTCGTGCTGGAAAAGCTGGCATCCACCGTGTGACCGTAACTTCCGTAGCCGTAAAGTAGAAGCGGTGTGTTTTCAGATTTTGGGGTGTCTTGGTGATAAACCAGAGAAATTGGAACCTGTTTTCCGTCTCTTGCGGTGGCCCAGATTCTTTCTGAGGTGTAGTTTTCTTTGAAGAAGTTGCCGCCCAACACGTCCTGCTCTTTCAGGAGTTTGGTGGTTTTTTCCTTCATATCATATTCGAAAGTGGAAGATGGTTTTGTCAGAGATGTATAACCGAAACGCAATTTTTTGGTGTCAAATTCCATATTCGTTCCGATATAAGCGGTGTATGTAGGGTCAGAAAATGGCAGATAATGAGAGTCTCCGGTTTTGCTTTCGATGATTTTGATCTGAAGAAGACCTCTTTCTCTTTCTTCCAAAACGAAATAATCATTGAAAATTTCAAAACCTTCCAGCAATACATTTTCTCTGTGCGGGACAAAATCTACCCAGTTCTCTATAGATGGATTGTCAACTTTGGTCTTTACAATTTTGAAATTCGTGGCGTCATCTGCATTCGTTACAATGTAAAAATCGTCCTGGTAATGTTCTATAGAATATTCCAAATCCTCTGTTCTCGGCTGGATGATTGTCCACGCTGCAAAAACATCATTTGATGGGATGAATCTGTGCTCATCTTCATTGGTGCTGGATGACGAGATGAAAATGTAGTCTAACGTTTTGGTTTTGTAAACGTTAACGTCAAAGGTCTCATCTTCTTCATGAAAGATCAAAACGTCTTTTTCTGTAGCAGTGCCCAATTCGTGGCGGTGGATCTGGAATGCTCGCAAGCTTTCATCTTTTCTGATGTAGAAAACATAGTTGCTATCGTTGGACCAAACTGCTTTTCCGGTCGTATTTTGTATTTCGTCTTTGTAGATCTCGCCGGTTTTCAGATTCTTGAAGAAGATCTTGTAAATTCTTCTCCCGACTAAGTCAGTAGAAAATGATAAAATGTCATTACTAACACTGATGGAAATGCTCCCAATATCGAAATAATCGTGGCCTTCTGCCAAAACATTCGCATCCAAAAGAATCTCTTCTTCATTGTCCAAAGTCTGGAGCTTTCTGGAGAAAATCGGATATTCTTTCCCATCCTCATAGCGGACGATGTACCAATATTGATTGAAAAAATAAGGCAAAGACTCGTCATCCTTTTTGTAACGCGATTTCATCTCCTCATAAAGTTCATTCTGAAGATCTTCTGTGTCCTTCATCACAAAATCTGTGTAGGCGTTTTCTTCTTCCAGATATTTTACGACGTCGGGATTTTCTCTTTCGTTCATCCAGAAGTAAGGATCGTTCCTTTGGTCACTGTGGATTTCGAGAAGTTTTTCTATTTTTTTTGCGTTTGGAGCATTCATTTTGTTTTGATTTTTTACGCAAAGGCGCAAGATTAGGTTAAAGTCTTAATGTTGAAAGTCGCCAACTTTCAAAGAGGGTAGCAATTTATTTTGCGACTTTAAACGTTAGAATATAAATAATTTTTGCGCCTTTGCGATATTTTTTCTAACTCAAATTTAAACAAAAAAACCATCCCGAAAATTCCGGGACGGTTTTGATTTATGGAGTCAATAATTACTTATTGATGCTTTTGATGTATTTTTCTATCGCCATTGTCATAGAAGGCGTTTCTTTTGTAGGAGCCATCACATTGACTGTGAGTCCTGCTTCTTCTGCAGCAGCTTGAGTTGTGGTTCCAAAAACAGCGATCTTGGTTTCTTTCTGTTCAAAACTTGGGAAGTTGATCTTCAAAGATTTGATTCCTTGCGGACTGAAGAATACCAGCATTTCATAATCATCAATGTTGATGTCTGTCAGGTCGCTCGCAACAGTTTTGTACATAATGGCTCTTGTCCAGTCGATATTGGCAGAGTCCAAGACTTTTGGAACTTCCGGCGTCAGGATATCGGACGATGGCAAAAGATACTTTTCTGAAGGATGTTTTTTGAACAAAGGAGCCAGGTCAGAGAAATTCTTCTCACCGAAGCTGATCTTTCTTTTTCTATAAACGATGTGTTTCTGCAGATAGTTGGCAATGGCCTCCGATTGGCAGATGTATCGCATAGAATCCGGCACTGCGAATCTCATTTCCTCTGCAAGACGAAAATAATGATCAATCGCATTCTTGCTGGTGAAAATAATCCCTGTATATTGGGTCAGGTCTATCTTCTGCGTTCTGAGATCTTTCGCATCCACACCTTCAACGTGAATAAAAGGACGGAAATCAATTTTGATTTTCTCTTTTTTTGCAATCTCCAAATAGGGTGAAGATTCGTTAGGAGCTGGTTGCGAAACTAAAATAGATTTGATTTTCATCTTGAATTGTCTGTTTTAATCTTAAAAAAATAAGAACTTCCAAAGTACCAACACGGGTACTATTTGAAGCGTGCAAATATACAAAAATTTATAATACCATTTTTCTGGTAAAATAGCTTGGTTATGAAAAATATAGATGAGGTTTTTCATCACAAACAATGATATTAACACAAATAGGACGACATAAAAATAACGAACCAGATCCAAAGGGTAGTAATAAAGTGCGAAGCCGGCAGCGATCAATCCAATAGATTCCAGAAAATAGAACTTGCTGGAAATCGAAGCCAATCTTTTCAGCTTTTTCCCTTCTCCAATACTGTTGTAGTAAAGAAAAGTGAGTATGTTTTTCACAATATCGAAGGTCATGACGGCTAAAAAAGTAAAACCGAATTTGTTGAGTTGGATCCCAAATAACTGCAAATCGGAAACAAATTTTGGAACAACAGGGACAAATTGTGATAAAATAACGGTAATCATCACACTTCTCACAATGGAAATAATGGTCCAAGATGGCGTTAAATTATTAGAATCCTCTATCTTCTGCGTCAGAAAATCCTTGATATTGGCATCCCGGTTGAAAACTGAAAGTACGATAATGTAAGCGAAAATACTTCCGAGAATACAATATACCACCCAATCATTATGTTCTGCTATTCTTACCAAGCTCCAAAATTTTTGCAAAAATAGGAATTAGAACAATGGGATGTTATAATTAGTTTGTAATTATTAAACTTATTTGAAAACGGAAAGGCCTGAACAATTATTTTCTATCTCCAATAAAATCTGCAGCTTCATCTAATCTTTTGCTCCACGGTAAAAAATATTGCAAAATCATGGGAACGTGTTTTTTATTGAGCATAATCGGTTTCACATCCGGTTGAAATGGTTTCAACACTTTCAAAAAATTCTCGTTGGCGACTTTTATGGAAGGATAAGTTTTCTCTCCCACGTAAATCAAAAATGGCGGTGTCTTTTCATTAATGAAGTAGATAGATGAAGCCTGTTTCCATTTTTCGGGATCTTTGCTCCAGGTGGCGTCGTAATTGTCTTCTGCTGTGGGCGGATATTTTTCAAGGTAATTTTTCATATCGATGCCAGCAGCGTCAATCAGAATAATACCTGCGATCGTTTTTTCCGGGATCCCGTATTTGGGATTCATCACGGCCGAAGTTGCCAGTTGTCCGCCTGCAGAATGGCCGGAAATGAAAATACGTTCCGGGTCGCCATGGTATTTCGCCGCATTTTGTTTGGTGAATTGGATCGCTGCTGCGATTTCTTTGGTCATTTCATCTACATCTGCGTTGGGACTCAAGGTATAATCCGGAATCACAACAGTCATATTTTTGCGGGCGAAGTTTCTCCCGAGCAGATGATACTTGTCCTTATTGCCGGTGTTCCAATTTCCGCCGTAAACGTAAATGAGGACTGGCAGGTTTTTGTCCTTGATGTTTTTAGGCGTGAAGATATTCAGTTTTACATCTTCTCCTTTATGGTTTTTGGTGTACGAAATATCTTTGTAGATCACGGTCGGTTTACAACTAATCATCATTATAGCCAGAAAAAGTAGTATGAGAATTGGTTTTTGCATTTTATATTTTTGATAAAATTAGATACGAATAAATTGAGCATTTAGATTGTATGTCATTTTTAGACCAATCATCGTTGTCATTTTTTTTTACATAATAAAATTTGATCGTTTTTTAAATTTAACATTCAGTTTCTGTGGTGTTTCTGCGAGGTCCTTATCACTCTCCATGGTTCGTTAGCATCTTGCTCGTGGCTGTAACATAACAAAAACTAAGTGCAAACAATACTAAACCTTGTAGCAAGTGGTTTCGTACAAGACAAATTTGTGAAGAGGACACGAGCGAGACGCTCGCACCAGATTGGGGCTGACTCGTACCAATCATTTACGCAAGCATCATTAATTTGTAAACCTATTACAGAAAATCTTTCTTTACAAATTCTATCAGCTGATATTTCTATTAAAAAAAGTTAATTTCCGCCCTCCCAAATAAACATTAACGATTAAAGATTATCTTTGCGGATTATTTGCCGGATGAAGAAACTAGTCATTATTCCCACCTACAACGAAAAAGAAAACGTCGAAAAGATCATTTCGGCTGTTTTTGCTTTGCAGCAAGATTTCCACGTTTTGGTGGTAGACGATTCTTCGCCCGATGGTACGGCTGAGATTGTTAAAGGTTTGAGAGAGAGGTTTCCGCTTCAGCTGCATCTCACCGTCAGAAAGATAAAAGATGGCTTAGGCAAAGCTTACATCCACGGTTTCCAATGGGCGATCCACAATGAGTATGATTACATCTTCGAGATGGATGCCGATTTTTCCCACAATCCCAAAGATCTCATCAAACTTTACGAAGCCTGCAAAACAGCAGACATGGCCGTTGGTTCCAGATATTCTCAGGGTGTGAATGTCGTCAACTGGCCAATGGGAAGGGTTTTGCTCTCTTATTTCGCTTCAAAATATGTGCGTTTTGTTCTCGGACTTCCGATTCACGATACGACTGCAGGATTTGTTTGTTTTAAAAGAAAAACATTGATTGCCATTGGCTTGGACAAGATCAAACTGAAAGGCTACGGCTTTCAGGTGGAAATGAAATACCGGGTTTTTAAAAAAGATCTGAAGATTGTAGAAGTACCGATTATTTTTACGGACAGAACAGAAGGCGTCAGCAAAATGAACGGCGGAATCATCCAGGAAGCCATCTTCGGCGTTCTGAATTTGAAGTGGAAAAACCTGATTGGAAAATTATAATATGAAGCATTTTGTTTTTTCTTTAATGATGATTTTCTGTATTCTGTCCTGTAGAGAGGCTTTGGAAAAACCAAAGAACATCTTGCCAGAAGAAAAGATGTCCGAGATGATTGCTGACTTTGCAATCAATGAACAGCAATTCACCATCGGAACCAACATCAATTCTGAAAATGCAACAAGGTTCATTTTGAAAAAGTACCATATCAAAGGCGAACTTTTTACAGCCAGCTATCAATATTATATGACGAAACCAGCGATCATTAATGATATTTTGGACAACGCCCAGAAGATCATCATAGCGAAAGACCCGAAAGCAGAAGCTTTCATCAATAAAAAATTAAAAGAGAATCCCGGAATACCGCCGCAAGCGAGATAAATTATGCAAAAATTTTTTGAAATCGAAAAAACTTCAGAGTCCAAAGCGAGAGCTGGAGTGATCAATACCGACCACGGACAGATCCAAACGCCTATTTTTATGCCGGTTGGTACGGTGGCATCTGTGAAGACCGTGCACCAAAGAGAGCTGAAAGAAGACATAAAAGCGCAGATCATTTTAGGAAATACCTACCATTTGATGCTTCGTCCAACCATGGATATTATGGAAAAAGCAGGCGGGCTTCACCAGTTTATGAATTGGGATCTTCCAATCCTGACAGATTCCGGTGGCTATCAGGTTTTTTCTTTAGCGAAAAGCAGAAAAATTACAGAAGAAGGTGTGAAATTCAAATCGCATATAGACGGCAGCCTACATTTTATGTCGCCAGAGGTTTCTATGCAGATTCAAAGACAAATAGGCGCCGATATTTTTATGGCTTTTGACGAATGTATTGCTTATCCCAGCGATTATAATGCCGTAAAAACATCAATGGAGCTCACGCACCGTTGGTTGAAAAGATGCATCAGTTGGACCGAGGAAAACAAAGAGTTATACGAACACAGGCAGAGGTTATTTCCCATTGTTCAGGGTTCTTGCTATTCTGATTTGAGAAAGATCTCTGCTGAGGTCATTTCTGAAGCTGGCGCAGAAGGTAATGCCATTGGCGGACTTTCCGTTGGAGAGCCGGAACCGGAAATGTACAGAATCACCAATGAAGTGACAGACATCCTCCCGAAGGACAAACCGAGATATCTGATGGGCGTTGGAACACCTTGGAATATTCTGGAAAGTATTGGTTTTGGTGTAGATATGATGGACTGCGTAATGCCGACCAGAAACGCCAGAAACGCAATGCTTTTCACTTGGCAAGGTGTGATGAACATGAAAAACGAACGATGGAAAGAGGATTTTTCACCTCTTGATGAGTTTGGGACAAGTTATGTAGACAGCGCCTACAGCAAGGCTTACGTCCGTCATCTTTTCGTTTCTAAGGAATATTTGGCAAAACAAATTGCATCCATACATAACTTGGCATTTTACCTTGATTTAGTGAAAGTTGCGAGAGAACATATTGTTGCAGGCGACTTCTATCAATGGAAAGATTCTATCATTCCGCAGCTAAGACAAAGGCTTTAGAATAAACCGGAGAACAGTAAAAAGAAGCGAGATTCAGAAATTAATTATCAATCATCATTTATCAATTTGTAACTCGATGAAAATCATAGACCTTTACGTCATCAAAAAATATTTGGGAACCCTCATTTTTATGTTGGCGCTTTTGTCTATCATCATTATGGTTGTGGATGTGCAGGCGAAAACGCCGCGGATTGAAAGCAACGGCTTTACAGTAGGATATTTTTTGCTTAATTTCTATCCGTTCTGGATCCTGAATCTGATCCTGACCTTTATGTCGATCCTCGTTTTCATTACGGTGATTTTTTTCACTTCCAAGATGGCTAATAATACAGAAATTGTTGCCATCATCAGTAGCGGCGCTAGTTTCCATAGGTTTGCAAGACCATATCTGATTACTTCTTTATTAATATTTATAGTGACGTTGGCGGTGAATCATTTTATTTTACCGTGGGCCAATATCCAAAAAAATATCCTAGAACCTTATACTTATAACAGTGTGAACAAGGAGAAGTTGCTCGGAAATATGAGCATTGCCTCCAATATCAACCCTAATGAATACATCTTCGTCAACAGCTATAATAAAAAGGAAAACCGCGGTTCTGGCTATATGTATCAAAAATTTGATAAGAACAAAAAGTTGCTTTATCAGATCACGGCGATGGATATCCAGTGGGATGAGAAGACGAAAAAATTCATTATTAATAATTATATCGAAAGAACTGCAGCGAAGAATGATACCGAAATTCTTGCGCAAGGCGCTTCCAAAACTCAGGATTTCAAATTGCCACCTTCAGAATTATTTCCGGATAAACTGGTGGCTCAGAACAAAACCACTCCAGAATTATTAAACTTGATCAATCGCGAGAAAATGAAAGGGAACAACAATGTGACCTCTTTTTACAACGAACTTTATCAAAGAACATCTATGCCTGTTTCCATCATTATTCTCACGTTTTTGGGCTTGTCACTATCGTCTCAGAAAAAACGGGGCGGACTGGGGCTTAATCTCGCTTTGGGAATCGCTTTGGCCTTCCTGTTTGTATTCTCTTTTCAGGTTCTCAATGTGGTTTCCGAAAACAAAACACTGACGCCACTTTTGGCCATGTGGCTTCCAAATATCATTTTTGCACCTATTGCTGCTTATCTTTACATCAAAAGAGCGAATCAGTAATTTTTGTTTAATGTGAAATTTTAAAACTGTTTAATCAAAAAATAAAGGTCCTCAGTAAAGCAGTTCTATCTCCTTATGAAAGAACTTCTGCAGGCCTTCATTTTCCAGATCGATCCAGAGAAAACCATTTTTGTCAGCATTTTTGATGATGCCATTTTGGCGCAAATCGTTTTTCTGAAAAACCGAAATCTCATCTTTTCTGAAAAGCTCATGATTGTATTCTGTTAAAATTTTATTTTCAGAATCCATATTTTCCATTTTTGAGCTGACATGGTTGTGGAATTTCTCTGCAAACACCTTCAGGTCAAAACTTAATCCTGTGACAGACAGTACAGAGCCAGCTTTCGGCAGGTGTGAAAAATCGGACTGCAAAATATTAATGCCGATTCCAATGATAAAATTTTCGTTGTTGTTGATTCTTTTTTTTTCGGTCAGAATACCACAGACCTTTTTACCATTCAGGATAATATCATTTGGCCATTTTATTTTTGCCGTCGCGTTTGTCAGATTGGCAAGAAAATCCCGGACGATGATAGCGGTATAGTAATTGACGAAGGTATCGGAAATAGGAACGTTAGCAGTTTTTGTCGCGAGAGAGTACGCCAGGTTTTCGTTCGGGATCACTTGCCATAGATTGCCGTACTGGCCACGACCTTTTGTTTGATTAAAAGTAAAAACGGCAGTTGATTCGTCTTCACCTAAAAGAGAGATAATTTCGTCATTTGTAGAAAAACAATTTTCGATATGGTGTAAATGGGTCATTTATGAAAACTTTAAGAGATAATAAACGTCAGAAACAAAAGATAAATAGATAAAAATCAATAAATTTGCAAATTAGACAATTTTTTGAATGAGTAAAATTACAGAAAAACAATTATTAATCGATAAGATCGTAGATTCGATTCAAGATACAAAGGGGGAAGATATTTTGGTCTTCGATTTAACCGGAATAGAAAATGCAGCAGCAGAAACATTTATCATCTGCAGTGGAAATTCTAATACGCAGGTGTCTGCCATCGCTGGAAACATCCAAAAAAACGTAAGAAACGACCTCAATGACAGACCTTGGCATGTAGAAGGTACTGAAAACTCTATGTGGGTTTTGGTAGATTACGTTTCTGTGGTTGTGCACATTTTCCAAAAAGAGATCCGTGAATATTACGATATCGAAGAACTTTGGGGTGATGCAAAAATCACAAAAATAGAAAGTTAAAAGATGCGCTTTAGCATCATCAATCTTTAAAAAATAAAAATGAATAACAAAGGATTCAACTGGTTTATACCCGTTTTGTTGGGACTCATTTTACTCATATTTCTTCCAGGGATTCTTGGAGATTCTATGGTAAAAAACATTGATGAAAAAGAATTTTACACACTTGTAGAAAAAGGAAAAGTTGGCGAAGTAATGGTCTATAGAGACAATTTCAAAGCTGATGTTTATCTGACAAAAACTGCGAAAGCAGAATTAAAGAAAACAGATAAAGAAAATGATCCGCTTTCTGTGATCAATATCAAACCAAGTCCCGACTTTGTCCTGACTTATGGTGATCTTAGATATTTCCAGGAAAGATTTGAAAGCATCAATTCCAAATTGCCTACACAGGCAAGAATGGAGTTCGGTAAAAGCCAAAGTGGTTTTTCCGAGCTGCTGTTTACCTTAGCACTGTGGGGCGGACTTTTCGCCCTGTTGTACTTCTTCATTTTCAGAAAAATGGGAGGTGGCGCTGGCGGACCTGGCGGCCAGATCTTCAGCATTGGAAAATCAAAAGCCAAATTATTTGATGAAAAGGACAAATTGCAAGTCACTTTTAAAGATGTTGCAGGGTTAGAAGGGGCTAAAGAAGAAGTGCAGGAAGTTGTAGATTTCTTGAAGAACTCAGAAAAATACACGAAACTAGGAGGTAAGATCCCGAAAGGCGTTCTTCTGGTAGGTCCTCCGGGAACTGGTAAAACCTTATTGGCGAAAGCCGTTGCAGGTGAAGCTAAAGTTCCGTTTTTCTCTTTGTCAGGTTCAGATTTTGTAGAAATGTTTGTGGGCGTTGGAGCCTCCAGAGTGAGAGATCTTTTTGCTCAGGCAAAGGCGAAATCTCCTGCCATTATTTTTATTGATGAGATCGATGCTATCGGTAGAGCAAGAGGAAAAGGTGGTTTCCAAGGCGGTAATGACGAGCGTGAAAATACGCTGAATCAATTACTTACAGAAATGGATGGTTTTGGGACAGATGTCAATGTGATCGTGATGGCTGCTACAAATCGTGCTGATATTTTGGATAAAGCATTAATGAGAGCGGGCCGTTTTGACCGTTCTATTTATGTAGATCTTCCGGAACTGCATGAGAGACAACAGATCTTTGATGTCCATTTGGCTAAAATCAAGTTGGATGACACCATTGACAGAGAATTTTTAGCAAAGCAAACGCCAGGATTCAGCGGTGCTGATATCGCCAATGTTTGTAATGAAGCAGCATTGATCGCGGCAAGAAACTCTCACGAGTCTGTTAATAAACAAGATTTCTTGGACGCTGTAGATAGAATCATTGGTGGTCTGGAGAAGAAAAATAAAGCCATCAAACCTTCCGAAAAAAGAAGAGTAGCCTTCCACGAAGCTGGTCACGCCACGATCTCTTGGTTGGTAGAGCACGCAGCTCCCCTTCTGAAAGTAACAATCGTTCCGAGAGGCCGTTCACTGGGTGCCGCTTGGTATCTTCCGGAAGAAAGACAGCTGACGACCACTCAACAAATGTTGGACGAGATCTGTGCAACTCTGGGCGGTAGAGCAGCAGAACAAGCTGTTTTTGGTAATATTTCCACTGGTGCCTTGTCAGATCTTGAAAGGGTGACAAAACAAGCTCAGGCAATGGTGACGATCTATGGTCTCAATGACAAAGTGGGGAACATTTCTTACTACGACAGTTCAGGTCAATCAGAATACAGTTTTGGAAAACCATACTCAGAGCAAACTGCGAAACTCATTGATGAAGAAATCTCCAAATTAGTAGAGACGCAATATGCAAGAGCAGTCCATATTCTCACAGAAAATAGAGATAAATTAGACGCTTTGGCTACTAAACTTTTGGAAAAAGAAGTCATTTTCCGTGAAGATCTTGAAGAAATATTTGGGAAACGTGCTTGGGATCCAGAATTGACAGAAAAGCCTGTCTCAAGTCTTGATAATCCTGCAGATGCCGGAAACGTCTTAAATCCAGAAGGTTAAACCTTATTTAACAGCATTATATAAAGAAAATCCTAATTTTATTTAGGATTTTCTTTTAAAATAAAGTTTTGGTTTTTAGCCGATTATAATTATTTTTTTACATTTGTATTAATTAAAGCTTAGAAAAATTGAGTCTGTTCAAAAAACTCGTCAATAAAATAATGAATCAGCCCGAAGAAGAGCAGCCAGATGTTACCAAACTGGCCGATCAACTTCGTGATGCAGATTTGGATTATAAATTTGCACAACTGTTCACACTTTCTGGAGGTTTTTTTAACTATTGTGCAGATGAATCTGAAGCGCTACAGACGCTCAATCAGATTATCAAGATAGAGCAGGTAAAGGACGTTTTCTGTTGGGATCAGGATCTTAGAAATTTCTTGGACGTCATCAAAACCCCCTATTCTCCGGAATTGACAGAGCAGAATGATGCCGCATTTATCACTTGCGAACATCTCATTGCTTTTGATGGCAGAATTATGCTTTCCCATAACAATATCCTTCATTACCATTCATCAAGATTACCAAGCAAGATTATCATCATGGCCAATGTTTCTCAGATTGCAAGCAACCTGAACGAAGCAATGATGAAGGTCAAACGTGCCGGCAATCTTAAAAATTTGACCTCAATCAGCGGAAGTCAGTCCAAATTAGACACACCTAATAAGGATAATACCAAACTTTTCTTACTTTTGCTGGAAGATTAAATTTCAGTTTTGGATAAAAATTTCATTCAGCGTACCATTTCCGGGATCATTTATGTTCTGGTGATTGCTATTTGCACCACTCCACTAGGAGAATACCTATTTGGCAGTTTCCTGCCACAACTTAAACAGCAGTATCTTTTTTACGGATTGATGACCTTCTTTTTGGTCGTTGGCCTTTACGAATGTATCAGGATGATGAAATTTGATAACAGCATTTACAAATGGCTGGTTTTTCCGGTTGCCGCCATTGTTTATTATCGATTTACGCAGCGGTTTTTCCATCATGATTTTCTTAATAGTTATAGCATCCATAATTATTTCAGTGAGATTCTCGCTTTAGGGTTGATTGTAATTGCCGTAGTGACACTTTTTAAATATTCCAGAGAACTTTACTTCGAAAACGGAAAACTGATTTTCACCGTTGTTTACGTGACTTTACCTTTCGCATTTTCTTTAGGCTTACCGAAGTTCAGCACAGTGGATCCTGGTAAAACCTTGACGCTGGAGGTTTTTATGCTATTTGTATTGATCTGGAGCAGTGATACTTTCGCTTATCTCACCGGGAAATTCTTCGGTAAGCACAAGATGGCACCCAGGATTTCGCCAAAAAAAACCTGGGAAGGCTTTGCTGGTGGCGTAGTTTTGACCTTGGTTTTAGGATTTTTCGTAGAACAACATTTTGCGGATCTTCGCGGGAACTGGATGGTTGTTGGTTTTTTGGTGTCTGTTTTTGCTCCGTTGGGCGATTTGGTAGAAAGTCAGTTAAAACGTAGTTTTGCAGTCAAAGACAGTGGGAATATCATGCCTGGTCATGGCGGCGTTTTGGATAGACTGGATAGCTTCATCATCTGCGTTCCTGTGGTCTATTTATATTTTATTTTAGAAAAATTAGTTTAAGATTTTATCATATGAAGCTTCATAAAGAATCAAAAGGGACCTTGATCGTTGCAATACTGTTTATTGCGTTTATCGGAACCATATCCATCTATTATTTGCAATTGTGGTCTTTGGTCATCCTGATTCCGCTATTGGTCATGTTGGGATTGATATTTTGGTTTTTCCGTGTTCCTACCAGAGCCATTCTGGATCATACAGAAAATGTCATCGCGCCGGTTGATGGCAAAGTCGTGATGATAAAAGAAGTCGTTGAAGATGAATTCATCAAGGACAAATGCATTCAGGTTTCTATCTTTATGTCACCTCTTAATGTCCATATCTGCCGCTATCCGGTAAGTGGAGATGTGATTTATAAGAAATACCATCCGGGAAAATATCTGGTGGCTTGGCACGAGAAATCATCTACTGAGAACGAAAGAACCACTGTTGCCGTGAAAAGTCTGACCAATCACAATGTGGTTTTCCGCCAGATTGCCGGCTATGTGGCGAGGAGAATCGTTTTCTACTGTAACGTACAAGATGAAGCCAAAGCGGGTCACGAGTTTGGTTTTATTAAATTCGGTTCCAGAATGGACGTTTTTCTTCCTCTGGACACAGAGATTCTTTGCAAGATCGGCGATAAAACAAAAGGCGGAATAGATGTCATTGCAAGAATGAGAGATTAATTCCCCACCGCTATAAAATTTAAAAGAGGCTTTTCATTAAGTCTCTTTTTTTTTGTTCGTTGAACTTACTTTCTCGGTGCAACGGTATTGTTTTTTTTTGAAGTATCAAATTCTATTCGGAAAATAATCAAATTTTCAGCTGATCAGCGTTTTGTGTTTTTCTCTATTATCGATGAATATCCAGATCTTGATCTAGATTAATATCAAAGCAACTGTAACAAGTTTAGTCTACTATTTCTACAGAATTGTTTTCCTGCATAGGCTTTCTTTCGCCAAATTGCGTCGCAAACAGGAAGGCCAAAACAGCAAAACAGACCAATAAAGCAGCCATTACAATGAAAATCTTTTTTCGAAATGTAAGTTTTGGAATGTACGAGACCAAAAATATCAAGATTATTAATAGAATTAAAAATAGTGCGGTAATTCCCATGCTTTGTTCGAATATTTTGGTGCAATTCGTAAGAAGCAATTTAATGAAAAAAAGACTTGAAAATTAAAATAAAAATCTGTTCGGGAAATATTCTCGAACAGATTGATATGGTTACTTATAAGATGTGGTACTCTACGTCAGGGCGATTTTGATAACTTCAGTCATATTGGTCACGTAATTGACTTTCAGGTGCTTCAAATAATCTTTTTTGATTTCCTCCACATCTTTTCTATTGGCTTCACAAAGGATCACTTCTCTGATTCCGGCTCTGGTTGCCGCCAGTAATTTCTCTTTGATTCCGCCGACTGGCAAAACTTTTCCACGGAGTGTGATCTCGCCTGTCATTGCCAAATGTGGTTTCACTTTGATGTTTTTGTAGCTGGAAACCATCGAGGTCAGCATGGCTATACCGGCAGATGGACCATCTTTTGGAGTGGCGCCTTCCGGAACGTGAACGTGGATGTTTTTCTTTTCGATATCATCTTCAGAAATGCCTAATTCTTCGTAATGTGCCTTGATAAATTCCAGCGCGATGGTTGCAGACTCTTTCATCACATTTCCGAGATTTCCGGTCATTGTAAGCGCTCCTTTCCCTTTGGAAAGAATGCTTTCTATGAAAAGAATATCACCGCCAACGCTGGTCCATGCCAAACCTGTGACAACACCGGGAACGTCTGTGATCTCCGCCAAGGTTTTCGGTCTTGGAACGCCAAGAATTTCATCAACTTTATCGACTGAAATCTTCGGATCAAATTCCTTTTCCATTGCAATTTGTAATGCAACCCAACGGGCAACTCCCGCAATCTTTTTCTCAAGTGATCTGACGCCGCTTTCTGAAGTATGAGCATCAATAATATGTTTCAATTCCGCATTTCCGAGTTTCAGATATCTGGTCTCCAAACCGTTTTCACGAAGTTGTTTTTTGATCAAGTGTCGTTTTGCAATCTCGATCTTTTCTTCCAAAGTGTAACCTGCGATGCTGATGATCTCCATTCTGTCCAGAAGCGGACGCTGAACGGTTGATAATGAATTTGCCGTTGCGATAAACATCACTTTTGAAAGGTCGTAGCCTAATTCTAAGAAATTATCGTAGAAATTGTTATTCTGTTCAGGATCAAGAACTTCAAGCAATGCTGAACTCGGATCACCGTGAGCGCCTTGACCTAATTTATCGATCTCGTCTAATACGATTACAGGATTTGAAGTGCCTGATTTTTTGATAGACTGCAAAATTCTTCCGGCCATTGCGCCAATGTAGGTTTTTCTGTGTCCACGGATCTCGCTTTCGTCGTGCAGTCCACCAAGAGAAACACGCACGTATTTTCTGCCCAAAGCATCAGCCACGGATTTTCCTAATGAGGTTTTCCCAACACCCGGAGGACCCACCAAACAAAGTATTGGCGACTTCATATCGTTCTTCAGTTTCAGAACGGCAATGTGTTCCAGAATTCTTTTCTTGATATCTTCCAATCCAAAATGTTCTTTATCCAAAAGCTTTTCTGCCTTGTTCAGATCAAAGGCGTCTTTGGAATAATGTTCCCAAGGAAGATCTGTAAAAAAGTCCAGATAATTACGCTGGACATTATAATCCGGCGAGCTGGAGTGTTGTCTTGAAAGTCTTTGGAGTTCTTTCTCGAAGTGCTTTTCTACATCGTCACTCCATTTTAATTTTGCCGCTTTTTTTCTCAGTTCATCTGCATCAGATTCTGCGCCGCCACCCAATTCGTCCTGAATGGTTCGGATCTGCTGATTCAGAAAATATTCGCGTTGTTGCTTGTCCAGATCTTTGCTAGTTTTCTGATGGATCTGGTTTTTGAGTTCCAGATGACGAAAATCATCGTGCATCATTTCGTACAGATTTTTTGCACGTCCGATCAAGGTTTTTTCGTCTAATAAGCTTTGTTTTTTGTCTGAAGCAAAGTTGCCGTTGGCAGAAACGAAGTTCAAAAGATCTTCCTCACCATCAATGTTTTTGATGGCAAATTGCGCTGCATTTGGAATATTAGGATCGATGTTGATGATTTTTTCCGCAAGATCCTTGATGTTGTCCATCAATGCTGAGAATTCCTCTTTATCTTTTGGCTGAGCATCTTTTTGCTTGGTGATTTCTGCCAGGAAATAAGGTTCCTGAGAAACAAATTTTTTAACCTTAAATCTCTGAACACCTCTGGTAATGGCCGTGATATTGCCTTCCGGAAGGGTGATTATTTTAAGAATTTTCGCCAAAGTGCCAACAAGATAAAGGTCTTTTTCTGACGGGTTTTCTTCATTAGGATTTTTCTGGCTGATGATTCCCACGAGTTTATTTTCTCTTTGGGCATCTTCCAATAGTTTTTTCGATTTCTCTCTTCCAGCCGTAATGGGCGTGATCACTTTCGGGAACATCACCATATTTCTTACGGGAAGAATTGGGAAAACCGTTTGGGTTTTGTCTGCCTCGTGATTGCCAAGTTCATCCAGATTGATTTCTTCTGCTACAATCCCAAAACCTTCATCAAGAATCTCCTCAAAGTTGATATTATCAAATTCTGTCATAGTATATTGAATGACATAATGTCATTAATCTTAATTGATATAAAAATCATTCCTCTTTTTTCACAGAGAAACAATACTGTTTTAAACGAATCTATCAATTCGCAAGAGATGTGCCATTAGGAAAAGCAATACAATTTGTCATATTTCGTTCTTTAATTAAATTTTAGTGCTGAAGAAGTATTTTGCAATTATTTTGTTCATCTTGATTTCGTGTGGGAAAAGTACTGAAAAACAAACTTTAGAAAATTTCGATTTAGAGAAATTAGATGTTTTTAATAATGAAGAGATTAACATCTTCATTCAAAGTTTTTTATTAAATCAAGAACCCAATCAAAAAGAAGATTTGCTAAGCGATATAAATTTTACAAAATATATTGGTGATAATTTGACAAAAGATTCATTGATTTTAAATGAAAAAAATCTACGAATGGTTTCACCCAAGGAACTTGATTCTTTGATTTCAAAAGAAGATTGGATATTTATTAGAAAGCAAATTAATGACAATAGGGATTATTTGATTGATAAAAAATTTTTCAAGCAAAAAGTTCTTGATTCCGATTCATTAAAAACAGAAAACGAAAAATCCACGAAAAATGCAGTTAAAATAACAGATTCTCTAAAGAAAATAAATATGGTTGCTGCAAAAGAATTTGCAAAACAAAGTGACCAGAAGTATTATAACTTCATTAGAAAATATACACCGATATTACATGTGGATAAGCCATTATTTACCACAGATAAAAAACTAGTGATTTTTTCTTATTCAACTTATTCTGGTCCACTCAGTACATTTTCCGAAACTGCTATTTATGAATTTCGAGATAAAAAATGGAGAAAGATAAAATCAGTCAGGATGATGATTAGTTAATCTTTACAGCAACATTCTCTGCGCTTTTTTCACGCCTTCAACCAAAATATCAATTTCTTCCAAAGTATTGTAAGCTGCAAAACTTGCGCGTACGGTTCCTGCAATGTTGAAGAAATCCATAATCGGTTGGGTACAATGATGTCCGGTTCTCACAGCAATTCCCAGTTTGTCGAGAATCATTCCTGTGTCAGAGGCAATTCCTGCACCTTCCAAGTTGAAAGAAACGACGCCAGTTCTGTTGGCTTTTTCGCCATAGATTTTAATTCCGTCTAATTCCAGAAGTTTTTTCTGAGCGTAATTTAGAAGGTCGTTCTCGTGGTTTTGAAGATTTTCATGACCGATATTTTCAATGAAATCTACAGCTGCGCCAAGCGCAATATTTCCACCAACATTGGGCGTTCCCGCCTCGAATTTGAAAGGCAGACCTGCGTAAGTGGTTTTCTCGAAACTGCAGACTGCAATCATCTCGCCACCGCCGTGGAAAGGATGAAGATTTTCCAACACGGATTCTTTCCCGTACAGGATTCCTGTTCCCATTGGCGCGTACATCTTGTGTCCGGAGAATACGAAGAAATCACAATCCAATTTCTGAACATCGATTTTGAAATGAGGTGCAGATTGAGCGCCGTCAATCAAAACGTAAGCGTTGGAAAGTCGTCTTGTTTTTTCAATGATTTTTTCGATTGGATTTACGATTCCCAAAGCATTAGAAACCTGATTTACGGAAACAATTTTCGTTGTTTCGTTCAGCCATTCTTCCAAAACATCGATTTGGAGGATTCCGTTTTCATCCATTGGAATGACGCGAAGTTTGGCGCCTGTTCTTTCGCAAAGCATTTGCCACGGAACGATGTTGGAATGGTGTTCCAAATAAGAAATAATGATTTCGTCGTTTGGCTGGATTTGATTGGTCAAAGCATAAGCCACAAGGTTGATACCTTCCGTAGTTCCTTTGGTGAAGATGACTTCGTAGTCGTGTTTTGCATTGATGAAGCGCTGGATTTTCTGTCTGGATAGTTCCATTTCTTCCGTTGCCAATTGACTCAAAGTGTGGATGCCACGGTGAACGTTGGCGTTGATGGTTTCATAATATTTTTCCCAAGTTTTGATGACTGAAATCGGTTTTTGGGAAGTGGCGGCATTGTCCAAATAAACTAATGGTTTGCCATTGACTTCTTGGTTCAGGATTGGGAATTGGGCTCTTATATGATTGATATCGACCATTTAGATGTAGATATTAGATGTTAGAAATTAGATGTTAGATTAAAAATCCAATGTTTAAAACGTTGAATCTGCAGCCCGGCCTGAGTGGAAATCCTTTTTGTGGCTGGAAAAGCTTTGGCAAAAAGATTGGGAACGGAGGACGGATAAAGCTGCCCAAATAATTAAGTTAATAAAAGTACTTGATTATTTAGAATGCGTCAAAGTTACGGCAAATTTTATTATATTTTTCGATGTTAAATATTTATAAAATAAGTATAATTCTTGCTTCTTGGAATAATAATTGACTATTTTTGAACCATTCATTTATTAACAGATAAATACCAAACTATGTCATTCGAATTACCAAAACTTAGTTATGCGTACGATGCGTTGGAACAAACCATCGATGCTAAAACAATGGAAATCCACCACTCAAAACACCACCAAGCGTATGTGGACAATCTTAATAATGCCATCGCAGGTACAGACCTTGAGGGGAAATCTCTTGAAGACATCCAAAAAACAGGCACTGATAAACCAGCGGTAAGAAATAACGGTGGCGGCCATTACAACCACTCACTTTTCTGGGAACTTTTGACGCCAGGCGGCAGCAAAGAACCAGTAGGGAATGTAAAAGCTGAAATCGAAAAAATCGGTGGTTTTGATAAATTCAAAGATGATTTTTCTACTGCTGCTAAAACGAGATTTGGTTCCGGTTGGGCTTGGTTGGTGAAAAATTCTGATGGGTCTGTAGTTGTTTCTTCAACACCAAATCAGGATAATCCATTGATGCCTATTGCAGATGTACAAGGAACGCCAATTCTTGGATTGGATGTTTGGGAGCACGCTTATTACCTTAATTATCAGAACAGAAGGCCGGACTATGTGACTGCGTTTTTTGATGTGATCAATTGGGATAAAGTGGAAGAACTTTACAATAAATAATTTTTCATAGAATTATATTGAGAAACCCATCAGACTTGATCTGATGGGTTTTTTTATGGATTTGTGCTTGGTGTTGTTTGTTCGGGTTTCAGTTCCGGTTTTGTTTCTTTCTTGTTTTCTTTGGCTTTTTCTGCTTCCAGTCTCGCTTTTTCTTTGTCCAACTTTTCCTGCTCGGCTTTTGCGATTTTGGCTAAGCTGTCTTGTTCTTTTTTGATGGCGACTGCATTGATTTTTGCCATCACAGCTTCCGAAGTTGCACCAGGACCGAAGGAATCTATCGCTACTGTGTCATAAGTGATTTTTGGAGCAGCATCCAGATTGTCGGAAGTATTCAAAACCGGCGTTTCTTTGGAACAACTTATGATTAACAACACCACGCTTGGGATTAATATTATCTTCATCATTTTAATTAATTTTAATCGATTAGGAATTCTGCGATCACAGGAAAATGGTCAGAAATTTTCACACCTCTGTCAACCTTGTAACTGATTGGCGTGATTGATTTTGAGGCAAAAATATGATCGATTTTGATTGGGAATTTGAAATCGTGGAAACTAGTTCCGCTTCCTTTTCCGACTTTCAGGAAAGTGTCTTCCAGATTTTCGGACAAGGTATAATATTCATAAGAATTTGGAACAGAGTTGAAGTCGCCGGCAAGAATAATTGGATAAGGCGAACTGTCCAAAAATCCCTTGATAGGCGCTATTTGACTTTGGTGTTTTCGGAAAGTTGGAACGAGTTTATGGATAATGTTCTTTGCTTTTTCCTCATTCACATTCATGTCTTTACTTGGTTTTACCATCGTTTTGTCCAGATAAAATGGTTCCATATAGACATTCACGAAGCGGATTATTTTTCCATTTATTTTTATGTCTGCATAAATACAGCGTCCGTTTCTTGCATCGGTTTCTACCAGACCGCTTTCCAAGATCGGAAATCTGGATTGGATTTTTACAACCGGAAATCGTCTTTCAGCATATTCAAATCCTTTCAGGTTTTCTGCGCTTTTATATTCTTGAGTCATGACTACATCGGCGTTCTGCCGATTAAGAAAGCTGTAAATATTTTCGTCGCCAAACTTACCAGATTTTCCGTTCAGAGAAATGACTTTGAGATTTGATTTTTCTTTTTTTGTCTGCGTATAGTTGATCCAGCGTCTTGTGGGAATGATAAAAAATAAAGACAGAACAAGGAAAACGGCTGCCCGTTTTTTCCAGCTTACGATCCAGAATATTAGCAGTAAAATATTTAGAATCATCAAAATTGGAAATCCCAATGACAACAGATTCAGCATCCCAAAAGCACTTGGCGGAATGTAAGCGTTCATCACCGTTCCGAATAAGAGAACAATAATGACAAGATGAAAAATAGTTGAAACAAGTCGGATAATTCCCATTTTAATTTTTGAAATATAAGTTTGTACTTACGTTGCAAGTCCCTCTCCCTTGGAGAGGGATTTAGGGTGAGGATTGTCCCATTTATTGGATTCTGTCTCTGTATTTTTTCCAGTTCCAAATATATAGGAAACCAATCAAAGCACCGCCAAGATGCGCAAAATGAGCAATATTGTCACCACTGAACTGTCCGAATCCTAAGAATATAGAAGCCGCAATGATAATGGGTGTCAGATACTTCGCCTTGATAGGGAAAGGGATGAACATAAACATCAACTTGGCATCAGGAAACAAGGTTGAAAAGGCAGCGATCACACCGAAAATAGCGCCAGAAGCACCCACCATTGGCGTTTTCAGAATGATGAAGAGCTTTTGCGCCGCATCTCTTACGGCTTCAGAGTTTGACGTGATCGGCATTTCTCCAGCATAATGATTGTCGGCGTATTTATAAATCTCGCGGATGTCGTAGGCCTGACTATTCAGGAAACTTGTCAGTTGACTTACTTCATAATAATTCCAAACATTATACAAAACAAAACCGCCCAAACCTGCAGCAAAATAAAGAATGATAAATTTTTTCTGTCCCAAAACCTGCTCCAAAACCGGTCCGAAACTGTAAAGCGTAAACATATTAAAAACAATATGCATAATGCTGCCATGCATAAACATATGTGTGATGATCTGCCATGATCTGAAATTGGGAGACAATGGAAAATATCCAGCCAGTAAGGCTTCAAGGTTAAGATTTCCAAGCAAAAAAGTAGCGGCGAAAAATACTACATTAAGGATGATGATATTTCGCGTCACGGGTGTTATTTGAGGGAACATAATTTAAAATTTATTTTTAAAATCGTCAAACGGAACTTCCATCCAACATTTTTTACCATTCACGGTATATTGCGGGAATCCAAGATCAATGAAATCTTTGACTAATTGCTCGACTTCAGTCTTATAAATGAAATCAAATTTAGATTTTGTTTTTAATTTAATCCATTGATATTCAAAATATTTGGAGAACTCGTCTTCGGTTCGGTATTCCAGAACTTCGAAGATTTTTTCCAGAAATTTGATGACTTGAGATTCTTTCAAGGCTTCTGGAACAGTCTCGATTCTTAGAACATTTTCCTGAGCCAAGGTCATTTCAAAACCAAAATCCGGCAGGTATTTTTTGATGGATTTGTATTTGTTTTTTTCGATTTCGTTTAAGTGATATTCCAAAGAAAACAGCAAACTTTGACCCGCTTTTTTCGTGGGTAGATTTTCCTGATGAGAAGACATAATCACGCGGTGCATTCTCCCAAGATCCAGCATATAAGTTTGTCCGTCTTTGTTCAGAAGCCAATAGCCGTTTGGCAATCGGAACAGATCTTCGTCCAGATCATCATCTTCAAAAAGATTGATTTTGGATGGTGCCGCTTCTGTTGCCTGATAAAGTTCGGCCAGATTGATCCGCTCTTCATCCGTCGTTTTTTCTACATAAAAAGGATTGAAATCCCGATCAACATTAATGGCAGAAGGTGATGGCGAACTGTAATTACTTTTACTGGGTGCAAAAAACGCTTCCATCTTCGGATCTCTTTCAAAATCCAGGCTTGGCGCCACATTGTAAATTCCCAAAGAACGTTTGATCGTAGATCTCACCAGAGCGAAAATCAGAGCTTCATCTTCAAACTTAACTTCTGTTTTCTGAGGATGAATATTAACATCAATTTTCTCCGGATCCATTTCCAGATAAAGAAAAAAAGATGGGATGTAACCAGGCTGTAAAAGTCCTTCAAACGCTTCCTGGACAGCTTTGCTGAGATAGGCACTTCGGAAAAATCTGCCATTGACGAAGAAAAACTGTTCGCCACGTGTTTTTTTTGCGCCTTCCGGTTTCGCCACATAACCGTGAAGATGTACCCAGCCAAGATCTTCCTTGATGGGGATCAAAAGCGGCTGCAGCTTCCGCCCGAAAACATCCACGATCCTCTGCATTTGACCGCCTTTTCTAAGTTTGAAAACCGGCTCGTCATTGTGGAACATTTCGAACTCAATACTTTCGTGGGCTAAGGAAACACGCTGAAATTCATCAATAATATGACGGAATTCTATATTGTCATTTTTAAGGAATTTCCGTCTTGCAGGAACATTATAAAATAAATTTTTGACAGAAAAATTAGAACCTTCAACCGTTTGGATTGGATCCTGAAACTGGAAAAGTCCACCTTCGATGTAAATATTCGTCCCTACAGGCGAATCTTTCTGCTTGGTTTTCAGTTCCACTTGTGCAACAGCTGCGATGGATGCCAAAGCTTCACCGCGGAAACCCTTGGTGGCAATCTTGAAAATATCTTCTGTTGAGCGGATTTTGGAAGTGGCATGGCGTTCAAAAGCCAGTCGTGCATCAGTCTCAGACATCCCGATGCCGTTGTCTACAACTTGAAGCAGGTTTTTTCCGGCATCACGAATGATAAGTTGAATCTTTGTGGAGCCTGCGTCCACAGAATTTTCCAAAAGTTCCTTCACGATAGAAGCCGGCCGTTGCACCACTTCTCCAGCAGCAATCTGATTAGCAACGTGATCCGGTAAAAGCTGAATGATGTCTGACATTTCTACGATTGAACTTGTAAAAATAAGGATAAGAATCGAGTGGTAAAAGTTAAATAATTGTAAAAAAGTATTAATGCAAAGGCGCAAAATTCAAAAAAATTCAATGTTTAAAAGTCACAAGTCTTTATGGCATAAAAATTTTAAAGTTTAAATTTCTTTGCGATTTTTTCAGAGTCAAGAAACTTATCAATTACGCCTTTGCAATATTTTTCATCAAGTTGTTAAGAAAATATGATATTTTTGACTTTTAGATAATTAATCCCATCGATGAAAAGAGATCTCTATATTGATTTTGCCAAAGGACTGGCGACCATTTCCATTATATTCATTCACACGGCTTTCTGGAGCGGGCAATTTTACATCCCGACAGAAGTTCGGGTTTTCTCCTTGGTTTTTGACGTGGCGCTGTTTTATGCATTAAGCGGGATCACCTCTGGAAATAATATCGAGAAAACACTTTACAGATTGCTGAAGTTGCAGATCACGTATATGATTTTCGTAACGTTTTTGTTTTTCATCGATTATTTTTTCAAAGTTTTTGGGCTCACGTTTTTTTCTTTTGAATGGTTGAAGGATTTCTATTCTACGTTCGGAAGCAAATATGTGCCGAGCAGTATTTCTTCCGAACCGCAATGGCAGGTTTTGGGAAATTGGTACCTGCACGAGTATTCCAACTGTGATACTTTTCCTGTGGTGATGGGAAGTTTTTGGTATTTGAAAGTGTATTATATATTGACCGTTTTAGGCGTTTTGATTTTGAGATTTTTCCCAAAACACGTCAATTGGTTTATTGGGATTTGTGTTGCTTTAACATTGATATTTAATATATTTCCTCAATATTATCCCAACGGACAAGGTGGTTACGTCGCATTTTATATGGCCATTTTTCTGATTGCTAACAGAATGAAAGGCAGAAAAATATCAACCAAGATGATTCCCGTTTTGTACGGATTGGTCGCAGTTGCGCTGGCTTGGATGTTTTGGAATTACGGAAGCGATATTTTCTATAAAATCAATAAACAAAAATTCCCACCCAAAATCCCATACATTATTTGGACACTATTCTCATTGGTCACGCTTTTCGTTTTCTATAACCGATTGAAAATCACAAAACCAAATTTCATAACCAATGTTGGGCAAAATGCAATTTTCTTTTACTTTGCTCAGGGAATGAGTTCTTCTTTGATTTACTTTTTGGTTGTTCCGCTAAAGGATTCGATGAGTTGGTGGTTGCTGGTTCTGATTATTTATCCGCTCAATATTTTCTTGGCATATCTGATTTCCATTGGGTTGAAAAAAGTAGATGATCTGGGATGGAAAGTTTTAGAAGTTTTGAGAAAGAAAACCGCTTCAAAATGACCATAAAAAAGCGCTCCTAGAAGCGCTATGTCATATTTTAAGAGATGTTCCGCCATTAGTAATCGATTGCAGAAGATTACATTTCTTGGTTAGGTTGACGCATCGGTCTATTTTAAAAACGCTTAGTTAGTAAAAATCTTTGTTTGAGCTTGCGTTAAAATTAGACAAGGTGAATAGTAGTAGATATTCGTTATGTTTTAATCGTTTTTCTTTCTTCCGCTCATGGCCACAATTGCCACGATGACGATGAGGACAACACCTCCAATGATCCAGTATGTTGGATTAGTTTGCCATTCTTCCGTGGAAGTGGTCACATTGGTTGTTTTAGTAACTGTTGAATCCTGGGCATAGATTAATGCAGAAGAAAAAACAGCCAGAAAGCCAAATAAAATTGAGTTTACATGTGTGGTAATAGTTGGATTTTTCATAATTTTATTATTTTATTGTTGAAGGATTTTCAATATTTGTGCCAAATACTGATATGATTGTGGAGAATGTGTGTTTTCATGATGAATTCGGTAATTTATTTTAAATCAATAAAATATTCAGTCAGAAGCAATCAAATCCTTATTTTTACAAAAAAATATAAAATGTTCCGTCTCAAACTTCTTACAGATCCACGTTGGGCCCATATTGCAGAAGATAACCTAGAAGAAATTCTTACTGATCACGCCTGGTGTGAGCAAAAAGCAGCCACCAACGCTATCGGACTGATTACAATGGTTCCAGAACATACAGAAATGGTGACAGAACTTCTTGCCATTGCGCAGGAGGAATTGGATCACTTCAACCAAGTGCATGAGATCATCAAAAAAAGAGGAGGTGTTTTAGGCAGAACCCGTAAAGACGATTATGTGAATGACTTGATCAAATTTCTTGTCAAAGGCGGACATCGCGACGAGCAAATTATTGACAAAATGCTCTTCGCTGCAATGATAGAAGCACGAAGCTGTGAACGTTTCAAAGTTTTGACAGAAAATATCAAGGACGAGGAACTTAAACAGTTTTACCACGATCTGATGGTTTCCGAAGCCAATCATTATACAACATTCATCGGCTTTGCAAGACAACTTGGCGATCCTGAGAAAGTGAACCAACGGTGGGAAGAATGGCTGGAATATGAAGCCAATATCATGAAATCCTATGGCAATAAAGAAACCATCCACGGCTAATTTAAAAGCAAAAGCGAACGTTTTTTATGATAAAGCTTCCTGGTCGCAAAGCTTAGCGGCACAAAATAGAAACAAATAGTGAACAGAAATCTGAACGATTATCTTCGGTTATTTATACGGTCCTTCATCCAAGGACTGATCATTATTGGACCTTTTGCCATCACGGTTTGGGTCATCTGGAGCGTGGTGTTCAGTATTGATAATTTGGTGCCTTCTGTTTCGGAAAAATTCCCTGGACTGATATTCTTTATTGTGATTTTCGGGACCACCTTTATTGGGTTTTTCGGGAACAAATTTATCATTGGAAGACTGATTGTTGACGGCGTAGATTACGTTTTGGAACATATTCCGGGAATCAAATTCCTCTACACATCTCTCAAAGACGTTTTAGGATCTTTCGTTGGCGACAAGAAAAAATTCAATGTTCCGGTTTGGGTCAAAACCAATGAAACACCGGAAATCTGGCGAATCGGTTTTTTGACGCAAGCCGATATGTCTGTTGTAGGACTAGAACACATGATTGCTGTTTATCTGCCCCATTCGTATGCTGTTTCTGGCTGGGTTATCATTACAAAATTCAATAACGTAAAGGAAGTTACGGGAATGAGCGCTGCCGAAGCCATGAAATTTGCTGTCAGCGGAGGCGTAGCCGGTTTCCATTCTGATGACAACGTTTTCAAAGCGCCGGAGTAGTTTTTTATAATTGATTAATGATGAAAGATAATTGATTTTTTAGAGTATTTTAACCATCCCTATTATCAATGATATATTGAAACCAATTGCGTTTCAGTGTTTTTACTTTCATCAATTTTACTTTTTATTTATCATTCATCAATGATCATCTATCAATTATGAAACTACCTTACGCTGAGCCATTCAGAATCAAAATGGTTGAAGAAATATACCAATCCACACAAGAACAACGAGAGGAATGGCTGAAAAAAGCAGATTATAACCTGTTTAATCTTAGAAGTTCCCACGTTTTTATCGACTTGCTGACAGACAGCGGAACGGGTGCGATGAGCGACAAACAATGGGGCGCACTGATGATTGGTGACGAGAGTTATGCAGGCTCCAGATCTTTCGAAGCATTGCAAAGCACGGTGGAAAAGATTACTGGATTTCCGTACTTATTACCCACACACCAAGGTCGTGCAGCGGAAAATGTCTTGTTCTCTGTCATGGTAAAGGAAGGCGATATATGTCCGGGAAATTCGCATTTTGATACCACAAAAGGCCACATCGAATTTCGGAAAGCACACGCCATAGATTGTACGATTGACGAAGCTTTTGATGTGGAGGATCTTCATCCTTTCAAAGGGAATATTGATCTGGGTAAATTGGAAGCCGTTTACAGTTCGCACCCGAAAGAGCAAATTCCGTTTTGTTTGATTACGATTACTTGTAACTCTTCCGGTGGACAGCCTGTTTCTCTGGAAAATATCAAAGCCGTCAAAGCCCTTTCTGACCAGTACGGTATTCCGGTTTTGTTTGATTCTGCCAGATTTGCAGAGAATGCTTACTTCATCAAGAAAAGAGAAAAAGGACAGGAGGACAGAACCATCAAAGAGATCTGTAAAGAGATCTTCTCGTATGGCGATGGGATGACCATGAGTTCAAAGAAAGATGGACTGGTAAACATCGGCGGCTTTATCGCTTTAAAAAACAGAGAGATCTTTGAACAGGCATCCAACTTCACCATTATATACGAAGGATTTATCACATACGGCGGAATGGCGGGAAGAGATATGTCGGCGTTGGCAACAGGATTAGACGAGGCTACAGAATTTGCTTATCTGGAAAGCAGAATTTCGCAAGTAGAATATCTGGGAAATCAACTTTTGGCAGCTGGCGTTCCGGTTCAGAAACCAATTGGAGGACACGCTGTTTTTATTGATGCACTCCACTTCTTACCGAATATCAAACGAGAGGAATTTCCAGCCCAGACTCTGGCAATAGAGCTGTACAGAGAAGCGGGAATCCGAGGTGTAGAAATTGGAACCTTACTTGCAGACCGTGATCCGCAAACCCGGGAAAACCGTTACCCGACACTGGAGTTGCTAAGGTTGGCAATCCCAAGAAGAACTTACACCAATAATCATATGGATTATGTGGCTGCCGCAGTCATCAATGTTTTTGAAAGAAGAAACGAGATCACAACAGGTTACAAGATCACGAAAGAACCAGCAATTCTGAGACACTTCACCGTTCAGTTGGACAAAGTATAATCAAAACAAAAAAGAGAGCAATTATCAGTAATTAGCTCTCTTTTTCTTATTTCTTTTTGATGGGTTTCATTTCTTGCTGTTCTCCATTGGATGGAGGTTGTATTCCTACAGTACCTTGTTGTTCCGGCTTCCCTGGGCCGCTGACTGGTGCAGGATTATTTCTTTCTGGCACTTCAGTATTCTGGATTTGTACCTTTGCGGCTTCTTCGGGGGTGCTGTTCTGTTGTAGTATTGGTGAAATTGTATTTCCTGTATCGTCTGTGAGTTCTAGCTTGGTATCACTTTTTAAGTATTTCAGAAGTTCTTTTGCTTTGAGGCCTTCTGGTGTTTTGGCATAGTTTAGAACGATCTGTTCAAGTTGCAGGATCATAATTTCTTTCCCTGCATTTTTCCCAGCATTATAGGCATTAAGCAAATAAAATTTAGGAATCAAAGCGTCCTTCGGATGATCGGCAATCGCTTTATCAATCATCGCGGATGACTCTGTGAATTTTTCGGTTTCATAGAGTTTGTAGGCGTCTGCGTATAATTTTTCTACATCCGCAGTTGATTTGTTGAAATCCTTATTTTTCGGATTTTTCACATATTCTGCATAGGAAGTATAGGGATATTTTGCAAGGATCTGTTGTTTGGCTTTCTCTGCTTCTGCCGGATTTTTTTCGTAATTAAAAACAAAAATATTATACAGAGCCTGCAGATCTGTTTCTTCTTCCGGCTTGTTATCTACCAGGTCAAAAAGTGTTTTGGTGGCTAGTTTTGTATTGCCAAAAAAGGATTCATACATTCTTCCCATTCCCAAGCTTGCGGTGTCTCTGTCTTTTTTCAGTTTTTCCAGTTCTTCTGCAGAAGTGGGGATTTTTTCAATGTAAAATGCAGGTTCCAAACGTCTGGGATCTGGTGCATTTGCTAATCCTAGGGCTTCGTTTTTTAGATCCTCGATTGTGGTTGTTTTTGCAGAATAACGCCAGTTGTCCATCAATGTTCTGTTACCCCAGGTTTGTTTGAAGGCATTTTCTCCTCTAGGGATGTTGTTGGAATTGGCGAAGTAAAATGTAGAACCGCCAGTCATCCCAAAATTTTGAAAACTATTGGCATCAGCTGAGTTGTTTGCAAAGATAGAATTGGCACTGTAGTCAGAATTGTCAAAACCTTTGCTGCGTTCAGCTTTTCTTCTTTCGATTTCAACCGTTTCTTCTTTGGCCTTTATTCCTTCGATGTATTTTGTGAAATAAGCACGTTGTTCTTCAGGAGACATTTTTGCCAGGTTCAGGATACTGTCGTTTTTCTTTACAACGTAATAATTTTTGGATAGCTTTTTGATGTTGGCAGTCAGGCTTTTTAATCGTTCTTTTTCTGGCAGATACGACATCACGGCCAAGGCACTGTCATAATAAACGCCAGCGGTGAGGTAATCATCTTTTGAGAAGAATTTTTTGGCAATTTCAGAATAGGTGAGTCCTCGTATTTGCGGATCCGACTGTTTTTCTTTCAAAGCTTTTCTAAAAAAAGAATCAGCTATAGAATCTTTTGCAGCAGAGTTTGCAACCAGGCCACTTGCATAATATAACTCATTTTTCCGGGATGCATAAGTTCCTTTTTTAGCAATTTTTGCCAGGTAAGCCATCGCTTCTTCGTAGCTGTCGGTTTTTCCATCAAATGTTTTGGCAATTTCGATCTGAGATTTAACCTCGAATTCATAGCTGTTGGCATACTTGTAAGCGGCTGCAAATGATTCTCTGGCTTCGTCTTTTCTGTTGAGGTTTGAAAGGATCTGACCACGTAAAAATGCAATACGGCTTTTAGTTTTTCTTTCTTTGTTGTACGTAAAAGCTTCTTCCAAAACTTCTGCGGCCAATTCTTTTTTGCCCCATTTCAAGAAGTTATCAGCTTGGTAAATCTTCAGGATTCTGAGGTATTCTTTTTTGATTTTAATTTTTGGATTTTCCTCAAGGTCTTTGAAAACTTCGTCTGCACGATAATATTCCTTCAGTTTTGTGTAATTGGCAGCTTTGTAAATGTAGGCTAACGGAAGTCTCTTATCTTTATCCATCGTATTGAAAAGATAGCTAAGCGCATCCAGAGATTCCAGATATTTCCCTTGGTACATTCTTGCTTTTGCCAAAAGAATATAAGCCTCAAATATTTTTTTGTTTTTCTCTACACCATTCACGAGGACAGAATGTTTTGTGATGGCTTTTATGGCTTTTGCCTCGGTGATTTGCAGAATTGTTGCGCCTTTTTTATTACCATTCCCAGAGGAGCCGGAACCGCCACCGATTGATGATATCTTTTCGTTGTCGTTTGTGCTGAATGCTGCTGAATTAGAAGCGGCATTTCTGGATGAGTTTCCTCTCATACCCATTGGTGCGTCATCATCATTGGCGCCTGATGGTTCTCCATAAATACTGGTTTGATCCGCCACAATATCTTCTGTGGTGTACACAGAAATGTACGGGTCATAAAAATTGTCTACGTGAGCCTTATCTCTGCTTTCCATTTCCGCAGCCAGCGCCTCTTTGCTGTTGAATAACGTATTGTACTGCGTCATAAACCTATTCACCGGACCGCTTTTGGTTTTTTTCTTTTTATGACGCGGATTACAGGCAAGAATGCTTACGGCAGCAAGTATGATTAATAAATATTTTCTCATCTAATTAATTTCAATTGGAAATTGAGTATTCAATCTGTAAAAATAACGAATTTTTGCAAGGAAAATTATCTAAGAGAACGTCTTTTGAAAATTATCAGGAAAACAGTCCATTTTTTTAAGTTCTTCATAAACCAGATCTACGGGGAAACCCATCACAGCGTAAAAAGATCCCGATATATTTTTGATCTTTGCCATCCCCAGCCATTCCTGGATCCCGTAGGAGCCAGCTTTGTCAAAAGGTTGATAATGATTGATGTAAAACAGGATCTCATCGTCATTCATTTCAGAAAATTCTACATCTGTTTTGCTGCTCCTGCTGATTTCAGAATCAAACGTTTTGATGGTAAAAGCCGTGTAAACCTGATGTTTTTTGCCAGACAGATTTTTCAGCATTGCGAAGGCCTCTTCTTTGTTCTTTGGCTTCAGGAGAATAGTCTGGTGCAAAGCAACAATGGTGTCAGAAGTCAAAAGAATTTCATCAGAACTTAGCTTGAAAGCTTTGGCTTTTTTATTAGAAACATATTCGGCGATGTTTTCAGGACGTAATTCTGCTGGATAAGATTCGTCAACATCAATTGACACAGTTTCGAATTGGTAGCCCAATTGTGACAATAATTCTTTTCTCCTAGGTGACTGTGAGGCTAATAGTAGTTTCATTGGCTTTATTTTTTTTTAAAAGGATCAAATTTCGGTTATAAATGTTTGGTAAACAGGGGATTAAATTGATTTTGTTTCCTCGTCCAGATTCCATTTCCCCTGTGCTTTCATCACTTGTTCTATAACATCACGCACAGCGCCTTTTCCGCCGTAAACTGGAGAGATGTAATTTGAGATGGCCTTCACTTCGGGAACAGCATTGGCGGGACAGGCACAGATTTCTGCCAATTTCATTATTCCGATGTCAGGGATATCATCACCCATCATTAAAATGTCAGAATCCTGTAAGCCGTGTTTTACTTTGAAATCTTCATAGTCAGAAATTTTGTGAGAAGACTTGGAGTAGTAGTCATTGATGCCAAGATACTCCATCCTGTTTTGCACCATTGGATCATTTCCGCCGGTGATGATCCCAATGATGTAACCTTGTTTGATAGCCTGCACAACGGCATAACCGTCCAATACGCTCATGACGCGACTCATGTTTTTATCCGGTAACAGATAAACACTGCCATCTGTGAAAACGCCATCAACATCGAAAACGAAGGCTTTTATGTTTTTTAATTTTGGTAAATAACTCATTGCGTGGTTGTTAAATAATTTGCATAAAAAAATCCTCCAGATAGAGGACTATAAAAATAGTGTTTTATTGGGAAAGCAGCCCTAAAAGCGCGGGCTCTATTTTGGTGCTGTGATTTTTAATGTTTTTTTTGTCAAAGTACGAAGCGTAGATCATCATTGTTCCTTGAGCTAAGGAGAGCAAACTCAGTAAAAAAATTATTCGTAAAAGTGTTTTGTTTGCAACGGAAAATCATTACTTTAAATTTAGAGTCTGTTTAAAAATGCGTTGAAAATTTCATCAAAATTACGCCCTTTAGGGTCGGGGAAATATTTTTGATAAAATTATCACAGGCTCTTAAAAGAACCAAAAAAGGCGAACAAAAAAATGTTGCCTTTTTGGTTATTATAAAAACAGGGTGTTACTTGAAATTAAATTTCACAGTGAACATAAACTGGCTTGGACGGATGTTGTAACGCTGCGTTTGGGTGTAGCCTCTTGTAATATCTACATTCACGATTTCGTAAACTTTTCTGTTGCTGATATTTAACCATTTAAATTCAAAATCAATTTTTCTCTTAACCCAGGTATATTGGTAAGATAAATCGTAGAACGGGTTTTTATAAGTATTACCTTCAGTAGAGGTGACGCTGTTGTCCCAGTTGAAACCAAACGTGTGATTCTCGGAAGGGTAGATGTATGCGGCAAGATTGTGATTCCATCCGGAGTTTTTCTGAGAATTGGAACGTGTCACGTTTCTGTTGTTGCTCCAGTTCATACTGATGTTGTAGTCTACGCTTAACCAGCTGAAATAAGAATTATTGAATTTTGCGGACCACGTCTGGATGTTGTTTTTACTTTCGATGAAATTACCATTAAAATAACTGAATGAGTTAGAATCTGTATTGGTAAAACTAGTTGAGATGTTACTTTTAAATTTTGGCAAATATTTTCCAATCTCTGCACTTTCGCTCTGTGTTCTGGTCGCGTTTTCCTCAGCTACGATCCCTATTGTTCCGCCGATTCCGCCTGCTGTGGCAAATGTTTCTGCGATATTTCTTTTCAAAGTGCCATAGTTGTAGCGCACGTTGAAGAAAAGATTGTTTAGTGGATTTCTATATTCTAACCGTGTTCCTAAGTTTCTGCTGAGATAATCCGGCATCTGGGAATCTGTAAGATCCGTCACGTATCTTCTGGATAAATTACCTGCAGAAGTCAATAGGTCGCCGCCATACAAAAATCCGAAACTACCGAAGTCGTAACTCTGGTTGGCAAAAACCCAATATTTGAAAAACGACGCAAAATCATAACTTGCAAAGAAAGTAGGTTCAAAAGCTGTTTTCGTCTTGTTTGCCAATTGGTTGTACAGATTGTCCTGATATCTGATGCTATAGAAATTCATCGGAACAGTCAGGTTCATATTCAGTCTGTCCGATTTATAATTGAATGCGACTTGCGTGTAAGGCGTCAACTCATTCCAGTCGATGTTGTTCTGAGAACGGTTACTGACCGTGTAATAACTGCCGCCAGCAGATCCTGTCAATAATGATTTTAAATGATTAAAATTCATATTAAGACCAATCTCAGGAATTATCGTCAACTTTTTGAAAGTAAATCCGACGGAGGCAGAATGGTTCACTTCCAAAGTTTCGGAAAGTGTCTGTTGTCTGTAAGTTTCGAAAAGATTAGAAGTATTTAAACCAGTAAAGTAGTTGGAGTAACTGGCAGGATTCACGCTCATCGTCTGTTTATCTCTCTGGTATTTGAAATAACTCATCACGTTGATCAGTTTATCTTTCCAGGGGATAATGGTGCTTAATGAGTTTTGGAAGCTTCCGGACGGCGATTCCAAAGATTGATCTCCGAAAATATATGGTGACGCTTTAACGTTGGTGTCCAGTTCGGAAAACCCACGATTGGCATTCCAGAATCCGTTCCAAGTGGTTGTGTTTTTGAAGAAGCCTTTTTTTGCATTTTTAGTAAAAATTAATTCCGCTTTTGCTGCATTGGTGTAGAAATCATTGGTTCTGGATTGTTCCAACGTTCTGCCCGCAAGCGTCGCATTGATTTTGTTATCATCGTAAGCTGTTTTCGTATGAGAATCTCTTTCTACATCATTGTTGGTGTAGCTTATATTAGCCTTCAGTTCCCATTCTTTACTTTTGAAAGGACTTGTCAACAGATTCGCAGAAACGAAATGAACATTATTCAAAAGATATCTTTTCTCAGGAATATCAGGCGTTCCGGCAGTTTCTACATTGGTCCAGGAACTTTGTTTGGCTTGAGATCTCCTGCCTTCCCAGCGGCTACCAAAGCTTAAAAGGTTTCCTTCTTTTTCTACACTTTCACCATTGTTATTGGCTTTATAATTCACGACCCATTGGTTTTTCTGTCCGAAGAACATAGGTGTCAGTTTTACATTCCATAGCAACGGGCTGAAACCCGCGCCCACTTCGCCACGACCGGTCATTGTTACAGATTTTTTCAGTTTGATGTTAAGTGCCGCTTGGTCTGAAGGTACTTTGTCCCGCAGGATACTTACCGGCTGGTGGTTTTCCAAAACTTCCACTTTGGAAACAGCATCTTTCGGGAGCGAGTTGTTGATGGTGCCGTAACCGCCTTCCATCAGGTCTTTTCCGTTGACATAGAACTTGTTGATCGCCTCGCCCTGATACAGAACGGTTCCGTCTTTGTTGACCTCGATGCCTGGTATTTTTTTCAAAACGTCGGCAAGCGTTCGGTCGTTTTTATTTTCAAAAGATTTGAGATCGTAAGAGATGGTATCTCCTTTTTTGGTGATGAGTTTGGTTTTCAGTCTGACTTCCTGGATTTCTGTGGTTTGAGAATCCATTGAGAAATTCAGTTTCTGATCATCATTTTTGATAGATTGCGTAATTGCTTTTTGATTGAAGGCTTTGATCTTGAGATCCAGATTGCTTTCTGAGGAGCTGAAATTAACTTTGTACTCACCTTTTGCATTGGAAATACCGTAGGCCAGGATGGCGTTTTTTCCAGGCTCTTCTATGGTTACACTTGCGCTAGCAAGCGGTTTCCCGTCACCATCTGTTATCACACCTGAAACAGTTTTCTGAGCAAAAACAATCAGAGAGAAAGCCAATGCGAAAAGAATCGATAGAATTTTTTTCATAGGTAGAATGCGTCTTTTTTTAAGTCATAATGCAAGCGCCCACCTGAGTCATTTTCTCAGAAAATTTTTAAGTGGCGATGCCCTTGTAATTATTGTATCACTAAAGTATTAGTAAAAAAACTTTACAGAATGTTACAAAGTTTTTATTGGAGTTGTAAAAATTGGAAAAGTCAAACGCAGAGACTGTTTTATATTGGAAAGAATTATTAAGAAAAAGGCCGTAAACCATTTATAAAATCACATTCATTAATTTAAAATAATTATAGAGAAGGAGCGTAAAATTTAATAAATTTGTTCCTTAATATTAGATTAACATGGGAGTTATTTTAAAACCAATTGATATTGTAGATGATATTAGTAAAGAAGATTTTTTTGAAAAATATCTGAAACCACGCAAGCCAGTTGTCATCAAAAATATGGCGAAAAACTGGCCGGCTTATCAAAGATGGACGATGGAATATATTAAAGAAGTGGTGGGAAATGTGACAGTTCCTTTGTATGACAGTGCCAAAGCCGATCCTGCTGCTCCTATCAATACGCCCACGACGGAGATGAAATTTGCTGATTACATCGATCTCATCCAAAGAGAACCTACAGATCTCAGGATTTTCTTTTTTGATCCTATCAAGCACGCACCAGATATCCTGAAGGATTATATTTCTCCAAAGGAATTGATGGGTGGTTTTCTCGACAAATATCCCAGTATGTTCTTCGGTGGGAAAAGTTCTGTGACTTTCCTCCATTATGATATAGATCTCGCACATATTTTCCATACCCATTTCAACGGGAGGAAACACGTTTTGCTTTTCGAGCAGAAATGGAAAGACCGTTTGTATTGTCTTCCTTATGCCACGTATGCTTTGGAAGATTATGATATAGAAAATCCAGATTTTAAAAAATTTCCAGCACTTGATGGTGTAGAAGGCATCGAGTGTTTTCTGGAGCACGGTGACACACTTTTTATGCCGACAGGCTGGTGGCACTGGATGAAATATCTGGATGGCAGTTTTTCATTGTCTCTTAGGGCCTGGGACAAAAGCTGGGGTGTAAAAGCCAATTCGCTTTGGAATCTTACGGTACAAAGAGGTTTTGATAATTTTATGAAAACCAAATTTAAGGGTCAATATATGACCTGGAAAGAGAAAAAAGCCGTTGAAAGAGCCAATTATGCTTTGAAAAGGGGATTGCCGAAGTGATTAAGATCAAATTAAAAATCTTCAGTTTCGGAGAGACTGATTTTTTTGACTGATTGGGTAATAATTCTAATAAATTTATACAAAAAAGCGATCCAGATTCTGGATCGCTTTTACTTTATAATAAAATTAAAATTCTGATTTTACTTTATAATTCAAAATTTATAATTGCAATTTAAACTACGCCTTGCGCCAGCATTGCTTCAGCCACTTTTACGAAGCCTGCGATATTAGCACCTTTCACGTAGTTAACGTAGCCGTCTTCTTCTTTTCCGTAATCTCTACAAGCTTTGTGAATGCCAATCATGATTTCTTTCAACCTTGCATCTACTTCCTCAGAAGTCCAGTTGAGTCTGATAGAGTTTTGTGTCATCTCCAATCCGGAAGTGGCAACACCACCAGCGTTAGACGCTTTTCCAGGAGAGAACAATACTTTATTATCCAAGAAATAATTGATGGCGTCTAGGGTAGAAGGCATATTAGCAGCCTCGGTCACACAAAGACAACCATTGGCAACGAGCGTTTTTGCATCTTCCAGATCTAGTTCGTTTTGGGTGGCAGATGGGAAAGCAATATCACATTTCACTTCCCAAGGTCTTTTGCCTGCAAAGAATTGAGCTTCAGGATATTTGATCGCATAATCTTCAGCTCTGTTGTTTCCGGTTGCTCTAAGTTCCAGAAGGTATTCGATTTTTTCACCAGAGATTCCGTCTTTGTCGTAGATGTAGCCATCAGGACCAGACATCGTTACTACTTTTCCGCCTAGATCATTGATTTTTTTGATAACGCCCCAAGCCACATTCCCAAATCCGGAAACGGCAACCGTTTTACCAGCAATTGTTTCGTTGATGGTTTTCAGCATTTGCTCAGCAAAATAAACCACACCATAACCAGTTGCTTCCGGACGGATTAATGATCCACCGTAAGCCAAACCTTTACCAGTCAATACCCCTGTGAATTCGTTTCTGATTTTTTTATACATTCCGAACAGATAACCGATCTCTCTTGCACCAACGCCGATGTCTCCTGCAGGAACATCCGTCTCTGGGCCAATATGTTTGCAAAGCTCAGTCATAAATGCCTGACAGAAACGCATCACTTCCATATCGGATTTCCCTTGTGGGTCAAAATCAGAACCTCCTTTTCCACCGCCCATTGGCAATGTGGTCAAACTATTTTTGAAAACCTGCTCAAAAGCCAAGAATTTCAAAACACTAAGGTTCACCGTTGGGTGGAATCTGATTCCTCCTTTGTATGGTCCAATGGCAGAGTTCATCTGGATTCTAAATCCTCTGTTCACTTGGATCTCACCTTTGTCATCTATCCAAGGCACTCGGAAAATGATGACTCTTTCCGGCTCAGCCATTCTTTCCAGAAGCTTCATTCCGGTATATTCTTTTCTCGTCGCAATAAAAGGAATTACGGTCACCGCAACTTCTTTTACAGCTTGGATAAATTCGGGTTCGTTAGGATTTTTGGCTTCGATTTTCGCCATAAATTCCTGAATCTTTTCTTCAACGTTAAATAATTCCATTGTGTACAATTATGACAACAAATTTAATTTCTTTTTCGAATTTCGCAAGTAATATTTTGATTTTTATCGAAAATTTAATGATATTAATTAAGTTTTTTGCTTAATGTATAATTACGTCTTTTGTGTTAACAATTTTTGAAATTAATATTAAATTACTTCAAGTTTTCGAAATGACGGTTTGCTCAGTTTAATTGATATAGTCTGCCGGAAAGACATTTGATATAGCCATATATTTCGAGATCAAGTAAAATAGGTAAAAGTTTGTGGTGCAGAATGTCCGTTTTTTCAGCTAATTCGTCCAGAGAAATGGACTTGTTTTCAGTCATTATTTCTAAGATTCTGTGGTGGTCTTTTTTGTCAGCATCGATGGTGATTTTTTTTTCTTCTATTGGGAATAATTCGGGTTGAGGTGTAAAATTGAGATTCTTGACCAACGTTTTGATATCAATAATGGATTCAGCTTTGTTATTGGCAATCAGATGGTTGCAGCCTTGGCTGTAGATGTCGGTGATTTTTCCGGGCAGTGCAAATACATCTCTGTTGTATTGGTTTGCAGCAGTTACGGTAGTCACAGATCCGCCACCATAAGCTGTTTCTACGACAATCAGGTGCGGTGAGAATCCGGCAATGATTCTGTTCCGTTGTAAAAAGTTTTCTTTCGCCATTCCTTCAAATGATGCATATTCTGTCATTAACGCGCCATTATTTTCTAAGATTTTGTTGGATAGATTTTTATTAGAAGCGGGATAGATTTTGTCCAGACTTTGGGCTAATATGGCAATGGTGGGGATTTCATTTTTTAGGGATTCTTCGTGCACACAAGAATCTGCACCTAGAGCCAATCCGCTGATCGTACACACTTTAGAAGTGCATAATTCCGAAGTCAGATCCTGAATAAAATTTTTACCATAAGCCGTCATTTTTCTTGTCCCAACAATGCTGACTGGATTGCAATCATGATTCAAATTTCCTTTGTAAAATAAGATCATTGGCGCGTCATCACAATTCAGAAGGTGTTTCGGGTAGAGATGGTCTTCTTGCGAAATGATGTGGATGCCGTGTTTTTCGGAAAATTTCATTTCTTTCTCAGCAGATAGCAACAAATCTTTGTTTCCGATATTCTGAATGCTGCTTTTCCCGATTCCGGAAATTGAGATCAACGCTTTTGGAGAAGATTGCCACACGGATTTTGCTGATCCAATATGTTTTATCAGCTTTTTTAGATTGATGTTGCCAATGTTTTTGCACTGTTTTAGCGCAAGAGTGTAAAGGTATTCTTCGGACTTCATAAGGTCATTTGTGGAATGACCAATTTATAAATTATTTTTCATTTTTCCGGATCTCGTCCAGATATTCCCAAATATTTTGTTGCTTCAGTTGTGGTAATTCCTCAAAATCCTCGGGGTGATTCTGGATATACTCTTGCCACATCTTGTCATCCCGCTCATTGTAATATTCTGGATATTCCCAAATGTATCTTATTTTTTTGTCGCCATATTTTCTGAATATCAATGCCAGAATAATCCCTGTTATGCTTCCTGCAAGATGTGATTGCCAGCTGATTCTACTGGGTTCCTGTAAGTTAGAAAAGAATTCTTCCGGAAAAATCCCCCAGATCAGACTTCCGTAATACAAGGCGACTACCAGTGAGACCGTCAGCAATTTCATATTCCAACGGAAAACGCCACTGAAAAAGGTAAAAAATGCCAGCATATAAACCAGTCCGCTTGCACCAATGATGCAGCTGTAATTCCATTTGCCCGTGATGATATCAATTGGCGGCAGCATCCAGACGAGGAGCCCGGAAGCAATCCAACCGATGAGAAATATTTTGAAAGCGATTTTTGGATAAAATTCAAACAGTAAAAATAAGAGAACAGCAATAGGCATAGAGTTGCCGAGAATGTGATCCAAATTCCCGTGTAGCAAAGGCGCAAAGATGACCCCGCTCAACCCTTCTGGCACAAGTGGTATGATGGCACCGTAGCAACCTCCGAAAAATCCAAGATTCTGAAGCAGAAAGAAAATCCACATCACTGTCAGCATCAGGATCGGAACCAAAAAGGATTTTAAATGAAAGTTTTTCAAAAACATGGATTTGAGAATCACAATTATACAGCCATTTTGAGGAAAAGGTAATTTTGTCTGCAAAAAAAGATGCATTAATTGCGAATTTGGTTATAAAGTCAGATTTTTAAAATTTAAGATTTCTTATTTTTGTGAAAAATTTGTTATTAATGAAAAAGGTATTGGTGATTTTTGCGGTTGTGATGGTGTTCTTTTCTAAGGCTCAAGTTACTGATTATCAGAAAATGATTGATTCTATTGCGCAAAAAAGATGGGATTCTACAGCTTTGGATATTGATAGTTTGGCAAATCCAAGAATCGTGGATATCAGATCTTTAAAAAGAGACTCTATTCAGCTTTCTCATAATACCATCATAGTTTCAAATACGGAGGACACAGGTCCTCTGACGCCGTCTTCCATCCTTACCTTGCCAACGCTGAAACGCTGGTTCTTCTTTGGGCAGAACAGTTTGATTTTCAATCAGTCTTCATTTGCCAATTGGTATGCTGGTGGGAATAACAACATTGGAGTTATCGGAAAAGTCAATTACAATATTGTTTACAAAAAGAACCGCCATTATTTGGATAACAACATTCAGTTGGGTTACGGTTTTGTCTCTTCTACGGGGCAATCTACCAGAAAGACAGATGATTACATCAATATTATGACCAATTATGGTTATGAGTTGGCGCAACATTATTATTTGTCAACAGGTTTCCAGTTCCTGTCACAGTTTACGCCAGGTTTCAATTATTCTACGACGCCGGATCCCGGTTTTGATGACAGGATTTCCAAATTCTTGGCGCCAGGTTATCTCAACGTGGGTCTTGGTTTTTCCTATAATCCCAATGATAATTTCCAGATTATCGTCCGACCGTTGAATGGCAAATTTACCTTCGTTCTGGATGAGAAACTCCAGACCAAAGGCACCTACGGTTTGGAAAGAGATGGGCAAAGTATGAGAGCGGAGCTGGGAGCTATGGTCAATATTCTTTACAAGATTAAAATATACAAGGACATCACCTATGTCAATCAAATCAACTTCTTCAGCAACTATCTGGAGCATACAGAAAGGGTTGATATCAATTACAGCGGCTCATTGAATCTAAAATTCAATAAATACATCTCCGGCGTTGTGACTATTGATATGATGTACGATCACGATCAGATCCAGAAATTGCAAAGAAAACAGACCCTTGGATTCGGGATTACTTATAATCTTGGCTATAAAGTCGATAGAGATACTACGACAGGTGTTATCAAGCCTTTTGTCAATTAAAACCTTAATTAAATATAACACACAATGATGAGAAAAATTCTTTTTGTTGGAAGCATTTTGTTAGCTTTCAATGCTTATGCTCAGGATCAACCTGTTCAGGATACCGTAAAATCATGGTCTGTGGTGGGCCAAAACACCCTGATGGTCAACCAATCTGCTTTTTCCAACTGGGTGGCGGGAGGTGCAAATAATGTCGGCTGGCAAGCTGGTGTGAACTATAATCTCACGTATGAGAAAGACAGAGACTTGTGGGAAAACATCATCATCCTGGGTTATGGGATGAACAACACACAAGGCGTTGGGAACAGAAAGACGCAGGATGTGATCAATCTTTCTACCAATTATGGGCGAAAAATATCAGGGAATTGGTATGCATCTGCAGGTGCAGGATTGATTTCTCAGTTTGCTCCCGGTTATAGCGATGGCAACAATCCGGAGGCTGAAAAAATCTCCAATTTTATGTCGCCAGGTTATCTCAGTGTTGGAGCCGGTTTTACGTACAAACCAAATGATAATTTCACAATGACTTTGCGACCGGCAAATGCGAGATTTACTTTCGTAATGGATCAAGATCTGCAATGGGCGGGGAATTATGGACTTAAAAACGATGGCGATTCTATGCTTTTCCAGTTTGGATTCTTGGGAACGGCACAATACAAGGTGAAGCTGATGGAAAATATTACGTTGCAGAACAATGCTTCGGTTTTCTCAAACTATCTGGATCATCCGGAGAGATTGGTGTTGTCTTACGGCGGGATTCTTAATCTAAAGGTTAATCGATTTATCTCTACAAATGTCACTTTGGATCTTTTGTATGACCACAACCAGATCAAGAAAACACAGTTGAAACAGACGCTTGGAATTGGTCTTGCCTATCATATCGACAATGGAAGAAAAAGAACTGATGATAAGCGCAATCAAGGTTGGAAATAGATAGTCTTAATAGATCACAAATAAAAAAGTGGAGCTTATTGCTCCACTTTTTCTTGTAACCAACCCAATTCTCCAAAATGTTTTTTGAATTTTTGAATCTTTGGTCCAACTACAGCGCTGCAGTAAGGCTGATTTGGATTGGCGTTATAATAACCTTGGTGATAAGCTTCTGCGGACCAGAATTTTTTAAAAGGAACGATCTCTGTGACGTATTTTCCATTCCATTCGCCTTTGGCTTCAGACGCTTTCATAGATTCTTCAGCTTCTTGTTTTTGCTGGTCGGAATGGTAGAAAATAGCAGATCTGTACTGTGTTCCGATATCATTCCCTTGTCTGTTTAGAGTGGTAGGATTGTGTAAGAACCAGAACACTTCCAGCAATTGCTTATAAGAAATGATCTTCGGATCGTAAACCACTTCTATAACTTCTGCGTGTCCCGTAGTTCCGGCAGATACCTCTTCATAAGTAGGGTTGTCCTTCTGCCCGCCAGAATAACCTGATGTTACAGATTCTACACCCTTCAGCATATGGAAACAACTCTCCACACACCAAAAACATCCGCCTGCCAAAGTGGCATATTCCAAATTGTTTTTATCCATTTTTTGATTTGTTAACGGTTTTGATTTCTTTTCCTGCCCGTTGCAATTGACCAGAAAAAGACTAAGAATGATTAATAAATAGCGTTTCATTTTTGAGCAAGAAAAATCCTTTGATTTTTCTCATTTTTAACAGCAAATATTATTCCTATTAAAAAGCAACATCAAAGGATTTCTCTATAACAATTATTTATTTTCCCAGACCAAAGCACTTGCGCCAAGAATAGCAGCATCCGCTTCGTCTAGTTCACTGAAAACCAATTTCACTTTTGAACGGAAAATCGGTAACAGATTTCTTTCCATATGAAGTTTTGTCGGCTTCAGAAGAAAATCACCGGCTTTTATCACACCACCAAACAACAAAATGGCTTCAGGTGAAGAGAACATAACGAAGTTGGCCAAAGCTTCTCCTAATTTCTGTCCTGTATATCTGAAAACTTCTATCGCTGTTGGGTCGCCTTTTTTGGCACATTCGTGAACCGTTTTAGAATTGATCGTCTCTTCAGGATATTGGTTCAGCATAGAATCGGGAAATTCTGCACGGAATTTCTTTGCCGTAATGGCAATTCCTGTAGCAGATGCGTACGCCTCAAGACTCCCTTCGGAACCGGTGCTCCAATGTTTTCTTCCGCCTGGTTTTACAACTGTGTGTCCCAGTTCTCCGGCAAATCCGTCGTGACCGTAGATCAAGCTTCCGCTGGCAACGATGCCGCTTCCAACGCCCGTCCCAAGTGTGATCATGATAAAGTCCTTCATCCCTCTTGCTGCGCCAAACATCATTTCTCCAAGTGCTGCTGCATTAGCATCGTTGGTCATTTTGCAAGGAACGCCAAATTTCTTTGTCATCAATTCTGCAAAAGGGACAACACCCTTCCAAGGAAGATTGGGCGCTAACTCTATCGTGCCTGTGTAGTAATTTGCATTGGGTGCGCCAACGCCAATTCCGTCAAGAGTGGTATTTTTGGAAACTTGATCAATCAGAGGTTTGATGTTCACAGATAAAGCTTCTATAAAATCTTCTACCTGTTTGTAGTCTTCGGTTTTTATGCTTCCTTTTGCGAGGATTTCCCCGCGGTGGTTGACCAAACCAAATTTGGTATTGGTGCCGCCAATATCTATACCTATGGCGATTTGTCGTGATAAATCAATTAATGACATCGATCAAAATTTTTAAGTCCCTAAATTTAGAAAAAAGGTTTTTAATATTCGGTAAATATTAATTTAAATTTAATTTGAGGGGGATGAAAAATAAGCAACTTGTACTGAAAATTACTCTAATCAGACGAAGTGAATGTTTAAATGTCATCGAAATGATTTCCCCAACCGTAAAGCACGTCGTTTTCACGAAATTTCCTAAGCATTTTTCCGCCCTTTGGCGTTGGGGAAAAGAAAATATGTCTTGAAAATTTTACTTTTTAATTATTTTTAAACAGACGCTGATAGGATGTGTTCAAATTAAGAAAAAACCCGAATGGTAAATTCTGGTTTAACATCAATTATTTGATCTGAATTTTCTTTCTACGTCCCCACCAGATCATAAAACCGGTAATCGGCATCGATGCAATGATAAGGCTGACGATGAAGGCGATGATCTTGGTAGGCAAGCCTAGGATGGCGCCCACGTGAATGTCATAATTGGCGGCGACTGTTTTTTCACCAAAGTTCTTGTCTTCTGGATCATGCGTGTGAAGCAGTTCGCCAGAATTCTCATCAAAGATCAGGCTGCTGCTTTTGTGATAAGAATAGGAAAGATGCTTGACATAAACCTCGAAATTCGGATGTTCGTGATCATCCAAATGCGGATGACCAAGATCCAGACTGAAACCAAAAGCTGTAGGATAAAGTTCTTTCACTTTGTCTGAGATCTTATCCAAAGTACGGTGTGTCCTCATCTCGATTGGTGCTTTGGTGGTGATCTTAGAAAAGTCCGGATAAGCCGTTTCACCTCCTGAAAATGCATAGTAGATCATCGCCTGCACTACAAAGAATGCATAAAATAATCCGGTAATTGTAAGAATCAAAGCGAAAATAGAGGAGTAGAATCCCAGGACATTATGAAGGTCATAGTTTTTCCTTTTCCATCTGGTGGTGTTTTTCCACTGGAAAGCGAAACGCTGTTTTCGGGCCGCTTTGTTTTTTGGCCACCAGAGGATAATTCCTGAGATAAGCATTATCAGGAAAATCACGACCGGAATCCCGACAACATAAGTGCCCCAATCCTGCTTCAAAAGGAAACTCCAGTGGATGGATTTTACGATGGCAAAAAATCCGTTTTTCTCATCATAGGTCTGTAAAACTTTCCCGGTGTAAGGGTTGACATACGCTACTTTATAGATGGGAAACTCATCAAAATAATTCCACTGGTCTGGCTGATGCTCGTACCAATAGAACTGGTAGGACATTGTTTTGTCAATGGGGACGTTTACCCAATGGATCGGGTATTTCTCCTTGGTCTGGTGATTTACCAGTTTTTCCATCTGGCGGATGGGCAAGATTTGCTTTTGGTCAATATTCTGCTCATTGTGGTAGATGTATTCTTTTCGGGAAAAGTTTTCTACCTCGTCCTTGAATACGAATAATGCGCCGGTGATAGCAATGATAAAGATCAATGTACCAATGGACAAGCCAAACCACAGATGTAGTTTGGCTGTCCAGATTTTGAAGGAACCCGGTTTCTTTTTATGATGGTGTTTTTTCCTCATGTGCTCAATTGGAGTTTCTGAAAATTAAAAAAAAGTTTTTTTTGATCTCAATTAAAACTTGTATGCGATTGACATTCTCCAGTTTCTTGGAGCGTTGTAGATCCAGGCATATGAGCCATCGTCAGATCTATAACCACTGTATAATTTTCTGTTGAGCACATTATTTAAAATCAAATTAATGTCGAATTGTTTTGCCACATAAGAAATCCCAAAGTTGGTATCGAAATAATCTTCTAATCTTTGATCATACTTTGCGCTGGTTCCAAACCAAGATTGTCGCCCACCTTGGTATTGATAACCTGCGGATATACCGAATCCGTTCAGTAATCCAGTTCCAAATCTGTAGCTTAACCAAGTGTTTTGTACGTTTTTAGCATTGCCGGGAGATTGCTGTCCTATTCTTGTGGCGTCATTATCTTTGATAGTTTTAGCATCTGTATAAGCGTAATTGATGATCACATTAAGACCATTGACAATTTCACCTTTGATATCAGCTTCGAATCCTCTGGCTCTTTGCTCTCCGGTCGCTAATGAGAAGCCTAAGTTAGGATGTGCGGTATCTGATGTGAATATATTTTGTCTTCTGATTTCGTAAACGGCAAATGTAGAATTCCATTGACCGCCAAACCAGTCTTTTTTCATACCAACTTCCAGATTTTGACCTTTAAAAGGCGTTGTAAGCGGCTGTCCTGCCATACTGGATTCTGAATATTGTATGGCTGACTGTGGTGCAAATGTTTTATCAAAGACACCATAGACAGAAAAGTCATCGTTGACAGAAAAGCTTGCGCCAACTCTAGGGGTAAACTCACCTGCGGTATCCGGTGTAACTGTACCTAAATTGGGATAGCCTGCATATGTTTTACCGTTTGTATATCTGCCCGCTAAGGTAAGGCGAAGTTTGTTGTCGAAAAGTTCGATTTGATCCTGTGCATAGTAAGAGGTATATTTTACACCTTGGTCATTATAGTAAGGAGCTGCAGTATTTAAGGTATAAAAGTCATCCGACGGCAGCGTTGAAGGATCTACACCATACAGCGGATTGTGAATGTCGATCGGATAAACGCCTGCTCCGTAGCTGGAGAAATCGGCATTGTATTTTCTGTCTCCATAATCAAAACCAGCAATGATTTTGTGGACGATATTTCCTGTTTTCACACTACCTCTCAGGTAAGTCTGGAAAATATGATTTTTCCCGATAGCTTGCCAGTTGCTCAATGTTCTGTTGAATACATTGCTATTTGCGGTATCGAATGATCCCCACCAAGAGCCACCATCATAGTTCAAATCCATAAAAGCGTATTGCGTGCTCCACGTCCAATCACCAAATAGTTTCTGATCTAAACTAAGAAATAAACTTTGATCCTTTACTTCAGTTTCTTTGAAGTTCTTGTCGTTATAGTTGGTGTGGACACCTAGTGTTGCATAGCCATCATTGGACATTAGGTAAGCGCCGGGCTGTGAGAATTTTAAATACTGGTAGTTGTACTGTGCTGTGAAAGTTGTTGTTTTGGTAGGTCTGAAAGTGAGAGACGGAGCAACAATAATTTTTTTAGTCTTATCATTTTCCACCCAAGATCCATTCGTACTTCCCATAAGATTCAATCGGTAATCCAGAACACCATCTTTGACAATAACACCATCCAAGTCGGCTTCACCCCTGAAAAGATCATAACTTCCTGTTGTGAATCTGACAGAATTCTGGAATTTCCCGGTTGGTTTTTTCGTAACGATATTGTAAAAACCAGCAGGATCTCCCATAGAGCCCATAAATCCCGCAGGCCCTTTTACAAACTCGATTCTGTCTATGATAGAAACATCCGGATTGATCGGTCCCCAAGTTGAGGTGACGTTCATTCCGTTCATATAAGTTGCAATGCTGGCGCCTCTCATAAATACGTTGGAATAGACATTGTCCCAATGTTCTACTTTTCTAGCACCGCTTACGTTTCTGACAATGCCCTCGGACATATTTAAGGTGATCTGATCTGCTAAAACCCGTGCACTGATAGATTGTACGTTTTGTGGAAGTTCTAGGATAGGTGTTTGCAAACGCAAAGAGCCAGAAACTTCGTTTAATTTATATTTTTGATAGTATTTTCCCTGGAGTACTATCTCATCAATATCACTTGACGTAATCGTGTCATTCTCCTGAGAATAAGCAAAAGTGGACACTAGGACCACTGCACATACAATAACTTTCTTCATTGCTAGAATTAATTTTAGCAAAGGTATTATTTTTATTTATTCTAAATTAACAAACTTGATGATTTTTATCACGCTATTTAGAATTAATATAAACAAAAAACCCGTTGAAGACCAACGGGTTTTGCTTTGTGTATGTAATTTTCTTATGCAGGGATCTCTCCTTTGTATAAGAATGAAACGATTTCTTTGTTCACTTTTTCTACCATTTCGCTGAAAAGGAAGAACGATTCTTGTTTATAGATTACCAAGGGATCTTTTTGCTCATAAACTGCACCTTGGGAAGAACGACGAAGGTCATCCATTTCTCTCAAGTGTGTTTTCCAGTTTTCATCAATGATAGACAGAGAAATATTTTTTTCAAAATCTGTGATCAGGCTATCACATTTAGATTCATAAGCTTCTTTAAGATCTGTTACGATGGTCATGGTTTTGATACCATCTGTGAAAGGAACCTGGATCATTTTGAACATAGAACCTTGGTTGAGGAATACATTCTCAATAATAGGGTAGGCTTTCTCTTTCAGTAGGTTCAGTCTGAGATCGTAGTCTTCTTTTGCTGCTTTGAAAACAATATCCGTCAACGCAGGAATCTGAGTGCTGGCAAATTCAGATTCGGTTACAGGAGACTCCATGGTGAAATATTTAATGATATCGAATTCGAAATCTTTGTAATTTCCAGTGGCTTTGGACTGAGAAACAATCGCTGCAGCCGTATCGTAGATCATATTCACGATGTCGTACTTCAAGTGATCGCCGAACAGTGCGTTCTTTCTACGTTTGTAAATCACGTCACGTTGCTTGTTCATCACATCATCATACTCCAACAATCTTTTTCTGACACCGAAATTGTTTTCCTCTACTTTTTTCTGAGCTCTTTCGATCGATTTTGAGATCATAGAATGCTGAATGACTTCACCATCTTTATGTCCCATTCTGTCCATCATTTTCGCAATCCTTTCAGATCCGAAAAGACGCATCAGGTTATCTTCCAAAGAAACATAAAACTGAGAACTTCCCGGATCTCCCTGACGGCCTGCTCTACCTCTCAACTGTCTGTCCACACGGCGGGAATCGTGTCTTTCTGTTCCGATGATCGCAAGACCACCGTTGGCTTTTACATCGCCTTTCAGTTTGATATCCGTTCCTCTACCTGCCATATTGGTTGCAATGGTTACAACACCTGCGCCACCGGCTTCTGCTACGATTTCTGCTTCCTTCTTGTGAAGTTTCGCATTCAGTACGTTGTGAGGGATTTTTCTTAAGCTTAATGCTTTTGACAACAATTGAGAAATTTCTACGGAAGTAGTACCCACCAGAATAGGTCTTCCGGCTTGTACCAGTTTTTCGATTTCCTCGATTACTGCATTGTATTTTTCACGATTGGTTTTGAAAACCAAATCTTGTCTGTCATCTCTTTGGATCACTCTGTTGGTAGGGATTACAACCACATCCAATTTGTAAATCTGCCAGAATTCTCCAGCTTCTGTTTCCGCAGTTCCGGTCATCCCAGCCAGCTTGTTGTACATACGGAAGTAGTTCTGCAAAGTAACCGTTGCAAAGGTTTGAGTTGCTGCCTCGATCTTTACATTTTCTTTAGCTTCTATCGCTTGGTGAAGTCCGTCAGAATAACGTCTTCCTTCCATGATACGGCCTGTTTGCTCATCTACGATTTTCACCTCGCCGTCAATTACCACATATTCATCATCTTTTTCGAATAATGTATAAGCTTTAAGCAATTGATTTAATGTGTGAATACGCTCAGATTTAATAGAAAAATCTCTGTACAATTCTTCTTTCGCAGCAAACTCTTCTTCTTTAGATAGGTTTTTCTTTTCTATATCAGCAATTTCGCTTCCAATATCAGTCAAAACAAAGAATTGCTGATCCTCGTTACCGGCAGACATATATTCTACACCTTTATCTGTCAGATCGATTTGATTATTTTTTTCATCGATGACGAAATAAAGATCTTTGTCCACAATCGGCATATCACGGTTGTTGTCTGCCATGTACTGGCCTTCTACTTTTTGTAGCAACGCACGATTTCCGCTTTCTGACAAGAATTTGATCAATTGTCTGTTTTTCGGAAGGCCTCTGTAAGCTTGTAGTAATTTGAAACCGCCTTCTTTGGTTTTTCCGGCAGCGATTAATTTTTTAGCTTCATTGAAAAGAACTGAAACCGCTTTTTTCTGCACTTCAACAATTCTGTCAATTGATGGTTTCAAAACATCGAATTCCTGTCTGTCTCCTTGTGGCACCGGACCAGAAATGATCAATGGTGTTCTGGCATCATCTACCAAAACAGAATCCACCTCATCCACAATGGCAAAGTTCAATTCTCCCTGAACTAATTCAGTTGGAGAAGTGACCATATTATCTCTCAGGTAGTCGAAACCGAATTCGTTATTAGTTCCGTACGTAATGCTGGATTGGTATGCTTTTCTACGTGCGTCTGAGTTCGGCTGGTGAAGGTCGATACAGTCAATCGTCATTCCGTGGAATTCGTACAATGGTCCCATCCAGGCGGAGTCACGCTTCGCCAAATAGTCATTCACAGTTACCACGTGAACGCCACGGCCAGGAAGCGCATTAAGATAAATGGGCAAGGTTCCCACAAGCGTTTTACCTTCGCCGGTTGCCATCTCTGCGATTTTCCCCTGGTGAAGTACAACACCCCCGATAAACTGCGTATCATAATGCACCATATCCCAAACAACGGGCGTTCCGGCAGCATCCCATTTGTTTTTCCAAACGGCAGTGTCGCCTTCCAGAACTACAAAATCTTTCGTAGCAGCCAATTCGCGATCGCGGTTTGTAGCTCTCACACGGATTTCTCCGTTTTGGGCAAGACGTCTGGATGTTTCCTTTACCAAAGCAAAAGCCTCCGGAAGAACTTCAGCAAGGACTTTTTCTTCTACCTCGTAAGACTCTTTTTTCAGCGTTTCGATTTTGGTAAAAAGCGCTTCTTTCTCGTCCACATTGGTTGAGTCTTTTATTTGCTCTTTAATCTGTTCTATTTGGGTGGTAAAATTAGCAGTGGCAGATTTTATCTTATCTTTAAATTCTGCGGTTTTATCTCTCAGTCCATCATCGGATAATGATTGGATCCCAGATTCTACTGTTTTAATTTTTGCGACAACTTTTTTTACTTCTTTAAGATCTTTTGCATTTTTGTCTCCCAAAAAACTTTTAAGAACGGTATTTAAAAAACTCATAATTTGCTATTTGCGGTTTGCACTTAGCTTTTGGCTAACTGCGTTATTTTATTTAAAAGAACGATTGGCAAAAGGCAAAAAGCCAAAAGCCAAAAGCACGTTAGTATTCGTCTTCGTTCCAGAGGTAATCCTCGTCTGTAGGATAGTCGCTCCAGATTTCGTCTATCGCATCATAAATTTCTCCTTCGTCCTCGATGGCTTGCAGGTTTTCTACAACTTCCATAGGTGCTCCGGTTCTGATGGCGTAATCAATTAATTCTGCCTTGGTCATCGGCCAAGGTGCATCACTTAGGTAAGATGCTAATTCTAATGTCCAATACATAATTTAAATTTTTTGCAAAAGTAAAAAATTAGGTGATACTTTATATACTTTTCTGCTGGTTTTCAACAATATTTAAAAATTATTTTATTTAATATTTAAATCTCGTTGTCATTCTAGCGTATTACTGCGGATTTCCCAAAAACCATTCCACAAATTTTTTTATGCCATTTTGGAAGTTTGTGTTTGGCGAGTAGCCTATCAAAGTCTTTGCTTTGGTGATGTCAGCATTTGTTTTTTGTACATCTCCTGGTTGCATTGGTAGTTTGTTCCTGATCGCTTTCTTGCCAATCGCTGTTTCCAGGATTGATAGCATTTCATTCAGTGTGACCACTTCGCTTTCTCCAAGATTGATGATCTCGTAAACGTTCTCGTTGGTCTCAAGATGTTTGATCGATTTTAAGATTCCATCAATGATATCATCGATGAAAGTGTAATCTCTAGCTGTAGAACCATCGCCGTAGAAAGGGATTTCCTTGTTTTCTGAAATCAGTTTTGTGAATTTGTGAATGGCCAGGTCAGGTCTCTGTCTCGGACCATAAACGGTGAAAAACCTCAGTTGGATCATATCGATATGGTGAAGACTGTGGTAAACATGACCGATGATTTCGCCGCATTTTTTGGTCGCCGCATAAGGCGAGATTGGCTGGTCCACATTATCTGTTTCTGAAAAGGGGATTTTTTCATTATTTCCATAAACGCTTGATGATGAAGCACAAACAAATTTTTTGATTCCGAATTCTTTACACAACTCCCAAAGGTTTTGAGTGCCGCGGATATTGACTTCTTCATACTCCAAAGGCCTTTCAATAGACGGGCGAACGCCTGCCAGAGCTGCGAGATGAATCACAAGATCTATGTGGTGGGTTTTAAAAATATGTTCCAAACCTTTCTTATCCCGAATGTCTTGGCGAAAAAGCTGATAATAATCTGATTTTGTTTCAGTTGAAAGTTTTAGAATATCGCTTTCTTTATCAGTGAAAGTAAATTCAGGCTTTGAACCTGAAGATTCTAAAGTGTTTTGGATTTTTAATTTGTAATCATAAAAATCGTCGAAATTGTCAATATTAATGACAGAATGTCCATTTTTCAAAAGTTGTTCTACGAGATGAGAACCTATAAATCCGCTGCCGCCTGTAACAAGATAAATCATAACATCAATTGTGTTGCGAAGATAAGAATTAAACAAAAAAAAGAATCCCTTAATTGTGAGATTCTTTTAGTATTAATGGTTAATATTACTTAATGATAAATTTCTTGGATTCTACAATTCCATTTTCTTCTACATTGATGATGTAAGTTCCTTTGGACAGTTGTGAAACGTTAAGTTCTTTTTCGGTACTTCTGCTGATGACCAATCTTGCGGAAGAATCGTAAACCGTTATCTTTTTACTTTTGTTACTGTCAGAACTAATACAGATGACGCCGTTGGTTACTACAGTTGGATAGATTTTAAAATGATCTTTTCTGATATTGTTTACAGCCAAAGTTGATGTTCCTGTCAATTTAACATCATCTATTCTGAAGCCTACATTAGAATCTAAAGGGTTTGTAAATTTTATTCTAAGATTGAAAGTGGCAGGTATTGCTCCAGCAGCATTGATCATTAGCCAGTTGGATGTTCCGCTGCCAGTTGGTCTTGTGTAAGATAATGTAGTCCAGTTGGTACCGTCTGCACTTACTTCCACTTTTAACTCATTGCTTCCCGCGTTGGTTCCTTTTTGATGACCAAAAGAAAGAGCCAGATTTGTAAAATCCGTGGTGTTGATTCCACTAATGACCAGTGTTTTCGCAGGTGTACCCGAAGCTGTGGTGAAGGCTCCCAAAAACACACATCCGGCTGCGCTTGCACCAGCATAGTCAGACGGTGTGGATGTTCTTACATCTGCCGTTCCGGAATAAATGATGGGAGAACTGTTTTGATAACCAGTGTAAGCTGTTAAAAGTGTTGTAGCAGCAGGTGTGCCAAAATTTTCTGAATAGATCGTCGTCTGACAATAAACTAAATTTGTTACTAATAATGTAAGTAATGCGTAAATTTTTTTCATAAAAAACTGTTTTTAATGGGTGATAAATATATGATTTAAAATTAAATCAACAAATATAATTTCATTTAAAATTAATTAATAATCCCTACTTTTAATCCAAATTTCAAATCCAAATCAAAATGCAATTCTCCGGACAAATCCTGAAAATGATCTCTCAGAATGGACAACCCATCCAGTATTACCTCAACCTCAATGGTGATCTCATCAATATGAATCAACTATTAGGGAAAGAACTTCACATCAAACATATCGGCTACGAATGTGTGAACTGTGGAAATGATGAGAAGATCTACCGGATGGGCTTCTGCAAAAAATGCTTCTTCGAAAGTCCTTATGCCAGCGACACGATCATCCGTCCAGAGCTGTCCACCGCGCATCTTGGCGTTGCAGAAAGAGATCTGGAGGTGGAGAAAGCCATCCAACTTGTTCCACATATCGTGTATTTGGCTTACACAGGCGATGTAAAAGTGGGTGTGACCAGAGAAACCCAGATCCCAACCAGATGGATAGATCAGGGTGCAACTTTTGCTTTACCAATTGCGATTACAGAAAACCGATACGAAGCCGGAATGATAGAGTTGGAACTCAAAAAACACGTTGCAGACAAGACCAATCCCAAAAAAATGCTTTTGGATGACTATGAAGATGCGCTGGATCTCGTGGATTTCCGAAATAAAATTGCGGACTATTTTCCCAACGATTTCAAGAGGTTTGCAGTGAGCGATGACCATATCATCAAACTCGATTTTCCTTACGAAAAACCCGAAAAGATCAATGTTTTCACCTTGGACAAAAAACCGGAATTCAGTGGTATTTTGAAGGGGATCAAAGGGCAATATCTTGCTTTTGAAGGCGATGATTTCATCAATGTCCGTGGGCACGAGGGTTATGTGGTGGAGTTGACGGTTTAAAACGTAAGTATGAAAAACGGATTGCTTTTTCTCGTTATCATTCTATTTTCTTGTTCCGGCCATTCTCAGAATTTTGATATTAATGATATCGGATATAAAAGATATGATTCTGTAACTACTTGGTATTTAATTCAATCAAAAGCAACTCAGAAATGGGGATTTATTGATAAAGAAAATGAAGTAAAAATTCCTGTTGATTACGATGACCTTTCTCCTTTTAGAAAAACAAAAATCTCTTATGCTCTTAAAGGTAGTAAATATGGATTTATTAACACTGAAGATAAAATAGTTGTTCCATTTCAATTTGAGTTCAGTAAGGAGAATAGGAGAATTTATACTTTCGGACTGATGGCAGTCAAAAAAGATAACAAATTTGGTTTTATTGATGAATCGGGAACAGTTGTTATTCCAATTATTTACAATCAGGTTGAATATTTCACTCAAAATAATCTTAGTTCTGTTGAAAAAAACGGGAGATCAGGATTTATCAATAAAAGTGGAAAAGAAATCATCCCAATTATCTACGATGATGCTCGCTCTGAACAATTGGATGATATCGTAATTGTCAAACAAAAAAATAAATGGGCTTTCTTTAATAACCAAGGAAAACAGCTGTCAGATTTTGTTTTTGACGAGGTTTTCAGAACTGACCATTATGATTTTTCTAAAGATATTTTTGACAGAAGCCAATCAACTTATTTTAAAAATGGTGCAGCTTTAGTAAAAAAAGGAAAGAATTATGAGTTCCTTAATGAAAAAATAGAACCTGCTTTCCCCAATCATAAATTCGATTCTGCGACTGTTTTTGACACTTATCAGAATGCAATAGTCAAAAGAAACGGAAAATATGGAATGATAAAGGCAAGTGGAGATTTGAAAGTGCCATTACAATATGATTTTATCGAACCTTATGACAGCAACCACGGCAATTTTTCTGAATATTTCAACGCGCGGAAAGGGAAAATCTATTCCATATTTAATAAAGATCTTAAGAAAATTGGAGAATCTCTGGAGCCGATTTATAATCATTTCCGAACCAATCATCCTACCATTTCTTTTAAAAATTTGGAAGGGAAATATGGCGTTGTCGATAGAAATGGAAACGTAAAAATTCCTTTTATATATGATGAAGAACTCCGCTTTGAAGTAGAAAATTATGCTGTTGCCGCAAAAAATAATGAAGTTGGACTTATTGATTCCAAAAACAAAATTTTAATTCCTTTTGAGAAACAGTTTATTTATGAAGTTTTTGACAGATTTGATGAAAAACCGAGAGAATCTCCAAACTATTTTATTGTGGATAATGACAAAGCTTCAAAGATTGTTGATATTAATAATAAAACAATCATCAGCGGTTATGAATCTATTCGTCCGCTTTTCTACGACCATTCCAAATTTTTAGTTAAAAAAAATAAAAAGCTCGGCGTCATTGATTTTAATAACAAAATTCTTTCCCCGATTATCTATGATGAATTTTCCGATTGGGTAGAATATGGTCCTGAAAATAGACATATCGTGAAACTCGGCTCGAGATCTGGAATGTTGGAAGAAAAAACTTTCAAAGTTAAAATTCCTTTGATTTATGATTTCGTTTTTATCTCTCGCCTTGTGGTTTTTGTGGGAAAAAATGAAAAATACGGAATCATAGATTTGAATAACAAAATCCTTTGTCCACTGATTTATGATGAGTTAAAACCAGATTTTGGTTATGGCTCAGGTTTTGGAGATGATAAAATCTATGCGAGAAAAGGGAAGGCATATTTTGAAATTGATGTTAATGGAAAAATATTAAAATCTGTGCCTAAATCTGAATTTCTAAAGACAACAAAATTGCAAAGAATCGAATTGCCAGAACCGCCTCCACCACCGAAAATAAAATAATTGATGAAAAAAACTTTAAAAGTTACCGGAATCGTTGTTGGAAGTATCTTGCTTCTCATCCTGATCGTGAATGTCGGATTCACACTTTGGCTCAAGTATCAGCTTCCGGATTACATCAAAAACAAAACACCGTACGCCATCACTTACAAAACTTTGAATGTTGAGATTCTCAGCGGAAGTATTTCTGCCGAAGATATTTTAATCAAATCTAAAAATCCAGGTGACAAAAATGTGCTGGCAATTGATGGATTTGTGGACGGTTTGAATGTCAGCAGATTAGGAATGATTGATTTAATTCAAAATAAACAGATCAATACCAATTCTATTACGTTGACCAATCCCAGGCTCAAAATTGCATTGGCCAATCCGAAAACGGTAGATTCTGTAAAGAATAAAATGCCTTTTCTTATCAGGAATATCAATATTACACAAGGAAATATCGAAATTATAAAACCGGACAACTCCAAAGTTTTTGCGGCGAAAAACCTGAATCTGGAAATCAAAAACTTGAGCCTGAATGATGATCCCGACGGTTTGCCTTTTGCGCTGGACAGTTATAAGATCACCACACAAGATTTTTTCGTCAGAATTAGCGATGTTTACACGATCAACTCATCTGATGTGAAAACCAATGACGGACAATTGCAAATCAATGATTTTGAGCTAAAATCGATTCTTGATTTTAAAGATTGGGAAAAGAATTTCACAAAACAAAAAAGTCTTTATCACATCAGAAGCAAAAAAGTAGCTTTCTCCAATCTGATCTTTGATAAAACAAAAGTGAATCTGAAAAATGCACAGTTCCTAGATCCCGAATTTGTGATTCAGAACCGAGATCAGAACATTATCAAATCAAAAAATTCTAACAAAAAACAAATTGATCTCAGTTTTGCGAATATTGATATCAAAAATGGAAAGCTGGACATCCTGAGAGCCAACGGCGAAAAATCTCTATCACTGGCAAGTTTTGATGCCAATGTGAAAGATGTCGTCATGGATGAGGAAACTTCGAAGAACAAATTGCCGTTCACTTTTAAGGATTATAAAATAACAGGGAATACCTTTTTTTACGACACAGGAAAGTATTATCAGATGACTTTGTCTAGCTTGGTTGTTGTGCCGCAATCTCTTGATTTTAAAAGTTTTAAGATGATTCCGAAAATGTCACGCGCCGAGTTTGTGAGAACGATTCCGATGGAAGATGACCAGTTTAATATTTCGGCCAGCAAAATTCATCTTTCTGGCATCGATTGGACTTTTGAAAAAGAATTGGACCTGCACGTGACGTCTGCGAAACTGGATAAGGTGGACGCTAATATTTTCCGCAGCAAGATCCCGAAAGACAATCCGAAAGAGAAGTTACTTTATTCCAAAGTTCTGCGAAATATAAAATTCCCCTTAGTGATTGATAATCTCAGTCTTGTGGACTCGAAGTTGGTGTATGAAGAAGATAAGCCGGATGCCAACGGACCTGGAAAAGTAGTTTTCACACATTTTAATATGAATGTCAAAAACCTCAATTCGAACAAAAAGAAAGGCGTAGATACAAAAGTTCCCATCAAGATCAATTGCCAATTTATGGACACGTCGCCTATGCTGGTGAATTGGAACTTCGATACCGCTGATCTGCGGGACAATTTTACCATTGGAGGCTACATCCATCATTTGCCGGCTGTTGATATCACGCCGTTTATCAAACCATATATGAACATCACTGCGACCGGCACGATTACAAGTCTCAACTATCATTTCAAAGGAAACAATGATATCATGAATGGCAAATTCAAAATCACACACCAAGATCTAAAAGTGAGTCTTCTGGACAAAGACACCAAAAAGAAAAAGAAATTCCTCTCCGGCATTGCGAATCTTTTGGTAAAAAAAGATTCGCAGAAATTCCCGGAATCTGTTGATATCTATGTGGAAAGAAATAAGGAAAGATCATTCTTCAATTTCTACTGGAAAGGTATAGAAGATGGCCTCAAAAAGACCTTATTGATCATCAAGATTTAAGACAAAAATAAAACCTTCTCGCGGATGAGAAGGTTTGTTGTCATGTCGATTGAAATTTAAAAATCGTATTCTTCTTTTTGTTCGTCCTCTTCTATTTTCTTTAGAAATTCGTCAAATTCTGGACCTTCATAATTGCTGTTGGCGCCATAAGAATCTATGATCATTGCTTTGTTACCGTAAATATCCTGCAACAGATATAGGGCCACATTGTCTCCAGGATCACTCGCTCCTTCGAATCTGTAGGTTCGGATGATTTTCAGGTCTTCCGGTTGGTAGATGATTCCTTCATCTCGCAGCACAAATTGCTTATCTTCATTCATGAGGATTTCTTTTGTAACTCCTTGTTGACGTAGCTTCTCCATCACCTGGGAAAGTGTAAGCATTGGTTTTGGCTGATCCATAATGGTATTTTTTTTAAAGATGACAGTCATCAATCAAATCACGAACCAAAAAAGACTTTACAAAATTTGCAAAGCCTTAAAAAAAATAAAAGTTATGAAAAATTAAATTATCTTTCCCTTCACAGAGCGAGATAAATTACTTGTTAGCCTTGTAGCGCTTATCGGGCGTTCCGTCCTTTTTCAGGGTTTTTGCGGCTTTGTATCTTTTGTCTGGTGTTCCGTCTTTTTTCATTTTCACATCAGGTGTGTTGGCCACTTTTGCAGCTTTGGCTTCTACCGTTTTTGCGCTTTTTTCAGTTTTTGCAACCTGCTTTTTTGCCACAGTCGCAGCTGGTGTTGTTTGAGCTGTTGCCATGCCTACTCCGAATGTCAGGAGTAATGTTGTCAGTAAATTTTTCATGTCGGTGTTGTTTAGTTGAACAAATTTATAGTAATAATTGATTAAAAATGAGAATTACAGAACTTTAACCAGAAATTATAATAACTTAAAATCTCCTTAAAATTAAAAATTAAATCGGTAAGCCAGACTGATATTAAGCAAAATGGCTTGGGAGTAATATCTTTCGATATCCGGATTTTGATTGCCAATCCGGGCGTTGTAGAAATTCAGTTTACCGCCCAATACAATTTCCTGAACGCCTTCTGCATCCAGGACATAGATGGCTTTTGCACCCAAGTTGATTCCGCCATTGCCTTCAGAAAAATCACCGGAATTATCCAGAAAGGGGCTTTTCAGCCTGTACGTGCTGTAACCTACAACTTCCTCTACGAAGAATTGTTCCGTAATCTGATCTTTATGAAAAAGATACCAGTCAAAATTATTCATAGAAGGTGCTCCCAGGTAGCCAAACAGTTCAGGTCGTTTTAGATTCGCAAGGAAATAAGTATACTCTACACCAAGACCAAAATTCTTATATAGATTCGTATTAAGTCCTATCCCAAATCCATAGAAATAAGCCATCGCATCGTGCAGAAAATTGTGACCGAGTGACGTCATGACCTTGACGTGTGGATCTACGGAAAACTTCACATGTTCTATCCAGCTTTGTTTTCGCCGCTGCGCAGAAACGGCAACAGAAAACAGAATGGTGAAAAATAAAATAGATTTTTTTATCATTTCAAGATGATGTCATTAAAGATGATATAAGTCACACCATCCGGAATCTCAATGCTGAGCGAGTCTGCAGAGATTTTGCAACCGGGCGTTTCCGTAGAAAACGATTTTATTTTGAAATTTTTCAGCTGTAGTTTGTATGCACCTTCTTCATAAGGTCCTGCCAAAACAAAAGTGCCGCTTTCTTTAGGAAAAGTTTCTGCAAGGATTTTTTTATCATTAACAAGATGAATGGGATCTTGCAAAAATTTCCCATCAGAATAAGAAAATTTCCCTTCCACGTAAGCACGGAAAATCTGTGCGTCGTCATCCTTGCATTGTGTGAAAAGAGTTGACATCAGACAGAAATAGCATAATATTTTGAATGAAAATTTCAATTTGGCATTTAATTAATGAATGTAAAATTAAAACTAATTTTTCTTAAAAATAGTATCTTTGCAAAGAATTACGATTCCGGGAACTAGCCCGGAATCGTTTTCTTGTTGACATCTATTAGCTATGGAATTAAAAAAAATCAATGAAAATCTGCTTCCGGACTTGCTTCAGAAAGAATTCGGGAAGGAGATTTTTGTACAGTTAGACAGCGGTCAGCATATTTCTGTCAAAGGAAGTGCAGGTTCTTCGGTTTCAGTTTTTACCGCAGAATTGTTTCTGGCTCACAAAAACAATATTCTTTTCATTACAGATGACAAGGAAGATGCGCTCTACGTGAACTCGGAAATGGAAGATCTAATTGGCAAAGAAAATGTGCTTTATTTTCCGGCGACACATCTGGAACCTTATCAGGTCGAGAAAACGCAGAATGCCAATTTGGTTTTAAGGACGGAGGTCATTAATAAAATAAATTCTGGCAAATCTCCGAAAGTCATTGTGGCTTACGTCGGCGCGTTGTCCGAAAAAGTCTTGAAGAAAGAGGACTTCAAAGCAATTTCTCATCAGATCAAAGTGGGCGACCAATTGGATTTTGATTTTGTGGATGAGTTGCTCAACCATTACCAGTTCAACCAGACCGATTTTGTTTCCGAGCCGGGAGAATTCTCTGTGCGTGGTGGGATTGTGGATGTTTTTTCTTTCTCTAATGAAAAACCTTTTCGGATCACATTTTTCGGGAATGAGGTAGAAAGTATCAAAACTTTTGATATAGAATCTCAGCTTTCTTTGGATAAAATCACTGAATTTCAGCTGGTTTCCAATATGAATTTTTCAGTTTCCGGAAATAAGGTTTCTTTTTTCGAATTGCTTTCTGATGACAGTATGGTGGTTTCGAAAAACCTGTTTCTTGGTGTCAAAAAGGTCAAGAATTTCTATGAGAAATCATTTGAAAAGTTCGACTCTTTAAGCAAAGACATCAAACACAGAACGCCAGAAGAACTTTTCATTTCAGAATTTGAATTCCAGAACAAATTGATCAAATTCAAAACCATCGATTTCAGTTCACAAACATTTGAACTTCCGAAGATCAAAACCGTAGAACTCAACCAAACGCAACAGCCGACTTTTCACAAGAATTTTGAATTGCTGATTGCTGACCTCGAGGAAAAACAAATTCTCGGTTTTGATACTTGGATCTCTTTCTCATCTGAAAAACAACGTGAAAGATTACAATCGATTTTCGAAGAATTAGGGCATCAGATTCCCTTTAAAAGTTTCAAATCCGAACTTCATCAGGGTTTTGTAGATCTGGATCATAAAATTTTGGTTTATACTGATCACCAGATCTTTGATCGTTATCAGCGTTATAAATCAAAAGACACATTTGCCAAATCCGAACAGCTGACTTTAAAGGATTTGATGTCTTTGAAAATCGGAGATTACATTGCACATATCGATCATGGGATTGGGAAATTTATGGGATTGGTAAAGGTGAATAACGACGGGAAAATTCAGGAATGTTTCAAGCTGACCTACAAAAACGGTGATTTGCTTTATGTGAGCATCCATTCCCTTCACAAGATTTCAAAATACAATGGACCAGATGGGAAAGAGATCGTCCTCAGCAAACTCGGTTCGCCTGCCTGGAAATCCCTGAAACAGAAAACAAAAGCGAGAGTCAAGCAGATCGCGTTTGACTTAATCAAACTTTATGCGCAACGGAAAACCGCAAAAGGATTTCAATATTCACCGGATTCCTACCTTCAAAATGAGCTGGAAGCCAGTTTTCTTTACGAGGATACGCCGGATCAGGAAAAAGCGACCTTCGATGTGAAGCGTGATATGGAAGATGAGGGTGTGATGGACCGTTTGATCTGTGGCGACGTAGGCTTTGGTAAAACGGAAATTGCGATTCGGGCGGCCTTCAAAGCAGCAACGGATAGCAAACAAGTTGCGATCCTCGTTCCTACTACAATCTTGGCTTTCCAACATTACAGAAGTTTTAAGGAAAGACTCAAGGATTTCCCGGTCAATATTTCTTACCTCAACAGATTCCGAACAGCGAAACAGAAATCTGAAACCTTAGCAGGTCTTAAAGATGGAAAAATCGACATTGTCATCGGGACGCATCAATTGGCTTCGGAGAAAGTGAAATTCAAGAATTTGGGTTTATTGATTATCGATGAGGAACATAAATTCGGCGTTTCTGTAAAAGATAAACTGAAGACGATGAAAACGAACGTCGATACCCTTACATTGACGGCAACACCCATTCCTAGGACTTTACAGTTTTCATTAATGGCTGCACGAGATCTCTCGGTCATCAAAACACCACCGCCAAATCGTCAGCCCGTTGATACTAGTATTATTGGTTTCAGTGAAGAAGTGATCCGTGATGCGGTTTCTTATGAACTTCAGCGGGACGGACAGGTTTATTTCATCAATAACAGGATTGAAAACCTGAAAGATATTGCGGGTCTGATTCAAAGATTGGTTCCGGATGCGAAAGTAGTGATAGGCCACGGACAGATGGAAGGCAAGCAATTGGAGCAAAACGTCCTCGATTTTATGGATGGGAAATATGACGTTCTGGTCGCTACAACCATCATAGAAAGTGGCGTTGACGTACCGAATGCGAATACCATTTTCATCAATGACGCTCACAGATTTGGAATGGCAGATGTCCATCAGATGCGTGGGCGAGTAGGGCGAAGCAACCGAAAAGCGTTTTGTTATCTCATCACGCCGCCTTTTGATATGATGACTTCCGATGCGAGAAAACGTTTGGAAGCCATAGAGCAATTTTCTGATCTTGGAAGTGGTTTCCAGATTGCGATGAAGGATCTTGAAATTCGTGGTGCAGGCGATTTGCTTGGTGCGGAACAAAGTGGTTTCATTAATGAAATGGGATTTGAAACGTATCAGAAAATGATGCAGGAAGCGCTGGAAGAGTTGAAAGATGATGAGGATTTTGAAGATCTTTTTGAAAATGAGGAAGACCGTCAAAAATTATTCAAATCCACAAAAGAAGTGAATATTGATACAGATCTGGAGTTGATGTTGCCGGATCATTACGTGAGTTCTACGGAGGAGAGATTGTCTTTGTACCAGAAATTGGCGGAAATTAATCAAGCTGTAGATCTTGCGAAATTTGAAAATGAGCTGACTGACCGTTTTGGAGAATTACCGGATGAAGCGATCAATCTACTGAAATCTGTGGAGCTGAAATGGCTGGCTGCGGAAATTGGATTCGATAAGTTGGTTGTGAAAAACAAAGTGTTCCTCGGTTATTTCCCAACGAATCCTCAGGACAAATTCTATCAAAGTGACAAATTCAAAAAAATAATCGCTTACCTTACACAAAATCCGAAGGAAGCCACGTTAAAAGAAAAGAACAACCAGCTGATGATGCGGAAAGACCACGTGACAAATGTGGATGAAGTGAATCTGGTTTTGAATAGGATTTTGAATCATTAATGAAACAATTTAAATTTAATAAAGACAGATTGATCCTATTGTTATTGGTCGCAACAGTTTTTTTTGTGATGCTCAAATCCTGAAATACCACGACGTTAAGGAAAGGACTTTTTTGAAGATGCTGATCATGCAATTCGTGTTTCTGTGAGGTTTTTGATTGTAATTGAGTGGTTTACAGTCAAAAATTTGAATTCAAAAATTTATTTTAAAAAGCTAACTTTGCAAATAGAAAATCAAACCATGAAAAATACATTATATTATTGGTCTCTCATCTTCGGTGTTTTTATGCTCTCTGCGTGTGTTCCAAATCAGGATGCCAACGGCGATTTTCTCGTAGGCGTGGATTATGGCAGTAATCCCAATACAGATGGCGGAAACAACGCTGTCGTGAAAAATGTTCAGAAAGTCACAACCGTGGATATGGACGGAGAAAGAATAGTGGCAACCTATCGTTACACAAGCAATAAAATCACCAGCGTAACTTCTGATAACAATTCTTTTAAATATACAGTACTGTACAGCGGGAACGACATCAGTAAGATGGATTATGAATCTGTAGATGAGTTGTCTGGAGACAAAACCGTCAATAGTCAAACGCTGACTTACACCTCGGGAAAGCTCACTTCTTCTAAGGGTGTCAATAAGGTGAATGGTGCAGTGGTTTATAACTCCGCCACCACGTATCATTACAGTGGTGACAAAATCAAAAATATCATCACGAAAGTCAAAGACGAGAGCAATACCACAGAACTGTTTACCATCCAGACAGATTACACTTGCAGCGGTAGTAATGTTTCTGTCATGAAGTATACACTCTCATTGTCTTCCAGTGGACCTGTTACGATGGATCCTGTTGAGATCACCGCAGCATTTAGCAATTATGATGCGAAGAAAAACCCACTGAATAATTTGCCACTGGCTTTCAAATTGGTAAGTTCTCATTTTGATCTTGAAAATAATGTGGTTTCCGGATTATCTCTTAACAATGCTGTCACAACGAAGGTGACAACCAATCTGCAGTCTGTTACTTCAACATTGAAATACACCTACGATGCAGATGCTTATCCCGTACTAGGAACCTCGGCCAATGGAACTGTTGCGTTTGAATACGTCAAATAATTTTAAAAAAAATAATGAAATATCTAATTGTCGGTATTGGCAACAAAGGGGAAGAATATGCGGAAACGCGGCACAACATTGGCTTTAAAGTGGCTGAGAAAGTGGCTGAAAAAATAGAAGCACCTTTCAAATCTTCAAATTTCGGACTAATGGCAGAAGGAAAATACAAAGGCAGAAAAGTTTTTGTTCTAAAGCCGGATACGTATGTGAATCTTTCCGGAAACGCGGTAAAATTCTGGATGCAGAAAGAAAATATTCCTCTCGAAAATGTTTTGGTCGTTACAGATGATCTTGCTTTGCCTTTCGGTTCTTTGAGAATGAAAATGAAAGGAAGTCACGGTGGTCACAACGGGCTTAGAAATATAGAAGCAGTTCTCAATACCAATCTTTACACAAGACTCCGTTTTGGTATTGCTGCCGAGTTCAAAGAAGGGCAACAGGTGGATTATGTTCTGGGACAATGGAATGAGGCAGAAAAAGAAAAACTTTCCGAAAGGATCGAAAAGTTTTCCCAGGCTGCGCTATCTTTTGTATTTGCCGGCATTCAGAATACAATGACGGGTTTCAACGGGAAGTAGCATCTTCAGGCTATTCTTTTATAAATTTGTTGACGTATGAAGCATTGTCCGTCGTTATTTTCATATAATACATACCGGATTTCAAGCCTTCGATATCTACTTCGTGATCATGTAATCTGACCTCGCACTTCCTGCCGGATCCATCTATCACTTCTACGTTTTTTACGGTTTCGTTTTTTAAATCAATTTTAATGAAACGCTTTGCAGGATTGGGAAAAATTACCGTTTTATTTTTATAAACCACATCATTGACAGACATTGTAAAATTGTAATTGACGATGTCATCTACCACCAAAGCATTTTGATTCTGACTGTTGTAGTGTCTTAGGTATAATTTCATTTCGCTTCCAATATAACTCCAATTCCAGTTTTCAACAAGAACTGATTTGGATGCCGTTCCGGAACTTAAAGTTTCAAAATATACCGGTGTTTCATTTCCGGTAAAAATCTCTGTGGCAGGTAAAAGATACAGCGCATATGTCTCTGCGAATTTCACTGGATCAGAAGCTGATATTCTAAATGAAATACCCAGTAACGCACTGGTGTTTTTGATCCTGGGTGACTCATATATAAATGGTGGCGAAACCAAAACATTATTCGGGTTTAGCGACTGATTGGTTACGCGGTCACGCGAATCAGAAACGTACACGTATCCGCTGAATCCCAAATCCATAGTCCAGTTTTGTGACGGCGTAAGCTTCCACGTCTTGCCATCACCGTCTAAATCTAATGTGGACCAACGAGGTGAATTGATTTCTGTCTCAAAGTTTTCATTAAGACCATAGTTTTGAGCAGATGCCATTCCAAATAATAAAATGCAAAGAGGTAAAAGTTTTTTCATTGTTTTTTTTTTCAAATATAATCATAAAAAGTGGCTTTGTTTGCGATACATGTAATCAAAATGTATTATTGATGATGACAGATGGTTTTTATTATGATTTTCTTGTGATGATATCTTTTTTTACGATGACTGGTTTGTATGGGAAATAAGTAAGCCGGATAACCTAAATTACCCGGCCTACAAACCTAATTAATTGTATAAAGAAAAATATTTTTATATCCAGGTCACCACGCCAGTTTCCACGTCATAGTTTGCGCCTACGATTTTGATCTTGCCTTCGTCTTCCATTTTTTTAAGGGTAGAACTCTGGCTTCTGATTTCATGAATCGCATTTCTGACATTACTCCGATTCAGTCTTTCCAACAGGTCTTCGTTTTTAGAAGAACGCTCTTCGCCATCTGTGATGATGTCCTTGATGATGTGATCGAAATGGCCAATCAGGTGATTCAGATTATCCATCCCCATACCTTCTATTTTATCTGCATCCAGACCGCCTTTCAAAGCGCCACATTTGGTATGTCCTAGAACGACAACCAGTTTGGAACCTGCCACATTACAACCAAATTCCATCGAACCAAGAATGTCCTGATTTACAAAATTACCAGCTATTCTGATGCTAAAAACATCTCCCAAACCTTGATCGAAGATCAACTCGGCAGAGGTACGGCTGTCTATACAGCTCAAAACTACAGCAAACGGCCATTGTCCTTCACGCGTATCATTGACCTGAGACAAAAGATCTCTGTTAGCTTTGAGATTGTTCACAAATCGTTGGTTTCCTTCTTTCAGGATATCAAGCGCTTTGTCAGGTGTTATGGTCGTTTGTGTTTCGAATGTATGTGCTTTCATATGATTTTTAAATTTATTAATGTGTTAATTATTAAGGCTTTGAAATGATTACATTGCCCTTTTGTGATTGATGATCACGTGCGAATTTTCATCACTCGCATAATCTCTGTAAGACGTTTTGAAGCCCAAGAGTTCCACTTCTATGTCTTCTTCTTTTGCCCTTACATTGGCAAAATCCTGGATCATCTCCAGAACGTCGGTCGTGATGTAAGAGGTTGTTTTTGCATCTATGATGATTTTGGAGCCTGATTTTACGTTTTTCAAGGTTTTTTTGATGGCTGCTTTATTCAGGAAGGAAACCTCTTCTGCGAGCTTTATTGTGATCTCGTCTGCATCATCCAAGGTTGCTTTGCTCAGGTAATAAGCACGTTTCATATTGCCCTGAAGAATGTAAAATACCGAGATCAGCAATCCTATTCCCACACCTTTCAAAAGATCTGTAAAAACGACCGCCAAAACCGTTGCTAAAAAAGGAATAAACTGGTATTTACCATTGTGCCAAAAGTGTTTGAACGTTGCTGGTTTTGCGAGTTTGTATCCTACTAATATCAGAACTGCAGCCAAAGTTGCTAATGGTATTAGATTTAATATAAAAGGAATAGATAAGACGCAGATCAACAGCAAAACGCCGTGGATAATGGCAGAAAGTTTGGACGTCGCACCAGCATTGGCGTTGGCAGAACTTCTTACCACCACAGACGTCATTGGCAATCCACCGATAAATGAGCTGATGAGGTTTCCAATTCCCTGTGCTTTCAGTTCCAGATTGGTATCTGTGATTCTTCGTTTCACATCCAGTCTGTCTGACGCTTCTATACAAAGCAAGGTCTCTATAGATGCTACAATGGCAATGGTGGCGCCGGCGATCCAGACTTTAGGATTCGTAAATCCATTGAAATCTGGGAACGTGATCAGGTTTTTAAAATCGTCCAGTGATGACGGCGTTGGTAAAGTTACCAGGTGTTTGTCAGAAATGGTAAGCGAACTTCCTGTCATTTTAAAAAATTCATTGACCAAGATCCCTGCTATAACCGCCACCAGTGCGCCTGGTAATAACTTCAGTCTTTTGAGAACAGGAATGTGATCCCAAGCTAATAAAATAGCTACAGAAACCAAAGTGACAATAATAGCTCCCGGCTGGATGGCTCCAAATAATTCTTTAAAATATCCGAAATTAAGACCTTTGTCAAAAATAGACTCGTGGCCTTCATAATCGCTGTCAAAGCCTAATGCGTGTGGAATCTGTTTCAGAATAATGATGATTCCGATCCCGGCAAGCATCCCTTCGATCACGTTATTAGGGAAATAGTTGGAAATACTTCCTGCCCGGACAAATCCTAAAATTAATTGTAAAATTCCCGCAATGATTCCGGCACAAAGAAACAATTCGAAGGCACCAAGATCGGTAATGGCCACGAGAACGATAGCCGTCAAACCAGCTGCCGGACCAGAAACAGAAATGTTGGAATTACTGATACAGCCTACGACGATCCCGCCGACAATCCCGGCAATGATCCCGGACAAGGGCGGTGCTCCTGAGGCTAACGCGATTCCAAGACAGAGTGGCAATGCCACAAGAAATACGACAAGACCGGAAGGAAAATTCTCTTTGATCCCTCCAATCAAAGATTTTGATTTTTGCATAATAATAGAGCAGAAGTCACTGGTAAAGACTACCAATTATTCCAAAAAAAATGTTGATTGACTTAATTTAATACAGAATATAGCCTGCTGTTAAATGATTACAGCAAACAAGAATAACGTTTATAGAAAAACGAAAGATAAATTAAGCCTCTGGAGGTGGCGAGAATATACTGAGATAAGGGGAAAAATAGATATTCGTTTCCCAAATTGATGTTATGCTTTTTTCGGGAACAGCTTCGTGAAATTTCAGAAAATCATGAATGTCCAAAGTTTTTGGAATGGTCTTTTCGTAAAGGACAAAAGTATTGGCGTGGGTTTCCTCCTCATTCACTATAACATTAGTTCTCGGTATTTCCCAACCGAGCATTGCGGCTATCCCGGGAAGAACCGTAAAGTTGAGAAAAATCGCTAAAATTATAATACTCCAGTATTTCATAAAAGTGTTAGATGAGGTTTTTGTTGTTCTTCTTGCTCATCACCCAATCAGAATCTGTCAGGTTATAGATCTTTTGGATGTCTTTCAGAATCTTCTCAAAATCGATTTCCAGATCTATAATTTTCCCTGTTCTGAGATCAAATACCCAACCGTGAACGATAGGATATTCGTCTAAAATATAACGCTCCTGCACGCAGGCCATTTTGATCACATTGATGCATTGCTCCTGAACATTCAGTTCCACAAGGCGGTCGTATTTTTTGTCTTCGTCTACAGAGTCCAGTTCTTCCTGATGAAGTCTGTAAACGTCCCGGATTGTTCTCAGCCAAGGATTCATTAATCCAAGATCCTGCGACGTCATTGCCGCTTTTACACCGCCACAGTTGTAATGGCCGCAGACAATGATATGTTTCACTTTCAGATGTTCCACTGCGTACTGGATCACGGCTGTAGAACTCATATCCAGAGTATTTACCACATTGGCAATATTTCTGTGTACAAACACTTCGCCTGGTCCTACGCCCATCAGTTCTTCTGCCGTTGCGCGGCTGTCGGAACATCCTATGTAGAGGTAATCCGGATGCTGTGTTTTAGCAAGATCGTGGAAATAATTCGGATTGTCCGCCAATTTCCCTTCGACCCATCTTTTATTGTTTTCGAAAATACCTTCGTAAGAATTTGCCATCACAATAAAGTTTGCTGATTAATAATTATTTGATTCCGAATGGCTATTTTTAAAAACTAATAGACCAAATCAATAACAACACAAAAATATACTTTAAAAATTTAAAATGCCAAGTTTTTAACAAAGTTTAATATTGAAGCCCCCAATCTTTCACGGTGAAAATTAGGAATGACCGATATTAAAGACAAAATCTGACTCTCGTACAGCTAACTTAGAATAACAATTATCTGAAGCAGTCTTACATTTCCCTCGCCTAAATATCTTAATACTGGAACCGATAGCGCGGATTTGCAATCCGTGCTTTAATCAATTTGCAATCCGTGCTTTAATCAAACTTTATTATTAATATAGCCCTCAGTTGCATTCAGTTTTGAAGTAATAACCGCAGGATTTCCCAAAGCAATAGAATTGTCCGGAACATCCGTATTCACATAAGCGTTCGGAGCGATGAGGACATTATTTCCAATGGTAATGTTGCCTACAATCACGGCATTTGGACCTATCCAGACTTCGTTTCCGATGACAGGAACACCTTCGTTTTTTCCACGGTTGGCCTGAGCAATGGTGACGCCTTGCGCAATGTTGCAGTTTTTCCCAATCTTGGCTTTCGGATTGATGACCAGAGCGCCCCAATGACCCAGGTAGAAACCTTCGCCGATCTGGGTTTCCGCATAGATCTGGAAGCCGTATTTGATCTGGTAATGGCGTAGGATTAATCTGTAAAATTTGCCTGTCAATGATGATTTTGGATGTTTCTGAGCATTCCGGAACCAATAGATATAATGCAGATTGGGACTGAAACATTTTTTCAACATTTGAAAATGTGACAGGTATTTTCCGCTTTCTCTGTAAAAATCTTTTTGAAGAATGCTGTGAGCCATTTGGTAAAATTAGGAATTTGTAATGATTTAATCTGTGACAAATTTAACTGTAAAAGTCACCTTCAGAATAATTTTAATCTAACATCTAAATTCTAATATCTAATCTCTTGCTAAAGATGATCAATGATTTCCATAATCTTATCGACAGAATTTTTCAGGTTGAAAGGCATCTCGTAATGCTCAAGATTGTCCTGATAGGCTTTGAAATGTTCTGGATTGGTCAAAGCCTGTTTCATCCCCTCATAAATTCCTTCCTCAGAATTTTCTGTAATCAGGCCCAGTTTTCCGTTTTTCAACATTTCTGTGACGCCCGAAACATCGGTTGCGATGATGTTCTTTTTCAAAGTGATGGCTTCAAACAGAACCGTCGGGAAACCTTCGTATCTGGAACTTAGAATATAAAAATCAGCCGCTTTGAAATACGGATAAGGATTGTCTGTAAAACCAAGCATGGTGGCGGTTTTATCAAGTTTCAAGTCTGATTTCAGCTTCCTGACGTTTTCGAAGTCATAGCCGTCGCCCACGATCAGAACTTTGTGCTGGAAACCTTCTTCCAGCAATCGTTTGTGGACTTTCAGTAAGCGGTCAAATCCCTTCTGAGGAAAAACGGTTCCCACAGAAATGAAAGTCGGAATCGCTTTATCGAATGTGTAACTGAGAACAGGATTTTCAGATTTTGTAAAGATTTCATTAGTATCCAGCGGATTGTAAATTCTTACAATTCGCTGTTTCTCAGTTTCATTTTTTGCCAAATCCAAGAATGTCTGCTGAATTTTTTCAGAGATCACCATGACCTTATCATAGAGAAAAAAATGTCTGATCTTCTCAGGTGTGTAGCCGCTGACTTGCGTGAGATCATTGTGGATCCACATCAGTTTTTTCGAGGATTTCAGAGGGCTATTGAGAACTTCATCCTTAAAACCATGAATGGCAGCGAACTCTATGTCGTAAACTTTGTTTTTGAGTTTTCTTTTATAAAGGATTTTTGGGTATTTTTTTAAAAGACGTTGATAAACAACGCGGTATATTTTTGTTGGAATATCTTTTGGGCGATTGGTCGTGATCATTTCGCCACGGTTGAGGTACATCACATTCACCCAGTGCGGAACATCTGTCAGATATTTTCCGGAATAGAGATTCAGTAAAAGATCGATCTCATATTTGTCCTTAGGCAGGTTTTTGAGAAAAGTGACCAGCACTTTTTCTGCGCCGCCGTGGCGCAGAGAACCGATTCTGATAAGGATTTTCTTCTTCAAGATTTAAAATTCTAAAATCCCAGCACCCCAAGAGTAGCCAACACCGAAACCTGCAACCATCACTTTGAAACCTTCTTTTATTTTACCTTGATTTAAAGCTAATTTTAGTGCGATTGGGATGCTTGCGGAGACCGTATTTCCAATATCTTTCATATCCAAAAAGAACTTTTCATCAGGAATATTGCACAAATTTTTTAGATAATTCAACATATAAGAACTCGCCTGGTGAAAGACAAAAAGATCGATATCCTCCAGCCTAAGTTTGTTTTTCTCAAGCGTTTCACTGATTAATGCCGGAATGTTTTCTAATGCAAAAGTGAAAATTTTTGGCCCTTTCATAAAAAGAACCGGTTTTTCCGCTGTATTTCTGGCAGCGCCATTTTCTACAATCAGGTTATTGTAACCAGCACCATCTGTTCCTACAACATACTGGAAGTCGGCTTTGGAATCGTCTTTTTCTATAACCGTAACAGCTGCTCCGTCGCCGAAGATGCTTCTATTGGATTTGTCATTTTTATCCAAAAACTTGGTGTAAGTATCAGACGTCACCAATAAAATATTTTTAGCTAAACCAATAGAAATCAGTCCTTTTGCAAGGGTTAATCCGTATACGAATCCAGAACAGCCAAGGTTGAAATCCAAAGCGCCAATGTTTTTTTGAAGTCCCAATCTATCTTGCAATATGCAAGCAGTCGTCGGCAGAAAATAGTCCGGACTCTGTGTACAGAAAAGGATGAAGTCTATCTTGCTCCTGTCGTAATTCTCAAAAAGCTTTTCGCATGCTTCAACTGCCAGATCGAGCGCAGTTTGTGAATCATCTACAAAATGTCTGGATTCTACACCTATTTTTGATTTGATTTTTTCTGCATCCCACTCCGGGAATTCGTTAGCGATGTCTTCGTTGGTTAATATATTTTTGGGCAGATAATACTCTATTGCTGCAATGTTGATCATATGAGCTTGGGGTAAATTTCTGCAAAGATAAGCATCTTATAAAGAATGTTATGTATAGAATGCTATGGTTGTGATTTTTTTATGAAAAAACAATGGTTGACAGATGCATGGACTTTTGCGGTGTGCTATTGATTCTTTGGTAAATAAATGTCAAATCACTACGCTTTTTATCTGTTTTCTACTATAATTTAGATTTATTGTGGTTCTTCTTACGACAATCTTCAAATCAGATGGTAATTTAAAAGTAGTAAATAATGTGATTAAGTAAGATCTGAAATCGATTGTGAATAAAAAAGATTAAACCATATTTTTTTTAAAATCGGGTTTAGTTTGATGCGTCGAAAGATATAACTGTCTGGTTGTGCATCTTGTTTTGAAAATAAACTTTACTGTTTGTAAAGTTTACATTCATTTTAGATCGTTCAATAGATAATCAAAAATTTTAATTTTATAAAGTGGGTAAAAAAAGGACACCAGTATTTTTATTAGGATTGAATCTAATTCTTTGATAATTTGATTCAATGGTCTTTTATCCATACTAGAAAATTTCAAATATCCGCCGATATTACGAATTAAAGTTTTTGGATTGGTGAAGAGCTTTTTGTGATAGGTATTAAGAAAAGCTTTGTAATTTTCTGCCAAACCGAAAGCGTTTTTTTTATTATAGAATTGATTGGCAAGAGAAAACTCGTCATTCAAATCGCGGAAATATATTCTAGTCACTTTGTTGATGCAATAATGAAAACCAAGTTGATCAAACTGAAATTGAAAAACCCCCTCCGGAATAAAACCTTTTCCTGCGAGGTTGGTCAGGTTAAGTTTCATTTTTCTGTATATTTCCGTTTTGCCCATTCCCCACTTGTCACCTTTCACCTTAAATTGGTAACGCATATCAAAAATACTGGAGATTAAGGGGTCTTTTGGGAAACGGTCGCCCACCAAATTCCCGAATTGGTCTTCGCAAAGTGAGCAAACAAAAACAATATTTTGATGATCAGGAATACTTTGCCAAGTTTTCACCAAAATTTCGATCGAATCTGATATTAGAGCATCATCTGAGTCCAAAGGACAAAAATATTGGCCTTCCGCCAAATCAATTCCACTGAAGAAGGTTAAGAATTTATGTTGATTCTCGTGATGATAATATCGGATTTTGAACTCAGAATTCTTCTGGAATTCTTCGACTAATTCTTTCGTATGATCGGTAGAGCCGTCATCTATAACAAGCCATTCGAAGTCTTTGTACGTTTGCTTTTGAAGAGATTCAAAAACCCGGGGCAAGGTGTGAGCGCGGTTATAGGTGGGTGTGAGAATAGTGACTGTTGGTTTGCTCATTATTTGGTTTGATGTTGGTTAACGAAAATAGCAGTGACGTCGTCATATATTTTCTGATTGTCAAATTTCTCAAGCCCTTTTGCCATCTTCGCTTTTATGTCCGAAACGATTTCCGTATTGGTAAGGAAGAGTTTCATTCCTTCGTATATTGATTTTTCATCAGGATTTACGAGATATCCATCAATGTTATGATCAATCATTTCTGGTATTCCACCAACATTTGTGCAGATGATCGGAATATTAAGCCCCATCACTTCGCCAATCGTCAGAGGATAAGATTCTGACTCCGAAGGTAGAACGAAATAATCAGAATTTTTGATGTAAGGATATGGATTGATTTGAGAATCCAACAGTAAAAATGTTTTTTCTACATCGAGTTCTTTCGCTTGGTTTTTCAAATTATCCATTTCGCCACCGCCCCCAATAACGGCGATGGAATGAGGAAATCCTTCATCCAGAAGTCTTTTGTGTATTTTCATCAGCGTGTGGTAATTTTTCCGGCTATGCAATCTTCCCATGGAAGAGAAAACGGGATGAAGATCATATTTAACCGAAAATTGCTCCCCTTTTACTTTAACGTCAGCAATTTTAATAGCATTATAAATCACAGAACTTTTAGGATAGGTTATGTTGTAGAGATCTTCGATCACCTGTCGGGTCTGCCTCGAGCCGAAAATCGTCCAGTCAAATTTTTTCAGTGCGTTAATCCGATACATTACTCTTTCATGGTCGTTGTCGTAACTTACATCGGTGTGAAACCAGCCAATCTTTTTCGATTTGATAGGACTGTCCAAAACTGGATCAAAATCCCCGTATCCTAGCGCAACTTCTATGTCAAAATGTTGATTGATATAATGTTTGTAAAGCGCTTTTGGAAATTGGCGATAAAACCAGAGCGTGAAAGCTCTTTTTAGTAACTGAAAATTTCTGAAAAGCGCATATTTGCTCATATCTTCCCGACCTTTTTGCATCGAGATGAGACGAATGTCTGCAGGAATCTTGGTTCTTAATTCGCCTTGATAGATGGTGAGTAATAGTGTCATGTCAAAAATATCTCTCGGGAGATTTTCTAAAAGATCCAGAAGTACTTTTTCTACACCACCCATTTCCATAGACCTGTGTCGGAAAAGAACTTTTATTTTTGAATTCATTGATGTGCTTTTCTGATTAAAATACAAATGTATGACTGTTTGTTGTAAAATTTGTATTTTAGAACTTCAAAAAAATAAATGGTTGGTAAAATAGCAGAAATCAGTTCGACCTTTTTCGCTTAACACAAACGGCCAGACCTTGATCCAGAATTGCGGCGTAAGAATTAGAAAAAGACCGTAAAAAGCTGGACGCTTTTATCAAGAAGAATCAGCCGTATCAATTCAAAAAGGCAAAAAGAATCAGATAGAATTAGTTTTCGATGATCTTTGTGACGTCGTCGAAGATCTTCTGATTGTCGAATTGCTTTTCCGAATCTTTGAGGTTTTCTTTGATTGTTTCGATCAATGGCGAATTGGTCAAAAATTCTTTCATCGCCTCTTTTATCTTTTGAGAATCATAGCTTACCAAATAACCGTTTCGCCCGTGCGTGATCATCTCTGGGATTCCGCCTACATCTGTTGCGATGATAGGTATCTGGAGGATTAGTGTTTCTGCAATGATCAGTGGCCAGCCTTCGGTTTGTGATGGCATTACGTAAAAATCGGCATTTTTCACATAAGGATAGGGGTTCATTTTGGTTCCTAATAGTTTAAAGCTGTCCTGCACGCCAGAGTTCTTGATTTGATTTTCAAGATTTGATTTTTCTTCGCCATCACCAATGACAATGATCTGATGTATAAAGCCTTCATCCATAAGCATTTTGTGTGCTTCTACCAACTTTTGGAAGCCTTTTCTGTAATGTAATCTTGCAACAGAAACAAAAGTCGGGATCTTGTCGTACTCTACGGGGAATTCTTTTGCTTTTACTTTTAGCGCTTCTATTGGAATTGCATTGAGAATGACACTTTCACTTTTAATCCTCACATCAGGAAACGTTTGGTGCAGGACATCGTGGGATTGCTGAGAACCGTATATGACGTGGTCAAAACTTTGTAGGTTTCTCAGTATTTCGGGAAGTATGACTTTTAGTCCGGGATGTGTGATGTCAGAGTGGAGCCAGCCTATTTTTTTAGAATTTTTGTTGGGACTTCTAATCACAGAATTGTAATCCCCATAGGTAGATGCAATCTCTACGTCAAATTTTTGATTCAAATAGATTTTATCTAATAGTGCGGGAAATGTTTTTAGGAATTTAATTTTCAAACCACGTAGGACCAATTGGATTTTATGGATCAAAGGATTTTTGGAAAAATCTTCCTTTCCTCTGTTTATTTTCACATAGTGCACGTGTGAAGGAACTTTGTTTCTCAACTCGCCTTGGTGTAAACTGACAAGGTAAGTGATGTCAAATTTGTCTCTGTCAAGATGCTCTAATAAGCTCAAGATCACCTTTTCTACGCCGCCCATTTCCATGGATCTGTGTCGGAAGAGAACTTTAATTTTCTGGTTCATTTCTGCTTTTTTATGACCTGTAAAAATAAGATTTTTAGATGCTCAAAAGAAACGGGATCAGCGCTATGACTGTTTTTTTTTCCGGCTTATAGTTTGCACACAAATGATTTCTTAAAAAATCATTTAGAGCCTGTTTAAAAATTAAATTAGAAAAATTTGTAAGGAGTGGATCTGTAAAAAAATAATTTAAAAAATTGATTGTCAGTTGTTTATGTAGATTATTTTTCGTAACTTGTTGGTAACTAATCAATTAAGCTACGGTGAAAAATTACTCTACAAACATTTCTGACAATCAATGGCAATTTATAAAAAAGACTTTAAACTTCAATAACAGAAAACGAAAATATGATTTAAGAACCATTTGGGATGCCATTATGTA
>NZ_AUAA01000009.1 GCF_000428485.1 Epilithonimonas tenax DSM 16811 | reverse complement strand
GCTTGGTTTGATAATGATAGAAGATTGTGTCGGAATTATGAACTCCTGATGGAAAATTCAGAAAACATGGTCAAATTATCCGCTTTAAAAAATTTATTGAATAAAATTTAAACAGGCTCTTATTTAAAGAATTGGGGATATGAGTTACGAAATTGAGTATGCAGGGAAAATTAAAAAAGATATTAAGCTGGCTCAAAAAAGAGGATTGGATTTAGAACTTTTAAAAGAAGTTGTCATCTTGCTCGAAAAATCTGGAAAACTTCCAATCAAATAAAAACCACACACTTTAAAAGGAAATTACAAAGGTTATTTGGAATGTCATATCCAACCAGATTGGCTTCTGATTTGGAAACAAGATGATGAAATCAAATTAGTTTCACGTACAAGAACTGGTACGCACTCGGACTTATTTAAATAAATCTACTTCTTAATAAACTCAATCACATCTTTACTCAACTCTTCTGCTCTTTCAATTGGAACACCGTGTGATGCCCCTTTGAAGATTTTCAGTTTAGAATTTGGGATTTCTTTGGCAATATATTCTGTATGAGAACGCAAGATCAAATCATTTTCTCCAGCAAGAATATAGCTATTTGCTTTGATATTATTAAGTTGTGATTTGGTAATTTTAGGTTCCTCAACCATCAACTGCTGAAGTCTGATATCTCTTTCCGGTTTATTTTCAGCTTTCATTCTTGCAACATCATTCCTCATATCTTCTACCATCTTTTCTCCAACACCATTTGGAAAAACATTGGCACCACTGGTGATGATTTTATTGACATTTTTAGGATATTTGACAGCAAATTCAATTGCGGTATTTCCGCCATCGCTCCAGCCAAAAATGTTGATTTTTTTCAATTTTAATTCATCTGCCAACGCTTTTACATCTTCAGCAAATTTGATATAAGACAAAGCTTCTTTCGACGTATCCGTACTCTTTCCCTGCGCACGCGTATCCATCGCGACCACCATGAAATGTTTGGAAAGCTCCGGAATTTCTTTTGTAAAAGCATCTATACTTCCGCCATTACCGTGAAGAAGAAACAAAGGTTCACCTTTACCATAAACTTCGTAATAGATATCGGCGTCTTTTAAACAAAGCGTTTTTCCCGCCAAATGATTTCTTCCAAAGCCAGACTTTCTAGCTTCTTCCAAAAATGAACTATAATCCTGAAGCGAAGCAGAAACATTGTCCTCGACGTCTTTTTCCTCGCTTTCATTGGTGCCATTTTTATCAACCTTGACATCAATATTGATGGCCGGTGCAGCCAGAGTGATCTTTTCCCAATCACCATAAAATTGTCTCAGATAACCGGTTTTGAACAACGCTGCACTGATTTTAATATTGCCATCAAAACCTTTCAGAAACTGGATTCCCACAAAAAATTTCCCTTGCACCCAGATATTCTGATCGTTCACATCCAGAGAAAAAACGCCATCTTTGATTTGATCTGCGGTGACTTCCAGATTGATCTCCTGCTCCAAAAGACTTTTCCCGGGAAAACCATTTTCTTCACTATAAACGGTGTATCTCATCAAGACAGGTTTGTCGGAATTAAATTGAGAAATATTAAGATTGATATTCTTGATCTTAGCTCTTTTCTTGGTACGGAACTCCAGAGCGGTTTCTCCCAAAAAGTTTTCCTTATTCAGCTGAGGATTTACAGAATAGCTAATGCTCTTGGTTTTTGTATTGATGCCCCAATTCTTAGCCACCAGTTTTTTCGGTGCAAGTTCTACTTCTTTTATAGAATGAAATTTTTCTGATAAATAAATTTTTTGAGGATTATTCTTGATGAAATTTCCAACACTTTGAGAATAGGGTTCAAAGCCGGAAACTTCTATTTTGATATTTTTATCAGGATTAATTGATGACAAATCAATTGAAAATTCTCCTCTTTCGTTGGAAATAGTGCCGAGTTTTTCCTTTTCGACGCCCAGTTTGACATAAGGAATTGCTTTGTTTTCTTCTTTGGAAAGAATAATCCCTGAGATAATTTGAGATTGAAAAGCAGCACAAATGAAGAATACCAATAGAAAGTTGAGTTTTTTCATAGCAAATAATTTTAAATGCAAACTACTGAATTTTCCCACTCCTATGATCTCAAAGAAAGGTTAAATGAATGTTGATTTTCGTTAAAGTTTTCAAAAGATGAGATAAGAACATAGGATCTCCGCAGCCCGACTTGAGTGGAAATCCTTTTTTGCTTGGACTTCATGTTCTACCGGGCTGGAAATCGTCTGCAAAAAAGATTGGGAACGGAAGGCGGAAAAGCTGCCATAAAAAATAGAGTAAACAGGTTTCGACGAATGTCAAATAGCTGCCCAAAAAATTGTGATTACCCGAATTTTAAAATTTCATTTTCGTACTTTCGCAGCTGGAAAAACTTCCATCGACTAACTTCCATCATCCAATCTATAATGAATTACGTTTCTGCAGAAAATCTTAGCAAATCTTACGGTATCAAAGTGCTGTTTAAAAATATCACCTTCCACGTGAACGAAGGCGACAAAATTGCCATCGTTGCCAAAAACGGAAGCGGTAAATCGACACTTCTGAAAATCCTGATGGGAAAAGAAATCGCTGATGGTGGTGAAGTGGTGATAAACAAAGACATTCAGGTGGTTTTGTTTGATCAGGAAATAGACTTTGACCCGAAACTGTCTGTGGAAGAGTTTATGATGACTCTGGATTCTGCACCAATTCTCGCTTTGAAGAAATACCACCACGCTTTGACCTCGGAAAATCCGGATGATATGGAAACGGCTTTGGCTGAGATGGAAATCCATAAAGCCTGGGATCTTGAAAATGAGATGGAACAGATCCTTTCACAACTGAAAATCACAGATCTGTCTGCAAAAATGGGAACGCTTTCCGGTGGACAAATCAAAAGAATTGCGCTCGCAAAACTATTGACAGAGACCAGAGCAGAACACCGCCACACGCTTTTGATTATGGATGAGCCTACCAATCACTTAGACGTGGAAATGGTAGAATGGCTGGAAAATTATTTGAGTAAAGCGAAAATCACATTGCTGCTGGTAACGCACGACCGTTACTTTTTGGATGCGGTCTGCGATAAGATTTGGGAAATGGAAGACGGAAATCTCTATCTCCACAACGGAAGTTATGCGACTTACCTCGAAAATAAAATGATCCGTGAAGATAACCTGAATTCCACAATTGACAAAGCCAACAACCTTTACAGAAAGGAATTGGAATGGATGCGAAGACAGCCGAAAGCGAGAACTACAAAGTCTAAATCCAGACAAGACGACTTCTACGAAACTGAAAAAGTAGCAAAAACCGACACCCGAAAAGAGACGTTGGCGCTTGATTTCGAAATGAAAAGATTGGGGAACAAAATCCTCGAACTTCGCGACATCAATAAAAGTTATGGTGAAAAAGTCCTGTTCAAAGATTTTTCTTATCAATTTCAAAGGGGAGAAAAAGTCGGAATCGTTGGAAAAAACGGCGCCGGAAAATCGACTTTACTGAATATTATTCAAGGTTTTGAGCCGAAAGATTCCGGAGAGATTGAAACTGGAGAAACAATTAAATTCGGGTATTTTGCGCAGAAAGGTTTGACTTATAAAGAAGACGAACGCGTGATAGATTTCATTAAAGAAATTGGAGAAAACTTCCCTTTGGCCAATGGAAAAACAATCTCAGCGTCTCAGTTTTTGAGATTATTCCTGTTTGATGACCAGACGCAATATTCGCCGATTTCGAAACTTTCCGGCGGAGAAAAACGTCGTTTGCACTTGATGTATATTCTCTATCAGAATCCCAATTTCCTGATTTTTGATGAGCCTACGAATGATTTGGATCTGCCGACTTTGACAGTTCTTGAGAATTTTCTTCAGAATTTTCAGGGAAGTCTCATCATTGTTTCCCACGACAGATACTTTATGGACAGAATTGTGGATCACGTTCTGGCCTTTGAAGGTGAAGGAAAGATCAAAGAGTTTGTTGGAAATTTCTCCGAATACCGCGAGAATCTGAAAAACGAGGAGAAAAATCCGAAGGTTGAAAAAGCAGAAGTTGCAACTCAGAAAAAAGAGATTATTTCTGATCCTATCATTGCGGCAAACCAACAACCAACAAGCAGCAACCAGCAACCAAAGAAAAAATTATCTTTCAAAGAGCAATACGAGTTGGAAACCATCGAGAAAGAAATGCCGAAACTAGAAGAACAAAGAGCGAAAATTCTTGAACAACTGAATAACGAAAGTGATTATGAAAAGATCGCCAAATTCTCTGCTGAATTGGAAACTATCGCCGGAAAACTAGAGAACTTCGAGTTGCGTTGGCTGGAACTTCAGGATTAAATTTCGGAGCTAACAAAAATCATATTAAATAAACAACTGACTACCAGTTGTTTATTTTTTTTATTTAGAATTAGTTAAAATAACTTTGCAGATATTAACATTTCTTATATTTTTGCACTGTTTTTAACAATTCTAAATAAACTATTATGAAAAAGCAAATCTTTGCTTTAGGACTACTCACTTTTTCAACCTTGTATTTTGCACAAGAAAAAGGGACCGATTCTTTAAATATTAGAACGATTGAAGATGTCAAACTTCATAAAACAGGCAATCCAAACAAAGCCAAAACCTTCACCACAAAATCCAATCTGGATGTGATGGAAAATCCGCAGGCTGTCTCTGTCGTAACCCACGAGATTATTGAGCAGCAGCAGGCTCAGCAACTTTCTGACGTGCTGAAAAATGTAAATGGTGTGTACGTCACTTCTTCCAGAGGTTCTTCTCAGGATAGTTTTGGGGCAAGAGGATATATCTTTGGAGCGGACAATACTTATAAAAACGGCGCAAGAGTCAATAGTGGGATTTTCCCAGAGGTTTCCGGAATGGAGCGTGTAGAAGTTCTGAAAGGAAGTACTGCCATTCTCTACGGCAATGTTGCTCCCGGTGGAATCATCAATATGATCACGAAAAAACCACTTTTCACAGAAGGTGGTTCTGCAACTTTAAGTGCTGGAAGCTGGAACAATTATAAAGTAGGCGTCGATTATTACAATGCGTTGACCAATAAAGCAGCTTTCCGTGTAAATGGGGCTTATGAAAACAAAGAAAGTTTCCGTAATGGCGTGACGTCTGAAAAATATTATTTCAACCCAAGTTTCCTTTTTAATTTGTCTGATCAAACGCAGTTGATCGTAGAAGGCGACTACCTGAAACAGGAGTTTACACCAGATTTTGGAATCGGAACATTGGTCCTGAATCCAACTACATCCAGATCTGTCATCAATGATCTTCTGGATATCAAAGATAATCCCGGAATCGCTTGGCAGAATCAGATCAACCAAATGGCGACTTCTACTGTGACACTGAATCACACGATCAATTCCAAATGGGGACTGAATGCCGTAGCCTCTTACCAAAACTATACACGAGATTTTTTCGGAAGTGAAAGAATGCAGTGGATGTATGACTCTGGAAAAAACGATTACTCTTGGGACAGAACGGCTGCAAAAAATTACCAAGAACAGAATTACGTTTCTATGCAGGTGAACCTGAATGGTGAATTCAGTACGGGGAAAATCAAGCATAAGTTATTATTTGGTGGTGATGCCGATTATCTGCAGGCCGATACATACACTTTTTCTTATCTTAAAAATGACGGATCCTGGACAGCAAACGAGGATACCACAGTAAAATACGGCACCAATGGTGATACCAGTCTTGGAAAAATCTATCTAAGCAATCAATCGACCTGGGCAAGTGGTGATGTACTGGAAACAAAAAAAAGAGATCTGTTGAGAACGCCCACAAGACGAGTTGGTTTCTACGTGCAGGATTTGATTTCGGTGACAGAAAAATTCAAAATTCTTGCAGGTGTTCGATGGTCTTATCTGGAAAACAAACCTGTCCTTCGAACCACGTATTTTGACAATAAAAAAGTGGATAATTCACCCTTGTTTTCTCAGAATGCATTTTCACCAAGATTTGGACTGGTTTACCAGTGGAATGAGAACTTCACTACATTTGCAAGCTACTCCAACTCGTTTACACCCAATACAGGAAATGATATCAGCGGTGCCGCAATTCCGGCGTCAATCATTGACCAATGGGAAGTTGGGATCAAGAAAAACATCTGGAACAATGCATTGGCTTTCAATGTAACGGCTTATCAAATTACCAACAGCAATCTTGCTCAAACGGCTCCTTTTGGTGCTAATGGACTTGTAAATACGAATACCAACATCAAAGAGTTAACCGGTCAAACCCGAAGCCGTGGTGTAGAAATAGACATTACAGGTAATCCGCTTACAAACCTGTCTATTATCGCAGGCTATTCTTACAATCATATGGTTTATCTGGAAACAGCTAATTCATTGAACAGTTCTATCGAAGGGGAAAGGGTGGTAAGAACGCCACTTAATACAGCAAATGCATCTGTTTTTTACACCTTTGAAAACTTTGTAAAAGGACTTAAAATTGGAGCAACAGCAGTTTACACCGGAAACAGATATGGCGGATGGAACAATCAGAAAGATAAAGACGGTAATCAGAAGACCGATCGTATGATTCCTCTTAATGGATTTACAACGGTAGATTTCAATGTGGGTTATCAATTCAAAAAATTCCTGATCCAAGGGAAAATGGCGAATGTGTTTGATGTTTTAAATTACACCGTTCACGAGAATTACTCGGTGAATCCTATCAATCCTAGAAATTTTTACATCACATTGACCTATAAACTTTAGCATTAAATATTATTAAATAATTTTTTCAATTAAAGTGGAAGTTGCAATTTTGCAGCTTCCACTTTTAAACTTTAAAACAAACTATCAGAACTATGGACAAAATAAAGAACACCAAAACATTTATGAGAATCGTTCACCGGTATCTTGGTTATTTTCTTGCCGGGATAATGCTTGTCTATTCTGTAAGTGGCATTCTGCTGATCTACAGAGACACAGATTTTCTGAAGAAGGAAAACAAATATGAGAAAAAATTTGAAGCCAACCTGGATGAGAAAAAACTAGGGAAAGAAATCAAAATCAAAGGCTTTGAAGTAGAAAAAACGGAAGGTGACGTGATGTTTTTCAAACAAGGAACGTACAATATCAAAACCGGAGAAGCCAAATACAGCAAGAAGGAATTGCCATTTGTGTGGGACAAAATGACCAAACTTCACAAGTCACAGTCCAAAGATGCTTTGTCTCTTCTTAACGTGTTTTTTGGGATCTCCTTATTCTTCTTTGTCATATCAAGTTTTTGGATGTTTCCGCCGAAATCCAAGGTTTTTAAACGAGGAATGATCTTCACGGCCATTGGTTTTGTACTTGCTTTGCTGCTGACGTTCTTGTAAAAAACCAAACTACTTTTGGACTAGCTTTCAAATTATAAAGAGTAACAATCTTTTTGCTTTCTTTCAAATAAAGGAAGGCAAAAAGATTTAATTTTTTCTAACCGATTCGATTGGTTTCAACCGACACAGCAATCCAATAGTCTGTACTTTGAGAATCTTAGGATGACAGCCACAGACCAAGCGTTTCCCTCCATTAGTTTATAAAATGTGGAAAGTCTTTAGAAGAACGTTCAAGCTCCAGATAATGACGATAGCGCCAACGCCTATGAACATTGCTTTGAGAGGTAATTTCCCAGCCAATCTTGCGGCAATAGGTGCTGCAAGAATACCGCCAAGAATCAATCCTGCAATCAGTTGCCAATGACTGATTCCGATGACTGAGAAGAACGTCAAAGCGCTGGCGAAGGTGACGAAGAACTCTGTCAAACTCACGGTTCCTATGACGTAGCGCGGTGTTTTCCCTTTCATAATCAAAGTAGATGTTACCAATGGTCCCCAACCGCCGCCGCCAAAGGAATCTAAAAATCCACCAGCTCCGGCCAGCCAGCCTACCCGCTTGGTTTTCTTTCTGGTTTTATTTTTTTTAAAAGCATTCAGCAAAATCCTTACTCCGAGAATGAAGGTATAAAGTGCGAGAATCGGCTTGATGAATCCCGCATATTTCTCTCCGAGATATGATAGCAACAAAGCGCCTAAAATAGCACCCACAACTCCCGGAATCAAGATATTTTTAAATAATTTTTTATTAATATTCCCAAATTTGTAATGGCTGAAACCCGATGCGCCACTGGAAAACATCTCGGCTGTATGAATACTGCTGCTGATCGCCGGCAACGGAATCCCGATGTACAAAAGCGCTGCTGTACAGGTCACACCGTAACCCATTCCCAGAGCACCATCAATCAATTGTGCCAGAAATCCGACAAGGAAAAGCCAAAAAAAACGTTCGTCTGTATTGGCGTTCAAATAGTGGTAAGCGACTTCCAGATCTTTGAAACCGATATAGAATGACAGGATATTTCCAATGAGCAACAAAACGAAAGCTAAGAAAAATACAGTTGCAATGTTACGCCATTTCTTCTCGCCGTTGATGAGTGGTAGATAGTTGTTCTCTGACGTTTCATGGTCTGCCACGTTGGTCAGAAAAAAAGTACTTTCCAAAGGTTGATTTGGAAGGAAATAAAGTGTCTTATTTGTTTTTAGAATCGTTACAATTGCCTGATCTGCTGTTGAATTTTCTGTCGCCACAATGACCAAATCTGGTTCAGAAAAATCTTCTGTTTTATAATCTCTTTTTATAAATGTGACCGATTGATTTTCATTTAATAAAAACCGAAGATCATCAGAAATGGAAGGAAAGATCAAAGTTATATTTGAATCTGTAACGTTTTGCAGAATGTCGTTTAGATTTTCTGCCGCTATTTTTCCACCTCCCACAATCAGAATATGATTATTGGAAGCATTAATAAAAATTGGCAAAGAGATTTTTGTTTTCAAATGAATGACGTTAAAATTATTGGATCAATCCTGCGCCAACGGTTACAAAACTGGTTTCATCGATGAAAATAATGCCGCCATTGGAAGCCAAATCTTTATACGAATCATAGGCGAAAGGTTTTGCAGTTTTAAGTTTCAGTTTAACGATCTCGTTGAGAGAAACCTGCTCTACCTGGTGTTTTTCTAATGTGTTGACATCCAATTTGTATTCGATTTCCTTGATGACCGCTTTGGTTTGTGTGGTGTTATTCTGGATCAGATATTTGGAACCTGGTTTCAAAGGCTTGTCGCCCATCCAGCAAACTAAGATTTCTAATTCCTGCGCCAGCTTTGGCTGATCATCCGATTTAACAATCAAGTCGCCACGGCTGATGTCCACATCATCTTCCAGATGAAGAATCACACTTTGAGGTGCAAAAGCTTCTTCTACCTTTTTCTGATCTATTTCTATTGCAGTAATTTTGCTTTCTGTTCCCGACGGTAAAATGGTCACTGCATCTCCGACTTTATAAATCCCACTGGTGATTTTTCCGGCATAACCGCGGTAATCGTGGTATTCTTCTGACTGTGGCCGAATCACATACTGAACAGGGAATCTGGCTTTATCAAGATTGATGGTATTTTGTAATTCTACAGTTTCCAAATGGTCCAACAATGTTTTGCCTTGATACCAATTCAAATTTTCGGATCTGTCTACAATATTGTCACCGTCCAAAGCACTGATCGGAATGTAGACCACATTGTTAAGAGACAGTTGCTCTGCCATTTTGGAATAATCTTCTTTGATCGAATTGAAGATCTCTTCTGAATAATTGACCAAGTCTAATTTGTTGATTGCCACGACAACATTCGGGATGTTGAGTAGCGATGCAATGATAGAGTGTCTCCTAGTCTGTTCTATGATCCCGTTTCTGGCATCGATCAGAATGATGATCAAAGCAGCGTTGCTGGCACCTGTGATCATATTTCTGGTGTACTGGACGTGTCCTGGTGCATCTGCGATGATGAACTTACGTTTGGGTGTTGAGAAATATTTGTACGCCACATCTATGGTGATCCCTTGCTCTCTTTCTGCACGCAAACCGTCTGTCAGCAGCGCCAGATCCAGCTCGCCATCATTTTTGAATTTGCTGGCGCGTTCTACAGCTTCAAGCTGATCGATCAGGATATTTTTGCTGTCGTACAATAATCTGCCGATCAGCGTACTTTTTCCGTCGTCTACGCTTCCGGCAGTTATAAATCTTAATATGTCCATTTTTGTTGTCAGTTGTTGGTTGATAATTGCTTGTTTTAAGCATCTATAATGGTTTGGAATCGCTCATTAGCCCTGATGGGAACGGCATCCATTTTTGTTTTTTCTTGACGTCAATGTCGATCCAAGGACAAATGTTCTGAAAAAACAAAAAAGATACAGTGGACAGCAGGTTCCCGGCTCCCAATTTTATAAATGATGAACGATAGTTGATCAATAATTTTGAAAATTTGCTTGCGATTTAATCATTCATCACTTATAATTTATCATTAATAATTAAAAATAACCCGCTTTTTTGCGGTCTTCCATTGCGGCTTCTGAGGTTCTGTCATCAATTCTGGTTTCGCCTCTTTCGCTGGTTTTTGTGGTGATGATCTCGGCAATGACTTCTTCCAGATTGGCTGCGTTTGACAAGACAGCTGCGGTGCACGTCATATCGCCTACGGTTCTGTAACGCACTTTTTCTGTGGTCACAAGGTCACTTTCTTCCAGATTGACAAACTCATTCATCGCGATGAATTGGCTGTCAAAATTGAGAACCTCTCTCTCGTGTGAGAAGTAGATGGATGGTAGTTGGATGTTTTCTTTCAGGATGTAATTCCAGACATCTAATTCTGTCCAGTTGCTGATTGGGAAAGCTCTTACCTGCTCGCCTTTGTGGATCTTCCCGTTGTAGGTATTCCATAGTTCGGGACGCTGAAGTTTCGGATCCCATTGTCCGAAATCGTCGCGGACGGAGAAGATGCGTTCTTTGGCTCTGGCTTTTTCTTCGTCCCGTCTTCCGCCACCGATGCAGCAGTCGAATTCAAATTCTTCTACGGTGTCCAAGAGTGTGAAAGTCTGCAGGGCGTTTCTGCTGGGTAATTTCCCTTTGGGTTCTGTGAGACCTTTTTCTTTGATGGTATCTTCTACTTTTCTTACGATGAGTTTTTCGCCGATTTGTTCAGCCAGCAGATCTCGGTATTCCAAAACTTCTGGAAAATTGTGCCCTGTGTCTATGTGAACCAGAGGGAACGGAAATTTACCCGGTCGGAACGCCTTTAGCGCGAGATGAACCAGCGTGATGCTGTCTTTGCCGCCGCTGAAAAGCAAGGCAGGGCGCTCAAACTGTCCCGCCACTTCGCGGAAAATATGAATGGCTTCGGATTCCAGCTGTTCCAGATAATCCAAGTTGTATTTTGACATTTTAAATTTGATTAGTTGTTATTTGTGAACATGAAGTCCACATTCTTTTTTACTGGCATCTTCCCACCACCATCTTCCAGCCCGGAAATCCTCGCCTGGTTGGATGGCTCTGGTACAAGGTGCGCAGCCAATGCTGACAAAACCTCTGTCGTGAAGGATATTATAAGGTATCTGTTTTTCTTTGAGGTAATTTTTCACCTGGTCTGTTGTCCAGAATAGCATTGGATGGTATTTGATGATCTGATTGGACTCGTCCCATTCCAGTTGCCGGAGGTCATTGCGATCCGGAGAATGCTCTGCCCGAAGACCTGTGACCCAGACTTTGTTACCTTGCAAAGCTCTTTTTAAAGGGTGTACCTTTCTGATCTCGCAACATTTTTTCCGGTTATCGACCGATGTATAAAAAGAATCGGGGCCTTTTTGTTGGATGAAAGCTTCTAACTCTTCCTGATTGGGGTAATACGCTTTGATGTCTAATTGATATTTGGATCTTGTCAGGTTCCATGTGTTGTAAGTATCTTCAAATAGCCGGCCTGTGTCTAAGGTAAAAATCTTGATGGAAGATTCTTTTACTAGATCTGTAATTACCTGATCTTCCATACTAAAACTGGTGGAAAAACAAATCTCATCTGGGAAAATACCTGTAAGGTGATCCAGAACTGCCTCAATAGAATTGTTTTGACTGCTTTTTTTAATCAGATCCTGAAGGATGGATTTTAAATCGTCGCTCATGTTAGAAATCGTTGCTGGATGCAAAGTTAAGGATTCATATATATCTTACCAAATTAGTATAATATGAATAGAACGATTTTCTACTGAAATCGACTGACAGAAATCTCGGGATCCAATTCAACTTGATTTTCCAAGTAATCAAGCATTACTTTGGAGAAATAAGAGCCGTTCAAAACGCCTCTTGCACCAAGACCATTGAAAATGTGTAGATTTTTAAACTCAGGATGTGTACCCAGGATTGGACGTCTATCATCTACAGTTGCACGGAAAGCCGTTCTCACTTTTGTGATAGAAAATTCATTTTTATAAAAGGCCTTCAGTCCATTTTCTAATTCGCCAACAAATTCGGGATCAATATCATCCGATTGGTCAAAACGATCATAAGTGCCACCGTAATAAAATCTGTTATCCGAAAGTGAAAACAGAAAATGCTTTTTTTTAATAATAAAGGGATCTATAGTCTGATTGATCTTCACTTCCAGACAGTGCCCTTTGTTCGGCAACACAGGAACCTTATCAAAATAAGGGTTATCTCTGGTATGAATCCCTTCGCAGAAAACAATATTTTTGAATTTGAAATTTTTGTAAATGCCATTCTCTGTATCAATCAGTTGGTGATGAAAAGATTCATTGACGAGACAGTTGTTATTTTTAAAATAAGTGAAGAGATCTTTGAAAAAATGATATACATCTATTCTGCAGGAATTTTTCACCACGCCACATTCAAGCGGATTTTCGATGCTTCCTAGACTGATGAAATCGGTGTTTAAAAATGGATTTAAATCTTCTTTCTGAGCATTCCTGCGCCATTGTTTTCTTTCTGCTTCATCGTGAAAGATCCGCGCAACTGGTTCGTGGATAATGTAGTTATTTCCTGTGTAGCATTGGATCTCGGAGAAAATGGTTTCAAGATACTCCATTTGTTCTTTGGACTTCCAAAATGTGCTGAATCTCTTGAGGATAACCGGGTTACAAACACCCGCAGAGATATGTGATCCAGAGATCTGATCACCATTATAAATGATAAAAGAAAGGTTATTTTTCTGTAACTGGTGTGCGAGAAAAAAACCTGCAAAACCACCTCCAACAATAATGTAATCGATATGAACCATAAAATAAAAAACCTGAGTAAAGATACTCAGGTTTTTTTATTTGGAATGTGAGAAATATTAGTAATTCCACAAATCATTTTCCATTTGAAGAATCTGTGCTTTGATTCTGTCACTTTCTTCGAGCTGCGCGTCTGCATCAGCAGGGATATATTCATCTATGATGCCACTTCCTCCTCTACCAAGACCATTATCTGATTTATAGATAACAGATGAGAATCTTCTTTGGTTGAGGACATCATCATAAGAAATGTCTGAAGTAGAATTTCTAGAATTAAAGATATAGTTGCTTGTCAAAACCTGTCTAGCATCTGGATAATAGATCCAAAACAGATCAATCAAATCTTCTGCACCGCCGCCGAGATTTTCTACAGGTTGTCCAGCCTCTGCCAAGGCCGCGGCCTGCGAAGCTCTTAATTTTGCCGCATTTGGATCTTCTCCCATTGCAGCAATACCAAGTAATCTGTATCTCAGTTGTGTATCTCTTTTATCGACATACCACATACCCATCAACTTAAGCGCTTTCACCTTCTCTGTACCAGTTACGATTTTATCGACATTAGAAGAAATATCGTTTCTGTTGATTTTGTACCAGCTACCATCTAATTTTACAAGCACGGTACCGGGCGCAATGTTTGAAGCTTTTGGTGCCGCTTTCTTGCTTGCTTTTTTCTTCTTGCCCTTTTTGGTGGTCGTAACTTCTTCTGCAGCAGCTTCTTCTGTTACAGGAGAAGAGCCGTCGTTGTATAAAAGCACATCTTCTAATCTAGAACCATAGAACGCTTTGATAGAACTAATATCTGCATCAGTAGAATTAATTGCTGACGTGAAATATTTTTTCAAATTATTAGCTGCAGACTCTTCGATTTTATTTTCATTCAAAGTCTGGGAAAAATAATCAGCAACCTGCACTGCAGATGTCGAAGATATAATCTGTTCTGGTGTTAGTCTTGTTGTAAAATCATCACCTTGGTATACTTCTTTTATTTTGCCATTGTTCACAGCATCTAATAGAACCTGATAAAGTGACTTGTTTTGAGACACCAAACCATCTGCGTTGTGGTAAAAAGGTTGATTGATTTTGTCATTCATATCAATAATCTCCCATACAACCATACTTCTCAATATATCTTTATCTTCGATAAAGCTGTATTTTAAAGGTTGTGCTATACTGTCTTTTTTAGCTTCTCTCTCTTCTCTGAATGTTTGGGGAGAGCTAGCATTAAGAATGCTATTCTGACCAAAAACCATTGTAGAGGAAAGACAAATTAAACTATATATAATCTTTTTCATAATAAATATTGAATAGTAAAAAAATCAATCAAACTTTTAATGTTCTTTTAAAGTACGTTTACAATAACGTTACCTATGTTTGGAAGAACTACTCCATTTAATCCGTTTGCTCTTGCTTGGATATCAAATATTGTAACAACATCTCCACTTCTCAAGCCTTTTGTAAGCCCTTCAATTTGTCCCAAAGAACTACCATTGATTGGCATTACCGCTTTTCCAGATACTTTCACTTTGAAACTCACCACATCAAATGTTACAGGGAAATCAAAGTCTGGCAATGATGCCGTAAGTGTCTGCTTGGAAATAGAAGCGGCAGGCATAGAAACATAACTTGCCCCTCTGATCTGTCCTCTTGGTGGCGGAATATTTTTAATCCTGAAATCAAAACCTTGCGTAATCAATTTACCACTTGGTGATTTGCCAGAAATAGTCAATTTCACTGTAGAACCAGAACCTGGAGTCACCATCCATTTTCCTTTGCCACCGCTGACAGCTGCACCAGCTGCGGATAAATTAGTTGCATTAAGATCTGCACCTAGGATAGATCCAGATACCGGATTAGCTAGACCTCTGTACAAAACATTCATTTTATCAGCTGCTAAGATTGCTCCACTCTGTTCTTTCAGAGCTTCTGCACCAGAAACAACGTTTAATGTATGACTGTAAGGTAAAGTAATCACTTTTCCGTTTTTATCATTAAATGTGATCTGTCCTCCAAAATTTTGCTCTCCAGGAGTCCCTGTTGCAGGTGTAATGATACCTTGACCATTTACAACTCTAGCACCAGAAATTGCCAGTCCAGGTACAGAACTTGCGAAAGTTCCAATTGCCACTTTAATTTCAGCAGGCTCACCCTTCATCACTGAACTAGGTCCAGAAACCAAAGCTTCGTAAGCATCAAACTTGATATCAGCATCCACTTTTTCCTGAAGCATCGATGTGATGGCGTCTGACTGTAAGTTTCTTGCTTCGGACTGGATCACTTCTAAATTAGAGAGAGCAGCAACTAACGGCTGGTTATAAAATTTGTATTGTATCCAACCTTGTGTGCTTCTCTTATCTCCTTTTGGAAAATCAGCAATAAGATTTTTTGTTGCTCTGTCTGCTACCGCTTTAAGTTGTGGATTTCCTCCAAAAGTAGCAACGATAAAGCTTCTTAAATCGTTAATTTTAGTTTTTAACTCCTCTGAAGTTTTTGAAGGTGTTTCTTCATCACCATCTTTAAAAAAGTTCTTGGTAGAAGGTTCCGTATTGTTGAGAGCCGTAAGACTTTCTTCAATTGGTAAAGTAGAGTCATACTCTCCTTCTGTAATCATTTTATTTTTAACCCCTTCAATAAAACTAACAAGATCATTAGTTTTAGCCTCCAAACCTTTGTATTGCTCTAGCATCGGGCCATAATTCTCAGGAGAAGAAATAGCTTTAGCTTCTAGCGTTTTCTTGAAGATTTTGTCGTTCTTATCCTGAACAGTAAGTCTTGTATCAGTCAATGACTGATTTGTATCTTTATATGATCTGATGATCTGCTGATCGATCGTCATTGCAAGCATTGCAATGAAGACCAAGTACATCAGATTGATCATCTTTTGACGTGGTGTCTGTTTTCCTCCTGCCATTTTAATAAATTAAATTAATTGTTAAACAAAAATTAAAATGATAGTGATTAAGACTTCATTGCGCTAAGCATACCACCATAAACTCTATTAAGATTATTTAGATTACCTGTAAGTCCTTGAAGCTCTTCGTTGAATTTTTCGGAATGTGCTGCAGATTTTTGGATATCTTCTACATATTTTTTACTGAATTCGGATTGTTTTTGTCCTTGTTCCAATTGCAATGCGTATAAAGCATTCATGCTTTCCAAATGAGAAGCAGCCATATTAAGTTGCTCATTATATTTGTGAGTAGAAGCGGAAACATCTACAGTTTGGTTGATTTGATCCACTGAAGATGAGAATTTATCAATTCCTCCTCTTAGTCTTTCGAACAAGCTCACGTCTAATTTTGCATCAGCCAGCATCTTGTCAAGTTTATCAGACAATGACACTTCTAATTCTTTGTTTTCAACTTTAGCGACTACTTTTCTAGGCTGTCTTTCTGCAGTTTCGTCCAATAATTCTGGGTAAACATTTTCCCAAGCATAGCTTTCTTCAGATTTTGGTGGATCAAAAGCGAAGAATATAAAGATTAATGCTTCAGTAATCAAACCGGCAGCAAGAGCAACATTACCAGAGATAGGCCCAATGCTCCAGTGGGTCATTTTAAATAGAGCACCCAAGATAACGATAGCTGCACCAAACGAGTAGACAAAATTCGTGATTGAATCTTTAGTTTTAAACATGTTTTTAATTTTTAGTTAGTAATAGTTAGTTAATTATTTAGTCGTTCTTTTAAATTTTACAGCGCCAGATGGGATATCCTGAATAGTTCTGAAGCCGATAAAACTTCTTGCAGAATCTTTTCTTTCCCAATCTCTGTAAGCAGTCATCAATAAGTAGCCTGCGTCTTTCCAAGACCCGCCTCTTACAGTTTTCTTAACTGATTTAGAAGATTGGTTCGAAAGGTTTGGGTTAAGTGTTGAAGCGAATTCTGAGCTTGAAGTATGATAAGGAGATTCTGTCCATTCAGCGACGTTTCCTGCCATGTCATAAAGTCCGTAACCGTTTTTAGAAAATTTCTTAACGGGAGCTGTATAAGTATAGTCTCCTTTCTTATCATCTTCTATGTAAGAACCTCTTTTAGGTTTGAAGTTTGCCAAATAACAACCTCTGTCATCCTGCAAATAAGGTCCTCCCCAAGGATAGGTCGCATTTTGAATACCGCCTTTGGCAGCATACTCCCACTCTGCTTCTGTCGGAAGACGGAATCTCATAGACTTTTGCTTTTTCTTTTTCAGACTGCTATTGAAATCACTTTTCATTTTGGTTCTGAAATCACAAAAAGCTCTTGCCTGATCCCAAGTGACACCAACTACAGGATACTCTTTGTAAGCCTGGTGCCAGAAATACTGATCAAACAATGGCCCGTTATAGGCATAACTGAAATCTTTCACCCAAACGGTAGTATCAGGATAAATGGCAATACTTTCTTTTTTAAGATAGTTTGCACCTCTGTCCTTATCTTTTACAGCAGACATAACGTCTTCCCATTGGTAGTTGTATTTAATTTTTGACCAATCTATCACTCTTTCGTTGTTGATTCTTTTATCAGCAGGCAAATACATCGACTCCAAAACTTCGGCATATTTCTCGTCAGGATAAGCGGAGGTATTCCACTGAACGGGTACTTTCCAATCCAATTTTTTGGATTCATCATAAGTCCCTTCACCTTCTCTCCCACCTTGTGACTCCATGTATTTTTGGTAAGGCGTAGCTTCATCCCCTGTTTTTTTGGATGCATATGCAAAATCTGCAATAGATCCTCCATTACCACCCTCGCCGTCGCCGCCACCTTCTCCTGCAGCTTCAGCTAATAGGCCTCTAGCGATAGAATCTCTCACTGCATTAATGAATAATCGGTATTCGGCATTGGTGATTTCTGTTTCATCCATAAAAAAGGAAGATACTGTCACGGTTTTAGGCATTGCTTTTTCTGGTGTAGCTGAAAAATCCTGATCTGCCATACCCATTACAAAAGATCCTCCAGGAATTGGAACCATTCCGTAAGGTCTTTCTGCAATAAATGATTTCGATGATCCTCTTGGAACCAATTCTCCCTTAAGACCGGGCTTACCAGCACTCCCCTTATTCCCTTTGGAACAAGAAACAATAACCGATGTTGACAATAATATTAGTAATATCCTTTTCATCCTATTTTAAAGAAATTAAGCGGTAAATATATAATTTTTTTTATGAATAATTATCAATTGTAATTGAAAACGCAATTTGTTAAAGAATATTTCACAAACAATGAAATTATTCGACAGTTACAGATTTTGCAAGGTTTCGCGGTTGATCAACATTAGCCCCTCTTTCTACCGCAATATAGTATGACAGGAGTTGGAGTGGGATAGATGCTAAGATTGGAGAAAAACATTCAGAAGTCTCGGGGATTTCTATAATATAATCTGCCATCGCAGCAACTTGTGTATCACCTTTATTGATAATAGCAATCACTTTTCCTTTTCTTGCTTTGATCTCCTGAACATTGCTTACAATCTTATCATAATGACCAATTTTTGGTGCAATAATAACGATTGGCATATTTTCATCAATCAAAGCGATAGGTCCGTGCTTCATCTCAGCTGCTGGGTAACCTTCCGCATGGATGTAAGAGATCTCTTTAAGTTTAAGTGCACCTTCTAAGGCAGCAGGGAAATTATATCCTCTTCCTAGATATAAGAAGTTTGTGGCATCTGCAAATTTGGAAGCTATGTTTTTGACAACATCATCTACGGTATTCAAAACGTCTTCTACCTTTTTAGGAATAGCCTCTAGTTCTGTTATTAATCTCATAAAATCAGCCTTCCCCAAATTACCATTATGGTTACCCAATTTGATAGCAATCAAAGATAAAATGGTAAGTTGTGCGGTAAAGGCTTTTGTAGAAGCAACGCCAATTTCCGGACCTGCGTGTGTGTAAGCACCAGCATCTGTATATCTTGCAATGGACGAATCTACCACATTACAGATACCAAATACGAAAGCGCCTTTTTCTTTAGCAAGTTTTATTGCTGCCATTGTATCAGCGGTTTCTCCAGATTGGGAGATAGCGATGACAACATCCTTGGCATTGATAATTGGATTTCTGTATCGGAATTCTGAAGCATATTCTACCTCTACCGGAACTCTTGCAAATTCTTCAATTAAATATTCTCCAATAAGCCCAGCATGCCAAGACGTACCACAGGCAATGATAATGATTCTCTCTGCGTTGGTCAATCTTTCAAGGTGGTCCCATATTCCGGCCATTTTTATAATACCTTCATCGGCAAGTAATCTGCCTCTCATTGTATCTAAAATAGACTTTGGCTGTTCGAAGATTTCTTTTAGCATAAAATGTTCGTAACCACCTTTTTCAATTTGTTCAAGATTGAGCCTCAATTCCTGAATGGCGGGCTCAATTCTTGTATTTTCTTTAATCGTTCTGATGTCTATACCTGCTTCAAGAGAGATGCTTGCCATATGTCCTTCTTCAAGATATACCGCTTCTTTCGTGAACTCTACAAAGGGTGATGCATCTGATGCGACGAAAAATTCGTTTTCACCAATTCCAACTGCCAGTGGGGAGCCTAATCTTGCCACGACCAACTGGCCAGGGAAATCTTCGTGCATGACAGAAACTGCGTATGCACCATAGACTTCATTCAGCGCATATCTAACCGCTTCTGGGAAATCTAATAGTGGTTCTTTATCCATAAAATACTGGATAAGATTGACAAGTACTTCGGTATCTGTTTCGGATTTGAAGTCAAAATCTTTATTGATCAACATTGTTTTGATGGTATCATAATTTTCGATGATGCCATTATGAACTAATGCTATTTTTCCGTTATTTGAAACGTGAGGATGCGAATTATTATCACTTGGTACACCGTGGGTTGCCCATCTTGTGTGTCCCATTCCTATTTTAGAAGTATTTTGTAATGCTTTAGAAATTGCAACAAGATCATCGACTTTACCTTTCGTTTTTTTGATTTCGAATTCTCCATTCTCCGTTTCCAAAACAACTCCCGCACTGTCGTATCCTCTATATTCTAAACGACGTAATCCGTTGATAACAATTTCATACGCATCTCTAAAACCTGTATAACCTACGATTCCACACATATATTCTTAGCTTTTTATTTTGTTGTGAATATTAATCTTAGCTGAGCTGCCTTAGATTTTAGATCTATCGGCCCACCGGTATTATTGGTATCGGTTCCTTTGAGAACCAAACGATAAGGTGTGTAAGCTCTCGTATTATTAGTTTGCCCTAATAGCATACCTGTAGCAGAATCTGTCAGATAAGCTCCAAGATTGATGATAAAATCTTTATCTTTCTCTGTGGGATTATAATTCTCGTCTTCAATAATAGCCTTCAATGAAGCTGTAATGCCTATATCATAATAGGTATCACTGGTTGATAGGTTGCCAATTTTCAGCAGAGAATAGCCCGCATTTGCAAGACTTGTCATATCAGGAAGAAAACCTTTTAAAATCCTGTCTTTGACCAACATACTGTTGGGTTTTCTATACTTATTATTCCAAATTGTTGCGTCATTGTAAAGTCTTATTTTGGCAGAAACAATTCCGATTTTTTCAGTCTTATATTTATTTTTCAACAGTGCAATTGTTTCTGCTGGGATTCTAATTCCAAAACCAAAACCACCCATTCCTTGCGGATACAATGTTTCGGACGGTGTGACTTGTAATCTTGTATCGGTTTTAATTACATCTTCACTTTTAACAGCCAATGGGATGGCTGCCTTGTATGCGTCCGATGCGGTTGCTCTATCGTACGCAATTTTACTTAAATGAACATTGCCTGATCCTAGATTAAATACTGTTTCTGCTTTTGTACGCGTTACCACGCCGCCTGTCCCAGTGACATCATTCTTGTAATACATCGTAATGCTTGTGTCATTAGGAGCCATAGAGAATAGATAACCATCTGGTTCTGCCACAGAAATACTGATTCCCTTAAAATATCTGATAAAAGATGCGGCATCTTTCAGAACCTGATCCCCTTTTTTAGCAATGATCTTATTTTGAAAAAAAGTATTATCCAGTTTCATTCTGTAAGAAACTGCTCTATTAACCAATTCAGAAGCATCACTGTCTTTTGTGATCACAACAGAATTAACTGTTCCATTGAATACTTCGGAACCAATTTCTGCCCCCAAAGCGATTGCTTTATTAGAACTAAGAGAGTCGGATGTACTTCCTAGGAAATCACTTACTTCATTAACCTTGATGGTCAATTTGGTTTTTTCTCCGGCTAATTTGTATTTACCATATTTACTGACCGGATAAGTGGTTACAATTTTTTTTGCAGCAACTGATCCATCCGGATAGATATAGTCTTCATTGGTTGTGGTAGTGATAGAGTCTGTAGCGGTCTCATATTTGGGTTTTATGGTCAAAACAACAGAATCGATAACTGGGTTTGTCCCAAAATCTGGATTATAAGCATTCAATCTCAACTGCGTGATATAAGACACCTTCTGCGCCCCGAATACAGGCTCACTAAAGGCTCCAATCCTAACGCTATCCAATTTTGAAGCGTCAGCACGTGTCAGATCACCATTGTTAATATTATAAGCAATCACACTGTAAGCTTGGTCATAACCATCAGCAGCATTACCGTTAACCAACTGTGATCCCAAATCATCCAATTCTCCTTCGCACGCATTTAAAACCAACATTCCCATTACGAATAATGGGATCATCTTCATCAAAGTTTTTATCTTTATCATTATAAAAAAATAGTAATTAATAAACTGTCGCTATAGAATCTGCATTCAGGTAATCTGATTTCTCAGCTTCTGCCTTTCCATAAGCCTCTTCTAGCTTTTCTTCTAAGAACTCGTTGCCTTTCACGATCACATCTACATACTGCATACTGTCATTCACAAAGTTCAGAAAGCTAGGATTATCTAACGATTGTAGATCAGAAATATTATCAAAAGCTAAAACTTCTTTTGTATTGCTGTTGAGCTCGATATCTTCCTCGTTATATACGGAAAGAACTATTTTGGTGTCGTTGAAATAGGTATCATCTTTGTAATAAGTCTTCAAATAAATTGGAATTAGAGAAGACATCCATCCATTCAGGTGAATAACGTCTGGAACCCAGTTTAATTTCTTAATCGTTTCTATAACACCTCTGGCAAAAAATATGGCCCTCTCATTATTATCTCCAAACGGTTTGCCTTCATCATCGTGGTAATATTGTTTTCTTTTGAAATACTCTTCGTTATCGATAAAATAAACCTGAAGACGCTCGCCTGGCAAAGAGGCAACTTTTATGATCAATGGCTGATCCAGATCGTTGATGATGATGTTCATCCCAGAGAGTCTGATCACCTCGTGTAACTGGAATTTTCTTTCACTTATCTGTCCGAATCTAGGCATAAACACCCTGACATCGTTACCACTTCCGTGCATTTTCAGCGCCATTTTGTGTACCAAACTTCCCATATTAGTATCTTCTTGATAAGGAAACATTTCTGTAGTAACGTATAAAATCTTTTGATTAGGCATAAAATTTACTTTAGATGAAGTATAAAATCTTCATTTTGCAAAATTACAAAAAATTAAATCAAAATATTTATTTTCAATAATATTAATACGGTTAATAAAAACACACTCTCTATCAATCACTTAATCATACAAAACTGTTAATTTTCGGTATAAACAATAGGTTCATTATGTTTTCTAACATCAAAACTTTATACTTAATAGGCGCTGATGTGAATTAAGATCAAAAATGATACATTTTAAACCGTCTATGACATCAGAAATTGTAAAAACAATTATCTTTGATTGATAAAAAAACGAGCTATGGAGGTCTTTTACGACAAAAAAACATTTTCAGAATATATAACTGCGCAAAAAGAGCAGCATAAAACCATTGGATTTGCACCTACAATGGGAGCGTTACACGCAGGCCATATTTCCCTTTATAAAGAAGCGAAGAAGGATAACCAGATTGTTATTTCGTCCATATTCGTGAATCCAACCCAATTCAATAATCCTGAAGACTTGGAAAAATACCCGCGAACAGTGGAGGACGACATCAAAAAGCTTCAGAACTCCACCCTTGTAGACGCTGTTTATGTCCCGAGTGTGGAAGACATCTACCCAAAAGGGATGGAAAGGCAGCATTATAGTTTTGGAGGCATTGAAAACGAAATGGAAGGCGCCGCCAGACCAGGACATTTTGACGGCGTTGGAACAGTGGTTGAAGAATTGTTTTTACAAGTACAGCCAGACCATGCTTATTTTGGTGAAAAAGACTATCAGCAACTCAAAATTATTGAAAAACTTGTAGAACTTTCTGAAGCGAAAATTAAAATCCACGGCGTAAAAATCTACCGCGAAGAAAGCGGTCTCGCCATGAGCTCCAGAAACATGCGTCTTTCTGACATTGAAAAAGAATCCTCTACCCTCATCTACAAAACCTTGAAGAAGGTCAATGAATGGTTCAGAATTATGTCCGTTTCGGAAATCAAAGATCGAGTGACCGTAATTTTTGACAGAGAAGATATGGATCTGGAATATTTCCTGATTGCTGATGAAGAAACTTTGAAAGAAACCGATTTTTTTTCCAAGGATAAAAGTTTTAGGGCTTTCATAGTTGTGAATGTAGGCAAGGTAAGATTGATAGACAATCTTCATTTGGATTAGCAGTATGGTTTGGACAAAAAAAAGGAACTTCTTTATACAAGAAGTTCCTACACCAAATCACAAAATATTAATATGAAAAAAATTTACTTGCGTAAATTGTGACCCGGCTGGGATTCGAACCCAGGACCCATACATTAAAAGTGTATTGCTCTACCAGCTGAGCTACCGAGTCGGCCACATTTAAAATTTCAATATTACTATTTCGTTTTAAAGTGGTGCAAAGATAGGCGTTTTTTTAAAATCTCAAAAATTTTTTCGAACTTTGTTTAAAATAAAAATATGATAATTTCTCTATTAGGATACATGGGAAGCGGTAAATCTCACATTTCCAAAAACTTGAGCCAAAAAATAAATTTTAAATTAATTGACCTCGATCTCAAAATTTCTGAGGAACATGGGATGACTGTGGCAGAAATTTTCGAAAAACGGGGCGAAATCTATTTCCGAAAGGAAGAAAAAAGGATTTTGGAAACAATTTTAAACGCAGACGAAAACATTGTTCTAAGTCTCGGTGGCGGTACACCGGTGTACTACGAAAACATGACTGTCATTAACGAAAAATCAAAAAGCATATTTTTACGGGCATCTGTGGGTACACTTACGCACCGTGTGCTTTTGCAAAAAAACACGAGACCATTGATCGCCAAATTACAAGATGCCGACATTCCAGAATTTATTGCCAAACATCTTTTTGAGAGAAACCCTTTTTATTCCAAGGCTCATTTCACCGTCCATACAGATTCTAAAAATGCAGAACAGGTATCGGATGACATTATGAGATTATTGGAAATCTAGTCTTCATCATTTTTATCTTCTTTGAAGAAAGTGTCCCAATCGTCATTTTCCATATCCTCAGAAGCACCATCATCTACATAATCATCCATATCTCGACGGTCCTTTTTGGTAGGCCGTCCAACGCCTTTTTGCCTGTAAAAATCCTGAGTTGACTTTCTCATTTTTAGGATTTCATATTGATCCTTTTCCGTCATATCAATCACATATAAGGGAACGAGCTTGGCGCCTACTCTACTTTTTGGGATGTCCAAAACTTTTATTTTATAATCGATTTGATTTTTTCTGATCTTGATAACATCACCCACTTTGACCTCCTTAGAGGCCTTCACAGGATTCTCACCCATGCTGACTCTGTTCTTTTTTATGTCCTCTGTGGCAATTGTTCTTGTCTTATAAAATCTTACACTCCACAAATATTTATCTATTCTCATATTTTTTTATACTTTTGTCACGTTAAATTAATCGCAATTTAAGATTAAATAAAAAAATGAAGAAAATACTTTTAGGAATTGCTCTTTCCGTTGTTGTACTGCAAGGATGTAAGAAAGATGAGGATGAAGTGGCTGCAACTGTAGTATTGACCATAGAGGAACAAAACACCTATGACGATGCAGCGGCAAAAGACTTTATGACAAAAAATTATTTCAACAGCAAAGGTGTCATTACCGCTTTTGACAGCACAATCTCCACAGATGACAATGAGAAAAAGCTGATAGAATATGATTATAAGACGCTTCCTTCTGGGGTCATCTACATCATAAGGCCTGGTGCACAGCCAGACCCAGGAAAAGCAATTGGAACTACGGATGTTATCAGTACCATGCAGATTGCGAAAAGTTATGTTTCTACAAAAGTAGATGACAAGATGATATATGGTAGTGAATCAACATTTAGCAATTCTGTTTTGAGCGGAGATCTTGTAAAAGATCCGGCATATTTTTATGTAAAATCGTCTGTTCTTAAAAAATACAATGACACCTACAGCACAACGTACGGAAGGAATTTCTACGAGATAGAAGGACTCCAGGAAGGCCTGAAATATTTCAAATCTTTTGCCCTCCCTGATTCTGCAGATTACAATATGCAGGGTGTTATTATTGTACCTTCCAGAGCAGCGTTTGCAAGAGATGCTACGATCTACGGAGCTGCCTACAACAATAGATGTTTTGTATTTAACTTCCAGCTTTTTGATAGCAAAACCAGAGTTCTGCCTGGTGAAGATTAGATCAATAGACAAGTCAATGACTATATAAAAAGAGCGGAATGTTATTCATATTCCGCTCTTTTTATATGGTAACGACTCTTTAAATTCCCGCTAAAAAATCATCAAATTGCTTTGCTTTGATAGAAACACTGCCGTCTTCCAGGATCTTATCTAAAATGACTGTTTCTGTTTGATTGATAGATTTTAAATCAAACACTTTGGAAACTCTCACATAGTTTTCTGTAAAGCCATACATCAATCCGTTCTTGTTCTCGTGCTCCCAGAGAACACTTAACTTCCTCCCTATTTGACTTCTATAGAATTCCATTTTCTTTTTCTCAGAGAGGATTCTCAGCATTTTGTTTCGTCTTTTTCTCTCGGGAATTGGCACTGCACCTTGCATGCCGGCTGCTTCCGTATTTTCTCTTTCAGAATAAGTGAAAACGTGCAAATAACTGATTGGCAATTCATTCAGGAAATTGTAGGTCTCCATAAACAGCGCTTCGGTTTCCCCAGGAAAACCAACGATTACATCTACGCCAATCGCAGCTTCCGGCATTACTTCGCGGATCTTCGATACTCTATCTCTGTACAAACCAGTAAGATAACGGCGCTTCATTTTTCTCAACAATTCATCACTTCCAGATTGAAGGGGAATATGAAAATGTGGTACAAAACTTCTGCTTTTAGAAACCAATTCTATGCTTTCATCTTTCAGAAGATTAGGTTCTATGGAAGAAATCCTGATTCTTTCAATGCCTTCCACTTGATCCAATTCCGAAATCAAATCAAGAAACGTATGCTCGTGCTTTTTATTCCCAAATTCTCCTTTTCCGTAATCGCCAATATTAACACCAGTCAAAACGATTTCTTTAATATCTCTGGCCGCAATTTCTTTAGCATTTGTCACCACATTATCGATGGTGTCAGAGCGGGAAATCCCACGTGCTAAAGGAATTGTACAATAAGTACATTTATAATCGCAACCATCCTGAACCTTCAAAAAAGCTCTGGTTCTGTCTCCTATAGAATAGGAACCCACGAAAAAATCAGCTTCATCTATCTCGCAAGAATGGATCTCGGCACGGCTTTCCGATTTTTCCAGATCATCCAGATAACTCAGAATATTGAATTTTTCCTTAGCCCCCAAAACCAGATCTACACCGGTAATGGCGGAGATTTCTTCAGGTTTCAATTGTGCATAACAGCCGATAATAGCTACCAATCCATCAGGATTGGCTTTTGTTGCACGCTTGACGTGAAGTTTGCATTCTTTATCTGCGTTTTCTGTAACAGAACAAGTATTAATGATATAGACTTTTGCTGGCTCATCAAAATTGACCTTTTGATAACCAGCATCCGTTAATTGTCGGGCAATAGTGGACGTTTCTGCAAAATTGAGTTTGCAGCCAAGTGTGTGAAACGCAACGGTTTTCGGTTGAGAAATGACTTCTGACATAAGTCTGCAAAGTTATTAATAAAATCCAACTCATTCCAAATGAAGAAATTTCCACAAATAACCAAAATAAAAAACCGAATCAAGATCCGGTTTATTTGAGGCGTTGGAGAAAAAACGTCCTATTCGGCTATTTTTGGGATACTTACAGCCAATTCATACACTTTGGTATGCATCAGATATTTTGATCTTTCCCGTGAAGTTACATTTTGTATTTCGTCTTTGAACAAGATGATTACTGCGTCTTCTTCTATCTGCCAGTCTGCATCTGAAAAATACTTTTCATCGGGACTTTTTTCCATCAATTCATTTTTTCTGTCTTTCAACCTTTCTGCAACTTCCTGAAAACCCTCATCGGATGAATGGATGATTTTGTAATCCGGCCCGGCAAAAGCTTTGTAATATTTGTTTTCGGCAATCAGATTTTGAGAATCATCCTCAACGGGATTGTCATTACCATCCAGAAAACCGACTTCTACCATTTTCCCGTTCCTATCTCTTGCGAACTGACTTGCCTCTGCCACAGATTTGAATCCGGTATACACATTGTTGTGGTCAAACTCATATTTGTTAAGTCTATCAACAAGATTTTCTGTTTCCATAATTTTATTTATTGTGTGATTAATTTTTTAATTCGGCTTAATGGTGTCTGATACCTTTTTTATGATAGGTCACATTTCTGTTGCCTGCTTTTGGGTCATTGTATTGGAAATTTTTAGAAATGCGGGCATCTATTTTCTGATTTGCATTGGCTAAAAGTTGTGGTGTGTCAAAATTTAATTTTTTACCATTTTTAAAGATCTCACCTTCCGCACTTCGGTACATTTCATTTTTCAAATATTTGTTCCCATCCGGCGCCATAAACTTGTTCTGCTCTTTTTGCTTTCTCTTTCTCAATTGATTAAGTAAAATCAATGCACTACCTGCAGCAAATCCCAACGCCACTTTTATCGTATTTTTCATAAGACTTATTTTACATATTCAAAAACAAAAGTTCTGCCAAAAATGACATGCAACACATTTTCCATTGATAAGCTCTTTTTTGTTTTAATTAAAAACTGAATGAATTTTAACAATTAAGACAAAATTGAAGTATATTCTACGATAACTTTCTTCTGGGACTGCCAATTTGACTTAAAATAAAAGCGATTTTATTAAGGAATTTTTAAAAATGGTTAAACTTCGTTAAAACTGTAACACTAAGTTTTTAGTTCATACTAATTTAGCATTAAATTTGTGTATCAACAATCTCAAAAAAGAAATGAATATTAAGATGAAGAATACTTTTAAAAAACTACTACCTTTCGCATTGACCGGAGTGATTTCCGGCGCAACGGTTTTCGGAGCTAGTCACTATTTCAGCCAAGAAAATAATGGAGAAGATTTCTCATATTTCACAACAGCTTCTAACAAAGCATCTTTTGCAGGCATCGGCTCTGCAGTAGGCGATGATTTTGTCAAAGCTTCAAAAACTACAGTACCCGCTGTGGTAACCATCAAAAATTACCAGGACCGTGCGGCTTCTCAAAGAATGCCTGAGACGGATATGTTTGACTTTTTCTTTGGCCCACAAGGTGGAAACCAGCAGAGACAACAACCACAGCAAACGCCTAAAAATATGCCTTCCGGTTTGGGTTCCGGTGTTATCATTTCACCGGACGGTTATATTATTTCCAACAACCACGTGGTTGCAGGCGCCAACAAGCTGGAAGTGGTGTTAAGTAATAAGAAGACATACATCGCGACTTTAATTGGAACCGACCCCAATACAGATATCTCTCTTCTTAAAATTGAAGAAAAAGGCTTGCCTTATCTCAATTTTGCCAACTCAGATATGACAGAAGTTGGGCAATGGGTTTTGGCCGTTGGAAATCCTTTGGGACTTAACTCCACCGTTACTGCAGGAATTATCTCCGCAAAAGGAAGAAGTATCGATATCCTAAGTCAGCAGTCCAGAACGCCAATTGAAAGTTTTATCCAGACGGATGCAGCGATCAACCCGGGAAACAGCGGTGGTGCATTGGTCAACGTGAACGGAGATCTGATTGGAATAAACACAGCCATCCAATCCAAAACAGGATATTATGAAGGTTATGGATTCGCCGTTCCTTCGAATCTTGCCAGAAAAATCGTTGAGGATATCAAGAAGTTTGGTTTGGTACAGAGAGGTTTCCTTGGTGTTGGAAGTTTGGATCTTTCGAACGAAATGCAAGTTGCAGCTTACAACCAAAGAGAAAAGAAAAACCTGAAAGCCGGCGGCGGAATCTACGTCACAGAAATCACGAAAAAAAGTGGTGCTGAAGATGCCGGAATCCAGCCTGGTGATATCATCACAAAAATAGATAATACAGACATTACTGGTTTGTCAGACCTTTCACTAGCCATTGGAAGCAGGAGACCAGGGGATAAAGTGGCCGTCACTTACACCAGAAATGGCAAAGTCAATAATGTGAATGTGACCCTGAAAGATTTGAAAGGTGGAACATCATCACGTAGCAAAGACGACCTGACTGTTACTGAAAAAATCGGTTCTGAGTTTGAGCCATTAAGCGAAAGAGTGAAAACTGATTACGGCTTGGAAAGCGGCGTCATTGCTAAAAATGTAATTGAAGGCAATGAGATGGATAAAATAGGTGTCGTTGATAATTACATCGTTATGGAGATCAATGGAAAACCTGTTAATTCTCAGAAAGATGTTGAGAAAATCCTAAATGGATACAAAGGAAATGTCCAGGTAAAATATGTGGATGCTTACGGAAGAATTACCACGAGAGGTTTTAAAATGCCTTAAAAAAAGAAGTTAGAAATTAGACTTTAGATGTTAGACTAATTTTTAAATAATGAAATTTTGAAAGCCATTCTTTACGGATGGCTTTCTTTTTTGGGTAAATTTGCGGTTCGAAAATCAAAATGAAACTTTTCAATTCTTATATCAACACGTTCAAAGGGCTTTCACGAGAAGCCTGGATGTTATCTATCGTGATGCTCATCAACCGCTCTGGCTCTATGGTTTTGCCATTTTTGGGTGTTTATATGACAGCACATTTGAAATTCAGTTTGGAACATGCAGGCATTGTTTTAAGTTTTTACGGCATCGGTTCCGTTGTCGGTTCTTGGTTGGGTGGATTTTTGACAGATCGATTTGGGGAATATGACGTTCAATCCTGGAGTTTATTTTTGAGTGCGCCGATATTTTTGATAATTCCATTTTTTCCGAGTATTGAGATGATGGCTTTTTTGATTTTCCTTCAAAGTACAATTAGCGACACTTTTCGACCAGCAAATTCTGTGGCGATTACGAAATATGCAAGACCTGAAAATCTGACCAAAGCTTTTTCGCTGAACAGAATGGCGGTTAATCTTGGATTCTCAGTTGGTCCAGCTTTAGGTGGTGTATTGAGCGGAATTTCTTATAATTTCCTATTTGTGGTGAATGCCATCGGAGCTTTGGTTGCAGGAATAATCTACGTTATCTTCTTCCGAAAACGAAATAAAATCTTTCGTGAGAAGAAGAGATTGTCGCCGGAAAAGATGATTGATAAATCTCTTACGAAATCGCCTTACAAAGATTATCCATTCTTATTTTACAGCATTCTGTGTACTATTTTCGCCATTTGTTTTTTCCAGTTTTTCAATACACTTCCACTGTTTTATAAAGAAGTTGGGAAGTTGGATCAGAGTACGATTGGGTTTATTTTGGGTTACAGCGGGTTTATCATTGTGTTGCTCGAGATGCCTTTGGTGAGTATTGCAGAGCGGACTTTGAAAATTCCTCAAATCTTATTTATAGGAGTTGTAATGGCTGGATTGTCATATTTGATTTTGCTTTTCGGGAGTAATGTTGCCTTGCTATTGCTCTCGATGTCGGTATTGTCTGTTGCGGAGATTTGGGTTCTTCCGTTTATGTCCACAGTAACTGCGCTGCGTTCTGAGAGAGGAAACAAAGGTGCTTATATGGGAATGAATGGGATTGCTTTTTCGTTTTCGTTTATCTTCACGCCATTCTTGGGCACTTATATTGTGAGCAAATTCGGGTTTGACACTTTGTGGATTGGGTCGTTTGCTGTGCTTGCTTTTTCTGCGGTTTTGATTTATTTGGTTGTGAAAAAGATGATCCATACGCGGTAATTGATTGTTGTTTTTATGAATGAAATTTGCGGATTGCCGTTATTATCAGGCCGCTCCTATGGAGCTTGGATTCCGCGTGGGCTTTCAAATGCTATTAACAGGGTGCTCCTACGGAGCAAATTTTGGGAAAATATTATTTGAAGATGTAAGAATATGGTTTGCAAGTGCTAAAATATAACTTACGCATGCAAGAATATTATTTTCTGGATGTCAGAATACTTTAATACAAATCGTCTTTTTTGTGTAATTTTCAGACCGACTTATCTCATTTTTTTTTGAAGCGCTAAACTATTTCGTTAGGGTTCAGTGAAGTTCTTGTCGGTGCCTTCGGCTACGCTCAGTCACCGCGACAGAGAAAAACGGTTAAGACTTCGGCTATGCTCAGTGTGACATCTGTATAGACATGGCATCCTAAGACCTCTTTGAAGCATTTATAAAATCTTTGATTTTCGGGCAAATCGTGATTTGAAAATTGAATCTGCCACGCGACTTGAACGCAAATGCTTTTTTGCGTGTACAAAAGTTCTACTTAATCTGAAATCATCTGCAAAAAGATTAACCACGTCAAACCACTTCGTTAGGTTTCGGAGCGGAAAGCGGAATAGTTGACCAAATAAATATTTTCACACCAATACGATAAAAAAACTATTTTTGTTCCACTCAAATTTGAACAATGAATCCGGGAACTATTTTATTATTATTCGTTTTTGCCTATTTTATCGGGCTTTTGGTCATCTCTTATTTTACAAGCCGTAATTCTGACAACCAGTCATTTTTCATTGGAAACAAGAAAAGCAAATGGTGGCTGGTGGCCTTTGGGATGATTGGGACATCGCTTTCCGGCGTGACATTTATCTCAGTTCCGGGTACGGTCGGGAAGATGACGGCGGGCGATTATGCGTTTGGTGGCTTCGAATATTATATGATGGTGATTGGGTTTTTCATCGGATATTTCATTGTGGCAGGCGTTCTTTTGCCGCTTTATTACCGGATGAATCTAACTTCGATTTACACTTATCTCGGAAAAAGATTCAATGTGGAGGCGCATAAAATCGGGTCTTTGTTTTTCATTATTTCGAGAGCAATTGGGGCGACGGCGAGGTTGTATCTGGTGGTGAATATTCTTCAGATTTTCCTGTTGGAAGCGCTTGGTGTTCCGTTTTGGGTAACGGCTTTTGTGTTGCTTTTGATGATTTTGCTTTATACGTTTGAAGGTGGCGTGAAAACGATTGTGATTACGGATACGTTGCAGACCTCGTTTATGATTTTGAGCCTGTTTGCGTGCATCTTTTATATATTATCGAATCTGAATTTGTCTTTCGGCGAAGCTTACTCGATTCTGGAGCAAAAGCAGTACACGCATTTCATTAATACTGACATTAATTCCAAGACTTTTTTCCTGAAAACCATTCTGGGCGGGATGTTCATCACAATTGCAATGACCGGGTTGGATCAGGAAATGATGCAGAAAAACATCTCGGTGGACAACCTGAAAAACTCGAAAAAGAATATGCTGACGTTTGCGGGAACTTTGCTTTTTGTGAATCTTGCGTTCTTATTTTTGGGTGGTTTGCTTTATCTTTTTGCGATACAGAATGGTGCTGGTTACGGAAAATATCCTGAAATTGTAGATGGAGTAAGAACTTTAAAAGATGGATTTGGATTTTTCAAACCTAATGGAGAAGTTAATAATATAATGGGTGATGACTTGTTTCCTGCACTATCATTGCTCGGTTATTTTCCAATGGCGCTTTCTGTAATCTTTATTATTGGTTTGATTTCCGCTTTGTTTCCATCTGCTGATGGTGCTTTGACGGCGGTGACGAGTTCTTATTGCGTGGATCTTTTGGGCTTGAATGAAGACCAGCAAAAAACCGAGAAGCAAAAGAAAAGACTGAGAATGAAAGTTCATTTGACCTTCACTGTGGTGTTTTTTGCATTGATTATGGTCTTCAAAGCCATCAATGAGAAGTCGATTGTTTACCTGATAATGGAAATTGCGGGTTACACTTACGGGCCACTTTTGGGATTGTTTGCTTTTGGGATTTTGACGAAATTTACGATTGTAAAAAAGTATTCGATATTGGCTGTGACGCTACTTGCACCGGTTTTGACGTATTTGATTAATCTTTATGTGACGAATAATACGGATTACAGAATTGGTGTGGAACTGATTATTCTTAATGGGTTTTTGACGTTTGTGGGATTGTGGTTGGTGCGGTCGAAGAAATTAGAAGTAGCTTAATGAAAACGCTCTCGATATTTTTTAAAATCATTTTAATTATAGTTCTATCCATTGTAATCGCAAGCTTATTTGGAGCAATTCATAATCAGATTTCATATTCGGTTTCTTCAGAGTTTTTCAAAGATTTTCTATTTGGTAATTTTGGCGTTTATAACTGGGAAATTGATAACGAAAGAATTGCGGCATCGCTTGTTGGAATATTAGGTTCGTATTGGGTTGGATTAATTTTAGGAATTATTTATTCAATTATTTTTCTCTTCCTGAATACTGAGAATAATTTTAGAAATATTCTAAATGCTATTTTAATAAATATTGCTTTTGCATTTTCAGGGAGTTTTGTTGGATATATAATTGGAAATTTTATAAATCTTGAAAATTCTGGAGTTTTTATGGAATTTGGAACTCAATATCCTCAAAATTAGAAGCTGCGTATATGCACAATGGAAGTTATTATGGCGGAATTGTAGGTTTGATTGCTGGAATAATTTATCTTTTCAAAAGGAATAATTCAAAATGAAACCTCACACCACCAATTACACAAACACTTTAATAGAAATCGCAGAAGATTCTCCGGTTTCCAAAGCGGTAAATCCGGTGGTGAAAAATGAGAAGAAAACGATTGCCAATTATCAATTCGAAAATCTGTCGAAAAAGCCTTTGAAATATACTTCCGACGAATTATTATTTGAAATTTTTGCGGAACGAAATGACATTTCGCCTTCAGAGTTTGAAGAAGAGAAACAGATTTTTTTTTCAAAAGGTCAAGCTTGTTTGCGTACTTCGCCTTTGGCTAAGAAAAATGGTTTCGGGATTTTTCATAATGAGGAATCTAAAATCCAATTGATTCCGGCAGAATCTGATGATTATCAAAAATTCTTGGTTGATGATTCTGTGAAGAAAGTGGAGGCGATGAAGTCCAAAAAATAATGGAATCACTTAATTTCAATATTACTTCTGACCAAGAAATCTCTCAACTTTTCAAACAAAATCATTGTTTTGATTTTCTTTCGGCTTCAGAATTTGTCAGGAATTTACCTTACCGAAGAAACCTCAACAAAGATAATCTTGCGACCATTTTCACAGACAATTGCGGAACTTGCAGTACAAAACACGCGCTTCTAAAAACATTAGCAGAAGAAAATAATCAGGCAGATTTTAAATTGATTCTCGGTATCTTCCGAATGAATGGGGAAAATACGCCGAAGATAAAATTGGTTCTGGAAAACCACAATTTAGAATACATTCCGGAAGCGCATAATTATCTGAAATTTAAAAATCAAATCTTAGATTTTACTAAGAAAAACTCTTCAGAAAATGATTTCATTAACGACCTTTTGGAAGCAATTGAAATTGAACCTCATCAAATCAATCAATTCAAAATTGAGTTTCACAAAAATTATTTAAAAAACTGGCTTATTGAAAATCCTCAAATTCCATATTCATTGGACGAATTATGGAAGATTCGGGAAGAATGCATCAAAACTTTAAGCTAAACTCCGACTCTTATTTTTGTACGAACCCAGCGTTTTGCTTTTCTTATTTTTGAAGTAATGTGACAAGTGGCTTTCGTCCGTAAAACCAAACTCGTAGGCGATTTGCTTGATGGTATTCTGTCCTGATTCCATTCTTTTTTCTATCAAAGCCATCCGATAATCATTAATGTAATCACGGTAGGAAACTTCGAAGTTCCGTTTGAAATAAGCACTGAAATAAGTCGGTGAAATATTGAAATGGTAAGCGATATTTTTGATTCGAATCGTCTCTGGCTGGTAGATATTCTGATGAATGTACGAAATCACATCTTCCTTGTTTTGAAGTCCAACATCCAATCTGATATCCATTTTTGAAGTCGCTTCTTTGATCAATCCGAAAATTGAAAGGATTTGATAAAAAACAATCGGCGACGTGGAAACATCTTTTCTGCAGTTGTACGAAAGGATATTTTCAATCGTTTTTTTCAGAATCGTTTTGCAAGGTTCGGTGAAAATGAGTTTTTTCTCTTTCAGAATTTGTTTCCGCATCACGTTTTCTGGCGAATTCATCGCGAAAGAATCTGGCGAAAGGTGTTTGTTGCCTTTGAAATAATCGTCCGTGAACTTAATGAAAATCAATCTTGAATATTTATTGTACTCAAAATAATGCTGATCTTCGGGCGAAATCAAGAAAAGATCACCACATTTGTAAGGCAAGATAATATTATTGATATGATGATTGCCATTTCCTTTCAAAACATAAATCATCTCATAATAAGTATGACTGTGCGAAGGATGACCAAAGGTCTCACCTTCCAAATCACTAATCACCAAAGACTCAAACTGCAGTTTTTTCACAATATTAAATTAAGTTTAAATGTCGTACGATAGCATAAAAGTACAATTATTTAAATTAATTATACAAGCTAAAAACTTTATTTTTTCCCAACATTTGTAAAGAGGTTTCCAAGGCATAAAAATTGGAACTCAAAATTTAAATTTAATTGAAATCATTTACAATGGAGTACAGAAAATTAGGACACAGCGATTTGGAAGTTTCAGCAATCACCTTTGGCGCTTGGGCAGCCGGCGGCTGGATGTGGGGAAGCACAGACAGAAATGAAGCCATCGAAGCTATCAGAGCATCTTACGAATTAGGTGTAACTTCTATGGACACCGCACCAATCTACGAACAAGGAACGAGTGAAGAAATTGTGGGCGAAGCGATTAAAGGAATCTCCCGTGATAAAGTTCAGATTCTAACCAAATTCGGAATGCGTTGGGATTTAGACAAAGGAACTCTGGCGATGCAAAGCAAAAACAATGATGGAAAAGACATTGACATTTATAAATATGCAGGAAAAGAAAGCATTATTTACGAATGCGAACAAAGTCTGAAAAGATTAGGAACAGATTACATCGATCTTTACCAAATCCACTGGCCGGATGTTACAACGCCGATTGATGAAACTTTCGAAGCCGTTTCGAAGTTAATTGAGCAAGGAAAAGTCCGTTTTGCCGGGGTTTGTAATTACAACGCACAACAATTGGCTGAAGCGGAGAAAACATTAAAATTGGTTTCCAACCAAATTCCGTTCAGTATGGTGAACCGTGGTATCGAGGAAGAAACCGTTCCGTATTGTATTGAAAATAACAAATCAATCCTGGCTTACAGTCCTTTGGAAAGAGGATTATTGACAGGTAAAATCTCGCCGGATTACAAATTTCAGGCTGGAGATCACAGGGCCAATCACGCACATTTCCAGGCAGACTTCATTCAGAAAACCAATCAATTATTAGATAAAATAAAACCGATTGCCGATGAACACGATGCAACTCTGGGACAATTGGTTCTCCGTTGGACGATAGAAAGACCCGGAGTTACGATTGCATTGGCTGGTGCCAGAAACGCGGAACAAGCCGTTCAAAACTCAAAAGCGATGGACATCCAACTTTCAAAGGAAGAAATTGAAACGATTGACAAATTGGTCAATGCTTTTTAAAATTGAAGACAATGGAATATGGTTCAGGACTTAAAGTTCCTGTTCTCAGTTTCGGAACAGCAACTTTCGGTGGCGAAGGTGATTTCTTCAAAGCCTGGGGAAACACGCAGGTTGATGAAGCTAAAAAACTCGTAAATATTTGTATGGATGCTGGCGTCAATTTTTTTGATACAGCCGATATGTATTCTGATGGAAAATCTGAGGAAGTTCTTGGAAAAGCCATTGAAGATATTTCCCGTAACAAGCTCATTTTATCAACGAAATCAACTTTCACTTTTGGTGACGGCCCCAATAACCAAGGTTCTTCCAGGATTCATATTTTAAAACAAATTGAAGGAAGCCTGAAACGTTAAATCATCACTTATGCTAACTCCAAACACACATTCACAAGTCCGGAATCTCCAGATTACAACGACGTGATGGCAAAAAGAGCTTGGAATCACACTTTGACTTTCCTGAAAGATATCTTGAAGTAATCTCAACTAAAAATCACTTGATTTCCCCCGACCCTAAAGGGAGTCACTTGCTTTACCACGATCAAAAAAAATGGAGTCAATTGATTTCCCCCTACCCTAAAGGGAGTCAATTGATTTTTATTTCTCCCTTTAGGGTTGGGCCAAAAAGAAAATCAAATTTATTTTTTGATAAGCAGTGAAACCGTATCCTGCAAAACCTTCTGAGAGACGAAACTCATAAAATCAATCCTTTCCAGGTGCGGAAGAAAAAGTTTATAAGTCGTTTCTTCCTCTCCTATCCTGATGGTGTAAAAAACCGTCCCGATATCCTTCCCGTCCTCTCCTTTTCCCGGACCTGCAACGCCTGTCGTAGAAACTGAAATATCAGTTTTGAATAATTCCTGACAGCCTTTCGCCATTTCAGATGCCACTTCTTCACTTACGACGGTGAATTTCTCAATGGTTTTTGGATCCACTTTTAGTACATCAATTTTCTTTTCTGCGGCGTAAGTCACAATTCCTCCGCAGAAATAGTGGGAACTTCCTGCAATAGATGTGATCAGATGTGACAGCTGACCGCCAGTACAGCTTTCTGAAACCGATAATGTTAATTTTCTTTCTATGAGTAATTCTGCGAGGATCTTTTCTATCTTATCCTCGTGCGTGGCAATTATATGTCCTCCGATCATTGGGATCAATTTCTGTATTTCAATTTCGAGATCCTGATCGAGTGTTTCCTGAGAATTTCCAGAAGCCGTCAGCCGCAACTTCACCCTGTTTCCTACAGGCAGATAAGACAGACTGATGTGTTTCGGAAGAGCCAATTCCCATCCCTCAATTGTATCGGACAGGACGCTTTCCGGAAAATCGACGACAGAAACTATCCTGGTCACCAGATGATCCAGTACCCATTTTTCTTTCAGGAAAGGAACTATCTGATCTTTCACCAAGGGTTTCACTTCGTAGGGAACGCCCGGCAAGCTGAAACAATATTGGCCATTTTTTTCCAAAACCATACAAGGCGCTGTCCCAAAATAATTGAGGAAAATCTCTGCTTTTGACAAAACAACCGCCTGTTCTTTGTTATGTTCCAGGATCCAGAGTCGGTTTCGTTTTTCCAGATAGGCGCGAAGATGGTCATAGACTTTCTCCGAAAACACCAATTCATCTTCAAAAAATTCAGCGTAAGCTTTCTTGGTAATATCATCTTTTGTAGGCCCCAATCCACCGGTGGTGATCACCATATCCGCCATTTCAAATGCTCTACCCAAAGTAGTTATGATGGTACTTTCTTCATCCGGGATCGTAAAAATCCGCAGAACTTTGACTCCAATTTCTTTGAGTTGCGTAGCAATGAAGTTGGAATTTGTGTCTACGGTATTTCCTGACAATATCTCGTCGCCGATGGTGATCAGAACTGCTGTTTTCATAAGAACAAATTTCGGCATTAATTAGATTCTAAAATTAAGTTTCTAAATAAAATTTCAAACTTTTTTATAATTATCTTTGATCAAAATTAAAGGGATGAATCCATCTTTCTGGAAAAATTACAGTAACATTATTCTGCTTCTCATCGGGATATTCATCGGAAGTCTGGTGGGAATTTTTGCGCCAGATTTTGTAGTCTATCTCAAACCGATTGGCGATATTTTCCTGAATCTGCTTTTCGTCACAGTCATTCCACTTGTGTTTTTTGCAATTGTCTCCGCGATTTCCGGAATCGAACAGCAAAATCAATTGGGGAAAATCATCGGAACAATGGTTCTGACTTTCCTCAGTTTCATATTGATATCAGCGACATTTTGCATCATCTTAGTTTATTTATTTCCGACTGAAGCGCCAAAAAACATTAGCGAAACCATATCAGAAAACTTACAATCCAACACCAATATCAATGACCAGATCGTCGGATTCTTCACCGTGAGCGAGTTTTACACTTTATTTTCAAGACAAAATATGCTGGCATTGCTGGTTTTTTCTTTTTTAGTCGGAATCTCCATCAGAAAATCTGGCGAAATGGGAAAAGCATTTCAGAACTTCATCCTTTCCGGAAACGAAGTGATGAAACAACTTTTATTATTAATTATGAAAGTCGCACCCGTCGGATTAGGCGCTTATTTTGCGTATCAAGTTGGAACGATTGGACCTCAGCTTTTCGGATTTTACGCCAAACCTTTGGGACTTTATTATATTGCCGGAACCATTTATTTCATTGTTTTTTTCAGTCTTTACGCGTTCGTTTGGAAAGGTGGAAAAGGCGTGAAAGCATTTTGGAAAGAAAGTCTTTTGCCGACTGCAACTGCCATCAGCACTTGCAGCAGTTTGGCGACAATGCCCGTTGCCATAGAGGCTGCAAAAAGAATGGGTGTTCCCGCATCCATCGCCAACGTCGTGATTCCGATTGGGACTACAATTCACAAAAACGGCTCCTCTATTTCATCCATCATCAAAATTTATGTGGCGTTTCAATTATTGGGCTGGAATTTATTTGAACCAATGAATCTCATAATGGCTCTTGGCATCACCGTTTTCGTCAGCGCAGTTGCCGGCGGAATCCCGAATGGTGGCTATATCGGTGAAATGTTGATGATTTCCGTTTATAAAATCCCGCCGGATGTGGTTCCTGCCGTAATTATTATCGGGACTTTGGTGGATCCTTTGGCAACCGTTCTTAACTCCGTTGGGAACATTCTCGCCAGTATGATTGTCTCGAAGTTCGTAAAAGTAGAAACTTCTTGAAATATTTATTAGGAGCTTGATCCCGCTATCCACTCTATCTTTTTTGCTTTTATAACGGTTGGTCTTTCAAAACACGATTGGTCAAAAAAGCAAAAAAGGATGCCGTTCCTATCGGGGCTATGTCACGATTCTAATTTCTATTCACTTCTCTTCACAGGTTCCAGATTTTCCAATTCTTCCACCGTAAAAAGTCGGTAATGAACTTTGAAAGTTTTCCCCAAGGGCGTTTCTAAAGAAAATCCGCCGGGACCCCAACCTTCCAAAACGTCCAATGTAAAGTGCGAATACTTCCAATATTCAAAGAGGTCGCGGTCTATCCAGAATTCGAAACCATTGATGGTGCCAATCATTGCGTCATTCATCCTCGGAAAGTAACCGCCTTTCTCGAAACATTGTGGCTGAGTGCCTTCGCAACATCCGCCAGCTTGATAAAACATCAGGGCACCGTGTTTTTTCTCTAGTTCCCAGATCACTTCCATCGCCGCATCTGTAACGGATAGTCTTGAGATTTTATCTTTAGTTTTCATCTTTTTATTTTGAAATTAATTAATAATAATGTTATTGACAGGTCGCTCCTACGGAGCTTAACTTGGTTCGTTACTATTTTTTCTATTAACAGTTTGCTCCTCCAGAGCTTTGTGAATCCATTCCGATTCAACTTACTATTTGGATTATAGAATTTACAAATTGATGGTGCCAATCATCGCATCATTCATCCTCGGAAAGTAACCGCCTTTATCGAAACATTGTGGCTGCGTGCCTTCGCAACATCCTCCCGCTTGGTAGAACATCAGTTCGCCGTGTTTTTTCTCTAGTTCCCAAATGACTTCCATTGCCTCATCGGTTACGGAAAGTCTTGAGATTTTATCTGTAGTTTCCATCTTTTTTATTTTGAAATTAATGAATAATAATGTTATTGACAAGTCGCTCCTACGGAGCTTAAATTGGTTCGTTACTATTTATTCTATTAACAGTTTGCTCATCCAGAGCTTTGTGAATCCTTTCGGAATCAACTTAATATTTGGATTATAGAATTTACAAAAAAGTTACTTGCTCATTATTATTTTAAAGTTAAACAAAAACCCGACAAAAAATTCTGCCGGGCTTAATATTGAATTTTAGGTTCCTACAACTTAACAATTTTCGTCCTTTGGATTTGAAATTCGCAACCCGACCTGAGTGGAAATCCTTTTTTTGCTTCTACAAATGTTATTTGATAAAAATGTCTGCAAAAAAAGATGGACTGCGTCGAAACACTTCGTTAGGTTTGGGAACGGAGGGCGGATAAGTTGCCATAATTATTACAAGCAGATTAAAAGAACCCTAATTTATTTTTGCTGTAAGAGATCAACATATTTTTGGTTTGGCGGTAATGATCTAGCATCATTTTGTGATTCTCTCTACCAATCCCCGACTGTTTGTAGCCTCCGAAAGGCGCGCCAGCAGGATAAGCGTGGTATTGATTCACCCAAACCCTACCCGCTTCTACGTGTCTTGGGATGTTGTATAATTGATGTGCATCGCGCGTCCAAACGCCTGCTCCAAGACCATAGATTGTATCATTGGCAATTTCCAAAGCTTCCGCCTCATCTTTGAAAGTTGTGAAAGCTACCACTGGACCGAAAATTTCTTCTTGGAAAATTCTCATTCTGTTGTTCCCTTTGAATATGGTTGGTTTGATGTAGTAGCCTTCTTCCAACCCTTCAACAGTATTCACATCACCACCAGTAAGCACTTCTGCGCCTTCTTCTTTACCAAGTTTCAAATAACCCAAAATTTTATCTTTCTGAATTTTGGAAGCCTGAGCACCCATCATCACAGTTTTGTCTAGTGGATTACCTATCTTGATAGCCTCAGTTCTTTCTATCACTTTTGCAATGAATGCATCTGCAATATCTTCCTGAACCAACAATCTCGATGGGCAAGTACAAATTTCGCCTTGGTTGAGGGCAAACATTACGGCACCTTCTATGGCCTTGTCCAGAAACTCATCATCTGCATCCATTACAGAGCTGAAGAAAATGTTAGGTGATTTCCCGCCCAATTCTAAAGTCACGGGAATGACATTTTCTGTTGCATACTGCATTACCAAACGACCTGTAGCAGTAGAACCCGTGAAGGCCGCTTTGTTTACTTTAGGATTTGTCACCAGAGCTCTACCCAATTCTGCTCCGAAACCGTTGACGATATTCACAACTCCTGGCGGAAGCAAATCACCAATCAATTCCATTAAAACCAAAATAGAGATTGGCGTACTTTCTGCCGGCTTCAAGACCACGCAGTTTCCTGCCGCCAATGCTGGTGCCAATTTCCAAACAGCCATTAAGATAGGAAAGTTCCAAGGGATAATTTGCGCTATAACACCTAATGGCTCGTGAACGATTAATGAAACGGTGTCTTTGTCTAGCTCGTTGTGCGAACCTTCTTCTGCTCTAATCACTGAAGCGAAATATCTGAAATGGTCTATTGCCAAAGGAATATCAGCTGCCAAAGTTTCTCTCACGGCTTTCCCATTATCAATAGTTTCAACGGTAGCGATATATTCTAGATTCTCTTCTATTCTGTCAGCAATTTTGTTTAGAATGATGCTTCTTTCTGTTGCTGAAGTATATTTCCACGTTTTGAAAGCTTCTGTTGCTGCGTTAACTGCCAATTCTAAGTCTTCTTTATTAGAATGTACTGCTTTGGTAAAAACGTGCCCATTGATTGGAGAAATCACATCAAAATATTGTCCGCCCACAGATGGCAAAAATTTTCCCCCGATGTAATTATCATATTGAGATTTAAACTCTGGCCACTGTAAAATTGTGCTTGATTGATTTTGTGTTGTTGTACTCATTTTTATTTAAGTTTTATTAATATTAAATTCATATTTGATTAAAGCTAAATTAATTATAAACCCTTCAATAAAAATAGCACAATCCTCTAAAAAAACAGTAAAATGATATTTTTATCACACTTTATCATTCCTTAACAAAAATTGTGACTGAGATTCACTTTAAAATATTATATTTGATAAACAAGAGGTTATAAATCTTGAATCGATGAATTCAAATCTTTTTCAACTTAACAAACCCAGCCTGACGCACGAAAATAAGCTGAACACTTTGGTGGAGAACCAAACCAAGTTCAGTTTAAATAATTGTGAATTCAGCATCTATGAAACGCACAAAGCGGCTTACGATGTAAAACTGCATTTTGAGCATTTGACGTTCACAGGAATGTTGAGAGGAAGGAAATGGATGAAGCTTCAGGACAGGAGCAATTACTTTGAGTACCTTCCGGGAGAAAGTGTTCTGGTGGCGCCAGGTGAAACTATGGTCATCGATTTTCCGGATGCCGACGAGCAAGCTTCGCAGTGTGTTTCTTTGACTTTGAATCCGCAATTTGTGCAGGAATCTTTGGATCATCTGAACTTTACGGAGGCAAAAGTAGATGACTCTTCACAATGGCATATTTCTTTGCATGAGTTTTATCTGCTAAATAGCAAGGCTTTGGCGTCCGCAACCAATAATATTATGAGGATTGCAATGGAAGATGATTCTCACAAAGATGTGATCGCCGATTTTGCTTTGAAAGAATTATTAATCAGACTAATGCAGACGCAAGCGAGAAAATTGGTTGAAAAAAACACCTTGAAGAACACGTCCAGAATTGGTTTTGTGGTGGATTTTATCAAGAAGAATCTGCACCAGAAATTATCCATTGATGCCATTGCTAAAATGGCCTATGTCAGTAAATCGAACTTTTTCAAGATGTTCAAACAGGAATTGGGGATTTCTCCGAATGAATTTATCATTCACCAAAGAATCAAAAAAGCGAAAGAATTATTGAGTCAGCAGAATTCTGTGAGTGAAGTGGCTTTCAGTACGGGATTTTCTGACACCAATTATTTCATTCGGGTGTTCAAACAAATGGAAGGTGTAACGCCGAAAATCTATCAGAACAAAAAATCAAGATGAAGTTAGTAGTTAGTTATAGATATTTTCAAAAGAGAACGAGCAGATATTTCTGCTCGTTTTCGATTTATGATTATTGTGGATTTAATCTTTGGCGATTATCAGGTCGCTCCTACGGAGCTTTGGTGTCAAGCATTATTAATTTGCTATTAACAACTAACTCCTACGGAGCTAGCATTCTACTATCTATTTTTTCTATTAACAGACCGCACCTACGGCGCTATTATTTTTTATAACTATAATATCTTGCCCCTTTCAAAACTGGACTTTCCTTTTCAACGCTTCTCAGTCCAAAACCTTTGTAATTTTGGTTAACCGAAGAATCCAGTTGTTTGCGATGCAACTTTTCGTAAGTTTCGAAATTGATTGGCAATCTGTTTTTCAGTTCTTCGAAAAGATTCCATTTCTCTACCACGGATTTCCACTCTGGGGAAACTTTGCCGACGAAAACCTTAGCTTTAGAACCACTTCCGTAAGCTAAAAAACCAATTTCTTTTTCTGATAAATCTTCATTTTCATTAAACGAAGTTTGCAAAGCTGAAAGCAAAGCCATAAAAATAGAAGCCGTGTACATATTCCCGATTTCGGAAGAAGCACGTTGAGATCTTTCTATTTTTTCATTGATGAAATGAATGTAATCTTCGGATTTTGCAATGGCTTTTTGTTTCTCAGCATCAGAATAATCGAGATGATTTTCTAAACTATAAATTTCGGTGAAGACTCTTTTCCCGTGGAAGGCATAAGGGAGATGGAAAATGAGATAGCGCCATTGTTCATAAGGTCTTACTGTAAAAGTCTGCTCTTTGTAATGATCATAAGCCTCACGGATTCTGTCCTGATAACACTGGTTGGAATATTGACCATCGAAAACAGGTTCATCTGTGAAGACTTCAATTTTATCAGGGAAATTTTCCGGAGCTGTTGGGAAATCATCTTTTGAAAAGTGGCGTCTAGGTTTAAAGAAATCGAACACACTTTCTGTTGCAACGCCCCAATTGTTATCAATTTCAATCAGTTTTGGATGGGCCGAAACCAGTAATGCCACTGCGCCGCCACCTTGAGTGTATTCTCCGGAAGAAGCCAATTCGTATTTGGCATAATCACTGGCAATCACCACGGCTTTCTTGCTAGGATTTGCTCTAACGAAATCCAAAGCGTTATGCAAAGCGTCCACCGCTCCAATGCAGGCAAAAGTCATATCGATGACGTCACAATGTTTGAAAACCCTTTCACCAAATTCTTCGGTTAGGAATTCTTCCACCATTTGTACTGCATAGGTTGCGGTTGGTTTTGCAGCATCTAGAGCACTTTCGGTTCCTAGGTAAACTTTGGAAATTTCTTTTGGATTGAGTTTATAATCTTGAATTAATCTGAGTAAGGCCTCTGCTGCGAAGGTCGCTGCATCTTCGTGAACATCAGGCAATGACATTTTTTGCAGTCCCAGACCTTTTTCCAATTTGGCCGGTTCGATTCCTCTTTTCTCAGCAAGGTCTTTGATTTCTAAATATAAAGAAGGCACATAAAAACTGGCCGCATCAACTCCGAATTTCGTCATCTCATAAAAATTTAAGACACGAATTTAGAGATTTTCTGGCGTATTTCGGGTGTGTTTTGGTGAGAAATTAATTACCAATATCAAGTTAAATTGAAACAATGAAAAACCCCATCAACAGTAATTATGTGAGGTTTTCTTCATATCAAAATCAAGTCATTAAATTACAATATTTTCTAAACCAAACTTTCATCGTGTTGAGACAAGTCCAAACCGATGGTTTCGGAATCTTCTGCAACTCTTAATGGGATGATCACATCTGTAACTTTATACAAAATGATTGATCCTAAAAATGTGAAAGCGCAAACTAAAACCAAGGCCATCATATGATGTGCAAAGACCTCGAAACCACCGTGGATCAGACTTGCGTTTTCTCCTTGAGCAAGAATCGCTGTTAGAATCATTCCCATAATGCCGCCCATGCCGTGACAAGCGAAAACGTCCAAAGTATCGTCCACTTTCTTCAAGCGTTTCCAATTGCACATCAAATTCGACACAATTGCGGAAATAAATCCAATAAAAATAGCGTGTGGAATCGTAACAAAACCTGCAGCAGGCGTGATCGCCACCAAACCGATAACCGCTCCGATACAAGCGCCCAAAGCAGAAACCTTTCTACCATTCACTCTGTCAAAAAAGATCCAGGATAACATTGCCGTTCCCGATGCAATCGTGGTTGTTCCGAAAGCCATCGCCGCCGTTGCATTGGCAGCCAAAGCTGATCCTGCATTGAAACCAAACCAGCCAAACCACAGCATTCCGGTTCCAAGAATGACAAAAGGGATATTTGAAGGTTCGTGGTGTGGATTTTTTCTTTTTCCAATCATCATTGCACCGGCCAAAGCTGCAAATCCGGCACTCATATGCACCACTGTTCCACCAGCAAAGTCTTTAACACGGAAATACTTATTCAGTAATCCGTCCGGATGCCAAACCATATGACAAAGCGGTGTGTAGATGCACAAGCTGAACAGCACCATAAATAATAAGTACGAAATAAACCTAACACGTTCTGCAAAAGAACCCGTGATCAGCGCTGGCGTAATGACTGCAAATTTCATCTGAAACAATGCAAACAAAATAAAAGGCATCGTAGACGCCATTTTGCTATGCGGCAAAACACCAACGTTGTTAAAAAATAAATAAGTCATTGGACTGCCAATAATGCCGTAATGAACACCATCAATCGTGATCCCGATCGATTCTCCAAATGACAGACTGAATCCTACCACCACCCAAAGAATACTAATCACACCTAATGCGATAAAACTCTGCAACATGGTAGAAATCATATTTTTCTTCCCAACCATTCCGCCGTAGAAAAAAGAAAGCCCAGGTGTCATCAGCAAAACCAAACCAGAAGATGCCAGAATCCAGGCCACATCTGCGCCTACAATATTAGCTTCTCCCAAAAAGGTCCCTGGTAAGGGTGATGAAGTCTGTCCTGGCCAGAAAAGCGCAGCGACGGAAATGATACTGATAATGACGAAAGAAACAATCCAGCGTTTTTCGGTTTTCATTTTAAATAATTTATTTTTTAACCCCACAAATATACAGGGTTAATTTCAAAATTAACTCGTATAAAAACATCCACCCCATTAATTTTTACACAAACCAAATTATGATTGATAAAAACACTTACATGATAATCAGGCATTAGTTTTGCAATAGATCAAAAAAATAAAGTTATGAGATCAGACATTCCAAAAACAGATACCCAGACGAACAAAGGCCCTATGATTGCCATCATTGTAGTAGTTGGATTATTTCTTTTAGGTTATTTTGCCTATATGATGTTCATCCCGCAACAAGTGGAAAACATGAACAAAACTGACAATGTACAGCCAGTAGAACAAACAGTAAAAGACTCCATTTAGGAGTCTTTTCTTTAGTTTATAGCGTGCAATTCTAGTGAATGTGCTTTTCTGCGTGGTAAGAACTTCTCACCAAAGGTGAACTTTCTACGTGGCGAAAACCTAAATTCCTGGCAAAATCGCCGTATTCATCAAACTGTTCGGGCGTGATAAAGCTTTTCACAGGAAGGTGTTTTTTCGTTGGTTGCAGATATTGACCCATCGTAATAACATCTACATTGGCGTTCCTGATATCTTCGATCGTCTGGAAAACCTCGTCTCTTGTTTCTCCTAATCCTAACATGACACCCGTTTTTGTGCGGTTTTGTCCAGCTTCTTTCAAATACCTTAAAACTTCAAGACTTCTCTCGTATTTGGCCTGGATTCTTACTTCTCTTGTCAAACGTTTTACGGTTTCCATATTGTGAGAGATCACTTCGGGCGCCACTTCTATCATTCTGTCTAGGTGTTTTGTGATGCCTTGAAAATCCGGAATCAAAGTCTCCATAGTCGTTCCCGGGGAAATCCGACGAACGGCATTTACCGTTTCGCCCCAAAGGATAGATCCCATATCTTTCAAATCATCACGGTCAACGGAAGTCAAAACAGCGTGTTTGATTTTCATTAATTTGATCGAACGTGCCACTTTTTCTGGTTCGTCCCAGTTGACATCCAAAGGTTTTCCGGTTTTCACACCACAAAAACCGCAGCTTCTCGTACAGATATTTCCAAGAATCATGAATGTTGCTGTTCCCTCGCCCCAGCACTCGCCCATATTGGGACAACTACCACTTTGGCAGATGGTATTGAGTTTATATTTATCTACCAAATGTCTCAGCTCGCGGTAGTTTTTACCCGTTGGTAATTTGACGCGGATCCATTTGGGTTTTTGAATGACTGTATCTTGTTGAATTAAATCCTCCATTATGATCTTAAATTTAAAAATCGGTTTCGTCTTCTTTTAACAATTCGGCCAATATTTTTTTGGCGCGCATTATTCTCACTTTTGTATTCGCAACAGAAAGATTGAGCTCTTCTGCTATTTCTTTGATGCTTTTTTCCTCAAAAAATCTAAGACGTATAATGTCCTGATTCTTGGCATCCATTGTTTCTATGATCTTGATGATCTTTTGCTGGTCTTCCTCCGATATTAATAATTCTTCGGGAGATCTTGCAAATTCATTTTTAACGTCTTGCAGATTGGCGTTAGGATCTTCGTTTTCGCGGCTTCTTTTTCTCCAAAAATCGATGATTGTATTCTGTGCGATCGTCAGAATCCAGGTTTTGAACTGAAAACTGGGATCGAAGAGGTCCAGCTTATTCAGCACCTTTGAAAATACCGAAACCGTGATTTCATCCGCGTCATTCTCATCCTTCACTTTGTTCATCACAAAAGAGAACACATCCACCCAAAACGAATTAATGAGCTGTGTCTGAGCCTTTTGATCTTTGTCTCTGGCTTTTATGATGAGGGTAAGTAGCTGATCTTCTTTCATTTTTTCGACGAACAAAGATAGTTATAATAATTAAAAAAATTCAACATACCAAGATTGAGAAATTCTATAATCCATTAGCATTTTAGATTAAATTTAAATAACACCAATCAAGATTAAATTGTCTTTAAATTAAGTATTTTTACGGGCTTCATTTTTCCATGAGGAAAATAACCAATTCATTACTATTCAATAATTTAAAATAAAATACGCGTGGCGTTTCTTTTACTTCAAAAAAAATAACTTCAGGCCATTTATTTGATAAATAAAAAAACATGAACAAACAAATCAAATTTTATAAATACCAGGGAACGGGAAATGATTTTGTAATGATTGACAACCGAGATCTTGAATTCCCAAAAAGCACTGAACTCATTGAAAAACTTTGCGACAGACGTTTCGGAATTGGCGGAGACGGGCTGATTCTACTGGAAAACGATGAGAATTCTGACTTCAAAATGGTGTATTACAACTCCGACGGGAACGAAAGTACAATGTGTGGCAATGGCGGACGCTGCATCGTGGCTTTTGCTCATTTCTTAGACATCTTCGAAGACAAAACTGTTTTTGATGCGATCGACGGACTGCACAAAGCGGAGATCAAAAATGGCATCGTAAAGCTTAAAATGATTGATGTAAAAACCATCAGTACAGATGGAAATGACTACGTCCTCAACACTGGTTCGCCACATTATGTGAAGTACGTGGAAATGTTAAATAATTATAATGTTTTCAAAACCGGTAACGAAATACGAAATTCCGAAACTTATAAGCAAGACGGAATCAATGTCAACTTCGTGGAAGCTCTTTCTGACAAAGAATTGTTTGTAAGAACTTACGAACGCGGCGTGGAAGATGAGACCTTCAGTTGCGGAACAGGCGTTACTGCTGCGGCTTTAACTTTTATGGATAAAAATAATCAAACTTCTGTAGGAGTCAGGGTTTTGGGAGGAAAGCTGAAGGTCTATGCTGAGAAGAATGGCGAAGGTTTCTCCGACATTTGGCTGGAAGGTCCGGCAAATCAGGTTTTTAAAGGAGATATTGCTTTATAATTAAAGATTTGATAATTGAAAAAATAAAGAAAGTTAAAATCTCTTTTACCAATTAAACTATGAAAAAAATAATTCTTATAATATCTGTTGTCGTGATTGTAATTCTGGGATTTTTTGGGATTAGATTCTTCAACAAATATGTTGGAAACAATGTAGAAAAAGACGGTTTTGTCCTGATTCCTCATCATGCAAAACCTCAGCAGATCTTAGATTCGATTGCACCTTACATCAGGAACCAAGATGATTTCACAAGTATCGCCGAAGACAAGAAGCTTGGAGCAAATTATCAACCTGGACGATATGAACTCAAATCCGGAATGAATAACCGCGCGATCGTCAATATGATCATCGCTGGCAATCAAACGCCCAATTCTTTCCGGATCAAAGACTTTGATGATGTTTATCAGATGATCGGCAGAGTGACAAAAAAAACAGAAATTGATTCTGCGACATTTGCGAATCAGCTCAACGAAATTGCTGTTGGCAAAGGTTACAAAAATGCGGAAGACCTGAAGAAATACTTCTTCAACAACACCTATGATTTTTTCTGGACCGTAACGCCTAAAGAATTCTTCGATAAATTCGAGAATGAATATAACACATTTTGGACTGCGGCGAGAATCGAAAAAGAAAAACAATCCGGTTTAACAAGAGATCAGATTTATGCGTTGGCTTCGATCGTTTACAAAGAATCAGGCGGCAAGCCAGATGAGCAGAGAACCATTGCCGGACTTTACCTGAACCGTTATAAAAAAGGAATGAAACTGCAAAGTGACCCAACGGTGATTTATGCAGTGAACAAAGCCAGCAATTTCACATTACAGATCAAAAGAGTTTATTACAAACACCTGAGGGAACCTTCGCTGTACAACACTTATGCGAACAAAGGCATTCCGCCAGGACCCATTTGTATTGTGGATAAGGGCGCTCTAACTGCGGTTCTGGATGCAGAAAAAAACAATTACATTTTTATGTGTGCCGATCCTGCGAGATTTGGTTACCATAAATTCACGGATAACGCTGCAACGCACGCCATAAATGCGAAAGCCTACCAAGACTGGCTGGATAAAAAAGATATAAAATAAAGAGCAACGGCTCATAAATAATAAAGAATGAAAAGAACGGAAATTGTAAGTATATTTCAAAAGAGAGCTTTTGGATTAGCCCTTACTATAGGAGCGGCCAGCTTTGTAATGGCTCAGCAGAAAGTCAATATTTCTGGAAATGTAAAAGACACGAATGGCGCAATTGGCTACGCATCTATTACTTTTAAAAACAGTCAAAATGCACAATTAACTGATGCGGTGCTTGCAGATGCAGATGGGAATTACAAGATAGATTTGACACCAGGCAGCTACAACGTCACCATAGAGGCGGTAGATTATAAAAAATTCACACAGACCATTAGAGTTGAAAAAGCAGGACCCGTTGCGCCTTTTGTGATTGTATCTGCAGGGAAAACAAATCTTACCAATACCACCGACATCCAAGGCGTAGTGATCACTGCAGCGTCTACAAAACCATACAAAGTAGAACTTGACAAAAAAACGTACGATCCTTCTCAAGATCTGGTGAGCAAAGGTGGCAGTCTTCAGGATGTTTTGCAAAATGTACCATCCGTTTCCGTAGATACAGACGGAACGGTGTCTATGCGTGGCAGTTCTAACGTCAGATTTCTGATCAACGGAAAACCTTCTGCCCTTTTGGGAATAGATGATGGCGCCAATGCATTACAGAGTATTCCTGCCGACCAAATCGAAAAAATTGAGGTGATCACCAATCCATCTTCGAAGTTTGAAGCGAGTGGAACGGCTGGTATCCTTAATATCATTTTAAAGAAAAGTAAAAAGACAGGATTCAATGGAAGTGTTATTGGAACTTTAGGCTATCTTCCTCAAACCAACCTAAACACAAGTCTAAGCTGGAGAAAAGGCAGTTTTTCCTGGTTTCTGAATGGCGGTGGTGGCTACCGTGAATCCAAGAATACCAGCAGAAATGATAATTATTATAACAATGTTACAAAAACTGGCACCCAGACAGAGTCTCATCAAAATTCTATAACAAAGAGTGCTAACAATAACTACAATGCTACTGCAGGAATCGTTTACGATATCAATGAGAAAACCTCTGTCAACGCGTCCGGAACTGTCAGAACTTTTGACAGCGAAAATAACGGTAACATCAATTATGATTACTTTTACCTCAATACGCCTGATTCCCATACCTTAAGAAAAAATATGGGCACCAATAATAATCTGGCTTTTCAGGGAGATTTTGGGTTGGACCACAAGTTTGATAACAAAGGGCAAAATCTATCAGCATCTCTTAGTTTGCAAAGCAACAAATCTAAGAATGATACCAATATAGAGGAATTCATCAATTACAGTGAAAAATCTTCCCTTCAGAACATTATCAATCAAAATACCAAGAATCAAAACATTGTTGCAAAAGCTGATTACGAATTGCCAATTGGTGAAGCTTCTAAACTAGAAGCTGGATACCGTTTGGATTCTAACAACAATACTTATGATAATAACGTTCAGCAAAGTACCAAACCTAATTCGGCATTACAATATCTGGGACTTTACACCTACGATGCTACCTATAAAGAATTGTTTAATGCTTTTTATCTTCAATTCAAAAGTAAGATCGGAAAAGTTGGATATCAGTTAGGATTGCGCGATGAAATCTCCAATGTCACCACAGATTACCGTAATCTTGAAAACAGCAATACACTAGAGAACAGAAAGAAAAACTATAACAACCTGTTCCCAAGTATCTTTTTGAGTTATGAATTTGCAAAGGACAATCAATTATTACTTAATTATTCCAGAAGAATAGATAGACCGCGGGGTTTCTTTTTGATCCCAAATCCTAGCTATAGCGACAATCAAAATATTTTTGATGGTAATATCGATCTGAATCCTTCCTATGTGGACTCTTTCGAAGTAGGGTACAGTATTTCTAAGAAAAAATTTACGATCAATCCAACTTTGTATTACAAACGTGAAACTGATGACACCAAGATGCTGGTTTACAACAAAGCTGTGGAATACCAATATCTGGATGATGCGGGCCTAATCAAAACCGGTCAACGGGTTGAATTTCACACCAAACCGATCAATCTTGGTTCAGAAGAAACTTATGGATTAGATCTTAACTTCAATTGGGATGCGACCAGCTGGTTGAAGTTTATGGGGAATGTAGATGTTTTTGGATATAACATCAAAGGAAGCACATTGTACGAGACATTGGATGCTGATTTTAATAACATTACAGATACGGCTAATTTTAACGGAAAAGGAATCTCTACAAGAACTAGACTTACCAGTTCTTTCAAGATTGATAAAACACTTAATTTCCAAGTACAAGGATTCTACAGAGGAGGAACAAAAACTGAATATCAGGACAGAAAAGAGATGTACGCTGTCAACTTCGGTGCGTCTAAAACCATTTGGAATGGAAACGGGACACTGGCTTTTAATATTCAGGATGTTTTCAACACGAGAGCCATGCAGTCTACGACTTATACCGCGAACGGTAGAAGAGACTCCTATATGCAGTGGCAGCCTAGACAGTTCACTGTTTCTTTGACCTACAGATTCAAACAGGGTGAAAAAGTGGAACAGCCAAAACGTAAAAAGGATATCAATTCCAATGCGAGCGGTGACGACCAACAAGCGCCAATGTAATCATCTTAATATCACATAAGAATATCCCGCAAATTAATTTTTGCGGGATTTTTTTGTAGGTGATAAAAATCCCCGCACCGAAACTTGCTGGATTCACAGTCTGTGCGATGTAGGATTTGGATGCTTTTGATTTTGCGGATCAAAAGAACAACTCATATTCAGATATTGACCTCATATGACGATATTGAAAACCGAATCTTACCATACAGTCTTGATACCAGTAGGTACTTCGTCATGATTTATTATCCAGAACACCGTTCTTTTTACGGAATGGATAGATCAAACAAAAAATCCGTCCTGTTATAAAAACAAGACGGATCTTTTTTAACAATTATAATTAAAGGTCTATTTATTTCTTTTTGTCCTTCAGCTCGTCTTTGTCTTTGTCAGAAGGATTCCAGACTTTTATTTCTGCATTCTTATCGATTCCGGAAAGGATCTGGACATTGATACCATCACTGGAACCTAATTTCACATACACTTTTTTGTAGCTTCCGTTCGCTTGCTTTGCTTCTACAAAGGCTTTGTTATTTCCCTTTTCATATTGGATAAGTGACTCATCCAAAAGTAAGGCATTTTTCTTAGAACTCAATAATATTTCTCCATTCGCACTGAATCCTGCACGGATATATTCTGCGGTTTTATTGTAAACATCACCCTCAACAGCAAATTTTATGGTTCCGCTGGTTTCTGTTCCTTTCGGTGCAATCAGGGTCAGCTTTCCGGGAAATGACTTGTTTTGCAACGCACCAATCACTACTTTCATATCCATCCCTTGTTTCAGTTTTCCGGCTTGCGCTTCATCGATGTCGCCTTTGAAAATTAATGAATTAAGATCTGCGATAGAACAGATGGTGGTTCCAGCGTTGAAGGCGTTGGCCTCTATCACCTGGCTACCAACTTTTACAGGAATTGTCAGAACTGTGCCTGCCGCTTTTGCACGGATCTGAGTCGTGGCCATACTTTGTAATTCTGGTGTGGCACCTGTTCTTACGATCTGTAATTGTTTCTGCGCCGCGTTCAAAGTCTGAACGGCCAATTTCTGTTGTTGCACAGTGGTCTGCAGTTGCTGCTGAGCCGTGATAAACTCTTGTTTGGAAATCACGCCTTGCTTATAAAGCTTATCCTGCATTGCAAACTGCTTCTGCTGATTATCCACATTAATTTTGGCATTTGACAGTTGGATCTGCGCATTGTTGATCTGCATTGTTGCAGTGTTAACGTCCGTCACATTCGGCACGATTCTGATGGTTGCAATCAACTGCCCAGCCTCTACTTTGTCCCCTTCGTCTACATTGATGGTCTGGATGATTCCGGAGATATTCGGTTTGATCTCGATCTCTTCACGCGGTTCAATTTTTCCGGTGGCCATTACTTTGTCATCCAGATTTTGGATGCTTGGTTTTCTGGTAAGGAAGACCTCATTTTCCGAGGAATTGGATTTTACAAGATAGCCGATTCCGACCACAACAGCCACCACGAAGAGCAGTCCCAAAAAAATGGACAATGCTTTTTTAAAAGTAAATTTCTTCTTTTCCATTATATAGAAATATAGTTTGTTTTATTTATTAATTTATTCTGACCTCAGTGCTTCGATAGGTCGTATTTTCACTGCTCTTTGTGCCGGTATCATTCCGATCATCAAACCTAAAAAAACCATAATTCCCATTGCAGAAAATACGTTTCCGTAATCAACCGTCGGATTATCAATAGGGAATGATTCATTATTCATCGAGAGAATGTTGAGGATAATGAGTAGAAAAATCCCAAATACAAATCCTAATAATCCTGATGACAGCGTAATCACAACACTTTCCAGTAAGATCTGATTCCTCACTTCGGCAGGTTTTGCGCCCAAAGCTCTTCGGATTCCTATTTCTTTTGTTCGTTCCTTTACCGTAATTAATAATATATTAGAGATCGCAATCACGCCGGCAAGGATCGTTAATGTCCCGACAATAATGGTCAGCAGCTGCATTCCTGTGAGAAATCCCGTCACTTTTTTAAATTCTTTAGCGAGGTTAAAGCTTCCAAAAGCATTGGTATCTTCTGGCGAAACGTGATTGATCTTTTTAAGTTCATCTTTCACTTTGTTTTCTACAAGCTCAGCCTCGGCATCAGGCTTTCCTACAATCGCAAAAAAACCGACCTTATCGCCCTCGTTGTACATCCCGGAATAGGTAGAAAACGGAATATACGCCGACTGATCATTCTCCATACCTCCCATTTTTCCTACACGAAAAACACCTATTACTTTAAAAAAAACACCTTTCAGATTGACTGATTTTCCAATCGGATTTTCATTTTTTTTGGCATCAAAAAGGTTTTTATAAATCTCTTCTCCTATGACGATTACATTTTTTTTGGATTGAATATCTGCATCATTGATATATCTGCCGAATAGCAGTTTCTTCTTAGAAATCTTATTACCAACTGGAAAATCGCCCGTAATCGTGTAGGTGTTTTTCTGTCCGTTTCTTGATATTTGCTCGCCGGGATTTCCAAAATTTCCTCTTGCACTTTGAGGCGATATATAATCGATTTGTGGGATTTTTTTCTGTAAAAGATCAATATCTTTCAGACGAAGATCCATTTTTCTGCCTTTTGCAAATCCCTCATAAGGAATATTGGTATTTTGTGGCCACAGAAATATAGAGTTGGTTGCAAAACCAGCGAATAATTTATTAAATTTATTTTCCAATCCATTGGCAGCTCCTAACAAACTCACATACAAAAACATACCCCAGCCAACACCTATCATCGTCAGGAAAGTCCTTAGCTTATTATTCCGGAGGGAATAATAAATCTCTTGCCAGGTATCTCTTTTGAAAAGTATATTCATTTGAAAAGTATATTCATTTGGTTATGATTAATAAATAATAATTGATAAATGTTAACATTTTATCTACAGCTAAAACCCTCCTAATCAGATCTTAACGCTTCGATTGGTTTTATCCTCGATGCTCTGTAGGCTGGTACAAATCCCGCAATGGCTCCGGATAAAATTAAACAGAAAAAAGCGGCCACAATCGAACCCCAGCCTACGGAGGGACTTAGTATAAAATAATCTTCCAGATTGTTTCCAATTAATTTCAAAGCCAAGACTCCAAGACCAACGCCTACAAATCCTGAAATAACTGTAATCACAATACTTTCCTGTAGAATAAGTGCTACAATTTCTCTGGGTTTTGCGCCAATTGCTTTCCTCACACCAATTTCTTTGGTTCTTTCTTTTACGATATAAACCATAATATTACTGATCCCGATAATGCCTGCTAACAATGTCCCGAGCCCGATGACACTTACAACAGAAGTAATGGCAAACAGAATTACGAAAGAGTCCTGTGTGTTTTTTGCGTTATTATTGACTCTAATTCCCTGCTGATCTTCTGGCGAAATTTTGTGTCTTACTTTGATATCTTTCTCCAGTTTATCTCCAAATTTCACACCTTCGTCCGGCGTCATATCAGGATTGTAGGAAAGCATCACTGTGCTGATGGTATCAGAACTTTTCTTCATCTGTTGAAGGGTGGAAAGCGGAATGGAAATATGCCGCTCATCCCAGTCACCTCCCGGATCCGAGAAGACACCAACCACTTTGAACATCGTCCCGTTGATTTCCAAATCTTTCCCGATCGGATTGCCATCACGGATCAGATCACGCCAGACCATCCTCCCGATGGAAGCAACGTTTTTTTTCAGTTCGTTATCTCTTGCATTGATATAGCGCCCATCGATCATGGTTCTGTTTTCCAGAAATTTCTCATCTCCAAAAACACCGTTGATCTGATAGCCGCCACTTTCTTTCCCATATCTTACAGTAAGATTGGTTTGGTATCTCGGTGAGGCATATTCTAGCTTACCTTCGCTTTCTTTTACGATGGCATCGAAATCATCATTGTTAAAAGTGATCTGTCTATCAGACTGTAATCCCGCATAAGGTAGCGTGGTTTTACCGCCGAATAGCATGATCAGGTTGGTAGCATCTCTTGTAAAAGCTTTGGCGAAGGAATTGTTAAGACCATTCCCAATCCCAAACAATACAATAAAGATAAACAATCCCAAAGCCACCGTAAACCCAGAAAGGACCGTCCGCAATACATTACTTCGGATAGAACTAAAAATCTCTTGCCAGCGGTCTAAGTCAAACATAATTCGGTTGTTGGTTGATGGTTTATAGTTGTTAGTTTTTTGTCAGGCTGAGGCTCTCGAAGCCCTTTAATATTTTTATTTATAAAACGATTTGGTTGATAAATTCATCACTTTCTATCAGTCCGTCTTTCAGGATCACGTTTCTTTTGGTTTGTGCTGCCACATCGGGCTCGTGCGTCACAACCACAATTGTTTTTCCTTCTTTATTAATATCCTGAAGCAGTTTCATAATATCGTGTGTCGTTTTGGAATCTAAAGCTCCGGTAGGTTCATCTGCCAAGATTAATTTTGGATCTGTGATGAGCGCTCTTGCTATGGCAATTCTTTGTTTTTGTCCTCCAGACAATTCACTTGGCAGGTGATCTTTCCAATTCAGTAATCCTACTTTTTCCAGATATTCCTCTGCTCGTTTTGTTCTTTCTTTTCGGGAAACATTTTGATAATATAATGGTAGTGCCACATTATCCAAAGCCGTTTTGTAATTGATCAAATTAAAAGACTGAAATATGAATCCCAAAAATTTACTTCTGTATTCTGCTGCTTTTACTTCTGTCAAATGTTTGATGGGAACGCCATCCAATTCGTAAATGCCATTATCCGCTTCATCCAAAATCCCGATGATATTCAGCAAGGTAGATTTCCCGGATCCCGAGCTTCCCATAATAGAAACAAACTCACCTTGCTCGATATTTAGGTTGATTCCTTTTAGAACGTGCAATTTGCTCTTGCCGGTATCATAGGATTTGTTGATGTTTTCTATTTTGAGAATCGGATGAGACATGGACTGGATTTTATAGATAAGTAAATCCGATTGTGAAATTGTTACAAATGTTTGGAAATTTTATATAAAAGAAAGTTAAGCACTTTATGAAAAGTAGCTTTAACAAGATTGGTTTGTTTGAAATAATGGATTTGGAACGAGAAGAAACAACAGACAAAATAGATCTTTCATCGGAAAACATCGGGGATATTCAGTTCAGAGATGTGAGTTTCAGTTATGGCAGCAGGATTGATGTATTTAATCACTTTAACTGCGTTATAAAAAAGGGTCAAACTACGGCAATTGTCGGCGAAAGTGGAAGCGGAAAAACCACATTGGCAGCTTTGATTCAAAATTTATATCTTTTGAAAATGGAGAAAATTGTCATTGGCGACCACGACATTAACAATATTTCCAATTATTCACTTAAACAGTTGATTTCTTCCGTGCCGCAACAAATCGATTTGTTTTCCGGCAATGTTATAGAAAATATTGCGTTGGGAGAAGACGTTCCAGACATACAAAAAATCATAAATATTACCAAAAATCTGGGAATTCTGGATTTTGTAGAAAAACTGCCAAACGGACTTCAAACTTATTTAGGAGAAAACGGTGCGTTACTATCTGGCGGACAAAAGCAAAGAATTGCAATCGCCCGAGCTTTATACAAAGATCCGGAAATTTTAATCTTGGATGAAGCAACATCCTCCTTGGATTCGGAAGCCGAACAAATCATTCAAAAAACACCCAATGATTTCAAAGCTCAAAGAAAAACAATGGTAATTATTGCCCACAGACTAAGTACAATTGCAAACGCTGATGATATCTTGGTAATGAAAGAAGGAAAAATCATTGAACAAGGAAAGCACAAAGAACTAATCTCATAGGATTCCATTTACAAATCGATGTGGGAAAAACAGAGTTATTTTTTAAATTGAGTTGTAACAAATCAAATATTTCGTTGTCTTATTGTATATAATTTTTCTTTTATGCTTAAAAAAGTTTTTTGTATTTCGCTTTTGTCTATTGGAGTTTTGGGATTTTCTCAAAAGAAATGGACGATTCAGGAGTGTGTGGATTATGCGATCAAAAATAATCTGCAGGTTCAGGCCCAGGCTTACAACAAAGATGTGCAAGCAAAAAATCTGGACATAGCAAAAAGAGAATACTTACCTTCGGTTTCTGGAACAATTTCGAACACCGCAAGTTTTGGAAATTCACAATTTGTCAATACAACCGTACGGAACGATAATTTTAACAGTAACGCCAATCTTGGGGCTAATATTTTGGTGTACAACCATGGCCGCCTGGAGAAAACAATTCGTAAAACCGCCTTTGATGTGGATGCAAGTTTGCAGGATATTGAAACCATTAAAAACAACATTTCCCTTCAGATTGCTCAGCAATATCTTTCTGTCATGCTAAACAGAGAGATCAAAAAAATCTCTGAAAGTGCCATGGAAAATGCACAAAAACTATACGATCGTGCAAAAATAACAACAGAAGTCGGCACAACTGCACAAACTGTTTTAGCAGAAGCAACGGCTTCCCTTGCGAGAGAAAAGCAGAATGTAAAAACAGCTCAGATCAATATAGATAAAGCACTTTTTGCGATGGCTCAGATCTTACAGCTTCAGGATTACAAAACCTTTGACGTTGTGGATATTCCTGTCCCGGATGAGTTGGCGCCGCAAACCGAATCTGTAGAGGATGTTTTGACTATCGCTTACGGTTCTCAGCCCGTGATAAAAGCGGCGGAAATCAGAATAAAAGCGGCTGAAGCACAAACCGAAGTTGTGAAAACCAACTTTTGGCCAACCATATCAGCAAACGCAGGAATTGGAACACTTTACAACAATCAATTATATACAGACAATTTAAACTACGGACAGTTACCTTATATAAAAGAACACAGCTTTACACAGCAGTACAAAGATAATTTTGGCCAGCAAATAGGTCTTAATGCCAACATTCCTATCTTCAACAAGGGCAATACAAAACGACAAGTTGAGCAGACCAAAATCAACGAATCGATTGCTAAAAATAATCTGGAGCAACAGAAATTCCAGTTGAAGCAGGATATTCAGCAGGCGCAGTTCAATGCGGATTCTAACTATGAAATTTATGTCTCTGCTTCTGAAGCTGAGAGAAGCACCAAACTGGCTCTCGATTTTGCTACGAAAAGTTATGATGCCGGACGTTCTACCATTTATGACGTGACAATGGCCAGAAACAATTATGCGAATGCACAAGGGTCTGTAGCTCAGGCAAAGTATAATTATTTATTTAGTGTGAAGGTTCTGGATTTCTACGCGGGACGTGGCATTTCGCTTTAAATACAATAAAAACCAAGATGTAAGTTTACAATTTACAGGACTTTAAAAGTCGAAAAATTAGTTTTTCTGAGCATGTTGAAATTTCATCAAAATTATTTCCCTGATCCTGAAAGGCGAAATTTTGACGAAATTTTCAAAGCATTTTTCCAGCCTTGAGGCTTGGGGAAAAGAAAAGTGTCTACGGAATTTTAATTTTTAATGATTTCTAAAACAGACTTTACGACTTTTTCACAAAATTATTGGTAACAATTTTTGCGTTTTTGAGATCATAAATCTTACAATTTTCTTATCTTTGAGAGATGCACACCTTCGGAAAAGATTTATTAAGAGATATCAAACAAGCGGAATTATGGGGCGAGAATGCGCACAAAATCTATTCTCCGCCTTATCGCCCCATTTACAGTTATGAAGATATACTGACGAAGAATCCGAAATTTGCAGCCGTGAATATCCTTTTATACATCAAGGACAACGAGTGGCATTTCCCATTGATCGTGAGATCTCAAAACGAAAGAGACCGTCACAGCGGTCAAATATCTTTGCCTGGAGGAAAAAACGAGAAAGAAGATTTCGATTTTGCCCATACTGCAAAAAGAGAAACGTCCGAGGAACTGGGAATTGATGAACATTATGTGAGAATCATCCGCGAAATGTCGCCCATCTATATCCCGCCAAGTAATTTCTATGTGCACGCTTTCATTTCATACACCAAAAAAAAACCGGAATTTATCCTTCAGGAAACCGAAGCGGTGGAATTGATAGAATTTCCGATTTCATCTTTATTAAATCTTCCCCACCAGCCAAAAAACATGGTTTTGCCATCAACCAATGGCGCGGAAGTTCCAGTCATTGATTTTAATGGCTACATCATCTGGGGCGCCACGTCTATGATACTGAGCGAATTCAGTAACTTATTAAAAAAAGTCTAATTTTGCAGGAATAATGACCAAACTCGGAAATTATAATTAATTATCAATGGCAAAAAAAAATATTTTTACCGATTCTTTTGGAAACATCTATGTTCTGAAAAGGTTTATTATTTTCATTCTCGGACTCGTGTCCTACAGAAGATTTAACGGCTTCAACAAGCTGAACATTACAGGAACCGAAAATCTGTCGGATTTGCCCGACAGCAATGTGCTTTTTGTATCCAATCACCAGACTTATTTCGCAGATGTTGCTGCCATGTATCATACATTTTGCTCCGTGAACAACGGTTTTCACAACACCATCAAAAATCCCGTTTATCTTCTGAATCCTAAAGTAGATTTCTACTACGTTGCAGCAGAAGAAACAATGAACAAAGGTCTGCTGTCGAGAATTTTCAAAATTGCCGGTGCTATAACAGTCAAAAGAACATGGCGTGCGGAAGGAAAAAACGTCAATAGAATGGTTGATCTTTCTGAAATTGAAAATATTATGAAAGCCCTCGATAATGGCTGGGTCATCACCTTTCCCCAAGGCACAACTTCGGCTTTTGCACAAGGCAGAAAAGGAACCGCCAAACTGATTAAAAATCAAAGGCCAACGGTCATCCCAATCAAAATCAATGGTTTCCGAAGAGCATTTGATAAAAAAGGACTGAAAATAAAAGTGACAGGTGTAAAACCGACTTTGGAGTTCAAACAAGCCTTGGATATTGACTATGACAATGAATCTCCAACAGAGATCCTGGACAAAATCATGCACGCCATAGAACAGACTCCGGAACACAACATTCTGCACGATTACGACACCAAACTAAAAGAATCAAAATCTCTAGAATAACAAAACGGCTACTGAAAAAGTAGCCGTTTTTGTTCTATTTTAAAGACTCTATCAATCTATCAGTCTATCTTCTTCTAGTCTAAATTAAGCCTCAATACTAGGAACTTGAACGTTCTCATTCGCATCTTTTTCATAATCGATCCCATCAACTTCGAAACCGAAAAGATTGAAAAATTCCTTCCTATAGCCCGCGATATCACTGATCTCAGAGAGGTTCTCCGTTGTTGTTTCTTTCCACAATTGATCCACTTCTGCCTGAACGTCATCTGCCATCTCCCAATCATCAACTCTGATTCTTCCTGCAGAATCCAACGGCACTTCACCATTTTCTGTATATAATCTGTCAGCAAAAAGCCTTTGGATTTGTTCGATGGTTCCTTCGTGCGTTCCTTTTGCTTTCATCACTTTATAAAGCAAAGAAATGTATAACGGAACGACAGGAATTGCTGAACTGGATTGAGTCACAAGTGCTTTGTTTACAGAAACATAAGATTGTCCTTTCAGGTCTTTTAATAAGTCATTTAGAACAGTTACAGTCGCTTCAAGGTCGTTTTTCGCCTGGCCGATGGTTCCGTTTCTGTAGATTGGGAACGTCAGTTCAGGACCGATGTAAGAATAGGCAACCGTTTGAACACCGTCAGCTAAAACGCCAGCAGCCTTCAAGTCTTCCATCCAGAATTTCCAATCTTCACCACCCATTACGGCAACCGTGTTGGGGATATCTTCTTCGTTTTCAACAGGAGCAATCGTCACCTCAGAAACGACGCCGGTGTGGAAGTCAACCGTTTTATTGGTGTAAGACTGTCCAATTGGTTTAAGAACTGATGAATGGGCAACACCCGTTTTTGGATGCGTTCTTCTTGGAGAAGCTAAACTGTAAACGACCAAATCAATTTGACCAAGGTCTTTTTTGATTAATTCGATTGTTTGTTTTTTGATATCGTCTGAGAATGCGTCACCGTTGATACTTTTGGCGTAAAGTCCGGCCTCGTGCGCTTCTTTTTCGAAAGCCGCAGAATTGTACCAGCCTGCAGTTCCCATTTTGCCTTCAGAAGCTGGTTTCTCGAAGAAAACGCCAACCGTTGCAGCGTCTGATCCGAAAGCAGCAGTGATTCTGGAAGAAAGTCCGAAACCTGTAGAAGCACCAATGACCAACACTTTTTTTGGGCCGTTTTTGATGGTGCCTTTGGACTTTACATATTCTATTTGATTTTTTACGCTTTGAAGTGCTCCATCCGGATGCGCAGTCAAACATATAAATCCTCTTGTTCTTGGTTGAATAATCATTGTTGAAATTATTTTTAGCATTGCAAATTAAAGAAATTTGAGCAAATAATCAGGAATTTTTGATTAAAAAGAACGTCATCAATTTTAATTGGCTCAGCAGCAATCAGACTTTAACCTAGTACGACAATTTATTTTATGCAATCGATTGCGCCAGCAGATATTTTTTCTAATTTTACCTGCAAACAAATTGTACAAAGGATAAGGTTAAAAGTTTCCGTATCACATAAAGGTATTAAGTATCAGATAAAAAGTACTAAGTATGATTTGAATCTGCTTTTGGAAGAGCGAATTGAACGCAACCCGACTTGAGTGGAGCTCATTTTTTGCAGCGGGAAAAGCGAAGGCAAAAATAGCGGGAACGGAAGGCGGAAAAGTTGCCCAAATAAATATAAATGATAAACTATTAATGATAAATGATTTTCAATTAGATATTTTACCATCAATTTTTAAAATATAAATTTCTATACAAACAATGAAAAAATTATTAATAGGTCTTGCATTTTCTGTTGCAGCTTTGGTTTCTGCTCAGAAAAATGACATCAATTATTACATCCAGAAAGCGCCATTCAAATTCGGTGAAATGGTATTACCTACAATTCCTCAAAAGGATTTCAACTTCAAGGATTTTGGAGGTGTTGCGGATGGAAAAACCCTGAATACAAAAGCTTTCGAAAAGGCCATCACAACAATTGCTACAAAAGGTGGCGGAAGATTGATTGTCCCAGCCGGAACTTGGTTAACGGGTCCAATCGAGCTGAAAAGTAAAATCGATTTTCACGTGGAGGAAGGTGCAATCGTGCAGTTCAGCAGTGATATCAAAGAATTTCCGATGAGAGAATCTTCTCCCGGTAAATTTGAAGTAACGGCTCCGATTTGGGGAAATAACCTAAAGGATGTTTCCTTCACCGGAAAAGGAATTTTTGATGGCGCAGGTGAAGCTTGGCGTCCTGTGAAGAAATTTAAAACGACGGACGCACAATGGAAAGAATTACTAGCAAAACCAGGAAGTATGCTTAGCGATGACGGCAAAATCTGGTGGCCAAGCGAATCGGCAAAGAATGGTGAAGAACTGGCAAAAGTGATTACGAAAACGCCCAATGCGACGATTGATATGTACCAGCAGTTGCATCATTTTTTGAGACCGATGATGTTCACGCTTTCCAAAGTGACGAATCTTTTGATTGACGGACCAACGTTCCGAAACTCACCAAAATTTGTCATCAATCCTAAACAAATCACCAATCTTGTCATCAGAAACACTACCGTTTACAATCCGAAATGGGCTCAAAATGGCGACGGAATCGACATCAGTGCGTCGAAAAATGTGATTATTTACAACACGAAAGTGAATGCAGGCGACGACGGAATCTGTATGAAATCTAGCGGAACTCCGAAAAACGGAGAAGCCAATCTGCAAAACGTTATCATCGCAGAATGCACGGTGAATGAAGGTCACGGCGGTTTCGTCATTGGAAGTAATACCGACGGCGGAATGAAAAACATCTATGTTACCAATTGTACTTTTGACGGAACGGATATCGGAATACGAGTGAAAAGTAACTCTGGAAGAGGTGGTGATGTAAGCCAGATCTACATCGAAAATATCGAAATGAAAAACATTGTGAAATCTGCGGTTTTCTTTGATACTTTTTATGCTGATGCGCCGGTTGGAAGCACCAAAGAAAGCGAAGAGGCTCAGCATACTGGTGAAAAAGTGCCTTACTTCCACGATTTTTATGTGAGCAATGTGAACTGCGCTTCGTCGGAAACCGCTTTTAGTTTCACTGGACTTCCTGAGAAACTGATTGAGAATCTTTATTTTAAAAACGTGAATATCACGAGTAAAAAAGGAATTGTTGGGAAAAACGCCAATCATATCGTTTTTGAAAATGTAAAAATCAATAACAGTACAGATTACAAAATAGACAGTAATCTGAAGAAAGCAATTGTTGTGAAGTAATTTTGCACGACCATTAAAGGTGTTAATTTCTAAAACCCTTTCAGATTGAAGCTGAAAGGGTTTTTCTATTTTAAACCAATCACAAAATCTTCATTCATTACCAAAACGCCCTCTTCCTGTCCTTCTGTAAAACCTTTCAGTTTAGAGGTTTTACTTTTTAGAATCAAATCCTGAAGTTGCTTTTCTGACAGTTTTTTTCCAAGTATTTCAAACGGAACTTTGAAACCGCAAGCTTTGAAATCCGAACAGCCAATGGCGGTTTTTCCTTTCATCAAATTGTTGGCTCTACACTTGGGACATTGGGTTTCTGTCCAGATGATTTCGGTTTTTACCCTTGCTACTTTTTCTTTCGGAGGTGCCGGTTTTTCTTCTTCAAAATTGATCACTTTTCCTTTTGCACTGATCACTTTTCTCGTGAGTTCCGTGACCATATATATCAATTCATCTTTGAACTGGTTGGCTTCGTACTCTCCTTTTTCGATTCTGCGAAGTTTCGATTCCCATTCTCCCGTAAGTTCAGGACTTTTAAGCACTTCGTCTTCGATGGTGTCAATTAATTCGATGCCAATAGAAGTCGCCACCAGATTTTTCTTTTTGCGTTCGATGTATTTCCTTCGGAACAAGGTTTCGATGATATTGGCTCGGGTTGATGGTCTTCCGATGCCGTTATTTTTTAGCATTTCACGAAGTTCTTCATCTTCCACCTGTTTCCCCGCAGTTTCCATTGCTCTTAGCAAAGTAGCTTCTGTGTAAGGTTTTGGTGGCGAGGTTTTTCCCTGATGAATGAGTGGTGCGTGTTCGCCTTTTTCGCCGGATACAAACTCCGGAATCGTCTGTTCTTCGTCTTTATCTTTTTCCTCCTTCTCCTCTTTTTTATCTTTTGCGTAAACTGCTCTCCAACCAGGTTCAAGGATTTGTTTTCCGGAAGCTTTGAACGGAATGGTCCCCACTTGACCTTCCACTAAAGTATTCGAAATTTTACATTCGGGATAGAAAACGGCGATGAAGCGTTTGGCGACGAGGTCATAAATCAATTTCTCTTCCCGACTCAAATTTGAAGAAGGCGGAATTTCTGTGGGAATAATGGCGTGGTGATCCGTCACTTTTGTATCATCGAAGACGGCTTTCGTCTTCGGGATTGGTTGAGAAAGGAGAGGCGAAATCAAGTCCGAATAAATCGTCATACTTCTCAGAATACCGGGAATTTTCGGGTATAAACTTTCTGATAAATAGGTCGTATCAACTCTTGGATACGTCGTGTGTTTTTTCTCGTACAGACTCTGGATATAATTGAGTGTATGTTCCGCTGAGAAACCAAATTTCTTATTCGCTTCCACCTGAAGTCCCGTCAAATCGAATAATCTTGGGTTCTTTTCTTTGCCTTCTTTGATCTCGAAAGAGACAATTTCGAATTCATTTTTTTTGAGATATTCTAAGCCTTTTTCTGCTTTTTCTAAAGTTTTGAGTCTGTCAATGGATGCACTGAAAAGCACATCCCGGTATTTGGTTTTGAGTTCCCAATACTCTTCCTGAGAAAACGCATCGATTTCTTTTTGACGTTGCACGAGCATCGCCAGCGTTGGCGTTTGAACGCGTCCGATTGACAAAACCGCTTTGTTTCCGCCAAATTTTTTAGTAAATAATCTGGTGGCATTGATGCCCAAAAGCCAGTCGCCGATTGCTCTTGCGTTGCCAGCAAGATATAGATTTTTATAATCTTCCGCAGGTTTCAGATTGGCGAAACCTTCTTTGATAGCGTCTTCTGTAAGGGACGATATCCACAAGCGCTTCATTGGTTTGTCGCATTTGGCTTTTTGCAATACCCATCGTTGGATAAGTTCTCCTTCTTGCCCGGCATCACCACAATTGATGACCTCATCACATTCCTGGACTAATTTTGCGATGGTATCGAACTGTTTCTCTACACCATTGTTATCAATCAATTTGATTCCGAATTGTTTGGGTATGATTGGCAGGAAGATCAGATCCCAGGATTTGAAATGTGGCGCGTAATCCTGCGGTTCTTTCAGCGTGCAAAGGTGTCCGAAAGTCCAGGTGACGCAATAGCCGTTTCCTTCCATATAGCCACTTTTGGGATTGTTGGCGCCCAACACTTTGGCAATATCACGGGCAACGCTGGGTTTTTCGGCTATACAAAGTTTCATCTGTAGTTTTTATTGTCTTTTTAAGGTAAGATGGAACGTCAAGACGTTTCATCTTAATCTCTGGAAATAAGGCTTGCAAAAATGCGATTTTTAAATTGAAAAAACGAGTGATTTTGCACACAAAGTTCACAAAGTTTTTTTGAATCTAGCGAAAACAATTTGGGTTCACGAAGCTGCTTCGCTTATCAAAGATGGGACGTAAAATTGTTCTTTTAAACGGGAGGTGCGCAAGGATTTTTTGAAATTATTGAAAATATTTTTGAGGTTCGCAAAGACGCTTGGCAAGGATTTTTTTTCTCGCAGATGATGCCAATTTTGAAGACTTGAATGGTAAGACCACCGTGGATTGAAAGACCAATCTTCAACTTTGCGAAGCGCGCCCCGACTTTAGTGGAGCTCATTTTTTGTGGCTGGTTTTTGGGTCGGCAAAAATAGCGGGAACGGAAGGCGGATAAAGGCGCCCAAATCATTGTTCTAAAAATAAAAAATCCCTCCGAGGTCATCAATTTCGGAAGGATTCGAGAAACTAAATGTATGTTTTGAGTGATGATGAAAGACTTTGACTCCGCTCAGGCAGACATCGTTCAAAGACGTGTTGATAATAATATTGGATTTAAAATCCAGCTTCGAAAACTTTAAGCAATTCGGTTTGTTGGATGACTTCGTTTTTACTGCTGATGAGATTGTAGTTGGCTTGAAGCCAGTTGTTTCGCACCACGAAAAAGGTGTAGGCATCCATCAGGCCTTCTTTGTATTTCTCTTCGGATTTTTGGAAAGAGCGTTTTTGGTTTTCGAAATTGGCCTGCAGTAAGGTGAATTTTTCTTCCGAATTCTGATATTGTGCCTTAATGGAATGGATGCTTTGCGTGAGATTATTGATCACGATTTCTTTATCATAATTGGAATGGATGACATTCAGTTTGGCAATCTCGACATTATTTTTGACCTGCAATTTGTTGAAAATAGGAATATGGAGACTTAAACCAACCTGCTGGTTTTTGTTTCTTTTGAACTGATCCGAGAATGCGTCTGCCGATGCGCCCAAGGTTTTGCTGTAAAAGCTTGACCAGTTGTAAGAGCCGTTCAAAGTCGGAAAATAAGCAGATTTTGCGATGTCTATATTTTTTTGCTGTGCTTTTATTTCTGTCTGAACAGATTGGTAAGCGGGATTTTTTTCGAGAAGATTTTGGACAAAATCTATGTCATTGAAATTGGAAACTGAGATCAATGTGTCCTCCATTTTGAAGTCCAAGGAATCCTTTGTAATGGCTAAGGCATTAAGCAAATTAATTTTAGAAAGGTCTCTGGAATTCTTTGCGGAAACCCACTGTTCCTGCAAAGTTCCGAGGTTGGCTTTGATGTCATAAACATCACTTTTTGGGCGGTTACCAATTTCCACTTCTTTCTCGGTACGTTTGATCTGATCCTCGATTCCGGAAATCTGAGTTTCCAAAACAGCCAGCCAGCTTTTGCTGTTCTGATAATTGAAGAAGGTTTGAATGACATTCAGTTTGACCTCATTTTGGGCTTGTTTCATTTTGTAGGTTGACCCTTCCTTATTAATTTTTGACAAAGAAATAATCAGGTAATTGCGCCAGTTCATCAGCTCCCAATTGCCTTGTGCGTAAACATTGTCATTTTGTGTATTGATGGCTTCACGCTGATTATTGTCCGGATTAATTCCTAAACCAAAGTTATAATTGTGGCTAATCCCGGCTTCTACAGATGGCAATAACATTCCTTTGGCGGCAGAGATCTGACGGTCGTTTTTCTGAATACGGACCGAAGATTGTTTTACCAATGGATGATTGGCCGCTGCATAATCCAGACATTGTCTTAAGGTCCAACTTTGCTGAGCTGGGAAAAAATTGATGATGAATATGAAGAATAGTTTTTTCATTGTTTTAAATTTTGGTTGGATGATCTAACACCAAACTTTTATCGTTATTCGTATTTCAGATATTTTACGAGGTTGATCTTCGTGGCACGATAAGCTTTGAAACTCACGACGATGAAGGTTAGGATCAGTAGTAAGATCAGACTGAGAGCGTATGGCCACACGGGCATATCGATTCTGTAAGAGAAATCTTTCAGCCACTCGTTCATTGCGTAATAACTCAGCGGTATGCTTAATAATACAGCGAAAAAACAGATGGATAAAAATCTTTTCGTCAAATCCCAGATGATGGTTTTCTCCTCTGCGCCAAGCGTTTTTTTGATGGCAACATCTTTTAGTTTCTGTTCTATCAGTAGTGATGACAAAGCGAATAATCCCAGTAATGCCACTGTCAGAACCACGATGTTCAGCGTTGTGAAAAGCGTTTGTTGTTTCTGGAATTTCTCGAAGGTTTTTGCAAACTGCTTGTCTATAAACTGATAATCAAAAGGATATCCCGGCTCGGCTTTTGCGAGCCAAAATTCTTTGATTCTTTTGATGGTTCCTTCGATGTCGTTTTTGTCCAATCGGATCTGCAAATTGGTCATACTATTTTTGGCCCAGTTTCTGTCGTAGTTGTAGAAAGCGGCCGCTTCGATCGGCTGATCCACACCGCCGTAATAGAAATCTTGGACCACGCCGATAATTTTATATTTCTTTTTGTCCTCCCAACCGGGGAGAATTTCTTTTCCGATGGCCTGCTGATTGTTCCAGCCCATTTTTTTTGCAAAAGTTTCATTGATAACGGTTCCGCTGATTGTATCCGAAGTTTTTTTCCAGTTGAGATCACTCCCGGCGACCATTTTGATATGATAAAAACGAAAGTAATTTTCCTCGATGCCTCCAACCGCAACATTGCTGATCATTTTGGTGGTGTCCGCAGCATATTTCACATTAGAAGCGTTGCGAAGTCCTGCTCCCAGGGACTGTACAGAACCAGTGGTTTCAACAACACCAGGGATTTTTCTGACTTCATCTCTCAACAATTCATATTTTTTGACATCGTAATCTTTCTCATTATAATTGGTTTTTTTGAAATCGATTTGGATGGCCTGACTGCCTCTGAAACCGAGATCCTTGGTCATCATAAAATCTACCTGAGCATTGATAATTAATGAACAGATGATAAAAAATGAAGAGATGACCAACTGCAAAGTCAGGATAGAATTCCGTAACCAGACGCCGTGTTTGCTTCGTGAAAAATTACCTTTCAGTGTATTGATGGGTTTGAAATTGGCTAAGTAAGTAGCCGGAATAATGCCTGATAGAAGCGCGAACAACATCAACAGAACTGCTGAGGCGATGAAGATATGAGGATCATTCAGTTTGATTTCTTTGCCAAGATATTTGTTATACGAAGGCAAAAGTAACTCGACCAAAGCAAAAGCCATAAAATATGCGACCAGACAAATCATCAACGTTTCTATCAAAAACTGCATGACCAGGCTTTTCTTGCTACCTCCAACTACTTTTCTCACACCCACTTCTTTTGCTCTTTGAGCGGCTTGGGCGGTTTTCAGATTAATTAAATTAATTCCCGACAAGATCAAAATTAAGACAGATAAGCCGAGTAATATTTTTATCGATTTTTTATCGCCCATTTCAATTCCTCCACCTTTTGCATCTAGTCTGATCTTGCTGATGGGCGTCAGAAATACTTTGGTGGGATTTTTTTTATCAACTACTGAACCCCATTTTTTTGAAATAATCTCTTCGTGATGCTGTTGCTGCTTTGATAATTTATCTTCCAGCTGCTGAATATCCGTTCCTGGTTTCACTTTGAAAAGACCAAAAAAACTATAGCTCAACCATTGCGTATCATCTTTGGGCTGATTTTCCAATATGAGATAATCCGCTTTGAAAACTGAGTTTTCTTTAGGTAATTTATAAATCAGAGAAACCGTGTACACATTGCCGTTTTGATCTGTCTTGACGGTTTTTCCAATGCTGGTTTTATAGTCATCAGCAAATAATTGTTTCGCTGTTTCTTCGGATAACGCCATCTGAGATTTGTCCGTCAATGCATTATTGATATTCCCAGCAACTGTCTCGAAAGGGAAAAATTTGAAAAACTGACTGGAAACCTGTCCCGTTGTGGAATAGCTGGAATTTTCGCCAGCAATCAATCTCGTTTTGTACCAGCTCCAAATATTCGCGATCGTGTAATCTTCAATTTCTGGAAATTTTTCTTTGGACACGTACAATTCTGGATAGCTGGATTGAGACAGATCTCCAAAACTGGAAATATGATTTTCTACCAAATAAATATTTTCTTTATTCGGAACCCATTTTTCATAGGATTTTTCGTCTTGCCAATGGATGAATATCAACAGGAAAACACACAGACCAACACCCAATCCCAAGATATTGACGATCGTGGAAAGCCCGTTTTTTCTGTAATTGATGAAGGCTATTTTGAGCCAATTTTTCAGCATAATTGATGAATTATAAATGATAAATGATTTTGGGTTTGAAGTTGGGTGATGGAAGCGGGAAGTTTAACTGCTGCGCTAAAAACTTCCCGCTTCCATCATCAGACTTCCCGCTTCTATTCGTATTTCAAATATTTTATAAGGTTCACCTTTGTAGCCTGATACGCTTTGATGCTTACAACTGAGAAAGTCAATAAGAGCAAAGTGACAAGGCTTAAAATGAATGGTAAAACCGGCATATCAATTCGGTAAGCGAAATCTTTCAGCCACTCATTCATCAGATAATAACTGATCGGCATACTGATGACAACGGCGATCAGCGAGATCCACAGAAACTGTTTCGTTAAGCCAAAAATCAAGGTTTTGTCTGATGCGCCAAGCGTCTTTCTGATGGCCACGTCTCTCAGCTTCTGCTCGATCATCAATGATGACAATGCGAATAATCCTAATAATGCGACCATTAAAACCATTGCATTGAGGATGGTGAATAATGTTTGCTGTTTCTGATATTTCTCAAAGGTTTTGGCAAACTGCTGATCCAGGAAATAATAGTCAAAAGGATAACCTTGCTCCACATCATTCTGCCAATAGGTTTTCAGTCTTTTTACCGTTCCATCGATGTCGTTCGGGTCAATTTTCAACTGGATATTATAGACATTGAATCGCTTCCATTCGGTTTCTCGGTAATGGAAAAAAATGATTGGTTCTACCTGTGTTCTCAAACTTCTGATGTTAAAATCCTTTACAACCCCTACAATTTTATAGTTTTTGTTGTCAAATCCAGGTCTGATCTCGTTTTTCAAAGCATCTTCATCTTTCCAACCGAATTTTCTCACAAAAGCTTCGTTTACCATCACATTATTGATGGTATCCGATGAAAGATTCGGATCCAGCCAGCGTCCATTTTTCAGTTTTACATTAATGAATTTCAAATAATTATAATCCATCGATCCGTGCTGACCTTGGATACTCTTATCTTTAAAATCCATATTTGATGAACTGCTTCTTCCATTTCCAGGAACTGCTTCACCGTAAGAAATATCGGTTACACCTTTAATTTTTCTCATCTCGGTTTTCAGACGCTCATATTTCAGCCAAGGTTTCGGGTCACTTTCGCTGAAATTAATCATCATAATCTGTTTCCCGTTGTAGCCCAGATCTTTGTTCATCATATATTTAACTTGCTGATTCACGATCAATCCGCCGATGATGAAGAATGAAGATATTACTAACTGTAAAGTCAAAATTCCGTTTCGCAGCCAAACGCCATGTTTGCTTCTGGCGAAATTTCCTTTCAATGTTTCAATTGCTTTGAAGTTGGAAAGGTAAGTTGCAGGAATCAATCCAGAAATCAAGGTCACCATCAAAACCATCGCAAATGAGTAGAAATAAATTCGCCAATCGCTCATCGCCATTTCTTTGTCATAAAACTTGTTGAAACTCGGCAAAAGAAGCTCTGTCAAAGCCAAAGCCAGTAAATACGAGGCCATACAAATCAAAAATGTTTCCATCAGAAACTGCAAAACGAGATCGGTTTTTGTGCTTCCAATCGCTTTTCTTACGCCAATTTCTTTTGCTCTTTGAGACGCTTGCGCCGTTTTTAGATTAATAAAGTTAATGGCTGATAAAATCACAATTAACACTGACAGCGTAAACAAGATCATCAAAGTTTTGAAATCTACCGGACCAAACCAAGATGCTTTTGCGTGGAGTTTTATTTCAACCAATGGCGTAAGAATACTGTCCGTGGGGCCATAAAGGTCAAGGTATTGTTGAATGGTGACTCCGGCTTCTTTATTCTCCAAACTTGCGCGATATTCAAAAACATCTTTCACAAATTTTTGCTGCACAACCTTCGTATCGGTTCCAGGTTTCAGCATAAAAAATGAACCATAATTGAAGTTGCCCCACCATTTTTCATCATCTTTCATCTGCCCAGGTTTGATAATGAACTCAGGTTTTATCTGGGAATTTTCTTTAGGCAACTCATAAACAGCGGTTACAACGTAATTTTTGTTATCAAATTTCACACTTTCGCCAGCCACATTGGTTTTCCCGAAGAGATTTTTAGCAGCATCGGTGGAAAGCGCAATCACACTTTCTCCCTTCAAAGCATCTTTATAACTTCCGGAAACCAATTTGAAAGGGAAAAATTTGAAAAAACTATCACTGGCTGTCATTCCATCTTTTTGGAAAACAGTTTTCACTCTGGTAGTCATCTTCAAACCAATTCCGGAACCGTTGAACAAAACGTAATCTTCAATACCGGGAATGACTTCTTTCGCACGCTTTGCCATTGGAATAGAAATGTTGTTCCCGTAAGAGTTTTCTGGTTTATGGTAGGTTTGAAAATAAAAGATATTTTCCTTTTTCGGATTCCATTTTTCGAAGGATTCTTCGTCATTCCAATGCATCAGAATGAGCATAAATCCTGTCAGTCCGATCGTCAACCCAAACAAATTGATGATGGTGGAAAGCCAGTTTTTTTTATAATTGATAAAGGCAATTTTGAGCCAGTTGTTGAGCATAGTCGATAAATTATAAATGATGATTGATGAAAAATCACAGAGAAACAGAAGCTTCTGAATCCCTGTAATTAATTATAAAATAGTTGAATGAATGTTCTCATATCAATAGGAATCAATTCCTATAATTTGGTAAATTGTCCTTCCTGTTGGAACTTTTAGTTCGCCTCCTTTGGCGGGGTTAAGGGAGGATTTTTTACTCAAAATTCTTGGCGTCTGCTTTTTCGAAGACGTCTTTTCTTTGAGTCGAATGTTCTTCGCTGAAGATCTCGCCGTCTTTCATATTCACGATTCTGGAAGCATAACCAGCGTCATAAGATGAGTGTGTTACCATCGCGATGGTAGAACCTTCTCTGTGAAGTTCTGCCAAAAGGTTCATTACCTCATTTCCGTTGGAACTGTCCAGGTTTCCTGTTGGCTCATCGGCAAGAATGAGTTTTGGTTTTGTGACCAAAGCTCTTGCAACGGCCGCTCTCTGCTGCTGACCGCCGGAAAGTTGCTGTGGATAGTGTTTCGCTCTGTGCGCGATATTGATTTTCTCCATAATTTCCCCCACTCGTTTTTTTCTTTCTGAGGAAGAAACGCCGTTGTAGATCAATGGAAGTTCAATATTTTCATAAACCGTGAGTTCATCTATCAAATTAAAATTCTGAAAAATGAAACCTATATTTTTCTTTCTGATGTCTGATTTTTTTTTCTCAGAAGTTCCAATGGTTTCAACAGATTCAAATTGGTAAGAACCGGAAGAAGCACTATCTAATAATCCAAGAATATTAAGGAAAGTTGATTTTCCACAACCTGAAGGTCCCATTATCGCTACAAATTCGCCTTCTTTGATGCTAAGGCTTACATTGTTTAAGGCGTTGGTTTGTACATCTTCGGTTTTATAGACTTTTGAAAGGTTTTGAATATTTATCATTTTAGTAATTTTTTAAAGTGTTATTTTTCTGATTTCGCCTGCTTGATTGATATAATATTTTGAGTTTAAATCTCTGGTCAAAGTAATGTTTTTCCATTCCACGCCTTTGATTCCTTCCAGATTAATTTGGTTTCCCTTTTTGGAATATTGAACCAAGAAATTGGAATTTTGTTCGTCTGGATTTTTCTCCAGATTCGCCATTGCATTTTCATTAAGAATTACTTTTCGATATGAATCAAAACTTAAATACGAATAATTGCAGCCTTTGGAACATTCAAAAATGACGTGATTGTTTTTGAAAGAAATTGCCCATTCTAATTCAGTCAGCTTACTTTTTGGATTCTGAGAATATGCCATAACTGAGAATGAGCATAATAATATTAGGAATATATTTTTCATAACTAATTATTTTTGAATATCTAATATTTCATATTTCTTAAGTTCCGTATAATCTGACGTAATCACGGTTTCGCCTTGTTTCAATCCGGAAACGACTTCATAATACATTTGGTTTTCTCTTCCGAGGTTGATGTTTCGTTTTTCGGCTTTGTTGTTTTTCAGGACAAAGATCCATTTTCCATTCGTGTCTTTGTAGAAATTTCCTTTCGGAATCATCACGCTTTGTGTATCGGCAGACAATTTCAACTTCACGCCGAAGGTCATTCCGATTTTTAAGTTTTCAGGTTTTACATCCACAAAATTAAGTTCTACAGAAAATTGTCCGTCTTTCACTTCCGGAAGGATTTTGGTAATAATGACTTCAAATTGTTTCGCATTGCTTTCCAGACTTCCTTTGATGCCGTTTTGCAGTTTATTGATGTAATATTCATCCACTTTTGCGATCAGCTTGTAACCGCCCATCAAATCTACTTTTCCGATGCTTTCACCACTTGTCAGATTTTGTCCTAATGAAATATTGAACGATGACAATCTTCCTGAAACAGGCGACATAATCAGGAAATTATTTTTATTGGAACGAAGAATATTAAGACTTTTTTCCATTTGATTGATAGAATTATTGATGGCAGAAAACTGAGAATTTCTAGAAGCTTTTTCACTTGAAGCGCCTTTTTCTACAATTACTTTTCTTTGTTTTTGATAATTCAGATTTTGCAAAGCGATGTCATAATCGGTTTTCTTTCCGATTTCCGCATCGTACAATCTTTTCTGAAGATTGAAACTTTGCAACGCCGTATTATAATCATTTTGAGACTGCAACAACTCTTTATCCTGATTAAATTCCTGATTCTTCAATTCCAAAAGTGAACTTCTCATCTGACTGATTTGTTGCATAATCCCAGTTTCCTGATTCAGATAATTAAATTCCGTATTCGGGTTGTAAACCCTCGCAATGGGTTGATTTTTAGTGACCATTTGTCCGTCCTCTGCAAAAATTTCCTTTACTGCACCACCTTCTAAAACATTCACTAAAGATGAATTAAGAGATTGCGTTTGCGCCGTCACCATCAACATATCTTCGAATTTGCCGTTCGTCACAGCATCAGTTTGAATATCTTCCAATTTCACATTGTACGTTTTTTTCTGAGTCAGAAAATACCATCCAAAAACTGAAACTGCCAAAGCGGAAACAACGATTATTGATATTAATTTTAGTTTGGACTTCTTTTTCACTATTTTCGTATCCATATTTAAGATAACTTATTTAATTACAGACTATTACACAATGCAAATGCCAGAGATTTATAACTTTGTAACTCTCTGAAAATGTGAATACATCTATTTTAATTAATTTTAACACTGTTCATTATCGGACACTTTTTGTGCGAAAACGAACAGCTTTAGTTGAGAGTAATTAGTTTTTAGTTGATTGTTTCATTAATATTTGTCATCCTGAGGTTCTCGAAGGATTATCAAAATTTAATTTTAAATTCAAAAATGCGAAAAAAAGAAGCTCATATTTTAATAGTTGACGATGACGAGGATATATTATTCTCGGCGAGAGTTTGGCTCAAGAAATTTTTCACAGAAGTGAGCTGTCTCAGCCAACCAAAGAATATTCTGAAATTTTTAGCAGAACATCAGATTGACGCGGTTCTTCTCGATATGAATTTCCGCAAAGGCTTTGAAAACGGACAAGATGGTTTGTATTGGATGAACGAAATCAAAACTTTGGAACCTCAGCTTCCCATCATTCTGATGACCGCGTATGGCGAGGTGGAATTGGCCGTGGAAGCGTTGAAAAATGGTGCTTCGGATTTTATTCTGAAACCTTGGAATAATGAAAAACTGTACGCTTCCGTGAATCTCGCAGTTGATATTTCCAGAAAAAATAAAAAACTCAATCAGTGGGAAAATGTTAGCGTCAAAACCAATCAGTATCAGCTGGCAACGCAGTCTTTTGCGATGCAGGAAGTGATGGAGCAAATCACGAAAGTGGCACCGACTGACGCCAATATTTTGCTTTTGGGAGAAAACGGAACTGGAAAATATGTTTTAGCTGAGCATATCCACGAATTATCTGAAAGGAAAAACCAGCCGTTTGTTCATATCGATTTGGGAAGTCTTTCGGACAATTTGTTTGAGGCAGAATTATTTGGTTATAAAAAAGGAGCTTTTACAGATGCCAATCGGGATTATTCTGGTAAAATTGAAAATGCACAGAACGGCACTGTATTTTTGGACGAAATCGGGAATCTTCCGCTTCATCTTCAAACCAAATTATTGAGTTTAATTCAAAATAGAAAATTGACGAGAATTGGGGAAAATAAAGAACGAACTTTAGATGTTAGATTTATTTTTGCAACCAATGAAAATCTTAAAAAAGCCGTTTCTGAAAATCGTTTCCGAAAAGATTTGTATTACCGGATCAATACGGTAGAACTTCAAATTCCGAGTCTCAGAGCTCGATTGGAAGATATTCCAACGCTTGCAAATTACTTCTTAGAAAAGTACAAACAGAAATATCATAAATCAGATTTAGCTTTAAATGAATCTTTAATTAATGAGTTAACGACTTATTCTTGGCCTGGAAATATCCGAGAATTGGATCATTCTATGGAAAGAAGCGTGATTCTTTCTAATGAGAAAAATCTGAAATTATTAATGCCTCAAGATGAAGAATCGGACAAACCAATGATCAATCTTAACATCGAGGAAATGGAAGAAATCCTCATCAAAAAAGCGTTGAAAAAACACAGAGGAAATATTTCTCTTGCGGCGGAAGATCTGGGATTGTCACGAGCTGCGCTTTATAGAAGAATGGAAAAATTTGAGTTGTGATTTGGTTGATCGTCAGTCGTTTTCGACGATAGATTTTTAAATTATTGGTATGAACAAGCAACAATGTATTTGGCTTTTATTTATTCTGTTGGCGATTGCCAGCGGGATTTTCGCCTTCGATTTCTATTCACAAAACAAATGGATCAACTTCGCTTTGTTTACGATGGTCAGCATTGGTTGTATCGCTATGGCTCAGGTTTCGGCTTTGTCATTTATTCAGAAAAGTGATAAAATAATATGGGCGATTCAGAAAAAAGATTTTTCTCTTTTCCCAAAAACAGAGGGAAATGCTTTAGTTGATAACGCTGTAAAACTCTATTACCAAAGCAAAGAAGAGCATTTGTCTTTGTCATCCTACAAACTTTTGTATGAAGAAATTCTGAATCAATTAGAAATCGGGTTGATGATCCTTTCCGAGAAAAACAATCAGTGGGAAGTGTTTTATGTGAACCCAATTTTCCTGGAAACATTACAGATTCCGAAATATCATTTCTGGGATTTGTACGAATCCAAAACCTCAGAATTTTATAAAATCATCGAGCAAACCCACTATGAAAACTCACAGGAATTTTTTGATATTTCTATCAATGAAAATGTAACACAGTCATTTTCCCTTCGAACGAAAAAAGTACAAAATATCAAAAACCGTTTCTGTATCATCAGTTTAGAATCTGTTCAGAAAATCATTGAGCAAAAAGAAAAACTCGCTTGGAACAACTTGATGAAAGTCATTTCTCATGAACTTTTAAATACTTTAACACCGGTTAATAGTTTGATTCAAAACCTGGAGTACATTGCCAATCAGGAACTTATCAGCAAAGAAGATCAAGACGAAATGAAGGAAAGCCTGATGATCATCAATTCAAAATCAAAACAATTGCTGAATTTCGTTGACGATTACCGGCAGGTTGCTGAACTTCCGAAACCGGTTTTCAAAACCATTTCTTTAACGAATATTGTAGCGTCTGCGATCAATTTCCTCAAACCAGAGTTTGAAAAAAATCAGATTAAAGTCATTCATTCTTTAGAAAACCAAATGATTTTTGCAGACCAAAAAATGATTGAACGCTGTTTGATTAATCTTTATTTGAACGCAATTTATGCTGTCGCCGATCATCCAGAAAGAGTCATCAAAACTGAAATCAAAACTTTCAATAAGCGTGTTTTGTTAAGTGTTGAGGACAACGGAATCGGCATCTCAAATGAAATTAAAGACAAGATTTTCCTTCCGTTTTTTACGACCAGAATCAGCGGTTCAGGCATTGGTTTGACGCTCAGCAAAAGTATTATCGAAGCGCACAAAGGTTATTTAAATTATAAACCTTTGGAGCAAGGCAGCCGATTTGAAATGTGGTTTGTTGAATAAATAGAAGAAAATTTTAACGCAAAGGCGCAAAAATTTATTGAAAATCATCAAATAAAAAGTCGCAAAGTTTTTATCTTCGATCATATAATTTGCGACTTTCAACATTATCAAAATCTAAAAAATTGCGCCTTTGCGTTAAAAATCCAACTCAATTATGAAAATCAGAAATAACGCTGGCGAAATTGTAGAATTTGAAATCAGTAAACTAGAAAATTCACTTCGGTATTCCGGAGCAGATGAAGTTTCTGTGAAAAAAGTGTTGGAAATTATTTTGCCAAATTGCATAGATGGCATTACAACGCGCGAACTTTACAAACTCGCTTTTGATGAACTGAAGAAAATCTCAAATTCTGTTGCCGCAAGATACAGTCTGAAAAAAGCATTGCTGGAATTGGGACCTGCAGGATTCTATTTCGAACAATGGATTGCCAGAGTTTTCCAAAACATCGGCTATAAAACCGAAACCGGACAGCTCATAAAAGGTCACGCCGTGACCCACGAAGCCGATGTCATCGCTAAAAAAGACGAGAAAACCTATTGGGTAGAATGCAAATTCCGGAACGATGAGGAAACGAAAATATCCGTCACGACGCCAATGTACGTCTTGTCCAGAATCAAAGATATTTCCGGAATCAATTATAATTTGTTTGGTACACCAACCAACTTTACGGATGGATGGCTGATTACAAATACTTACTTCACCAAAGATTCTATCGCTTTCGCAGAATATTACGGACTCAGATTGCTGTCTTGGGATTACCCAAAGGACAAGAATATCAAAAGCCTAATTAACCAAAATACTTTATATCCAGTCACTTGCCTCACAACACTTGACGAAAAACAGAAACAAAAACTGCTGGAAAACAAATGTGTTTTGGTAAAGGAATTATTCCAAAATCAGAATTTATTAGACATTTTGGAACTCAATCCAGAAAGAAAATCAGAAATATTAAAAGAAGCCAAAGAACTTCTGGTCATCAAAATTTCGGAATAAAAAACCGTCTCGTTAAATAACGACACGGTTCAAGATTTCTAAACTCTAGATTCTAATTTCTAAAATACATCTTTTTATCTCCCTTTCTGCGGCGGATAATTCGCCATTATTTCAGCAACTATTTCCGGAATTTGTCTTTGTTTCGATTTTGGAGAATCTACAGAAAGTCCGCTTCCGATTCCCTGCCAAACCAGTTTCTGGGTTTTCGCATCAATCATATCCAAGATAATGGTTCCGCTGTTATAATTATTGGTCCAGGTATTTCCCATCCCGAATCCGCCGCCCCATCCGTAAGGTCTTCCCCAACCGAATCCGCCTCCGTAAGAAGTGGTGATATCCTGTACTTTTTTATGAGTTACTTTTACATTCACGATCAAATCAGGATTCTGAGCCGCTATCAAAGCCTTCGCCTGCAATTGCTTAGACAACTCGTTCAGGACTCTGTCTTTGTCTATGTCATTCAGTTTCAAATCGTCTGTTCTCAGAAGATAAGTTTTGTAGTTCGCAAAATTGGCCGTTGCAGCATAGTCAGATTTCACCTGAAAAGGGCTGCACGAAGTCACTCCCAAGGAAACTGCTGCCAGTAATATGAAGAAATATTGTTTACTCATTTTATATCTGTTTTTTTGTTGGAATTCGTGAATCTCAGATTTCATAATATAGGTGTTTACTTAGATTTCTTAATGAAGGTATCCGTCTTTTTATCGTAACCGTACGGGCAATGTCTGCATCCACTTTTACAGCAAAAGCCGCGTTTCAGGTGGAACTTTTCTGTAAAAACCTTATAACCTTGCTCGTTATAATAAAAGTCTTCATTCTCTTTGATGTCATTTAGTTTCATAAGTTAAAAAACTGTACCAAAATTTTTATCTTTGATCGATTATTAATGAGAATTTTTATGGCAGCTTTATCCGCCTTCCACTCCCAAACCTAACGAAGTGGTTCGACGAAGTCAATCTTTTTTGCAGACGCTTCCCACCAAGTTGAACGTGAGTCCACGCAAAAAAGGATTTCCGCTCAAGTCGGGCTGCAGGATTATTCATCAATCCACATCTATGCATTACAATTTAGATCCAGCATCTGATTTCTAACATCTAAACTCTAACTTCGAAGAATGATAATTGTCTGCCAAAGATTACTCAAAAATACTAAAATTTCGGGGATTACTCTGTTTCCGTTTATTTTCCTGAAAAAAAAGGAATACAGACAGAACAAAGTACTCATCAACCATGAGAGAATTCACCTTCGTCAGCAGCTGGAACTTTTGGTCATTCCTTTTTATATTTGGTATCTGTCAGAGTATTATATCAACTATCTCAAATACAAAAACTCTGACCTTGCTTACCGCAACATCAGTTTCGAAAGAGAAGCTTATGAGAACGATCAAAACTTAAATTACCTAAAAAAAAGAAAAATATGGAATTTTGCTGCATACTTATAAAAACGAAATATAACCAACTATAAAACAGCAACATAAATATTAAAACACGCTTTAATATTACATTTTCATCAAAAAAATTCCTTAGAATGTAAAATAATCTAAATTTGCAGAATTATTTTTACAACAAGCCTTTATTATGTCGCAAGATAGCAGCGGTCATTTTGACCTCAAAAAACTTTCCTTGATTGGAGTTTTAGTTTCATTGGGAATTGTTTTCGGAGACATCGGAACATCACCTTTGTACGTTATGAAAGCCATCATTAACGCTGGAAAAGCGGGTGGAATCATTTCTGAAGAATACATAGAAGGTGCACTTTCGTGTATCATTTGGACACTTACTTTACAAACCACGGTCAAATATGTTATCATTGCTTTAAAAGCAGATAACAAAGGTGAAGGCGGCATCCTTTCGCTCTATTCTCTCGTCAAGCGTTTTAAGAAAAAATGGCTTTACCTGATCGCCATTATTGGAGGTGCGGCTTTGGTGGCGGACAGTATCATCACGCCATCACTGACAGTCATGTCTGCCATAGAAGGTCTGGAGCTGGTAACACACAAACCACCTGTTGTTCCCATCACATTGGCTATTTTGATCATTATTTTTGTCGTTCAGCAATTTGGAACCAGTTTCATTGGGAAGTTCTTTGGACCTGTCATGGTGCTTTGGTTTCTGGTTCTGGGAGGTTTCGGCCTGGTTCATCTGGTAGAACATCCAACTATTTTGAGAGCTTTCAACCCTTACTACGCGGTCAAATTAATATACAATTCGCCTAGTGCCATTGTTATTTTGGGTGCTGTTTTCCTGTGTACAACAGGAGCAGAAGCTTTATATTCTGACCTTGGACATTGTGGCATGAAAAACATACAAGTAAGCTGGATCTTTGTAAAATCGATGTTGATCCTGAACTACCTTGGACAAGGTGCATGGCTACTCAGCAATTACCACGAAGTTTTCCGTGGGAAGAATCCCTTTTTCGGAATCATGCCAGAGTGGTTTATCATTCCCGGTGTCGTGCTCGCAACTGCAGCAGCTATCATTGCCAGTCAGGCGGTAATTACTGGTGCTTTCACGATGTTCTCGGAAGCAATGTCGCTCAATTTCTGGCCCAATCAGGAAATCGAATACCCATCGGGAATCAAAGGCCAAATGTACATTCCGAAAATCAATTGGGGAATTCTTTTATTGTGTTTCATTGTGGTTATATACTTCAAAGAATCAGGCAAAATGGAGGCCGCTTACGGACTTTCCATCACTGTCACGATGCTGATGACTACCATTTTATTGATTTTCTGGTTTCTCAAAACAAGAACCAATAAGATTTGGATCGCCCTTTTTGCATTGGTTTATATCGTGATAGAGGGTGGATTTTTCAGTGCCAACATCATCAAATTCTTTGACGGAGGCTGGATGTCTGTCATCTTAGCTGGATTTATTGGCATCTGCATGTACGCCTGGTATAACGGGAGAATCATCAAAACAACCTTCATCAAATTTGTGAAACTGGAAAAATACATCTCAACCATAAAGGATATGAAGCTGGATGAGACCATTCCAAAATACGCGACCAATCTTGCCTTCATCAGCCGTGCGAAGAGAGACGATGAAGTAGAATCAAAAATTATTTATTCCATCATACGGGCGCAACCTAAGAGAGCGGATCACTATTTCATTCTTAATATTGTCAACCAGGAAGACCCTTACAGTTTCAAATATAATGTGGAAGAGATCCTACCGGGCACTATTTACAAGATCAGTTTCTTACTAGGTTTCAAGAGAGACAGAAGGATCAACGATTATTTCCAACAAGTCTTGGCAGAGATGATGGAGGAAGGAACGATCCCATCCAGAAGTTCGCATCCATCACTTAGAACACACAATATCCCGCCGGATCTCAAATTTGTCATCATTGACAATGTTTACATCAATGACTTCCTGCTCACGATCCGAGACAAGATCATTCTCAACATCTACAATTTTGTAAAAAAACTGGGAAGTAATGATTTCACGGCTTATGGCGTCGCGAGCCACAATGTTGTTGTAGAATCTGCACCACTGCTGGATCAGAAGATCAAAACAGAGAAAATAGAAAGAGTCGAAAGCAAGCATTTTGATTAATCAGAAAAAAAAACGCTAATTTTGTAAGATGGATACGAAACAAAAAGAGTTGAATATCGCAACTATAAAAGATGTTTTAAGACAATACCTTATGGACAAAGGCTTCCGCAATACTCCGGAGCGTTATACCATTTTGGAAGAGATCTACAATATGGAGCATCATTTCAACGTAGACGATCTTTATCTCCTGATGATGCAGAAAAAATACCACGTCAGCAAGGCTACGATCTACAATACGATCGAGATTTTTCTGGATGCAGGCTTGATCAGAAAGCACCAGTTTGGTGAAAAAACACTCAGTACATCCTCTTACGAAAAATCCTACTTCGATAAACAGCATGACCATTTGGTCATCTACAGGGAAGATTCTGACAAAGAAATCGCTGAGATCATAGAATTTTGTGACCCAAGGATCCAAGGGATCAAAGAATCAATAGAAAAAGCATTTGGTGTGAGTATTGATACACATTCCCTATACTTCTACGGACACAAGAAGTCTGAAAATTAATGAAGAAATCTTTTCTTTTCATATTACTTTTAGTTGTTATAAAAATCTTTTCACAAGTAGCACCAAGCCAAAATACAGGCTTGGTAAAAGATCCTTTTTTCAACAATTCAAATCAAAAAACCGAGACTTCCAAAAAAGTGATCAACAAGCATGCGGATACCTTTGGTGTGAAAGTGGATCAATACCAAGGAAATCCAGTCTTCTCAGGACATGTTGTTTTTGAACACCAAGGCTCTGTTCTTACTGCTGATGAAGTCGTTTTTTATCAAAAAGAAAACTTTCTGAAAGCCATTGGAAACGTCGTCCTCACCACTTCTGACGGAAGCAAAATCACCGCTCAAGAAATGGAATACGATGGGAATACAGAACGTGGAATCGCCAGAAAAAATGTAGTCCTTACAGACCCGAAACAGACTATCAAGACAGAAACCCTCTACTACGACAAAATCCCAAACACCGCTTACTTCAACACCGGAGGAACGATCTACAGTAATGACGGCAGCGTGATGTTCACCAAATCAGCCACTTATTATCTCAATACAAAAATGATCGACTTCATCGGTCGTTCCAATATTGAAACGGATAAATACACCATCGTCAGCGATAATATCAGGCAAAACCAAAACACGGGCGCTTCAGATTTTTCTGGTCCCACCACGATCCGGGACAAAGCCAATCCGAGAAATTACGTTTACACAGAACTAGGTACTTACAACTCCAAAACAGGCGAATCTTTCCTTAACAAAAATTCCAGGATCCATTACAACGACAAGATCCTAACCGGAGACAAACTCTACTTCAACAGAAATACAGGTTTCGGAAAAGGAAACGGCAATGTCACATTAGACGATCCTAAACAAAGCCGCTATATCAAAGGTGGTTACGGCGAGATCTACGAGAAAAAAGATTCGGCAATGGTGACAGATCAACCTTACGCTGTGAAAATCCTTAGCAAAGATTCTGTTTACATCGCTGCAGAAAAATTCCTGACTTACCAAAAGCCAGATTCTGCAAATAAACTTAAGAAAAAAAGCTTCCTGAGAGCATTCCGAAAAGTACGGATTTATAAAACAGATATGCAGGGTCGTGCAGATTCTCTCAGCTTCAACGAGACCGATGGTGAGATGCACCTGATGAGAAAACCAATGCTTTGGATGGGAGTGAAGCAGATCACCGGCGATGAGATCCGCATCTACAGCGATCCCGAAAAAGAGATAACAGACTCCATCCGTGTTTTGGGAAATGCATTTGCAATCAGCAAAGCAGATTCGCTCAATATGAAAGACGAATTCCACCAGATCAAAAGCAAAAATATGATGGTCTATTTGAAAGACAATGCCATCGATATCGCAAAAGCCGTCGGCAATGCACAAGCCATCAATTACGCAGATGACACAAATGAAAAAACCAAAGAGGTTACAAGAATCGGTGTGGCACTGTCCACATGTGGCGAGATCGTTGCGCAGTTTTTGGAACGTCGTCTGGAAATCGTAGATTGTAACATCAGTGCCAATACAGACACTTATCCAATGAGCAAAATCGCAAAAAACGAGCGCTTTTTCAAAGATTTCAATTGGAACACCAAAGACCGTCCGCAGAAGTGGCGCGACATTTTCCTAGACACACCCAACTATCCAGAAACCATCTACCAGTCAGACAATTATCTCTTTGAACGGGCAGATGCCGAACGCAAGAAACTCGAAGAAAAGAACAAACCGAAAACGCCAGTTCGGGTGAAGAAATAATTAATTTGCCCGGTTCCTCAGCGGAGCCGAAGTATGGGCGCCTTAATCCGCCTTCCGTTCCCGCTTTTTTCTTTTCGTGACCTTCGACTTCGCTCAGGCCACAAAAAGAAAAAGAGCTCCACTCAAGTCGGGGCGCGCTTCGCAAAGTTGAAACTTTTATTATTTGATAGAACGGAAACGCAAAATTCGCGAACTTTGTACAAGTTTAGAACGCCATTGATTTTCAAAATCACCGAATCTAAATCTCACTTCTAAAATCTAATTTCTAACATCTCCTTAAAAAATGAACCAAAATTTCTTCAAATACCAAGCCCAAACAACACCTTATGCCGCAGGTTTCGAAGTGGAAAAAGCAGCAGGAAGTTACATCTACGGAAAAAACGGAATCGCTTACCTGGATTTTGTAGCCGGCGTTTCTGCCAACACACTGGGACATTCGCACCCGAAGATTGTAAACGCCATCAAAGAACAAGCAGACCAATATCTCCATGTGATGGTCTATGGCGAATATGCGCAGGAAAAACCAGTGGCGCTTTGCAAACTTTTGGCAGAAGCTACACCGGTACCTTTGGAAGTGACTTATCTCGTAAACTCCGGAGCAGAAGCTATTGACGGTAGTTTGAAATTGGCAAAACGCTACACAGGTAGAGAAGAGATCATCGCTTTCAAAGAAGCCTATCACGGGAACACCCACGGGGCACTTTCTGTGGCAGGAAACGAGTTTCACAAAAGAGAATTCCGTCCGTTGCTGCCAATGGTCAACTTCATCGAGTTCAATAATGAGAATGACTTTGATAATATCACAGAGAAAACGGCTTGTGTAATTGTGGAAACCATCCAGGGTGCTGCAGGCTTTATTATGCCGAAAGATAATTACTTCATTCAACTGAAAAAGCGTTGTGAGGAAGTAGGCGCATTACTGATTCTTGATGAGATCCAACCTGGTTTTGGAAGAACGGGAAAACTGTTTGCGTTTGAGCATTTTGGGATTGTTCCTGACATTCTTGTGATGGGAAAAGGAATGGGCGGAGGCGTTCCGGTGGGCGCATTTATGAGTTCTAAGGAAATCATGACCAGCCTTTCACATTCGCCGAAGTTGGGACACATTACGACTTTTGGAGGTAACCCATTGATAGCAGCCGCTTCATACGCCACTTTGAAAGAAGTTCTGGAAAGTGGATTGATGAACGAAACTGATAAAAAAGAAAAACTCTTCCGAGAATTGCTCGTGCATCCAAAAATCAAAAATGTGAACGGAAAAGGTTTGATGTTGGCCGTGAATCTTGGAAGTCCTGTATATACTTTGAAAGTAGCTTCCAGATGTATGGAAAAAGGCTTGATTGTCTTCTGGCAACTTTACAGAAATGAATATATGAGAATTTCTCCGCCTTTAACCATCTCGGAAGAGGAAATCCGAAAAGGTTGTGCCATCATCTTAGAAGCTTTGAATGAAGTGGAATAGACTTTTCCCAAACATTCTATTTTAACATCCAATTTGTCATTCCAGAGGAATCTTGACAGCGAAATTTAGATTGACTTCGTCGAACCACTCTGTTAGGCTTCCTATGGAATGAAAAATTTGTGTCTTTAGGACAAATCTTGATTTACCGACGAATCTGCAGCCCGACTTGAGCGGAAATCCTTTTTTGCTTATACAAGAGTTCAACTTAACGGAAATCTGGAGCAAAAAAGATTGACTTCGTCGAACCACTTCGTTAGGTTTGGGAGCGGAAGGCGGATAAAGCTGCCCAAACCTTCAGGCTCGAGGGAATCAAATAATCAATGGTTTGTAGGTTTTTCGCCTATTACAGAGAAGCTAATAAAAGTCATACATTATTTCTATAAAAAATTTAACTTTCAATAGACATTTTGATTTGGAAATAAAAAATTAATTTATATATTGCGCCACAATTAGAATTTGAATATGACGAAAACGAAAGTGCAGTACGAATACAATATGCATTGTCTCTCAGAGATCTTGTACGAGTATTTGGCAAGTGCAGAAGGACTATCAGAGTGGTTTGCAGATGATGTGGTGGAGCGTGGAGACGATTTCTTTTTCAGTTGGGGAAATAGCCCTGCTGAGAAGGCTACGATGATCAGATACAAGCCGGAGAGTTTTGTGCGTTTCCGTTGGGAAGAGGACGAAGGGTCTAAGTATTTCTTTGAACTTTCTATTGTCATAGACGAGATCACAGATGACCTTTCTCTTAACATTACCGACTTTTGCGAGCCTGGCGATGAGGAAGAAAACCAGCTCTATTGGGAAAATTTGATAGAAAATCTACAACTAAAATTAGGTGCTTCTTAGAAAATAATAGATGAACGATTTTATCGTTCATTATTTTTTTATACCATACCATGCAGAAGATAATTTACACACAAGACCATTTACAATTGCTGAATCGCTCTTTTCTTTTTGGCGATTCTGTTTGGGTTTCATTTTTTATTAGAAACGGCGAAATCATCATGGCTGAGGAATCTTATTTTTTCCTGATGGCTTCGATGAGGAAAATGAGATTGAACATCCCTTTGACTTACACATTGGAGTTTTTCCAGGGACTTTTTCAGAACGAAGTTTTATCAAAAGGCGTTCAGAACGGAATCGTCCAGTTGATGGCTTACAGAAAACAGGACGACAAACCTTTGGCAAAATCGGAAACGGCGTTCTTTTTTGAAGTGGACGAGACGGAAGATGTTTTGAGAATCCAAGGCAATCTGGAGATGGATCTAATCAAAGAAATCAATGTGAATGCTAATCTCCTGAGTAATATCCGCGTTCATTCTCCTGAAAATATCTATGCTCAGATTTATGCCAAAGAAAATGATCTGGACGATGTGATTCTCCTAAATCCAAACAAAAAAATCGCGAGAAGTATTTTTGGAAATCTTTTGTTTTTGCAGGATAATGTGATTAAAATCCCAAAACAGACGGAAGGCGCATACATTTCGCCATTGATGGAGAACTTTGTCACTTTTGTTCATAAAAATAAACTGGCGGAAATAGAAGAAGCGGAAATCATTGCTTTTGAATCTCAAAAAGCGGACGAAATTTTAAGAATTTCCGATGAAAAAGGGGTTCATTCTGTCTCCAAAATCAGGAATAAAACCTTTGAAAACAAAAGGTTTTCGGAGATCGTTCAGCAATGGGCGGCACAATTGATTTAGTTAAATATTAAAAAAAATTAGTTTTAATTAAAATAAGTTATATACATTTGCATTATCAAAATATAAAAATGACTATCCAAATTGTACATCATCATCACCATTTCCTCGCGCAGACGGGAAGGTAGTGATATGTCATAACTTCTAAATATAAACCGTCTGAGTAATCAGTCGGTTTTTTTATTGCATAAATTTTCCTCTTGTTTACTCGGACTTATTTCAAAATCTAAAAATGAGTAAACTGAAATTAGCCTTACAAAAAAGCGGCAGACTTAGCGAAAAATCCCTGAAACTTCTGGAAGAATGCGGCATCAAAGTTTCCAACGGCACCCGAAAACTGAAAGCCGTATCTTCTAATTTTCCTCTGGAAATTCTATTTCTGAGAGATGACGATATCCCACAATATGTAGAACAGGGTGTTGCCGATATAGGCATCCTGGGCCTGAATGAAGTCCTGGAACAGAAGAAGGAAATCGACATTCTGCAAACGTTAGGATTTGCACAATGCAGATTGTCTTTGGCGATTCCCAAAGAAGAAAACTACACCGGCATCCAATACTTCGAAGGCAAAAAAGTGGCCACTTCTTACCCCGAAATTCTTTCAAAATTCTTTCAGGAAAAAAACATCAACGCCCAAATAGAAAAAATTGGTGGCAGCGTAGAAATTGCTCCGGGAATTGGGCTTTCGGACGGTATTTTTGATATCATAAGTACTGGTTCTACCCTACTTACCAATGGTTTGAAAGAAGTAGAAAAAGTGGTGGAAAGCGAAGCCGTTTTGGTATCCAACAACAATCTGTCTCAAGAGCAAAAAGAGATTCTGAAGAAACTATTGTTCCGCATCAATGCGGTGAAAGAAGCTTTTGAAAGCAAATACATCCTCCTAAACGCACCTAATGAAAAATTAGAAAATATCATCAGCATTCTACCCGGAATGAAATCCCCAACAGTGATTCCCTTGGCAGAAAGTGGCTGGTCATCTATCCATTCTGTGATCAAAGAAGACCAGTTCTGGGAAGTGATAGAGAAACTGAAAAACGAAGGTGCACAAGGTATCTTGGTATTGGAAATCGAAAAAATGATCTTGTGATGAAGAACTACAAATATCCCAATACCGCAGAATGGAAATCACTCTGCGAAAGACCTTTACAAAATCAAAAAGATCTTTCTGAACAGGTAAAAATGGTTTTTGATGAAGTGAAAAACCAAGGCGATAAGGCCCTAAAGTTTTTTACAGAAAAATTTGATGGCGTTGTTTTAAACGACTTTAAAGTTTCTGAATCAGAAATCAATGAAGCAATAAATTCGGTTACTGATGACTTAAAATCAGCCACTACAATCGCAGCGGAAAATATCAGAAAATTTCACTTCTCTCAACAGGAAGACAACAAAACCATTGAAACCACGGAGGGCGTTTTTTGCTGGAGAGAAAGCAGAGCGATAGAAAATATCGGAATTTATATTCCTGGTGGAACGGCGCCTCTGTTCTCCACCGTTTTGATGTTGGGGATTCCGGCCAACATTGCCGGATGCAAAAACATTACGCTGTGCTCGCCGCCGGATAAAAATGGAAAAATAAATCCAGCAATCTTATTTGCAGCAGACTTGGTGGGCATCCAGAACATTTATAAAATAGGAGGAAGCCAAGCCATTGCAGCCTTGACTTTCGGGACAGAAACAATTCCCAAGGTGGATAAGATCTTTGGTCCTGGAAATCAGTATGTAACTGCGGCAAAGCAACTGGCTCTTAATTACAATGTTGCCATAGACATGCCTGCGGGTCCTAGTGAAGTTTTGGTGATTACCGACGACACTTCTGTTCCGGAATTTGTAGCCGCTGATCTCTTGTCACAAGCAGAACACGGCAATGATTCTCAGGTGATTTTATTGAGTGTTTCTGAACAGATTCTGAATGAAGTTGGTATAGAAATCAAGAAACAGCTTGCGGAATTGCCACGAAAAGAAATTGCTCAAATTGCGCTGGAAAACAGCAAAGCCATTTTGCTTAGTTCAATCAATGACGCGATTGAGTTTTCTAATCGTTATGCACCTGAACATTTGATTTTATCCATCGAAAACGCAGAGAATTTTACCGATAAAATCACCAATGCAGGTTCTGTATTTTTAGGAAATTACAGCCCGGAAAGTGCCGGCGATTACGCTTCCGGAACCAATCACACCTTGCCAACCAATGGCTTCGCAAAAAATTACAGCGGTGCATCTCTGGATAGTTTTATCAAGAAAATCACCTTTCAAAACATCACCAGAAAAGGCATCATAAATATTGGAAACACCATAGAAATAATGGCCGAAGCCGAGGAATTGATCGCCCACAAAAATGCAGTTTCTGTCAGATTAAAATATTTAGAAAATGGAAATTAACATTCAAAATTTGATCAGAAAAAACATCCTGGATCTCAAACCATATTCATCCGCCAGAGATGAGTTTGAAGGTGAGAATGGTATTTTTCTGGATGCCAATGAAAATCCATTCGGGGAACTGAACCGTTATCCGGATCCTTACCAGAGAAAGATAAAACAAAAACTGAGCACCATCAATCAGATTGCTGCAGAACATATTTTCCTCGGAAATGGAAGCGATGAAGTGATCGATTTGGCTTTCAGGATATTTTGCGAACCCGGAAAAGATAAAGTTTTGACTTTTTCCCCAACTTACGGGATGTATGAGGTCTCTGCTAACATCAACAATGTAGAACTAATTGATATGGCTTTGAATAACGACTTCCAAATCGATTTGGAAACTTTAAAACCTTATCTAAATGATGCAAACCTTAAAATCATTTTCATTTGTTCACCCAATAATCCGACAGGAAATTCAATCAAAACCGTAGACTATATTCTTGAAAACTTCAAAGGAATTGTCTTCATTGATGAAGCTTACATCGATTTCAGTCCGGAAGAAAGCTTCAGAAATCAAATTAAAAATTACCCCAATATCATCGTGAGTCAGACCTTCAGCAAAGCTTGGGGAATGGCTTCTGTGCGAGTTGGAATTGCTTACGCATCGGAGGAAATAATCAAATTTTACAACAAAGTAAAACCGCCTTACAACATCAGTCAGCCCAATCAGAATGCGATTCTTAAAATCCTGGATGATGATCACATAAAGCTTGTTTCAGAAAACATCAATCTGATTTTGAGCGAGAAAAAAAATCTGATTCAAAGTTTGAGACCATTGGATTTGGTTAAAAAGATCTACCCTTCGGACACCAATTTTATTTTGATGGAAGTAGAAAATGCAGATGGGATTTATCAAAAATTAGTAGAAGAAAATGTAATTGTGAGAAACAGAAATTCAGTCATCAAAAACTGCTTAAGAATTACGGTTGGTTCTCCAGAAGAAAATAAAAAACTTATAGAAACTCTTCGAAAAATTAAATTCTGAAAAGTGTCAGGCTGAGGCTCTCGAAGCCATATAAAATAAAAAAAGTCCATAAACAATGAAAAAATTATTATTCATAGACCGCGACGGAACCTTGGTTCTTGAGCCAGAAGATTATCAGGTTGATTCTTTCCAGAAGCTGAAATTCTACCCGCAGGTTTTCACCTATCTTTCAAAAATTGTCCAAGAATTGGATTACGAATTGGTCATGGTGACCAATCAGGACGGCCTGGGAACAGACTCTCATCCGGAAGAAAACTTTTGGATCATACAGAATTTCATCACAGAAACCTTTGAAAGCCAAGCAATCCGCTTCGAAGATATTTTCATCGATAAAACTTTCGCCAAAGACAATGCGCCCACCAGAAAACCGAACACCGGATTGCTAACCAAATATTTTGACGAGACTGTTTATGACTTAAAAAACTCCTTCGTCATTGGCGACAGAATCACGGATATCAAACTGGCAAAAAACCTCAATTCTAAAGCTATTTTTATTAATACCGATGAAAACCTAGGTGCGGATGAGATCTTAGAAAATGATGATCTGGAAAACGTCATTGGTTTAAAAACGACTTCGTGGAAAGACATCTACGAATTTCTGAAACTCGAAAACCGAACGGCCGAAATCATCAGAAATACCAATGAAACCAAAATAAAAATCAATCTAAATCTCGACGGAACGGGAAAATCCAACATAGAAACTGGGATTGCTTTTTTTGACCATATGCTAGATCAGATTGCCAAGCACGGTCAGATGGATTTGGACATCAAGGTGGATGGCGATCTGGAAGTGGATGAACACCACACGATTGAAGATACCGGAATTGCCCTTGGAGAAGTATTTTATCAAGCTTTAGGAAACAAACTGGGAATCGAACGTTACGCTTTTGCATTGCCGATGGACGACTGCCTGGCTCAGGTCGCACTGGATTTTGGAGGCCGCAACTGGATCGTTTGGGAAGCAGAGTTCAAACGAGAAATGATCGGAAAAATGCCAACCGAAATGTTCTTCCATTTCTTCAAATCATTCTCAGACGGTGCCAGAGCCAACATCAACATCAAAGCAGAAGGAGACAACGAGCATCACAAGATCGAATCGATTTTCAAAGCTTTCGCAAAATGCCTGAAAGCTGCCGTAAAACGCGATCCGGACAAAATGATTTTACCATCAACAAAAGGAATGTTGTAATAGACAAATAGATGATAGACGGATAGATGATAAACTTTGAATCTTGTATCTATTATCTATCCGTCTATAATCTATCATCTCAAAAAATTAAAATAATGAATACAGTTATCATAGATTACAAAGCCGGAAACGTCCAAAGCCTTCTTTTTGCAATAGAAAGACTGGGATTTTCTGCCAAGATCACGAGCAATCCAGACGAGATTTCAAACGCAGACAAAGTGATTTTCCCCGGCGTAGGAGAAGCTTCTTTTGCAATGAACTCCCTGCGGGAAACCCAACTGGATCACCTGATTCCGGAACTCAAACAGCCGCTTTTAGGAATCTGCCTCGGGATGCAACTGCTTTGCAAAGACTCCGAAGAGAGCAACACCCAAGCCTTAGGAATCTTCGATGTTTCGGTCAAAAAATTTCCGGATTCTGTTCTGGTTCCGCAGATCGGCTGGAATCAGATTTATGACTTGAAATCAGACTTGTTTCAGGCAATACCTGAGCAAACCTACACCTATCTTGTTCACAGCTACTACGTTGCAAAAAACAAACACACGATCGCCACGACAGATTATTCCGAAGCTTACAGCACCGCTTTGCAGAAAGATAACTTTTTCGGCGTTCAGTTTCACCCTGAGAAAAGTGGAATATTGGGAAGCAAAATATTAGAGAACTTTTTAAAACTATAATCATTTGGGGCGCCTTTATCCGTCCTCCGTTCCCGCTTTTTTCTTTTCCTTACCTTCGGCTACGCTCAGGCAAAGAAAAGAAAAAGAGCTCCACTCAGGCCGGGGCGCGCTTCGCAAGGATCGAAGTTTTCCCAATTAATCGAATATTAAAGCACAATAGAAAATGAGAATTATCCCCGCAATAGACATCATCAACGGAGAATGCGTACGCCTTTCCAAAGGCGATTACAGCCAAAAGACCATTTACAATTCTAATGTCTTGGATGTTGCCAAAAACTTCGAAGCCAATGGCATCCGGTTTCTGCATCTGGTAGATCTGGATGGCGCAAAACAAAACCAAATCATCAATTATAAAATCTTAGAACAGATTTGCAGCAAAACCAATTTAATCATCGATTTTGGCGGCGGTTTGAAATCCGAAAAAGACATAGAAATCGCTTTTGAAAGTGGCGCAAACCAAGTCACTCTTGGTAGCGTTGCTGTTAAAAATCCAGAATTATTCCAAGCTAGTTTTGAAAAGTATGGCTCAGAAAAAATCATTCTAGGAGCCGATGCAAGACAAGAAAAAATTGCCGTTTCCGGTTGGCTGGAAGAAAGTGAAAAAGACATTTACGATTTCATCAAAGAAAAAACAAAATCCGGAATCCAGTATGTGATCTCCACAGACATAGACAAAGACGGAATGCTGGAAGGTCCTTCTTTTGACTTGTATGAAAAGATAATTTCTCAAAATCCTGGAGTTAAATTGATTGCTTCCGGCGGAATTACGTCTGTAGAAGATTTGGAAAAGCTCATCCCAATTGGTTGTGAAGGTGCCATTATCGGAAAAGCCCTGTATGAAAACAGAATGACGTTTAACGATTTAAAACCATTTCTCTCATGCTAGCAAAAAGAATCATTCCTTGCCTAGACATCAAAAATGGCGAAACGGTGAAAGGCGTCAATTTCCTGGACCTGAAAGAAGTCGGAAATCCTGTGGAAATGGCTATCAAATATTCTCAGCAAGGTGCAGACGAATTGGTTTTCCTGGATATCTCTGCAACGGACGAACGCAGAAAAACCTTGCTTCCGCTTGTCAAAGAAATTGCGAAAAACATCAATATTCCGTTCACGGTTGGCGGCGGCATCAATGCTTTGGAAAATGTAGAAGAACTTCTGAAAAATGGTGCTGACAAAATCACCATCAACTCTGCAGCGCTCTCCAATCCAAACCTGATCACCGATGTTGCCAAACGATTTGGTTCGCAATGTATGGTTCTCGCAATTGACACAAAATCCGTTGAAAATCAGCACAAAGTTTTCAGCAACGGCGGAAAAATCGAAACTGAGAAAGAATTATTTTCCTGGGCCAAAGAAGTGGAAAATCTTGGTGCGGGAGAAATCCTCTTAACCTCAATGAACACAGACGGCACCAAAGCAGGATTTGCGATTGACATTACCAAAACACTTTCAGAATTAATTAATATTCCCGTCATTGCTTCCGGAGGTGCAGGTACGATGCTGCATTTTGAGGACGTTTTCACAGAAACCAAGGCTACTGGTGCATTGGCAGCGAGTATTTTTCATTTCAATGAAATCGGAATTCCGGAACTTAAAAATTATTTAAAATCTAAAAATCTACCCATACGATGACTATAAAATTTGATAACAACACAGGTTTGGTTCCTGTAATCATTCAGGATCATCTCAACCGGAAAGTCCTGATGCTGGGTTATATGAATCAGGAAGCATTTGATAAAACTTTGCAGGAAAAGAAAGTCACCTTTTTCTCCCGCTCCAAAAACAGACTTTGGACAAAAGGCGAAACATCCGGTCACTATCTTGAATTGATCGACTGGAAAATAGACTGCGACCAGGACACTGTTCTCATCACAGCAAAACCAATGGGACCTACTTGCCACAACGGAACGACGACTTGTTTTGCGGAAGAAACAGATAAAGGCTTTCTGTACGAATTGCAACAAACGATTTCTAACAAAATTAACCATGATGATGCAACGTCCTACACCAATCAACTTTACAAAAGAGGCATCAACAAACTGGCTCAAAAAGTGGGAGAAGAAGCGGTAGAACTGGTGATAGAGGCGAAAGACCACAATGATGACCTCTTCCTGAATGAGGCGGCAGATCTGATGTACCATTATTTGATCCTACTGAAAGCCAAAGGTTTTACTTTGGAAGCTGTAGAAAAAGTTTTGAAAGCAAGAAGTAAATAAAAAAAATTCCAGCAAATGCTGGAATTTTTTATGGTGCTAATCTGGATATTTTCCAATCAATATGATCTTCCAGCGTATAGATAATCCTGTCGTGAAGACGGTTGGGTCTTCCTTGCCAGAATTCGATTTCGTAGGGTTTTGCGATGTAACCACCCCAATTTTCCGGTCTTGGTATTTCTTTATTTTCGAATTTTTTTTCGAGGTCTTTCAGTTTGTTTTCCAGAAAATCCCTGTTGGGAATTTCCTGACTTTGTGGCGACACTGCTGCACCCAGCTGACTGCCTTTGGGACGAGAATGGAAATAGCCGTCGCTGAGATTTTCCGCAATTCTCTCCACATTGGCTTTGATGATGATCTGTCTTTCCAAACTTGGCCAGAAGAAATTGAGACAGGCTTTGTGTGTTCTCTCAAGTGATTTTCCTTTTCGGCTCTCGTAGTTGGTGTAGAAAATGAATCCTTCCCAGTTGTAGGATTTCAGCAAGACCATTCTTGTGCGCGGACAGCCGTCTTGTTCTACGGTTGAGATCGCCATGGCGTTGGCCTCTGAGACTTCGGAACTATTTTCTGCATCCAAGAACCAATCTCGGAATTGCTCGATTGGGTTTTGTTTGATCTCAGTTTCTATCAACTGGGATTTTTCGTAGGTTTTTCTTTTATCGTGGAGGTTTTCTGAGTTCATCTTCTTTTGAATGCTAAAATTTGTAAACGCAAAGTTCGATAAGATTTTTTAAATACCAACTGTTTTAAGTTCGTAAAGGTGTAAAGCTTAAAAAAGAAAAGGTGAACCAAGTGAAAATTGTTGGATTGAAATACCAATCTTCAGCTTTGCGAAGCTGCAGCCCGGCTTGAACGTAAATCCTTTTTTGCGTGGTCAACACGTTCTGTGTGTCGATGAAAATGTCTGCAAAAAAGATTGGGAGTGGAAGACGGATCAAGCTGCCACAATCATCTTAACGCTAATCATTTTAACATAAAATTTTTCCGGAATTCTTTTCTGAAAAAAATATTTTTTTATAGATTTGATAGATGAATTACTCTTACAAAGGTAAAATTTTAATATCGACGCCGGATATTTCGGGTGATATATTTTCCCGTTCGGTCGTTCTGATCGTGGATCATAACGAAAGCGGTGCGTTTGGCCTGATCCTCAACAAGAAGAATCAGAATATGAGCTCCAAGCTTCTCAACATCCTGGGTTTTCCTGTAGAGCTGTATGAAGGCGGCCCGGTGCAAAATGACAAAATCTACTTTATCCTGAAAGGCGAAAAGATCACGGCAGATTACGTCGAGATCAATCAGGAATTCTATCTTACGGAGGATATTGATTCTGTGGTTTCTGCGATGATGAATGGGGAAATCAGTACGGCTGACATCAAGGTTTTTTCCGGCTACTCCGGTTGGGGATCTCTTCAGCTTGAGGGCGAATTGCAAAGAAAAATGTGGACCATCGTAGATGTTTATAATCTGGATTACACCTTGCCGAATGACCAGGGACTTTGGAAAAATATCATGCAGAATCTGGGTGGCGAGTTCCTACTGTGGGCCAATGCGCCGGAAGATGTCTCTTTGAATTAGCCCCATAGATGGTAGAGCGATAAAACAGTCGATTTTCGCCTGATAACATAAAATCCCGGATTTAATTCGGGATTTTTTCTTCAAAAACAGCTGTTCCAGCTGAATCGTAATAGGTGCAGGTTTTTGCATCCAGATCTACAAGCCATTTGAATATGCCGCTGTCTGCGCAATCCTTACAAAACTGGAAAAAGTCTGTATTGCCTTGCTGATGATTTCTCAGATCTTCCAAAAATTTTGTTGGATTTACAATGCCGTAGATTAGTATTGGCGCATACTGCTGAACACCAGAGACTTTGTAGTCATCATTTCCTTTATAAATTACTGATCCATCTTCTACGAAAGTTTCGAAAGTCTGAACACCCATTTCTTTGATCTTTTTCGCAAACAATGGGAAATTTTTGCCACTTTCTACTTTGGAATGAGCAGCTTCGATTTGTGCTAGTGTAAACATATATCTGAGTTTTTAGTAGTGATTTGCTTTTTACAGGGTTCAATATTCCTGCCAAACAAAATTTACAGAAATTTGACTTCTGCTTTGCCAGACTCGTGGTAGAAAAAACCGTGTTCATCATATTCTACATTGGATAAGCCTTCCAAAATATCATACACCATTTTCTGCAGGACACCATCGCCGATGCCGTGAATAATTTCCAGATTTTTGATGTGGTTTTTCCGGCAGAAATCTATGGTTTCCAGAAGCTTATCTTTCTGGATCATCAATCTTTCAAAAGCATCATAATCCGATGGGTTTTTCACTAATAACTGAAAATGAAGGTCTAATTTCAGTGGTGTTTTGTTGTGTTTTTTCGACACATTTTTGGAGCTTTCATTTTTCCGGATCACAGGTGTATTTTCATACAATCCAGAATCGAGGATCGTCAATTGACTTTTCGGTAAATCATAAGTAAAACCGTGCTCATCTTCAATTTTTACCTGATCAGCAATGATTTTCAAAATGGTTCCTTTCAAATCATCATCGATGACGGAAACTTTATCGCCTATTTTCATATTTTATTTCGTTCCTAATTCTATCACTTCCAGATCTTTGATTTCGTCTTTAAGGATGGTAAAGCGCATCATCGTCCTCACTTTGTGCCATCCCACTTTTCCGCAGGCACCCGGATTGAGATGCAATAAGTTATTTCGCTTATCGTACATCGCTTTCAGGATATGAGAATGTCCGGAAATGAATAATTTCGGTTTTTTCTCCGCAATTTCTGTCTTAGCCAAAGCGGAATACCGTTCCGGATAACCACCGATATGAATCATCAGAACATCCACATCTTCACATCTGAAACTCGACACCTCCGGAAAAATAGTTCTGATCTTGGCCTCATCTATATTCCCGTACACACCTCGCAAAGGTTTCACTTTTTCTAATTCCTCTATGACATTCATAGTCCCAAAATCACCGCAATGCCAAACCTCATCAGCATCTTTGGCGTAATCGAGAATCCGGTCATCCATGTAAGAATGTGTGTCTGAGAGAAGGAGAATACGTTTCATTTTTAAAATTAAATTAGAACCACAAAAATACGAACAGAAGGATGATTAAAGCTGGAAAGTAATGCCATATTTTAAAAAATACCAGATGGCTACAGCGAGCGAAATCCCCAGCAGGAGCAAAACCATCAAAATCCAAAATGCCACAGTCCGGACTCCTTTTTTGTATAGCGTCACAAAAGTAAGCTGCAAACCAATGAAAAGAATGAGCAATACCACAACATTCACCACGATCTGTGTTTCTGATAATCTCTGACTGAACAGAAAAACCGACACCAATACAAAGATGATGACCATCAATTTGATAAATTCTGCAGGATTTGAAAGTTTATTTTTTTGAAGTGGCTTCATATGCTGAGTAGATGTTAGAAATTAAACTTTCGAAATTAGATTAAAAAATCTGTGGTTTAAGGTTTAAAATTGATGATTAAAAAGTTTTATGTACGTAGATTTTCCGAACGACGAAATTACGAATTAAGATCTTCTTGATAATTAAAAAAAAATCAGGAAATTTACACCCAAGATGAGATATTTTATAGAGTTTGCTTACGAGGGTTCTTCTTTTTTTGGCTATCAGATCCAGCCCAACCAGATTTCTGTTCAGGAAGAATTGGAAAAAGCCCTGTCAACCATCCTCCGCGAACCTGTCAAAACAACGGGAGCAGGAAGAACAGACACGGGCGTGCACGCCAAAAAAATGTTTGCCCATTTTGAAACCGAACAAATGCTGGGAGAAAATCTGGTGTACAAACTCAATTCTTTTTTACCGGAAAGTATTTCTATCAATCGTATTTTTCAGGTTGCTGATGATATGCACGCGAGATTCAGCGCAACTTTCAGGACATATGAATATTACATTTCGCCACAGAAAGACCCATTCACGATCCATTCTTCCTGGCAAACCTGGCGTCAAAAACCACTGAACATGGAGGCCATGAATGAAGCCTGCAAAATCCTGTTCGAATACGATGACTTTACAAGCTTCGCCAAACTCCATACCGACAACAAAACCAACATCTGCAAGATCTACAAAGCAGAATGGGAACCGTCTGGCAATCAATTGAAATTCACTATTTCCGCTGACAGATTCCTGAGAAATATGGTACGAGCCATTGTGGGGACGATGGTAGAAATCGGAACCGGAAAACTGCAACCCAACGACCTTAGAAAAATCATCGAAGACAAATACCGGAATTCTGCCGGCGTTTCCGCACCAGCACAAGGCCTTTTTTTGGTAAATGTTGGCTATTGAGATCAATCGTAGTGGATCTTTTAAAAGTAAAAAATCCGTTTTTGGATACGTGGGCGTGACTATTTTTATGAATGGACTGTAAAGCATAAAATGATCTCGAACAGACTTTTTTTGCGTTTTTTTATCATTTCGATAATTCCACCTGTCATTTTCGTAGGTCGACCTTGCAATTTGATAGGTCCACCTAGCTTTTCAGTAAGTTCACCTACCATTTCTATAGGTCGCCATACCATTGTCATAGGTGCACCTACCTTTTGAGTAGGCTCGGCTACAGATTACATAGGTGTGCCTACCAAATATATAGGCACGCCTAAGCTTTTGATAGGTTAAGCTTGCTAAAACGATTGTAATATTTTCTGTCTTAATCAAAGTTTAAAATTTTAAAGTCTTATTTTTGCAAAGATTTTTTCGACACAGAAAAGTCTTTGGAATTAAAAGAAAAATGAAGCAACAAACGACCTGGGATATTATAAAAAGACTGTTTATGATCGGGATGAAATTCCGTTCGTGGTTTATCATCACGTTGATCATCTCCATCTTTTTGGCAATTGTCTCTACTTACCGACCGATTCTTACGAAAGATGTTGTGGATATCGACATCGTTAAGTTAAAGGACAAAGCACAGCTAATGAAGCATATTTATCTGCTGATTGGACTTGTTGTTGCGGAGACGATTTTAAATTTTTTCCTGGTCTATTTCTCGAATTTTATTTCTCAAAATGTGATTCGCGATATCAGAGAAAGACTGTATCACAAACTGATCTACTTCCGCACCGCTTTTTTTGACAAAACCCCAATTGGAAGTCTGGTTACAAGAGCAGTTGGCGATGTAGAAACGATTGCAACGGTTTACACAGACGGCTTCCTGATGGTTTTTGGTGATATCTTAAGAATCGTCATGGTACTATTTGCGATGTTTCAGGTGGACACACAACTCAGTCTTATTTCGTTGGCCATTTTACCATTGATGGTTGTGATTACCAGAGCTTTTCAAAAAAGGCTGAAAACGGCTTTCGGTATGGAGAGAAGCTGGACATCTACACAGAACAGCTTTGTGCAGGAACGTCTGGCTGGGATGCCTTTGATTCAGGTATTTAACAGACAGGAAGCTGAGTTTTCAAAATTTGACAAGATCAATATCGAACTGAAAAAAGCACTATTGAGAACGGTTTTCATCTTCTCCTTGTTCTTTCCCGTTGTCGAGTTGATCTCTTCGCTTTTCATTGGATTCATCTTGTTTTATGGCGGCTTCATCAAATCTACACCAGGAGTGATTATCGCTTTTATTCAATTTATTAATATGTTGATCCGCCCGTTGAGGCAGATTGCGGATAGATTTAATAATATCCAAAGGGGCATTGTTGGCGCAGAACGTGTTCTTGGCGTGATGGACGAAGATCAGGCGATGCCGAATAACGGCACCATTGCCAGAGATCATTTTGATGGCAAGATAGAATTCCAGAACGTACATTTTGCATATGATGACAAACAATTGGTTTTAAAAGGCATTGATTTCCAGGTCAATTCCGGAGAAACTGTCGCCATCGTTGGCGCAACCGGAGCGGGAAAATCCACGATTATTAGTTTGATTACCAGACTTTACGACATCAATTCCGGAAAAATAATGTTGGACGACGTGGATATCAGAGACTATGAATTGTACAATCTGAGAAGTCATATCGGTGTGGTTCTTCAGGACGTTTTCCTTTTCCACGGCAGTATTTTTGAAAACCTGACTTTGGGCGATGAAAGTATTACTTTGGAACAAGTCAAAAAAGCGGCAAAAGAAATAGAGGTGGATCAATTTATCGAGCAATTGCCTGGCGGTTACGATTATGTGGTGAGCGAAAGAGGTTCATCTATCTCACTTGGACAGAGACAATTGCTGTCATTTTTGAGAGCGTATCTTTCCGACCCGAAAATTCTGATTCTGGATGAAGCGACCTCATCCATCGACCAAGAAAGTGAGAAACTCATCCAGAGAGCGACGGAAAAAATCACCAAAAACAGAACTTCAATCCTCATTGCTCACCGACTTTCAACCATTGAAAAAGCGGACAAAATCATCGTGATGGATCACGGATTGATTGTGGAAGAAGGAACACATCAGGAATTGCTTACGAAGAATGGTTATTATGCTTTGCTTTACAAGGCGCAGGTGGTTTCTGAGGATGGAGATACGGTGATTTAATAATTTGAGATTTAATTCATTAAATATTTGATTCAAAATAATTTTGCAATTTTGAATCAAACCTTTTGAAAATGAATATCGAAACGAGAAAAATAGAATTTGTTCAGGCTTTTCCGAATCTTCAAAGTGAGGAGTTAATTTCTCAATTCGAAAAGCTTTTGAAAAAAACCAAGCAAACAGAGAAAAAGTTCAAACCATTTACGATTGAAGAGTTAAATTCCCGCATTAATGTATCTTTAGAATATTCTAAAAACGATGAAGTAACAGAATCAAATGAATTGCTTTCCGAAATCAAACAATGGTGATGAAAATTTTCTGGACAAAGTTTGCTAAAAGAGAAATAAGAAATATTTTCGACTATTACAAGTTAAAAGCAAGTCCTAACATTGCCAAAAAATTGATTACAGGAATGATAGAACAAACAAATTTTTAGATTTTGAGAATAAGATAAGACAAAAAGAGGAGTTACTTTCTGACCGTAAAGAAAACTTCAGGTATTTGGTTTACAAAAATTATAAAATCATTTATTGGTTTGATCAAGAAAAGAATCGCATTGAAATTATTGATATTTTCGACACCCGCCAAAATCCAACAAAAAGCGAACGGGAAAAATAGCATTAATCCTTCACAATCCTATTCCTAAAACTCAACATCCCAGAAACAAATATCAGGCAAATCACAATGATGATTTTTGAAACCAACAAATCTTGACAAAGATTTCTACCAGAAACTAATGAAATACAATCTTTCATATTTGCGGTTTCGTATTTCAAACTGACCTGAATGTTGACAACGGCAAAAACCGACATCACAATCACCAAAATCAGTAGGCTGATGATGGTTTGATAGACCGATTTTTTCATAGTTTAATGGATGGTTTTTAGTTTTTAATGGTTATCAGTCAGATTTTAAAACATGCCACGCATTTTCAATTTCATTGTTTTTTAAAAAGTTCTGAGCTAATAAATGTACATCTTTTTCCGAAGAAAAACGACCAATAGGTAAAATTTCCACATTCGCCAACATTCCCAAATCGTTGCCTGTGAAAATATGACTTTGCTTGATCTCATCTGGAAGTTGGTCGTACCCAATCCCTTTCGTAACCAGCGGTTTTGGAACTTCGAAGACATTGCTCTCATTGCTTCGGGAGTAGAGGTTACCACCTAATCTCGCTACAAGATCCAATTTTTTTTGATCCAGATTTCCCTGATCATCCAGATATTTTTCGTTGATGTGGATCTTTACAATTTCGGCAATCACGAGATTTCCCGCGCCTCCAAGTTCTCCTAAACTTTTAATTTCAAGAACTTTACATTCAAAATTCACGGGCGATTCTGCAATCAAAGGAGGTATTACAAGATCGGCTGGTTTCATCGTCAAACCCGACTTGATGAACTCGTTCACGCCATCTTCATATTCTGTACTCGCCAGAGAAATCTGCTGCACCATATCAAAATTCACGTTTCCAATGACCAATTCCGGTATTTCTTTCAGGTTTTCCAAAGTATGTTTTGTAGTATTGTCTCGCACCCGTCTGGAAGGCGAAATAATCACAACAGGCGGCACTGTACTGAACATATTGAAAAAACTAAAAGGTGACAGATTGATCTCTCCTTTGCTGTTGATGGTGCTTGCCAAAGCAATAGGCCGCGGTGCAATGGCTGTTTGCATTACTTGTTGAAGCTGAACTGCGGAAATATCGGCAGGGATGATTGTTTTCATTTCTTACTTAATTAAAATATTTTTAACCACCAGGGACACAATGGTTTTTCACAAAGACACAATGCTGAATGATTTGTGAACTTTGTGAAAATCTTTGTGTCTATTGTGGTAAAACCGCAGGCAAAATCTTCCCACTCACTTCTCCAAACCCAACTCGGATACCGTCTTTCTCAGACCATGCTTTCATCGTAACGGTGTCACCATCTTCTATGAATTTTCTTTCGATTCCGTTTTTTAATTTTAAGGGTTTTGTGCCTCTCCACGTCAGTTCCAGCATAGATCCGTAAGAATTTTCGTCTTCTCCGGAGATGGTTCCACTGGCATAAAGGTCTCCTACTTCCACATTACAGCCACCAACGGTGTGGTGCGCCAATTGCTGGAACATATTCCAATACATGAATTTGTAATTGCTTTTCGAGATGAGATGGTCTTCTGAGTTTTCTGGCTTCAGATAAACTTCAAGATTGATATCGTAGTTTTTGTCTCCTTGGAATTTCAGGTAATCCAAAACTTCTGGTTCCTGCTTTGGAGATTCAGTTTTGAATGGTTTCAAAGCTTCCAAAGTGACAATCCAAGGCGAAATAGACGAACCAAAGTTCTTTCCTAAAAACGGTCCCAGCGGCACATATTCCCAACTTTGAATATCTCTCGCAGACCAATCATTAAAAATCACCATTCCGAAAATCGAATCTTCTGCCTCTTCCACAGAGATCCTCTCGCCTAGATCCGTATTTTTGTTCACGACAAAAGCCATTTCCAATTCAAAATCGAGTTGTTTTGAAGCGCTGAAAATCGGTTGGTCAGAATCTATCGGTTTGATCTGTCCGCAAGGCCTGATGATGTCTATCCCTGATAAAACAATGGAAGATGCGCGACCGTGATAACCAACCGGCAGATGTTTCCAGTTGGGAAGCAGTGCATTGGCTGGGTCGCGGAACATCATCCCGACATTGGTGGCGTGCTGGATGCTGCTGTAAAAATCTGTATAATTGGGGATGTGCAAAGGCATCATCATTTGAACCTCATCCAAATCGAAAAAGCAATCCTCTATCGTTTTTTCATCTTTTGATAAGAGTGAACCTTCTAATAAAAGTTGTTGAATCTTCTCGCGAACGGCATTAGTCACAGGCTTTCCGAATTCTATGAATTCGTTGATGGTATAAGCTTCGAAGACATTTTCCTCCAAACCTTTGATCTCTTCAAAAAAACCAAGGTCATACAGGGTTGCCAGATCAATAATGATGTCACCCACTCTGGTGGCACAAGCGATGTATTCTTTATTAAAAACACATACACCGAAAGGGATATTATGAATAGAAAAGTCGGAATCTGAGGAATATTCTATGAATGATTTCATTTTTGTAGAAGTTTGAGTTTAGATATTAGAATAATGGATTAATCGTCATTATTAAACGGTGAATCCGCAGCCCGGCCTGAACGGAAATCCTTTTTTGCATGCTCTTGAAGTTCTGGTTAAACCGAAATCGCGAGCAAAAAAGATTGGGAGTGGAGGACGGATAAAGCTGCCATAAAAAATTAAAGCATTAAAAATAATGCTTTAATGGTATCAAGAATGATTTTGGTTTATAAGTTACCACGCTTCTCCTGCTCTTTTTCCAAAGCCTCGAAAAGCGCTTTAAAATTTCCTGCGCCGAAGCTCTGAGCGCCGTGTCTCTCTATGATCTCGTAGAACAAAGTAGGCCTGTCCTCTACTGGTTTTGTAAAGATCTGAAGCAGATACCCTTCCTCATCACAATCGACAAGAATTCCTAGATCCTGAAGTTTTTTAATATCTTCATCAATGTTCCCCACCCTTTCTGGGATCATATCGTAATAGGCTTCCGGTGGTGGCGAAAGGAATTCTACGCCTCTACTTTTCAGTTCTGTATCGGTTTTCACAATGTCTTTTGTGGCTACAGCAATGTGCTGAACACCTTCGCCTTCGTAAAAATCCAGATATTCTTCCACCTGAGATTTTCTTTGACCTTCTGCGGGCTCATTGATTGGGAATTTTGCAAATCCGTTACCGTTGGACATCACTTTACTCATCAACGCAGAATATTCTGTATTGATTTGTTTGTCATCAAAGGAAAGAATATTCACAAATCCCATCACTTTCTCGTACCATTCTACCGTTGGGATCATCCTGTCCCAGCCTACATTTCCTACGCAGTGATCCACGTACAAAAGTCCAACATCGGAAGGATTGTAGTCGCTTTCCCACGGTTCATAACCGGGCATAAATGCACCATTGTAGTTTTTACGTTCCACGAACATATGAACCGTTTCACCGTAAGTGTACACGCCGGACATTTTAACCTCGCCAAAATCGTCGGTCAAAGTTTGGGTTTCCAGATACGGTTTTCCGCCACGTTTTGTAGTTTCTTCAAAAGCTTTTTCGGCATCATCTACCCAAAGCGCAAGGATCTTGACACCGTCGCCGTGTTTTCTTTGATGTTCACAAATTGGAGAATCGGATTTAAGTCCTGAGGTCAGAACCAATCTGATCTTTCCTTGTTGAAGGACGTATGATGATCTGTCTCTGACACCAGTTTCCGGGCCTGCATAAGCTACGGACTGAAAACCGAAGGCTGTTTTGTAAAAATGTGCGGCTTGCTTGGCATTTCCCACATAAAATTCTAAATAATCTGTTCCGTTGATCGGGAGAAAATTCTCGGCTTGTGCGATCTTTTCGGCAAAAGTGAGTGTTGACATTTTACTTTTTACTTTTATATCTGTTGATGCCAAGATAAGAATTTTTCGGAAACTGACTAACGATTGTTAGTTTTAAAATTCGCCTTCCTAAAACACCAATTATCTGAACCTTTCAAAAGCGGCCTTATCCAGCATTTCTCTGTCATCTGGGTGAGAGATTTCTATGAGTGCGTGCGCTCTCTGACGCAGGTTTTTACCATAAAGATAAGCGGTTCCAAACTCTGTGACAACATAATGAATATGACCTCTTGTGGTGACCACACCAGCACCTTGTTTCAGAAAAGGAACAATCCTCGGCACACCTTTTTTTGTTCGGGAAGACAAAGCCATAATTGGTTTTCCGCCTTCGCTAAGTGCTGCTCCCCGCATGAAATCCATCTGTCCGCCAATGCCACTGAACTGATAGGTTCCGATAGAATCTGCACAAACCTGTCCTGTCAAATCAATTTCTATTGCAGAATTGATGGCGTGCATTTTCTTATTTTTCATAATATTGATCGGGAAATTGACGTGCTGTACATCCATAAAAGCCACCGCCGGATTATCATCTACAAAATCATAAAGTCGTCTGGTTCCAAAGCAAAAACTCGTGATTGTTCTGTTGGCGTGCGTTCCTTTGTATTTGTTATTAACGACATCATTTATCATCAGATCGATCACACCGTCGCTCAGCATTTCTGTATGAACGCCAAGATCTTTGTGGTTGTGAAGACATTGCAAAACAGCATCGGGAATAGTCCCGATTCCCATTTGGATCGTCGCTTTATCGTCAATCAATTCGGCCACGTTTCTACCGATCTTCATTTCCTCTTCGCCTACTTTTTCGCTGTAATTAATTGTGAGAAGTTCTTCCTCATTCCAGACCAATTTTTCGATTCTGTTGATGTGGATCATTCCATCGCCATGCGTTCTCGGCATTTTCGGGTTGACAATCGCAATGATCCTTTTCGCAGTATCAATTGCACTTCTGGCTACATCTACCGATGTACCAAGTGTACAATAACCGTGTGCATCCGGCGGCGAAACCGTAATCAAAGCTACATCAATGGGCAGAATTCCGTTTTTGAAAAGAATGGGAATCTCGCTCAGGAAAATGGGAACATAATCTCCGTTTTCAGAATTGACGGCTTCGCGAACAGGCGCTGATGTAAAGAGAGAATTGATGTAAAAACTGTCCTTATACTGAGGTTTTGCAATTTCTACATTTCCCTGTTGTGTGATAGACACCATTTCTACATCTTTCAAACGGGAAGATTGATTGGCTAACTCATTATATAAAAGATTGGGCGTACACGCACTTCCGTGTCCAAAAATCCTGTCGCCGCTTTTTATGATAGAAACTGCTTCCTCTGCGCTTACGAAATTGATCATTGCTTTTAATTTTTAACAAAGTTATCTGTTAAAGATACAGAAAAAAATGAGCGTTATCAGGTTGGTAAAAAGTCATATTTTACTGGGTTTAGAAAGATATTTTGACGGCTACTATCAGGAGTACTCATTTTATGATGATTTGTTTACTCCAACCAACTCGTCTTGTAGCTCGGATCTTCTACTTTTATCGCTTCTTCTGTCAGCTTGAAAGGCCTGAATGGATCAACCATGACAGCATATTCGTCCGTTGATTTTTTACCGATGCTTCGTTCCATCGCGCCGGGATGCGGACCGTGAACAACGCCGCCAGGATGAAGTGAAAAATCCATCAGATCCACGTGGTTTCTGCTCATAAAATCCCCTTCCGTATAAAACAAAACCTCGTCTGAATCTATGTTGGAATGGTTGTAAGGCGCAGGAATGGCTTGCGGATGATAATCGTACATCCTTGCCACGAAGGAGCAGACCACAAAATTATGCGCCTCAAAATTCTGATGAACCGGCGGCGGCTGATGGATTCTTCCCGTAATCGGTTCGAAGTTTTTGATATTGAATTTGTACGGATAAAAATAGCCGTCCCACCCTACGACATCAAATGGATGCGTAGCATAGATGAAATCTGTGATTTGGTTTTCTTTCTTTACCTTAATGAGGAAATCGCCTTTCTCATTTTTTGGTTCTACGAAAGTGGGTGGCACAATATCGCGCTCACAAAACGGCGAATGTTCCAGCAATTGTCCGAACTCATTGCGGTAACGTTTTGGCGTATAAATGGGAGAATGTGCTTCTATGAACAGAAAAACATTGTCTTCGGATTCCAGTTCCAGTTGGTAAATAGTACCTCTCGGAATGATGAGATAATCTCCTACAGAAAACACAATGTTTCCGAGCATTGTTTTCAGAATTCCTTTTCCGGCGTGGACAAAAAACAATTCGTCGCATTCTGCATTTTTATAGAAATATTCCGGGGACTTTCTAGGTTTCGCCAGACCCATTTTCAAATCATTGTTTAGCATCAGGACTTTTCGGCTTTCCAAAAAGTCATCTTCGGCAGTTACTTTTGCCCCTTTTATCATTCTAGGCGTCACGTTTTTCTCGACTGCAATTTTTGGTGTCACGTCTTTTTCATGGCCGATGGATCTGATCTGAGTCGGGCGATGCGTGTGGTACAACAATGATGCAATCCCGTGAAAACCTTCTGTACCAAAGAGTTGCTCGTAATAAAACTGGTCGTCTTCGGACTTGAAAATCGTGTGTCTTTTTGGTGGAATCTGACCTAACTGAACGTATCTCATTTTGTTGGATTTGGCTTTTCTCAAATGTAATATTTTTTTGAGAATTAGATTACAACTTATTTTTGAACGCGCAGAGTGTAAAGTTTTTTAAAATTATTGAACATATTATACGGTTCGCCAAGACGCTTTCTCTTAGATCAGATTTTTAGTTTCCTGTAAATGAGGCGAATTTGCCCAACATTCAGTTATCAATTGGCATCAATTAAAACAATCATTTTTGGTGGACTTTTCTGGACTTAAAAATTTAATTTTAAAATAAATTTTCTACTTCTAATAAAATTGTTAGTTTTGTCTAACAATTTTATTTTATGAAATTAACTTTTATATTATTCATCTTGTTTCCTATTTTTATCAACGCTCAAAGTGATTCTCTTATCGTTCCAAAATCTGATTCTACAAAGTCCGCCAGAAACATTGATGAAGTCACAATCACTCAGTTTTCTGTGAAAAAACTGAAAGGCGCCATCTCGACAGATGTTTATTCTCAACAATTCTTCCGCAAGCATCCAACGCCTCATATTTTCGAATCTATTGCGATGGTCAACGGTGTGAAACCTCAATTGAATTGTGCCGTTTGCAACACAGGCGACATCCACATCAACGGTTTGGAAGGCGCTTACACGACGATTTTGATTGACGGAATGCCCATCGTGAGTTCGCTTTCCACAGTTTACGGACTTAGTGGCATCCCAAACAGTTTGATTGACAGAATTGAAATCACCAAAGGTCCGGCTTCGGCTCTTTATGGCTCTGAAGCGATGGGCGGAATCATCAATATCATTACAAAAAATGCTTTACAAGCACCGGATTTTGCAACCGATGTGATGACGGGAAATCAAGGCGAAATCAATCTTGATGTTGCGAAAAAGGTTTTTGACAATCAGACTTTTTCGAGTTTATTGAGTCTCAATTATTTCTACTATGGAAACAGAATTGATCAAAACAAAGATCATTTCACAGACACGCCGCTGCAACACCGCCTCTCAGTTTTCAACAAATGGAATTTTAAAAGAAAAGAAAACAGATTGGCTAGTTTCGCTTTGAGATATTTTTACGAAGACCGCTTTGGTGGCGAAATGCAATGGCAGAAACAAAACAGAGGTTCGGATGATGTTTACGGTGAAAGTATTTACACCAACCGTTTTGAGCTTTTTGGGATCTATCAATTGCCAATGACAGAAAAATTCCTGCTTCAGTATTCTTACAATTACCACCATCAGGATTCCTTTTATGGGAACACTTCTTACTTAGCCACACAGAAAGTTTTGTTTCTGCAAATGAATTGGGAAAAGCAATCGGGGAAACATCTTTTGAAAAGTGGGACGACTGTGAAATCTACTTTTTACGATGACAACACACCTGGAACTGCTCATTCCTCACAAGAAAATGAACCGATGAAATCACCGGTTTTGGGATTATATATGGAAGACGAATGGGAAATTAATGATAAAAACACCTTGCTTTTTGGTTACCGATATGATTATCACAAAGTGCACAAATCTGTGCATTCGCCCAGAGTGGCGTGGAAAGTGCAACCCAATCCTTACAACACTTTGCGCTTGAGTTTCGGGACTGGTTTCCGGGTGGTGAATCTATTTACGGAGGACCACGCGGCGCTTACCGGTTCTCGGGAAGTGGTGATCAAAGAAGATCTGAAGCCCGAAAAATCATTAAATACGAATCTGAGTTACCTGATGAAAATCCCGGTGAAGAATTACTTTATCAATTTGGACATCAACGCGTTCCATTCTTATTTTAACAATAAGATCGTGGGCGATTTCGACACTGCGCCGGACAAAATCATGTATAATAATTTGCCTGGACATGCTATTTCCAGAGGTATTTCTGCAGACATCAGTACAATCTGGACCTTGCCGCTTCAGCTAATGTTTGGAATCACTTATATGGACGTCTACTCACAAAATGAAGTGGAGAAAAATCAGCAGTTACACGCCCCGAATTGGAGTGGTACTTACAGTTTGAGTTATCAGTTTACGAACAAATTTTCGGTGGATTTGACTGGACAATTCTGTGGACCAATGAGATTGCCCATAGTTCCCGATGATTTCCGGCCGGAATATTCGCCGTGGTTTACGTTGATGAACATACAGTTGACAAAGAAATTTGATAATGGATTTGAGATATATGGAGGCGTAAGAAATCTGTTAAACTTCAGACCGAAAACTCCAATTCTGCGTCCGTTTGACCCGTTTGACAACCAAGTGGACGATGCTGCGAGCAATCCTTATGGCTATACTTTTGATACGACTTATGGCTATGCGCCGATGCAGGGCGTACGGACTTTTTTGGGAATCCATTATCAGATAAGATAGATGTTAGAAATTAGATTTTAGAAGTTAGATTAATGAAAATATTAGCTTTCATATTCATCATGATTTTCGGGATTTTTAATTCGCAGAAAGTAAAGCATTATGGTTTTGAAAGTTTACCTGATAAATTGGACAAACCGATTTTGATTTATATGAAAACGGACTGGTGCTCGATTTGTAAAATCCAGATCTATCAGATTGAGAAAGATTTGGAGTTGAAAAACCTGATGGATGAGAAGGTTTATTTTATCACTTTTAATCCTGAAAAATCTAAGAAATCGATTAATCTTTTTGGTAAAAATTACGATTACATTTCGAACGGAAATTCTGGCATTCACGAATTGGCGGTTGAAATTTCGGCCCATCAAAAACCAGTTTATCCGAGTTGGATTTTGATTGATAAAGATGGGAAGGTTTTGTTTTATCAAGAAGGAATGGTGGCTCATCAACAGTTAAAATCAATCATAAAAAACCTTCTGAAAATTGATCCAGAAGGTTGATAAATTATAGGTTATAAGATTTATTTCGTCAAATCCAAGCTTCCAAAATTACCAGAACTCATCATCACAAAAGCACCTTTGGATTTGTCAAGCGTTTCCCAGTAAGCGTGAAGATCTTCGGCATTGGTAAAGACTTTGAGATTCTCATTCTTAAATTTTTCTTTGATCAAATCTGGCGAAATTGGATCCATCCGTTTGATTTTCAAAGCATCTTCTGAATAGAAAACAACGGCGTTATCCAAGCCATCCATGGCATGGTCGTACTGCTCAAGGAAAACCGGATTCAGACTTGAGTACGTGTGCAATTCTAAAAATCCAAATGTTTCGGTCTTAGAAAACTGCTCAGTAAACGCAGAAACGGTGGCCTTCACTTTGCTTGGTGCGTGCGCAAAATCTTTGTAAAGCAAACCGCCATCGGTACGTTCAACTTTCTCCAGACGTTTGGAAGCACCTTTGAAACTCATTATGGCTTCATAGAATTCCTCTTCCATAATCCCCAATTGAGAACAGATGAATCTTGCGCCTTCCATATTCAATAAATTATGTTTCCCGAAAACAGATAAAGGAATATCACCCATATCGGTTTTTAGGTTGACAATACCATTGACGATTTCGTATTCCGGCGTTTTATAAGGGATCTTTCTGAAAAAATTCTCAGAAGCTTCTACCACTTTTACCACTTCCGCATCTTCCTCATTATAAACCAAAACACCACCCGGCGTGATGCTCGCCACAAATTTTCTAAACTGATCGGTGTAGTCATCAAAAGTTTTGAACACATTGATATGATCCCAAGCAATACCAGAAACCAATGCGATATTGGGTTGATACAATAAAAATTTGGATCTTAGATCAAGTGGAGAAGACAGATATTCATCGCCTTCTAGGATCATAAAATCGTTATCCTGCGTGATCTTTACCATACAGTCAAAGCCTTCCAGCTGCGCGCCAACCATATAATCAATATCTTTCTGATGGAAATTGAGAACGTGAAGAATCATTGATGTAATCGTGGTTTTCCCGTGAGAACCACCAATGACCACTCGGGTTTTTTCTTTGGATTGCTCGTAAAGAAACTCGGGATAAGAATAGATCTTCAAGCCCAGTTGTTTTGCTTTCGCCAATTCTGGATTGTCTGTGTGGGCGTGCATTCCCAGGATGACAGCATCGATGTCAGACGTTAGTTTCTCCGGAAACCAGCCCAATTCATCGGGAAGAATTCCTTTTTTTTCCAAACGGGATCTTGAAGGTTCGAAAATAGCATCGTCTGAACCTGTCACCTGATAGCCTTTATCTTTGAGCGCAATGGCAAGATTGTGCATTGCAGAACCGCCAATAGCAATGAAATGGGTTTTCAATTCTAAATAATTTTACACAAAAGTAAGGAAAGAGGTGAGATATTAGAAGTTAGAAGTGATATTTTTATCATTATGGGCTTAAAAAAACCTGATCGTTTTACAAATCAGGTTTCTATTTTTAAGCGACGATCTCTTTTCTTTTAAGAGATTGTTCGACTTTCAGTTCCTCGCCCGTGAGCGTGAAGTAGATGTTCTGTAATTGGTGAAGATGGGTACATTTGATATAATTTCCGAAGAACAAAAACCCTTCCAGAATCTTGTTGGAGCTAAGGTCAAAATCATACCTGCAAAAATTAGGAAGGTCAAATCTCACCCTTGTAGACGAACGGTAAACTTCCTTGAATCCCAATCGGGAAAACCATTCTGCTGTTAACGCAATAGGTTTCAGCTTTCTCTGATCTACTGTGGTAAACGAATCGATTTTTACAAAAAGATCATTGTTTTTGTTTTCCATCCCGATTACTGGTACGATCTCATCTTCATAGATGACCAAATTATTGAGTCTTAGTTCTGTGGCTTCCATATTTGAAAAATATTTGTGGTTATATGTAGGTTATTGCTACTTAACAAAATCGCTGCCAAAAAAGCTAAACACTTCTTCTTTGTTCCCAAAAGAGCAAACTTTAACAATTGAACAGCATAAACAATATGATGATACGCAAAAAATACTCTATTGCAAAAACTTCACATTCCCTGATGAAGTTGTCGCCTTTGTATATCCTAAAAAAACGTTTGGCTCGTAAAATTTTTGTTTGAGATGACATTAGATATACCAGACAACGATGACCGATTGAATGGTGAATTTATGATGAGAACCTGAACGACCTAAAATCCACAGCCAAGGAATAGAGATTATAGATTGCCACACTTAAAAAAAAATATTTTTTTACAAAATAATGGGACTTTGGTTGAAATTACCACAAACAAAAAACCCTAAAACATTGTCAATAAATGAATTAGGGTTTACCAGTGAGGTGCCTAGCGGATTCGAACCGCTGTAGATGGTGTTGCAGACCACTGCCTAGCCGCTCGGCCAAAGCACCGTTTTCTTGGATTGCAAATTTAGTGTTTTTTTTCAAATTTCAAATTTTATAAGCTTTTAATTTCAAAAAAAATTTTCAGCAATGGTAAAAGCCTGATTTGGCGACCTCATTTTCTCATAGCCCTGATGGCAACGGCTATCCTTTTTGTTTTTTACCGGACAATTTGTGTTGGAAGAACAAGCCTCCTGAAAAACAAAAAGATAATAGTGGACAGCAGGTTCCCGGCTCCTGACAATAGTCACGTTTTGCATCTTATTAATCGACTTTTACAATCCTTATTTAGGTTCTAAATAAGTATCTTTGCAAAAAAAATTCAGAACAATGGATAAGATCCAACTTAATACCATAGCGGAAGCATTAGAAGACCTCAAAAACGGTAAAATGATCATCGTTGTAGATGATGAAGACCGCGAGAACGAAGGCGACCTTCTTGCCGCTGCAGAGCTTACTACGACGGAGATCATCAACTTTATGACGATCCATGCCCGCGGTCTGATTTGTATGCCGATTACAGAGAAAAGGTGCGACGAGCTGGAACTTAATTCGATGGTAGCCAACTCTACAGACCCTAAAGAAACAGCATTCACAGTGTCTGTTGACTTATTAGGCAAAGGTGCGACAACAGGAATATCTGCCGGCGACCGCGCTAAAACGATCCTTGCTATTATGGACCCGGAAACTAAACCCGGCGATCTCATGAGACCGGGGCACATCTTCCCACTACGTGCCAAAGAAGGCGGCGTTCTGAAAAGAGCCGGACATACGGAAGCAGCGATCGATCTTACCCGATTGGCTGGTCTGAAAGAAGGCGGCGTCATCTGCGAAATCATGAAAGATGACGGCGATATGGCTAGAATGCCGGACCTTTTGGAGTTCGGGAAGAAACATGACCTGAAAGTGGTTTCTATAGAAGACCTCATCCATTACAGACTGAGACAGGGTGATCTTGTAGAAAGAATCGAAGAGCGTGATATCAAAACCCATTTTGGAGATTTCAAATTTTATGTTTTCGAGGAAAAACCGACGGAGCAAATTCATTTTGCCTTGACAACGGGAACTTGGACGCCAGACGAACCTGTGCTTGTAAGAGTGCAGTCTTCTAGTTCGTATTTCGATGTTTTGAGCAGATTATCAAACGGCGAACATCCATTGATGCAGCGTGTTGTAGACCTTATCAATTCTGAAGGCAAAGGTGCCGTTGTTTTCATTAATAATGTTTCCAACAAAGAAAATACCTTAAGAAAACTTCAGCATTTCCTAAATTATCAGGACGGAACAAGCGAACTTCCCACAATTGCGCCTAATTTCCGCGATTACGGAATCGGAACTCAAATTTTGAAAGATTTGGGAATCAACAAATTCAAAGTAATCACGCAGAATCCAAGCATCAAACCAGTGATCTCAGGTTATGATGTAGAAGTGACAGAAATGGTGGCTTTATAAATGGACTAAGAAATCATAGACCGATAGGTGATGGACTGATTACCATTTATCTAAATTAACTCGTAGTGCATTATCAAACTAATGCAATTTTAATATTATTCATTTTTCTATTAAATACAAAAACATTTACAAATTGAATGAAAGTTAATGCTGTTATTTTGCTCAATATCCTTGTTTTAAAACCTTCAAATGATTTTGCGTAGTTGTTTCTGATTTTAAATTGGTCACAAAGCTGAGAGAATAATGTCTCTATTCTTTTTCTCGATTTTCTGAAAATATATTTTTGTTTTTGATAATTTTTTTGGTTGTTTCTCATGGGTGTATCCA